>JBFXEJ010000132.1:0-15175 GCA_050180235.1 Desulfococcaceae bacterium
CGGGGGTCTTTTATCTCGGATAAAAAACTCTTCAGCATGATGATAACTCCTTCCGTACAGAATTCAGTTTTTCATCTTTTATAGAAGATATTTTTCAAAAGATCAACCTGAGAATTGAACAGCCCTGCTGTTTTGCTCTTATCCGGCCGCCCGGACATCATGCTTCTGCGGATTCCTGCTGGGGATTCTGTTATTTCAACAATATGGCTGTTGCGCTTTCCCATCTCAAAAGAAAAGGAAAGATTCAATCGGCCTTTGTGCTGGATTTTGATCTGCATTACGGAGACGGAACTGTCAATATTCTGGGCAGGGAAAAATGGGTTGACATTTACAATCCTCCGGAACGCAGCCGGGAGGATTATATCCGGGAAGTGGCCCGGACTCTGGCTGATGTAAAAGCGGATATTATCGGTATTTCCGCAGGCTTTGATCATCATAAGGAAGACTGGGGCGGTCTGCTGGAAACCGAAGATTATTACTCTATGGGCGCGATGGTGCGTTCCACTGCGAATAAAAATCACGGCGGCTGTTTTGCCATTCTGGAAGGCGGATACAACCATGATGTGCTTGGACAAAATGCGGCTGCTCTGATGGACGGGCTTTCCTCATAATCATTTATGTAAAATCAAAGCCCTGAAAGCAGCCTTCTGTTATCTGATAAAAAGGTAATAGTCTGAATTTATTATTTTTCAGTTTTTATCCAGGAAAAAATTCTTGCTTTTTCACAGTACCGGTGATAGAAAAAACTGCTGTCAATATTCAACATTTCATATTGACAGGAAAAAACGGGCAGATGGTTTTTTTGACTTACTGCATGCCCATAATAAAAATCGGAAGACAGAGAAAGGAGTTTATATGCGCTGGCGGGATCAAAAGGAAAGCAGCAATGTGGAGGATCGGCGGGGTGTCAGGCCGGGGCGTGTTGTGGGCGGGGGAATCGGAATTGTTTTTATTGTCATTATTGCAATGTTATTTGGCGTTGATCCCAGTCAGCTAATTCAGATGCTTGATGAGCCCGTACCACAAGAACAGAACAGTCAGGTGCAGACCGGAAGACCGGAAGAGGATGAACTTGCGAAATTTGTTTCGGTTGTGCTTGCAGATACAGAAACCACATGGAATGAACTGTTCCGCAGAATGGGAAAAACATACAAAGAGCCGAAACTGGTTCTGTTTTCAGGTTCAGTGGATTCCGCGTGCGGATTTGCCCAGTCAGCTATGGGGCCTTTTTACTGTCCCGGAGATCAGAAAGTGTATATTGATCTCCGTTTTTATCAGGAAATGAAACAAAGGTTCAAAGCCCCCGGAGATTTTGCGCAGGCATATGTTATTGCCCATGAAGTCGGGCATCATGTGCAGAATCTGCTGGGAATTCTGCCTCAGGTGCACAGATTGCAGCAGCAGTCAGACAAAGTCGGGGCCAACAAACTGATGGTGCAACTGGAACTGCAGGCCGACTGTCTGGCAGGAGTGTGGGGTTATCATGCGGGAGAAACACGTAAACTTCTGGAAGACGGTGATGCGGAAGAAGCTCTTAATGCGGCAAGCAGTCTGGGCGATGATCGGATTCAAAAGCAGATACAGGGCTATGTGGTTCCGGATTCCTTTACACACGGCACATCCGCGCAGCGGGCAGGATGGTTCAGACGGGGATTTCAAAGCGGCGACATCAGCATGTGCAACACCTTTTCAGCAAAATAAAGTTTTCAGGTGATTTTCAGAAAAAAATATCCCGCCAAAGTATCAGAAGCTTCCGGCTTTTGCCCTGTGCCTGTGAACTGAAATGGGATATTTAGGAAATTTCCGGAAAAGAATATACCCCAGATTTGACAACTTTCCAAAAGTTGTCAAATCTTTCAGATGACTGAACCGGTATTTTTGTTTTCAGAAATCACCTGACAGCAATCTGAGAAAGATAAACAGAGCATAAAAACTCTTTCCCCAAATATGAATATGCAACAGAAAGTGATGATTATGAATCTGAGAACCAGACTCCTGCTTGTCCTCATTCCCCTGGCTGCCATAAGCATCAACGGCATTGCCTGGCTTAGCTACCGGATAGCATCTTCAGCCATTGTTCAGGCCCAGAAAGCTGATATGGAAGCCTTTGCTGTCAAAACAGTTTTTGAACTCCGCAACTGGATGGCGGACAAAGCACATGACGCTGCCATTTTTTCAGCAGATCCGCTTTTTGCCGAAGCCCAGGCACGGCTGGCATATTATCATCAACTGTCCCCTTTTTATGAAGCCATGTTTCTGGCTGACACACAGGGGAAAATTTTCACTGATTCCGTTGAAGGCAAAGCCATTGGCATTGAAGTGGAAAAAATACCGGTTTATGAAATCAATATCCGCAAAGCCCGTGAAGGGGAGATATGGGTGGGGAATGTGGGAAAGTCCCCGGCCAGCGGCAAACCTGTCAGTCTGATCACGGCTCCGATCAGGGATAAGGAAGAAATCATCGGCATTATCGGAACCCCGCTTGAACTCAATGATTTTTCCGAAAAACATATAGCGGATTTCAAGCTCGGACAAAGCGGTTATCTGACTGTTGCAGACGCCAAAGGCGTGATTCTGGCCCATCCGGACAAAAAAGTGATTCTTGGCACGGATCTGAACACTCTGGATTTCGGAAAAATCATCATGTCGCAGAAAAACGGGGTGGTGGAATATCTTTGGAACGGAACACAGAAAATCGCAGCCTTCAGAACAGATGAAAACCGGGGATGGATTGTGCTGGCCACTATCACAAAAGATGAATTTCTGAAACCAATCCGCCGCGTCAAAACCGTGACTTTTTTCCTCGGACTGACTGCTATGGCAGCTATGGTGGCTGCCATCTGGCTGCTTACCGGCAGGGCATTCGGAGTGATACGCAGAATTTCAGACGGTCTTGAAATGGCTTCCGAAGAGATTTCACAGGCTTCGGATCATGTGGCAGAGGCCAGTCAGGATATGGCACAGGGAGCTTCCCGGCAGGCGGCTGCTCTGCAGGAAACATCTGCCACTTTGGAACAACTTTCAGCGTCCAGTGTGAATACCAGTGACATTACCAGCGGGGCGGAAGAACTGATGAACCGGAATGTGGCACGCACAGCGCATTCTCTGAAAGCCCTCAAGGAACTGACCCATGACATGGAAATGATTGAAAAAGACAGTTCCAAAATCGGATCAGTCACAAAAACCATTGATGACATAGCCTTTCAGACCAACCTGCTTGCCCTTAATGCGGCAGTGGAAGCAGTGCGCGCTGGCAGTGCCGGCGCAGGATTTGCGGTTGTGGCCGGAGAGGTCAGAAGCCTGGCACTCAAAGCTTCAGATGCGGCCAGTGGCACAGAAGAACTGCTGGAGGGAATGCGCAGCCGCATTGTTACGGGCGCAGAAGCCCTGCGCAAAATGAGTCATGATTTTGAAGGCATAGTGGAATCAGCCACTCTGATGGGAGAAAAAACCTTTTCCATCACATCAGCCAGCAAAGAACAGTCCCTGAGTCTGCAGCAGATCAACAGGGCAGTACAGGAAATTGACATTGTCACCCAGGGCATGGCAGCAAATTCCCAGGAATCTGCCTCCGCCAGTGAACAGCTCTATGCACAGGCCAGAGCCATGCGCTCAATGATTGCAGAACTGGTTTCCATCACCGGAAGCCGGAGCAGTTTGAAACAAAAGAAAAACAGGCGCGGCAGATCCGAAAAAAGGCATATGGAAGAGATACAGGCCCAGCCGGAGAAAAAGGAAACCGTATCCGGCAGCAGCGGAACCGGGGAAAACGCGGAAGATTTCCTTACAGAAAAGGATCTGGAGAATTTTTGACCGGTTTCAGGCAGAGTGGCACAGGCATCCATGCCTGTGCATGGTTTCGCAGGCAGGATGCCTGCGCTTAAAAATAAAAGGAGACGGCATGGAGTATGAAATTCATCAGCAGGGGCAGCGCATTGATATAAAAATATCAGGAAGCGTGGATCATCTGGGAGCGGAAAAACTGAAAGAAGGATTTGAGAAACTGGATCTTTCCCAAACCCGGGAAGTGGTTATTGACATGAAGGGCGCAACCTATATCGGAAGCGCGGGCGTGGGAAAACTGCTGCTGCTTTACAAAAACATGCCGGACAGAAACGGCAGGATCAGCATTGTCAATCTTTCCGAGGATATTTATTATCTGCTGTCAGATATGGAACTGGAAACCATATTTTCCCTGACCCGTGCCTGATTCATAAACACTGATCATTGTAAAGATTCCCGTTTGCCATACGGATATATTTTTCCTCTGTGGAATTCGGATATTTTTTAAAGACCATCATCAGTTGACTGCCCTTGTCATTCCACCGCGCGCGGGAAGTATAATGGCGTATGATGAAAAGACCTCTGCCGGATTCTCTAAGCAGATTGATTTTTTTTCTGGGATCCGGGGCATTTCTGATGTCAAAACCCTGCCCTGCATCCGTGATTTCAATATGAAAATCATTGCCGTAGCGGTAACGGACAGATATGGGACTGTAAGGATCGCAGTGATTGCCGTGCATCCAGGCATTGATCATGGCTTCCTCAAAGCAGATTTGCAGCCGGAAGGGTTTTGAAAAACCCAGTGATTCCCATTCCTGCATCCGTTTGTGAATAAAATCAGAAGTTTTTTGCTGAAAGTCCCCAGCATCCCGCAGATACCATATTTCCTCGGCAAAGTCCTTCTGTTTTTCAATTTCAATCCCCAGCAGGGTAATATCATCGTGTGAAAAATTTTTTCCGCGCGGATCAATTTCTGTTCCGCTGATCCTTGCGATTTCCTTTATCAACTGCATCATAATATCTTCCACCGGCATATTCGGCCTGCCTGAAAGCAGACGGCCAGCCATACTTTCCAAATCGGAAACACTGAGGGACTCACCGCCTTTCTGCTGTGTTTCCGCAGGCACGGTTGCATCCAGCAGACCGTCTGTGTACAGAATCAGCCTGTCCCCGGGCTCCATCTGAAATTCGCCTGCGGAATACGAATAATCAGACAAAACAATCATGGGCGGATTTGCGCCGGCCCTGCCTTTGCCTTCAGGCAGCATTGTCCGGTGACCATTCCGGATAACAAAAAATCTGGGATGTCCGCAGGACACATAACGCATCATCAGGCTGGCATGATCGATTTCACAGTTCACGGATGTCAGAAAATCCTCTTTGGAAAAAAAATCAGACTGACCCAGCATCCGGTTGACATGCGAGACAATCTGCTCAATCTGTGCGGACGCGCGGCAGTGCATTACGGACTGGTATATGAGATCCGTAAAAATGGAGCGCAGTATGCAGCCGACCTGATGGCCGGACTGATCTTTGAGACTGATCAGGGTTCTGCCCTGCGGATGCCCTTCATCCGGAGGCAGGGTGCGGATAAAATAATGATCACCTCCTTCCTGATGGCAGGAAAGGGAGATAACACCTGCAAACAGAGACAGTCCTCCGGGCAGATCCGTATAACGGGGAATGCATCCGTTGATGGCAACAAGAATTTTTTTGGCCAGCCCGGTATCCATTTCCTGCTCTTTCATCAGCTTTTTCAAAAAACTTATATCTGTAAAACATTCAATGAGCTGTTTTCTGCCATTGCGGAGAGATGTGGTCACGCTTTTCAGAATGGGGATATGTCTGCCATCCTCTGCAATCAGGCTTTGTTCAAAATTTTCAAGCGTTCTGCCCATATCCGTGACCGGACATTTTCCGGTGCCTGCCCCGCTGAAAAAACTGTAACAGGGCCTGCCAATGATTTTTTCCTTCTCGCTTCCGATCAGTTTGGCAGCATAGCGGTTTACATCATTGATCCGGTGAGACAGATAATCAACAATCAGAACTCCGGCCCTCAGAGTTTCCAGCACAGTGGAAAGATACTGCTCGCTTTCCAGCAGATGCCGCTCATTTTCCATAAGCGCAGCTTCAAAGCGTTTCCGGTCGCTTATGTCTGTGACGGATGCGGTCAGGTATTGGATTTCCCCATTTGCATCCGGCACTGCGGAAACAGACATTTCTGTCCATATCCCTGTCCCGTCTTTTTTCCGCCATCTTCTTTCTGTGGTATAATCCCTGATTTTTCCGTGTATGATTTTCTGCATCCTCTCCAAAGCCTGCGGAATGTCCTCGGCAATTGTAAAATCCAGATGGGATTTGCCGGTAATTTCTTCCCGGGTAAAACCGGATATTTCCTGACAGTGCCGGTTGCAGCAGATAATACGGCCCTGCACATCCAGCAGGACAATGGCTGATTTGACATTGTCAAGAGCGGTGCGAAGCCGCTGTTCCCTTTTCCGAAGCTCTTCCATTGCCTGACTGCGTTCCTGATTTCCTGTTTCCAGTTCACGGACACGCTCCCGCAGCCGGATCAGTTCTTCTTCCCTGTTCCCATATTCCGGACTCTGTGAATCCATATGTTCATGCCTTTGCTGTGTTTATACCAATTCGCCATTGATGTGATACAATATTGGCAGTTTTTCCGCTGTTCCGCGTGTGCAGAAAACCGCTTTGCTTAATTTCTGCACTCCTCCGGATTTGCATTCCGCATTTTATAAAACCAATGGAGAATCGGTATTACATTTATAATATGAAATACTTATACAAAAAAAGACTGAAAAGCAAGAACAAAAACTGATCCGGGCCGGAAATCCGATCTGCACTGAAATCCGTTGAGCATTGAAATTATTTATGATATACTGATTTAATTTTGGTTTTTTTTGGCAAGGAGTGCAAAAATTAAGCAAAGCGGTTTTTTGCTTTTGCACTCCGCCGGAGCAGACTGATTGTGCAAAAAATCGCTTTGCTTAATTAAAGAAGTCCCAAATTCAAAAAAAGGAATCTGCTGTTTTGAATCATACATTGTTTATCAGTATTCTGCTGCTTGCCCTGTCCGCACCCCTGTCCGCCGCAGCCCTGGAACCTGAGGATATTCTGCTCATTGCAAACGGGAAAAACAAGGACAGCGTCCGGCTGGCCCACTATTATATGGAACAGCGGAAGATTCCTTTGGAGCATCTTCTGATTCTGGATGTCAGAGATCAGGAGGAATGCACACGGGAGGAATACAGGGAAAAAATTCTGATGCCTGTCCGTGAATATCTTTCTGAAGTTTTTCCCTGCTGGCGCATACGCTGTCTGCTGCTTGTGTATGGAATGCCGCTGCGGATTCTTACGCCGCCTTCATCGGAAAAATCATCTGAAAATCAGGACGATGAAACAGAATCTCTGTTTGGGGACAAGGGGGAAATCGAAGACATCATCAAAAATATCATTTTTGGAAAAAACACAAAGGGAAAAGAGACAGACGGAATTCTGGATCGGATCAGGCAGGAGGTTCATGCACAGGATCAGAAAAATGACCTTACCGCGTCCCCGGATTCAGAACTGGCTCTGGTATATCAGGCAGATTACCCCCTGAAAGGCTGGGTTTCCAATCCTTATTATGCCGGGAATCATGCCAGAAAAGATTTGATTCCAAAGGAAAATGTGCTGATGGTCAGCCGTCTGGACGGCCCTGATCCGGAAACCGTTAAACGCATTATTGATGACAGCATAAGTACCGAATCTGAAGGTCTGCGCGGCAGTGCGTATTTTGATGCACGCTGGCCTGATCCGGGTCAGAAAACTGTCACCGGCGGATACCGGTATTATGACCGATCCCTTCACCGGGCTGCGGCTTTTCTGAAAGAGCAGGGCAGGATGCCGGTAAAGGTCAACGATGCCGAGGCACTTTTTCAGAAAGGGGAATGTCCGGATGCTGCCCTGTACTGCGGATGGTACAGTCTGGGAAAATATGCGGATTCTTTTACATGGCGTCCCGGTTCTGTGGGTTATCATATCGCGAGCAGCGAATGTGCCACCCTGAAAAAACCGGGATCACAGGTCTGGTGCAAACGGATGCTGGAAAAAGGCATTGCAGCAACCATCGGCCCGGTTGGTGAACCTTATGTGGGAGCCTTTCCCCTTCCTGAACTTTTTTTCCGCTTTCTCAGCGAAGGATATCTGGAACTGGCAGAATCCTATTTTGTCAGTCTGCCCTATCTTTCGTGGAAAATGGTTCTGATCGGAGATCCCCTTTACCATCCTTTCAGCCCCGTTCTGACTATGCCGGAAAATTTTTGAAAAAATGATTAACTGATGTTACGACACCCTTTCAAAAATCAGCAGGTTATTGTATCCCCCGTCATTCCGGCGAAAGCCGGAATCCGGTAATTTCAAATGATTATGGATACCGGCGTTAACCGGTATGACGAAGAGGCCAAAAAGCTAAATCAAAATGGTTCAGCTTTATTATGGATACCGGCGTTAATCGGTATGACGAAGAGGCGTAACATCAGTGATTAAATAACTGATGGGTAGTGGGTCAAACCTGTTGATGAAACAGGGATTCAGGTTGCAGAGACAAGGCATGCCTTGTCTCTGCGGCGGAATCCGGATTCAGGATCAACGGATTTGACCCACCACCAACTGATGTTACGCCAACATTTTAAAATCCGGCAGATTACTGCGTGGCAGCCTTCATTCCGGCAAAAGCCGGAATCCGGTGTTTTCAATATTTTCCGGATACTGACTTTCGTCAGTATGATGATCTGGCGTAATACCAATTCTCCATTGATTTTATACAATGCGGAATGCAATCCGGAGGACTGCAAAAATTAAGCGGAGCGGTTTTTTGCACACTCACAACGGTGAAAGAAACTGACATATTATATAACTGATGTTACGCCAAACCTTCAGAATCCGTCAGAATGCTGTATTTCCCGTCATTCCGGCAAAAGCCGGAATCCGGTATTTTCAGACGGTTCCGGATACCGGCTTTCGCCGGTATTATGAATCTGCGTAACATCAGTTAATTAAGCATCTTTTCCCATAATATATTTTTTCACATTTTCCTGAAATATGAAAAAATATACAAATATCAAAAATATATCATTATTTTACTTATGTTTTTCAAAAAAACATGGCGGAACATCTGTATTTTTGTATGTGTTTCTTGACAGAAAGGCATTATTGGACTAAATAATCATATTCTCCCTATCAGAAATTCTGAGGAAAAATTCTCAGAGCAAATCAAATTCACCCCGGTTAAAGATATTTTAACCGCAACAACAACCCCATAAGGAGGAATACGCAAGCATGGCATCAATGGTGGACAAATCCTGTAAAGACTTTATCGAAGTGCTGGCATCCAAAGCCCCGGTTCCGGGCGGCGGGGGCGCTGCAGCAATGGGCGGCGCAATCGGCATGGCTCTTTCCAACATGGTGGGCAATCTCACTGTTGGCAAGAAAAAATATGCTGATGTGGAGCCTGAAGTCAAAGACCTGATTGCAAAAGGAAACAAAGTCATCTCCGAACTGGAGGCACTGGTAGACAAAGACGCTGAAGTGTTCGAGCCTTTGTCCAAAGCATACGGTCTTCCGAAAACCACACCTGAAGAGATCAAATTCAAGGAAGAAACTATGGAGCAATGCTCCAAAACCGCATGTTCCGTGCCGATGGAAATTATGCGCAAGGCATATGAGGGAATCAAAATTCATCAGCGTATGGGTCAGATTGGAACCATGCTCGCGATTTCCGATGTGGGCTGCGGCGTGGTTTTCATGAAAGCTGCGCTGATTTCCGGCAAACTCAATGTCATCATCAATCTCAATACCATCAAAGATCAGAAATTTGTCAAATCCGCAAGGGAAGAAATGGATCGCCTTGTCAATGACGGCTGCAAAATTGCGGATGAAACTTTGAATCTGGTCATTTCCAAACTTTCAAAATAAGGGGGAACATTTACAATGGCAGAAGTTCTGAAAGCAAAACCGGTTGCAGATGCAATGAAGGCGGACATGGTAAAACGGGTTGAGGCAATGAAAGCCAAAGGCGCAACCCCGAAACTCGGCATTATCCGTGTGGGCGCACGTCCTGATGATCTGTTTTATGAAGGCGGCGCAAAAAAAACCTGCACAGCCGTGGGCATGGACTGTCAGGTGTTTGAATATCCGGAAACCATAGATCAGGCGGCTTTTGAAAAAGCGGTCATTGAAATCGGAGCAAAAAAAGATGTCAACGGCATTCTGATGTTCTCTCCGCTGCCCAAACATCTCAATGAGCGCAAGATCAGAACCCTGATTCCGGTTGAAAAAGATGTGGACTGCCTTACCACCAGCGGACAGGCAAAAGTCTTCACCGATGATGCCACCGGATTTCCCCCCTGCACTCCGAGCGCGTGCATGGAAATGCTCCATTTTTACAATATC
Source organism: Desulfococcaceae bacterium (assembly GCA_050180235.1). GTDB lineage: Bacteria > Desulfobacterota > Desulfobacteria > Desulfobacterales > Desulfococcaceae > JAABRU01. The sequence continues at coordinate 10,237 of JBFXEJ010000132.1, forward strand.
CCGATCAAAGGCAAAAAATGCGTTGTCGTGGGACGCTCTCTGGTTGTGGGCAAACCCCTGGCAATGCTTCTGCTGCGGGAACACGGCACAGTGACGATTTGCCATTCCCGGACAGAAAATCTGCCGGGCGTGTGTCAGGACGGAGAAATTGTGATTGCAGCAGTGGGAAAGGCAAAAATGCTCAAAGGCAATTTCTTCAAGGCAGGACAGACGGTTATTGATGTGGGTATCAATCCCGATCCGGACAATCCCGGAAAATACTGCGGTGATGTGGATTTTGCCCAGGCTGAACCCATTGTAAACAAAATCAGCCCGGTTCCCGGCGGCGTAGGCTCCATTACGACTTCGGTGCTGTGCAAACATACCATCATGGCCTGCGAAATGCAGAACGCGTAAATTTGTATTTCCCTCTCCCTTCGGGGGGAGGGAATAGCAGATGGACAACAGTTCGTTATTATGGATGAATTGCCTGAATACAGACAACCGGGGTTGGATAAAATTTTGTCTAAATACGGACAATCAAATAATTGTCTGAATACAGATAAATTGTCTGTATTCAGACAACTGTGAATGTCTGGAATTTGTATAAATACAGATAAAATTGTCTATATTTAGACAAGATTGTCCAGATATAGACAATTTGTTATGGTGAATAGGCGGAAACTGTATAATCACTATAATCACTGGTCAGACAGACGCACTTCGTGCGCTAATCTTAAAAAAATGGAGAAGTTATGAAAACAAACTTATTTTTAAATCCATATCAACAACCTGAGAATAAACTTACCTATAGCTTTCTGGCATTAGTAGATTTTATTAATAATCGTGAATTTATGGAATGGCTGTGCGATGGCTATTTTTCAGATAATCCAGTTCAACAAATTAATGGAGTTTTAGGCGGTGGAAATAGTAATCCGGATGGGAAAATTATTATTAGAGACAGAAATGGTGATAATATAAATATATATATTGAAAATAAGACCAACAGGAGACAATTATCAGTTGAACAAATAATTAGTCATTTAGAATGGTTAAATGGTAAAGATAAATTGCTGGTTATTACTCCAAGAGCTTCAGATAGGAATATTGTAAAAGAGTTAAAGAACGATGTTATTGTATTTAAAACATGGTCTGAAATAGCTGAATATCTTAGGAAGAAATTACAGAATAAAATAGCAGAACAATTTATTGAATACGGGAAATTGAGTGGAGAATTTGAAGAAAATGGAGAATTAACAAGATCGGAGATTGAGGTTTATTCATCTTATTATCAAATGAACTTCGAAGGAAAAATATACTCAATATTTAATTCCTTATTGATTGAGTTATATTCAATTGAATCAGAATTCAAAAATATCTATTATGAATACCGTGATAATTGGGGTAGAAAAGGAATAGAAATATATTCAAATAAAGAAGAGACCAAATATGGACAATGGTGGGCTATCAGCCTCTATTATTCAGTTAATGATCACAAGATAAAATTAAAAAAACAAGTTCCAGAAATTGTTTTCTTTTTTGATGTTGATCCAAGTAAGAAGGATGTACTGAAGAATGATAACTGTTTTAGAGATTTGGTTAAAGACTTACTAAAATTAGGCTTCGAAAGTAATCTTAATAATGAATTAACACCAAATAAATGGAGATTACTGATCTACCGAAAATCTATCACAGATTTCCAAAATATTAACCTTCAAGAGCTTCTTGGATTTGTTTTTCATGTATTTAATAAATTAAAAGAATCGAAAGCCATAGAGCATGAATATTTTGGAGAATTTGTCTAACAACTGCTTCAATCTGATAACTGCCTTTGTCATGAAAATTGCACTCGCTACGCTCAGGCCGCAATTACAGGTTAAGCAAATGTTATTTTTCATTAACTGATGTTACGCCAGATCGTCATACCTGCCAAAGTCTGTATCCAAAATTATTTGATATTACTGGATTCCGACTTTTGCCGGAATGACGGCTGCCCCTGTAATCTGCCGGATTTTTAAAGGCTGGCGTAACATCATTTATTAAGATAAATACAAAGATATAAAAAATGGAATTAAAACTTGCATTAAACCAGCCAGTTTTCAGATGGTTGCCAAAACATCTGAATCATATTGCTGAAAATATGGTCATCAGAAAAAGAAATATTTCATTTTTAGCTATAAACGCCTTATTCCGGCTGAAAGATTACAAAGTGTCGAATACAGCCATGCCATTCACAGGGAGCTTTGTCATTAGCGGGTTTGTTCCGTTACAGCCAAACGATCATCTGAGAAATAAGGCTGAAAAGCTGTCAGTTATTTTCAGAATTGACAGTCATAACAATATCATCCCAATAACAGCATATAGTGAAAGTGATGAAAAATAACAATTTGCAAACAATTGAAGAGCAGGACGATTATATCCAGTCATTGGATATTGCCCAATTACATGAAATGGAAAAAAACAGTGAGATTTTATTACAGAATGACATGGCATTGCAGGCTGACAAAAATTCTGATGACCTGAAATATGATAACACCGATACGTATATCCAGAATTTGCAATTGAAAGAGTTGAAAGAACTTGAGACAAACAGTCATTTGCCCGAAAAAATAAACGAGGCGGATTTGCGGCACAAGGCAAAACTTACAGGATTGGAAAGAGATATAATATTACTTATTGAAACAAAAAAGGAAAAAGCCACTCTGGAGCAAATACTCATTTACTGTAACACATTGCACATTCCTTACAATAAGATGCTGCCTGAACTTTTTACTCAGGCGGCATATTAGTATGTTTGGTTCTGAGCTATGAATTTATTTGCATGCACTGAGACAAGATTGCGTGGCAATCCAGTTCGAATGAAAAAAAATAACCCAGTGTGATCCAGTGGACAGCCTTCCGCTCCGCTCCAGGCTGTCACTGAGCTTGTCGTTATGCAACAGAAAACCCCACTGAGCAGATGAAGTGGGGTGTATCCGTGTAATTGACGAGTCAGGTGAGGATTATCTCTATCCTGCAAATAAGTTTGTAATTGTGGATTTTTCGGAAGATGTGCAACAGCGGTTGGCTGAATCGCTTACAGAAGCAGCATGATTATGATTGGAATACTGCTTCATGTTAATGGCAGGTTTTATAGCCATGCCATTCATTGAATTACAAATAATGGGGATATCATGGCGGAACTAACAACGATAACAGCGAAAATAGATCCGGTGTTAAAAACGGAAGTCGAGAGTATTTTTCAGGATATGAACCTGTCAATCACAGTGTGCAGGAAATCAGGCAGTGATAAGCATCTTTTATATAACAAATATTTTTGAAAAAAGCACATGAATTTATACGCAAAATATATGCCGGATGATACCGGAATCAATGATGGCCTGATTTTTACAGAAAAAAAGAATCAGTATACAGAGACTTATCTGAAAAATATCGGCACTGCGGATGAAAAAGCATACAAACGCTATGAACATATTATAAAAACAGATAATAATCTGAACAGGCAGCTTGTCAGTTTTCAGGCAAATAAAAGCCTGTCCGCATACAGATGGTACAAATACAAGGAAGCCTTTTCCTGTGATTTGGTCAGGTATATGCTGACAGAATACCATATCCCCAAAGGCATTGTATTTGATCCCTTTGCCGGATCAGGAACCACATTGTTTGCATCATCGGAAACAGGCTATAATTCCGAAGGCATTGAACTTCTGCCATTGGGGCAGCAGATTGTCAAAAGCAGAATCACGGCTAACAAACTGGGACACAATGAAATCAGCAGAATTGCGTTTTGGAAAGACAGTCTGCCGTGGAAAAACTTCAAATTTTCCGAAAAAATAAACAGTCTCCGAATCACTGCCGGAGCCTATCCCGAAGAAAGCGAAAAATCCATATCCCAATATCTGGCTGCCATAAAAGAAGAAAAAGAGGATGTCCGGGAAATACTGCTTTTTGCGCTCTTATGTATTCTGGAATCTGTCAGTTATACCCGCAAGGACGGGCAGTATCTGCGCTGGGATTACCGCGCGGGAAGAAGAATAGGAAAAAAAATATTCAACAAAGGGATAATTTATCCATTTGAAGAGGCCATTGTATCCAAACTGGATGAAATTCTCAATGACAGTAACAGTAAAAATATCCAATGCGGCCTTTTTCCGGATGTTCAGGAAAAGAATGTGCCTGTCGGAAATATCAGACTGTATCACGGTTCCTGTCTGAATATTCTGCCCAATTTGGAAAATGCAAACTATCAGGCTGTGATAACCTCTCCCCCGTACTGTAACCGCTATGATTATACAAGAACCTATGCTCTGGAACATGCCATACTGGGAATTCAGGAACAGGAACTCATTGATCTGCGTCAAAAAATGCTCAGTTGCACAGTGGAAAACAGGGAAAAGGATCTCCTGCAATTTAACAAAACCTGGTCAAAAGCCATTGCATCATGTGAAAACAACAGTCTGCTGCAATTGATTATAGGCTATCTTGAATACAGAAAAAAGAATAAAGATTTGAATAATAACGGCATTCCCCGCATGGTCAAAGGATATTTTTATGAAATGGCCTGTGTCATTCAGGAATGCCACAGAATACTGAAAAATGGGGGAATCATGTTCATGGTCAATGACAATGTGCGCTATGCGGGCGCAGGTGTGTCGGCTGATCTGATTCTTTCCGAAATTGCTGAACATATCGGATTTGCAGTTGAAAACATACTGGTTTTGCCAAACGGAAAAGGCAACAGCAGTCAGCAGATGGGCATTCATGGCAGGGAAGTGTTAAGGAAATGTGTTTATGTATGGAGAAAATCAAATTGAAACATCCTGCTTACAAAAATCGGTAGTGGGACTTTTCATGCTGATAAACTTATGCTATACTGCTCCCGTTTTTCTCAACATGCCATTGCCGAAGGAGCAGAAAAATGATTGCAGCAAAATGCCGCCGCTGCGGCAGTGAAAATATC
>JBFXEJ010000133.1:0-14516 GCA_050180235.1 Desulfococcaceae bacterium
AGACAATCTGTTTTTCAAAGAACGAAAAAATACACGACAATGTTATCGGAATGTATATCAACCGTTATTATTTTAAGAGTGGTCTTTATTCGGACAGCACATAATCAACCAATTTGACCCACTACCCCTTCTTCAACTGTCCGGAATATCCTGCCAGATGAACAGGATCATTCTGAACCCGCTGAACGATTTTTGCCCATTTTGAAGATTTTTTTTTGGGTTTGGACATGGGTTTTGCTACGCGTATCACCACCTCAACCACTTCTTCTGATTGAAACGGCAGAGCCTCCAGTATCAGTTTTTTATCAGCAGGGATTTTTTTTTCCACACGGTAGGTCTTCATGAAATGAACCTCTTTCATAGTTTTGAAATCAGAAGGATTTTACTTCGTTCCCGCGTAAAACGCGGGAACGGAATTTGAATCGTTACCGGTACTTTGCCATCACCTTGCGGAATCCGGGCATGGCATTGACAATGGTGCTGTCGTCTGTGCAGAATGCAATGCGGAAATGTCCGGGCCCCAGAAATCCGCTGCCGGGAACAGTCAGAATCAGTTCCTCCTGCAGTTCTTTCACAAAGGCCACATCATCCGGGATGGGACATTTGGGAAACAAATAAAACGCGCCCGGCGGTGTGACAAATTCATATCCGCAGTCCGCGAGTCCCTCACACAGCAGTTTGCGTTTGCGTGCATACTGGGAAACATCCACTGTAACACCCTGCAGACGTGCCACTGCACGCTGCATCAGGGCCGGTGCATTTACAAATCCCAGAGTCCGGTTGCACAGGGCCATTCCGGCCAGCAGATCGGATTTGTATTTTGCATTGGGATTTACGGCTATGTAGCCCAGCCGCTCTCCGGGAATGGACAGATCTTTGGAATAGGATGTGGCAATAATGCTTTCCGGATATGCGCTGAAAATGCCCGGAACCTGAGCACCGTCATAAACAATCTTGCGGTAGGGTTCATCGGAAACCAGATAAATTGTCCTGCCGAATTCCTTTCCCTTTTCCTCCAGCAGTTTTCCCAAATCCTTCAGACTTTCGGCTGAATAAATCTGGCCTGTGGGATTGTTGGGAGAATTGATGAGAACCGCTTTGGTTTTTTCCGTAATGGCTGCGGACATCGAGGCCAAATCCAACGAGAAATCCGCATTTGTGGAAACGGTTTTCAGCACACCGCCATGATTGTCCGCGTAAGCTCCGTATTCCACAAAACAGGGAGCGGGCGTGATGACCTCATCACCGGGATCAAAAATGGTTTTGAAAACAACATTCAAAGCCCCGGCCGCGCCGCAGGTCATGATGATTTCATTTCCGGTAATGGAAATGCCCTGTTCCTTTGCCACATATCCGGCCACAGCCTCGCGCACATAGGGATAGCCGGTATTGGGCATATATCCGTGATCCGCAGCCTCGCCCGAATCCAGAACCTCCCGGAGTGCTTTTTCAAAGGCCGCAGGCGGTTTCAGGTTGGGGTTGCCCAAACTGAAATCAAAAACTTTGTCCGCGCCGTGCTGTGCTTTGAGTCTTGCCCCTTCCTCAAACATTTTCCGTATCCAGGAGGATTTGGAAATCACGGCCCCGATTTTTTTTGCAATCATACTTGTTTCTCCCGTAAATCAGGCAGGCTCAACCGATTTGATTTCCGGCACTTCCTGACGCAGCACCCGTTCAATGCCGTTGCGAAGGGTCATCTGTGACATGGGACAGCCGGAACACGCTCCTTTCAGACGGACTTTCACAGCACCGTCAGCGGAAACATCCACCAGTTCCACATCCCCGCCATCTCTCTGCAATGCGGGTCTGATTTTGTTCAATGCAGCCTGTACTTTTTCTTTCATGATTTTTCTCCTTTTGTTTTTGATGGTTATATATCGCTCCTTAAAACATTTCGGTTATCCTGTTTCCGGAACTTCCTTACTCCGAAATCAGCTTAATATAATTTAAATTAGCCACGAATAACACGAATCTGCACGAACTGCATAAACCATAATTCGTGTAATTAGTGTAATTCGTGGCTGTATCATTAAATCTTCTGGATAATGATATATATGCAATGATTTATCCTTATTTCGGCACAGAGAGTTTTTCTGTCTTTTCTATTTCCTGCTGTGGGTTATGCAGGAAAATCTTCTGTACCTGCTAATATGCTGTCATACCAATTCTCCATTGATTTGATACAATATTGCCAGTTTTTCCGCTGTTGAGCGTGTGCAGAAAACCGCTCCGCTTAATTTCTGCACTCCTCCGCATTGTATAAAATCAATGGCGAACCGGTATCAGTCATAATTTTGGCTGAAACAAGGCGCTATTATGAACTTTTCTGCATAGCGGCTGTGAAAATTCCCGCGCCGATGAGAGCGCCTGCGCCGCAGCGGTTGAACCATTTCCGGGCATGGATGCTGTGCATTTTCTCCCTTAACTGTCCGGCAAATAACGCATATAATCCGGCATTGATCCCGGCCATCACCAGAAAGGTTGCGCCCAGAATCAGCAGTTGCAGGGCAGCAGGTTCCTGCGGATTGACAAACTGGGGCAGAAATGCGACAAAAAAGGCAATGCTTTTGGGATTGAGAGCGGTGACAACAAATGAACTTTTCAGCAGAGATCTGCCTGAAACTGTTCCATCAGACAAAGCGGTTTTGGCCTTTTCCGGGTCTGATCGCCACAGTCTGATTCCCAGATAAAAGAGATAGCCCGCGCCGATCCATTTGAGTATGGTGAAAAGGGTGAAGGACACGGACAGGACTGCACCCAGTCCCAGCAGGGAGAGCGTCATAGCCGCAAAATCTCCGCATATGACCCCGATAACAAGGGGGATCACGGATTTTCTGCCATGTGCAATGGCCTGACTGACCACCAGAATAATGGTCGGCCCCGGTATAATCAGAATGACTGCCGCAGCCAAAGCAAAGGCTGCCCATAACTCAATACTCACTGTTTTCCCCCTCTTTCAGATTTTCATGAAATTTCTTCCGGAAACTCTCAAATTCACCGGCACAGATGGCCTCCCGCATCTGACGCATCAGATTCAGGTAATAATGAATATTGTGAATCGTGTTCAGCCGGTATGAGAGCAGTTCTCTGGACATGTACAGATGCCGCAGATAGGCCCTGGAATAATTCCGGCAGGTGTAACATCCGCATCTGCTGTCCACCGGCCCGGTATCCTCGCGGAAACGGGCATTGGTAATATTCATGGTTCCGTGAGGGGTGAACAACTGCGCGTTGCGCGCATTTCTGCTGGGCATCACGCAGTCAAACATATCCGCGCCCCGCGCTGTGAGTTCCACCAAATCTTCGGGAGTTCCCACACCCATAATGTATTTGGGTTTGTCATCCGGCAGCAGAGGAAGCGCATATTCCGCCACATCATACATCATTTCCTTTGGTTCGCCCACACTCAGACCGCCCAGCGCATATCCGGGAAAATCCAGCTCCCGCAACTGCTCTGCGGACTGCCTGCGCAGGTTTTCATACATTCCGCCCTGAACAATGCCGAAGAGCATGTTTTTTCTTCCTGTTTTTTCCTCCCATGTTTTTTTGCACCGCAGCGCCCATCGTGTGGTGAGTTCCAGAGCATCTTTGGCCTGTTTTTCCTCTGCCGGATACGGAATGCACTGATCCAGACACATGAGAATATCTGAATCCAGACTGATCTGCACCTCAACGGATTTTTCCGGTGTGAGCAGATGCCGGGAGCCGTCAATATGGGACTGGAAATTTGCGCCCTCTTCCTTGATTTTGGTGAGTTTGGCAAGGGAAAAGACCTGAAATCCGCCGCTGTCGGTGAGAATGGGCCTGTCCCAGTTCATAAACCTGTGAAGCCCGGAAAAGAGATCAATAACCCCGGTTCCGGGACGCAGGTAGAGATGATAGGTATTGCCCAGAATAATCTGCGCGCCCGCGTCTTTGAGTTCCTCCGGAGACAGAGCCTTGACGGTTCCCAAAGTTCCCACAGGCATAAATATGGGCGTTTTCACCGTACCGTGAAGCAGTTCCATCTGACCTGCGCGGGCCTTTGCATTTTCCGGTTTTGTGACAATTGTGAAAGAATGTGCCAATTTTTTCTCCTGAAATAAAAAAATACCGCATTTTGTCGCACAGTTCTTTTACAAGGTCAATAAATTGTTGCACAGGAGGCAAAAAATGGATATGAACATATGATATAAAATCTGAAAAATATGGCAGCGGATTTATTCTTAATGATCTTTTTTAATTTGTAAATCAGAATGTTATTAAAAAATATCCGAACATTTCAGAACTGCAGATTTTGACTGTCTGTATTTTGTTTCATAAAAATCAGATAATTTAAATAAATTAATTTTAATCTGTTTGTACAGACTGCCCCTGCACATCCTTAAGCATTTCGTATCTGTTTTTTAATAACATTCTGATTTAAAAATTAAAATGATCAGTTATTAATTGGAAAATCAACAGTGTGTTTATCTCCTGCTGCAGATTATGCAGAAACCGGTTTCCGGAATGGGCGCTTCTCCTGCGGGATGCTGTTTTTTTCTATTTGCCGGATTTTGGTTTGACAGTCCGGTTTTTCAGCATATATTTACAAAAACAGGGTTCCGGGTACAATCTTCTTTTATCATTCCGAAAGGAGGGAAGGGATGCGGATATATGACGGTTTATATACCTGGGACGGATGGGGCGGAAAAATGAGACTGGCCAGCGGCAGGTGCCGGCTGAGACTTTTTGATCTGAAAAAAGGCTCGGAGGGCGAGGTGACCCATTTAAAACGCTTTGTTGCTGTGGTGTCGGATATTCCCTTTGGAAAACAGGGGCCGAACCAGTTGACTGTAAAAAGCTGCGCGAGCCATATCGCTACAAATGTGGTCCGGAATTTCAGCATTGAACCCGGACGCATGCTCTGGATTGAACATTATCCGGGGGATTCGGAAAATGAAAAACTCCGGTATCCTGTGAAGGAGCATTTTGATGAGGCCGAATTTTCCTGGGATGAAGGCGGTGCAAAAAATGCCCGGTGGAAAACACCCAGCCCGGCCACGGTGGAACTGGTAAAAAAGCTGTTGGAAACATAAAAAACTGCGGGATCAGAATCAGGGATTCCCATTTGCACAGAACACTATTTGACACAAACGGAAAGAGAGGCAAACTATGGCAGAAAGAAACGGATTGGTTACTTTGAAGGGAAATGCTGTAACACTGATCGGAAATGAACTGAAGGTGGGAGACAAAGCCCCGGATGCGGAACTGACAGCCAACAATCTGTCTCCGGTGAAACTTTCCGCTTATAAAGGAAAGGTCTGCATTATCTCATCGGTTCCATCCCTGGATACACCCATCTGCGATATGGAAACCCGGCGTTTCAACACCGAGGCCGGCAAACTGGGAAATGATGTTGCCATTCTCACCATCAGCACAGACCTTCCCTTTGCCCAGGCCAGATGGTGCGGCGCGGCAGGCGTGGATAAGGTTGTGACGCTTTCCGATCACCGCAATGCTGAATTCGGGGAGAAATACGGAGTGATGATTAAGGGACTCCGTCTTCTGGCGCGTGCGCTGTTTGTGACAGACCGGGAAGGTGTGATAAAGTATATACAGATTGTTCCGGAAGTAAGTCAGGAACCGGACTATGATGCGGTTCTCAATGCGGCCCGCAAACTGATCTGAAAAATTTTCGCGTAAGAAATGTTGGGGCTGGAATATAATGCCGATTCTTCATTGATTTTTTCAGAAAATCCCCTCCTGAGAGTGGCAGGGCTGTGTTTAATAAGTATATTTTCAATGGAGAATCGGTATAACAATCTGTTTTTTTTATAAACAATTTTTTTCAGGGATACACAAACGTGTATCCCTGAAATGCTTTCAGCCAGACAATATTCAGTGGGTAAAACCTTTCCGCCTGAACCTGCTCAGCAGTTTTCAGACGGAACACCCTAACTTATCGGCCACATTCCTTTTTCTTCCAGAACCGATTTCAGTGTCCTTAGTGCTGCATTGCCCGCGGGTACTCCGCCATAAACAAAGGTCTGAAAAATCACTTCCGCAATTTCTTCCGGTGTGCATCCCACATTCAGCGCGGCCTGAATGTGCAGCCTCAGTTCCTCTGTACGGGAAAGGACAGTAAGCGCGGCAACTGTAATCAACTGCCTGGTTTTATGCGGTATCTTTTCCCTGGCATACATCTGCCCTGTGATGAACAGGGACAAATCGCGTGCCAAATCCCTGTCAAATGCTTTCCAGAGCTCATAGGGCTTTTCATCTCTGACATCCGCAAAATAAAGTTCCGCAGTTTTTTTGGTCTTTTCAGCAAGCTCCTGATTCAAAATATCAACTCCCCATAGTAATATGAGTTAAGTAAGTCAGCATAAATTTTCGGATATAAAGTTTTCAGAAAAATCCGGTTTTTCCGAAAAACCGGATTTTTTGAATACACAAAAAATTTCGTTTGCCTGATTAAGGTGATTTCCATGAAAAAATGTACCATATTGTAGGGTAGGCACGGCTTTTTGTGCACACCGTCCTGCTGAAAAGGTGGGCACAAAAAGCCGTGCCCACCCTACGAAAAACGGTATAATCTTTAATGGAAATCACCTAAGGTGATTTCTGAAAATAAATATACCGGTTCAGTTCACAGGCACAGAGCAAAAGCTGGAAGCTTTTGATACTTTGGTGGGATATTCTTTTCCGGAAATCACCTAAGAACCCGGCAGTCTGCTGTATTTCCAGTCATACCGGCATATCAGAATGTTCCGGATACCGGCTTTTGCCGGTATGACGATTTGGTATAACATCAGTTACTGAACCGGTTCCGGAGCAGCCTCTGTTTTGCGTATCTTCAAAGACAGTTCCCGCAACTGTGCTTTGGAAACTTCGGACGGTGCATTGGTCAGCAGACAGGAAGCCCGCTGGGTTTTGGGGAATGCGATCACATCCCGGATCGAGGATTCCCGGCAAAGCAGCATGACCAGCCGATCCATGCCAAACGCCAGTCCGCCGTGGGGCGGCGCGCCTGATTCCAAAGCAGAAAGAAGAAAACCGAATTTTTCCTCGTATTCCGCAGGTTCCATTCCCAGGGTTTTGAAGATTTTCCGCTGCAAATCCATCTGATGAATACGGATACTGCCCCCGCCGATTTCAAATCCGTTGAGAACCAGATCATAGGCTCTTGATTTCACAGCACCCGGATCGCTTTCCAGTTTGTCATAATCTGTCTCAAAGGGCGCAGTGAAAGGATGATGCAAAGCCTGCCAGCGTTTTTCGGTTTCATCATATTCAAACATGGGAAAATGCGTAACCCAAGTGAATGCAAAAGCCTGCTCATCAATCAGTCCCAGCCGTTTTCCCAAGTGATTGCGCAGGTTTCCCAGACTTTCATTGACGACTTTGGGCATATCCGCGCCAAAAAGAATCAGATCTCCCGGTTTCATCTGCAGACGCTCTGCCATTGCTGCTTTTTCCCCGTTTGAAAAGAATTTTGCAATGGGCGACTGCCAGCCATCGTCTTTGACCTTGATCCATGCCATGCCTTTGGCACGGTAAATGGCAACAAATGCGGTGAGATCGTCCAACTCCTTGCGGGAAAAATCTATGCAGCCTTTGGCATTGATGGCCTTGACAATTCCGCCTTTTTTCACCACCTCGGAAAAAACCTTGAAACCGGAACCGCCCACAATATCGGAAATATCAATCAGTTCCAGACCGAAACGGACATCCGGCTTGTCCAAACCGAAACGGGCTATAGCCTCATCATAGGTGAGACGGGGAAAAGGCGGGCTGAGATCAACGTCCAGCACGGTTTTGAAAACATGCCGGATCATTCCCTCGGACACGGCCATAATGTCTTCCTCGCCGATAAAGGACATTTCCATATCAATCTGGGTGAATTCCGGCTGCCGGTCTGCCCGGAGATCCTCATCACGGAAACAGCGCACAATCTGATAATATTTGTCAAACCCGGAAACCATGAACAACTGCTTGAACAACTGGGGCGACTGGGGCAGCGCGTAAAAATTTCCCGGATTGACACGGGAGGGAACCAGATAATCCCTCGCTCCCTCAGGTGTGCTTTTTGTCAGAAACGGGGTTTCAATATCCAGAAATCCCTGTGCATTGAGAAATTCCCGGACTGCCGCGCCTGCCCTGTGCCGGAGAATGATGTTTTTCTGAATACCGGGTCTCCGCAGATCCAGATGCCTGTGTTTGAGGCGGAGATTTTCAGAAATATCAATCCGGTCTTCTATCATGAAAGGCGGGGTTTCCGCAGTATTGAGGATTTTGAGTTCTGTCACCATGATCTCAATTTCACCGGTTTTGAGATTGGGATTAATCATGCCTTGGGGACGGGCTTCCACAATTCCCCGCACTGCAATGACATATTCACTGCGGATCACATGGGCTTTTTCATGAACAGCCGCATCTTTTTCCGGATTGAAAACCACCTGGGTAATTCCCTCCCGGTCTCTGAGATCAATGAAAATAACTCCGCCATGATCCCTGCGCCGCTGAGCCCAGCCCATGAGAACCACTTCCTTACCTTTGTCTTCTGCACCGAGTTCATTGCAATGATGTGTCCGGCGCATATCGCCAAGTATGTCCAACACTGGATAAATTCCTTTCAACTGATGATTTCTTTTATTTTTTCCGGCAGATTTCCCATAGGTATGGAGATCTGCTCTTTTGTTTTCATATTCCGCACCAGGGCAGTGCCGGAGGAAAGTTCGTCCTCTCCCAGAATCAGCACCTGGGAAACGCCGAGTCTGTCTGCCCGTTTCATCTGACTTTTCAGGCTTTTGCCTTCCATGTCCATTTCTGCACAGATGCCCTGTTTTCCCAGAGTGCAGATCCATTCAAAGGCTTTTTCCTGACAGGTATCGCCTATGGCTGCAATATAAATATCAGGCCGTTTTTGCAAATCCTGTGCATTCATCGCGCAGATTTCCGCGAGCCGGTCAAATCCGATGGCAAAACCGATTCCTGGCATTTCCGGGCCGCCAAGCATCTGCACCATGCCGTCATAGCGTCCGCCCCCGGCCACTGCGCTCTGCGCGCCCAGGGAACCGGTCAGGATTTCAAAGGTTGTCCGGGTATAATAATCCAGTCCCCTGACCATGCGCTTGTCAATTTCAAAGGGAACCCCCAGCAGATTCAGGGCTTTCTGTACGGTTTCAAAATGTGTGCGGCATTCTGCACAAAGCGAATCGGTGATGGCCGGGGCATCAGTCATGCTCTCCCTGCATTTGGGAACCTTGCAGTCCAGCACCCGCAGCGGATTGCTCTGGCTGCGCCTGCGGCAGTCCTCACAGAGTTCATCACGGCGTCCGTCCAGAAAACCGAGCAGTGCGTCTCTGAAATCCGGCCTGCATTTGGGACAGCCCAGGGAATTGATATGCGCACTGAGATCACTGAGGCAAAGCCGGGAAAAAAGAAGATGCAGCATATACATAAGCTGGGCATCCGCATAAGGCGAGGCAATACCCAGAATTTCCGCATTGATCTGGTAAAACTGGCGGTATCTTCCCTTCTGGGGTCTTTCCCTGCGGAACATGGGGCCGATGGTGTAAAATTTCCGCACCGGATCCTGTGCATACATCTTATGCTGAATATAGGAGCGCACAATGGAAGCCGTGGCCTCGGGGCGCAGCGTAATCATATCTCCGCCCCGATCCGCAAAGGTGTACATTTCTTTTTCCACAATATCGGTCTGTTCGCCGATGGTGCGGGCAAAGAGTTCGGTTTTTTCCATCACCGGGATGCGGATTTCCTGAAACCCGAAATCCTCAAACAAATCTGTCGCGGTTTTTTCGATTTTCTGCCACAGCTCTGTCTCTCCCGGAAGAATATCCTTGAATCCTCTGATTAACTGTATCATCTCACAAAATCTGTCCTTTGACTGTTTTTTTGCGGAGTTCCGCAGATCTGTGTTTGTCAAAATAACAATATTATCTGTTGATTATTTTATAGTCAAGAATAATGTTTTTTTCTGACATAATGCGGAAATGAGGGGAAATGCGCTTTTTAACGTAAGAGGGCGGTTCAGAGTCTGCCCGCATATAAAAAAAATGACTTTTCCGCATGATTCTGTTATATCATGTCCAAACTGTACGAACAAAGGACAGGGATACAACTGTTCTCTGAGGGAAATTCTCCGGAATCCTGTCCGCTATACTTGAACCATTATCCAGACAAAGGAACTCTCCTGCGGAAAATGCCAGGCAATGCAAAACAGTACCAGTGTATTTATTATATTTATGACGGACTCCGTGGGGGGCTTTCGCATTTTTCCCAGCCCAGCCGGGTGGCCCTGATTTATACCACAGAGCCGGATTCGCCCATCCGTATTTATGATCCCCAGTTTCTGCTCCGGGGACATGAACCCAGGCTCAGAGAACTTTATCTGGATTCGGATCAGTGGCGGAAAAAAGATTTTTTTTCACAAAAAATGAAAGTCCATGAGGTGGAGCATGAAAAAAATCTGCAACTGACCGGACTCATATCCTTTGGAGTGGTTTCATCCGACCGGCCGGTTTCTGTCATTCAGGGCGGAGTGGAACTCACTGCCCGGTGCGAATGGCGTCCTCTTCGCGGTTATATGTCAACTCCTCCCAGACTGGAAGAGTATATAAAATGATCGAAAGCGAAAATGCTGGCACAGATTCCGGGCATGACCGGACAACTCCGGAAAAAAAGAAAAAATCCTTTATTCTGCTTGTGGATGACAATCCCGAAAATCTGAGTCTGCTGGCCAGTTTATTACAGCAGCACCGGTATCATGCGGCTATTGTCAAAAGCGGAATGAATGCTTTGAAATTTGTTACTTCCCATAAACCGGAGCTGATACTTATGGATGTCATGATGCCGGATATGGACGGTTTCGAGGTATGTCTGCGCCTGAAATCTGACCCTGCCACCTGTGACATTCCTGTGATTTTTCTGAGTGCGCTTGCCGATACCGCTGCCATAACAAAAGGATTTGAAGTCGGCGGGCAGGATTATATCACCAAGCCCTTTCAACGTGAAGAGGTGCTTGCCCGTGTCAGACTGCATCTGCAGCTCAGGCAGATGCAGTCTGCTCTGCAGGAAGCCCGCAGTGAACTGGAGAAAAAGGTGGAGGAAAGAACTGCCGAACTGCTGAATGTGTGCATAAATCTGAAAAACAGGGACAGGGAACTGGCCGCAAAAACAAAAGACCTGGAAGAAATGAATACGGCTTTGCAGGTACTGATGGGAAACAGGGAGGAATACAGAAAGCAGGTTGAAAGAACTCTTATATTCAACATGAACAGTTTTGTTTTTCCGCTCCTGGACAGACTGAGGGAAAGCCGCATGAATTCTGTACAGACAAGTTATCTGGATGATATTATTTTAAATTTAAAAGAAATCTGTTCCCCCTTCATGTGCAGGATGAATGCTGAATTTCAGCAGCTCAGCCCTGCGGAGATCCGGGTTGTCAATCTGATCCGCCACGGAAAATCCTCAAAGGAAATTGCCCATATGATGAATCTGTCCCAGCGGACGGTTGAAAACCACCGTAACAGTATCCGGAAAAAAATCGGCCTGCAGAACAAAAAAATCAGCCTCAGAACCTGCCTTGTCTCTTTTGGTGAAAAAAATGGGAATATTTTCACAACGCAGGACTGAATCGGAAAAGATAACTTTCCTCATATTTTGCGGTATTGTATAGGTATTAATTAAGTATTGCTTTTTGTGGCTTTTAATCTTATTACCTCACCTCACTGCCTTCATACTGGCGAAAGCCTGTATCTGCAAGGCTTTGGAATTACGGATTCCGGGTTTCGCCGGAATGGCTGGAGAATACACTGTCTGAATAAATGCGAAACAGTTTTTCTAATCCGGAATGTTATTCAGAAATATTTGCTGAATCGGAGTAAAATCTTGATTTATTATATAAGTGATGTTATGATGATACATTTTTAAAATTTGCCGGACCGGTTCTGCGCATTTTCCCTGTAAGTTATTTTTCATTTTTGGGCAGTCCCGGTAATGAAGAAAAGCCGAAATCCGTTTTTCCTCATCAGGATGGGAAAAAATTTTTTTGCAGTGATTCAGAATAATACCCGTATGCGGCATGAATGATATTCAAAAATGGCAGGTCTTGCTGCCGGATATTTTATGGAACATATCATGAAAAATTTTACGGTTTTCATTTGCGTATGGCTGATAAGTATCATCTCCTGTTTGATATGGATTTCTCCGGAGAACGCGCTTGCTGATCTTCCCGAAGCTGTTACTGCCCCGGGTCTCAGCAGTTCAGATTCTGACGGAGACGGGCTGCCGGACTGGTGGGAGGAACGCTACGGCGGAAATCTGGCGCAGGGAAATGATTCTGACGCAGACGGTGTTTCCAATCTGAATGAATACAATAACGGAACCCATCCGCTGGAAACAGATACGGACGGAGACGGCATAAACGATTATGATGAAATTTACCGTTACGGAACAGAGCCGCTTCTGGCCGACACAGACAGAGGTGGGAATACGGACGGATATGAAATTACCAGCGGAGGTTCACCCCTGAATCCGGATGATGATGACGCACCGGGAGAAGTTTTTTCCATTTCTTTGCAGAAGGGCTGGAATCTGTTCAGCATCCCTGTAACCCCGGCAGATACATCGATTGCATCTGTACTGTCACCCATAGCAGGAAAGTATGTTTCTGTATTGGGGTATCAGGACGGAAAGTGGCCAGTCTACAAACCTCCGCTGTTTGCCACACTCAAAAAAATTGAGGCCGGTGCCGGTTACTGGATTGAAATGAAAGAAAATGCTATACTGAATGTTTCCGGTTCCCCACCCGGCAAAAGTATTTCCCTTTCTGCCGGATGGAATATGGTGGGTTACAATTCTGCCGCCCCCCAGAAAACTGAAACCGCATTTTCCTCCGTTACAGGAAAAATCATAACTGTCTGGATATTTATGAATAACCGATGGCTGGTCTATAATCCGGAAAACCCCATTTTCACCAGTCTGTTTACCGTACAGCCCGGATATGGATACTGGATAGAGGTCAAAGAGGACTGCGACTGCACATGGACACTGCCCTGATTCATGCCTGACGCTTTTCCCGGAACTCTGCGGAATATTGAGAGGCAGGATAAAAAAGTTCTTGAATATAACACAGAAATCGGTATAAAACCTGCAGTCATTTTTTGCAGCTCTGGCCGTAAATGAAATAATTCTGATAAATGCGGAAAGGTTTATGCCATGTTCAAAAGATATGCTGTCGTTTTCACCCTGTTTCTTTTTGCCATTTTTTCACACCGGGTTTCAGCACAGATACCCATTGCCTTCATCATCGGAGGAACCCTCACCGTCAACGGAACCCTGATTACCCATCAGACAGGCAGTTCTTATACCTTTGAAGTCACCCGGACGGACGGGACTTCCTTTTCACCGCAGGCCGCAACAGCGGGAATAGAGGAAACCGGAGCCTATATCATTGAAATTCCGATGTATCATTCCACAACCCAGCCCAGCGGTGCGCACACCGGTGATTCAGCGGTCATTCATGTATATCTCAATGGACAGGAACTGAACGTTTTGTCTCCGGCACAGGGACAGATCACCATAGGGCAGGAAGGAAGTATTGAGGAGATCAACCTGAATGTGCAGGCACAGACTGTCCCTTCTTCACCTTCGGCCAATGCCGGGCCGGATCAGACTGTGGATTCAGGAGCGCAGGTTACTCTGGATGGTTCTGCTTCATCACCTGCCACATCCGGAGGTGTTCTGACCTATACATGGACGCAGAAATCCGGCACATCTGTCACTTTATCCAGCCCATCAGCAGTAAAACCGGTGTTTACTGCCCCCACTGTCAGTGCCGGACAGGAAATATCACTGGTGTTTGAGCTTAGCGTTAAAGATCCGAACAATGCAACGGCTGCGGACTCTGTCACTGTCAAAGTGCGGGGCCCTTCTGAAAATCGTCCTCCTGAAGCCAAAGCCGGTTCTGCGCAGACCGTGTATGCAGGAAACATGGTTACGCTCAGCGGGTCAGGTTCCTCTGATCCGGATGCGAATGAAATTCTTACATTTTTATGGGAACAGACCCAGGGAATTCAGGTGCTTCTGTCTGACACAGGCGCAGTGCAGCCCACATTTATTGCCCCGGATCCGGGGCAGGGCGGAGAAGCGGAACTGACCTTTATGCTCACGGTGACGGATGCAGCCGGTCAGTGGGACTCGGACACTGTCACCATAACCGTTCTTCGCCTGGCAGCAAACCGTGCCCCTCTTGCCAATGCAGGCCCGGATCAGACGGTGCAGGAAGGAGATACCGTCATTCTGGACGGTTCCAATTCCACAGACCCGGATAACGGAGCAGACAGCGGCATTGTTTCCTGGTCATGGCGCCAGACAGACGGAACCTCCGTAACTCTCAGCAGTGCCGGAGAAAAACAGGCCCGGTTTACAGCTTCTGGGGTTTCTTCCAGCGGAGAATCCCTGATTTTTGAACTGACAGTTACCGATAACGGGGGACTGAGCGGCACAGACAGTGTCATAATCAACGTAGT
>JBFXEJ010000134.1:0-14486 GCA_050180235.1 Desulfococcaceae bacterium
GGGGTCTTTTATCTCGGATAAAAAACTCTTCAGCATGATGATAACTCCTTCCGTACAGAATTCAGTTTTTCATCTTTTATAGAAGATATTTTTCAAAAGATCAACCTGAGAATTGAACAGCCCTGGGGCATTGACAGGGATTCGGTTCTGGCCAAAGCTGCGGAAAAGGGAATGATTCCCGCTGATGCGGTGCCAAATGATGAAGATATATATAATCTGATTTTCCTGCCGGGTTTTTCCACTGCCAAAGAAGTCAGCGATATTTCCGGCCGGGGCGTGGGAATGGATGTGGTGAAAAGGGAAATCAGCGCGCTGGGCGGAACCATCCGGATCAGCAGCATCAAAGGAAAAGGCACAGAGGTGCATCTTTCCCTGCCCCTCACCCTGGCTATTATTACGGGTCTGCATGTCAGAACAGAAGGCAGGGATTTTGTTCTTCCCGTATCGCAGGTGGAAAGCTGTGAGGAACTGAAAAATTTTCGTGCGGAAAAATCCGGCACCCGGCAGATGATCCGTTTAAAAGGCGAACTGATTCCCTTCCTGCGCCTGCGGGATGTTTTCCGCATACCCGGCAGTGTGCCGGCAGCAGAGCAGGCTGCCCTGGTTCAGATCGGAAACAGCCGGATTGCAGTTGTAACCGATGAAATCATGGGCAATATACAGACTGTCATCAAACCGCTGGATCGCATCTACCGTCATGCCAAAGGAATCTCAGGGGCCACAATTATGGGAAACGGCGGCATCGCTCTGATTATTGATCTGCCGGAACTGCTTCAGTGTGTGAAAAAGGATGAAAAATCCGGCCGCATGAAAACAGGGTTCCCTGATTCCCGGCTTTGAAAAAAAATTAAGGGGGTTATGCAATTAAAATTTCAGTCATGAGAAAATTGCAGACATGCTGAATGTTCTGTCAAATAAATTTTTTAACACACAGCAGAAACGGCATCCTGCCGTTTCCGGGGCGGCAGGATGCCGCCCCTACGGTGGAAAAAATGTAAAGAAATGTATTTGACAGACCTGCAAGTGGGAATCCTTTTTCTGTTTACAGCAAAGGAGACTGATATGTTTTATAAAAAAATGTTTTTTCCTGTTTTGGCCCTGATTTTGTGGATACTGTTTGCCGGATGCCAGCCTGCCGGAACCGGCTGTACGGAAAAAGAGGGAAAGGCTTACGGTGTCACGCAGGGTGCGTTCCGGCACAAATGGTGGAATTACTATGAACGGGGAATTTCCTTTTCGGACGGGCAGTTATGGAAACAGGCAGAGGAGGATTTCCGGCAGGCTTTGTCCAAACGGGATAATGACCAGTTCCGTGCACGGACTTACGGAATGCACTTTCTTGATTATTTTCCCCGCCGGGAGCTGGGCATTGCCCTGTTTCACCAGAATCGCCACGCGGAAGCAGTGCGGGAACTGGAAGCCTCTCTTTCATCTCAGAAATCGGCCAAAGCGGAATTTTATCTGGATAAAGCCCGCTCAAAACTGATCGGAGAGCAGAAATCAGATTCCCGTGCGCCGGAAATCTCTATTCTCAGTCCGGCGGAAGGCTTTCTTTCCAATCAGCAGAACGTAACTGTCACGGGTATTTCCAGAGATGACACTTATGTGAAAAACATCCGGGTCAACGGAATACCGGTGAGGGTTGATGTATCTGCAAAAGAGATTTCCTTTAAATCTGAAGTGACTCTCAAACCCGGAGAAAATATCATCCGGGCCGAGGCATATGATCTGAGCGGAAAAAAATCCGAAACTGTGCGGACAGTCCGCTGTGACCGGGCCGGGCCGATTCTAAATATTGATGCTCTGACATCGGAACCTGCTTCAGACAGATACAGGCTCAAAGGATATGCCTATGATGATTCCGGCATAAAATCCATACAGATAAACGGTCAGGAAATCCTGAAATCCCCCGGAACCGAGTCAGTCCTGAATCATCTGATTTCTTCTCCGCAGGGCAAAGCCATTGTCATTGCAGAAGATATGATCGGCAACCAGACCCGTGCGGAATACACTGCCGGAAAACATATTTCCGCATCACCGGATTATTTTACTCCCTCAATCCTGCTGGCCTCTCTGGATTTTTTTCCCAGCCTGTCCTTTTCAGATGCAAAAAGGGAAAATATTTATACTGCGCAGGCGGATGCGGATATCGGAACCAGTGAGCGCTATCTGAAACGTCTTTTGAAAAAATACAGAAAACAGGGAAAGGATTATGCCCTGATTATCGGCATCAATGCGTATGAGGAATGGGCTCCACTGAAAACCGCAGTGAATGACGCGACAGCCCTGAAAGCCCTTCTCACAGGCAAATACGGATATTCCGAGGAAAATGTGATTCTCCGCAAAGACAGAGAAGCCCTGCGGACAGTTCTGATGAATGATCTGCGGCAACTTGCCGCCGGGCTTGGGGAAAGGGACAATCTGCTGATTTATTACGCGGGACACGGCCAGTTGGATGATCTGACCAGTGACGGGTACTGGATTCCCGCGGATGGCGGCAGAAATGATCCCACCACCTGGATCACCAATTCCGCCATCCGAAGCATCCTGAGTTCGGAAAAGGTGAGGGGGAAAAATATCATGGTGATTGCAGATTCCTGTTACAGCGGCAATCTTCTGCGGGGAGGCACTTCACTGATTACAGGAGAGGATACAGCATATCAGGCCAAAATCCTGGAACTGGCACACCGGAAATCCCGGCAGATCATCACATCCGGAGGTGTGGAACCGGTAGCTGATGCAGGCCGGGACAATCACAGCCTTTTTGCCTATTATCTGCTCAAATCTTTGGAGGAAAATCCGAATCCGGTAATGGACATGGAAAGCCTGATAGTCACACAGGTATGGAAATCCGTATCAGAAAAAGGCGGGCAGCGTCCGGATGTGGGGCGCCTGCAGACACCTATGGATGAAAACGGGCAGTTTGTGCTGATTCAGGGAGACTGGTCTTCAGAATCCGGCGAAGAGGAGGAACTGGCTGATGCGGAAGAGGATTTTCAGAAATCATTTTCCCCAGAGGATCCCCGGACTCATGAAGTCACTAAAAATAAAGAGGAACTCGCGGAATCCGGTCTGCCGGACACAGAGCCCCCCCTTGTGAGTATAAAAGGATGGCAGGAAAAACGCACTGTTTTTCTGGAAAGGGTTTATATTGAAGGAAACGCAAGTGATGACGGCGGCATCCAAAGCCTGACGGTCAACAGTCAGAAGGTGCTGAAACGTCCGGGCCGGAATGTGTATTTCAATTATCTTGCGGATCTTGCTGAAGGTGACAATGTGTTCACACTCCGATGCGCTGACCCGGTTGGCAATGTGACAGAGAAAAAAATTGAAATCCACCGCAAACTGCACAAAGTCATGGAAACAGACTCGCGTATGTCCGTGGCCCTGTTTCCCTTTGCCCGGATGCGGTCTGCGGATATGGGCATCAAAGAGGCTTTGCTGAAACGTCTGGTGGACAGCCATCGCTTTAATATGAAGGAATGGAAAGACAGTCTGACAGCAGCACCTGACACGGAACAGGATGAGGCAGAGTATCAGGACAGGGTTAAAAAACTGGCCGGAGAACTGGATACGGATTTTGTGCTGATCGGAAATTTCATTCAAAAGGACAATTCTCTGGAAATTTCAGCGCGCATGGTGGAGGCTGAAAGTTTTGAAATTCTTACCCATGAGGATGTGTACGGCGAGGACCCTGACCGGGAAAAGATGGCAAACCTTTGCGAAGGTCTGGTGCTGAAACTCTGTGATTCGCTTCCTCTGGTGCAGGGAAAGATTGTAAAAGTCAAAGGCGGCGAGGTGATTCTGAATCTGGGGAAAAATCAGAATCTGAAAAAAGGAATGCACCTGATCTTTTTTGCCCGTGGCGAGGTTCTCAAAGACCCGGATACAGGGGAGGAACTGGGAGCGGATGTGGAGGAAATCGGTTTTGCACGGGTTCAGAAAATCATGGAAAAACTCTCCTATGCCGAGCCCTTTGAAAAAGATATTCTGGGAAAACTGCAGGAAGGAGCGGATGTTGTCACCAGATGATAAACAAAAGTGGCACAGGCTTCCGTTTGTGATGCAGTTCTGCTGCAGATCTGTTTGAACAGGCCGGAAGCCGGTAACGTTGAACAGTCCGGAAGCTTATACCGGTTCGCCATTGACTTTATACAATCAGCAACTGATCCGGAGGAGTGCAAAAATTAAGCGGAGCGGTTTTTTGCACACGCGGAAAAACTGACGGTACTGTATCAAATCAATGGAGAATTGGTATTATACCAATTCGCTGTTGAATTTATATAATAAGATGAGTTGTTTCCTCTGTGTCCTCTGTGGTTTTTTATCTCTGTGTCCTCTGTGGGAAACCGAATCATAAGTATACGTTCAATGGAGAATTGGTATTATTCTGCTTTAATGCGCCCTGTCATCCGGAAAATCAAACACCACTTTGTACTGACCGTTTTCATCTTCCGCTATTTTCAGCCGCGCGGAAAACGCGTTGCCTTTTTTGGACAGAAAACCGAAAAGTACCTCTGTAATCCCGTCTTTTAGCAGTTGCGCTGCAACCTGGGGGGAAATTTCTTTCTGTGCCATATTTTTCCAGATCACAAATTTGCATCCGCCGTCTGCATCCCGCCAGTTGGCACAGCCATATCCCTTTGGTTTTTCAACAATCTCGCCGCCGCAGGCAGGGCAGTGTCCAAGAAAAATTTTCTCTGATGGATTTGCGGCATTCGTATCATTGCCGGAACCTGCATTGCTTTGTGATGGCGCATTGTCCTCAAAGATAAATCTTACTCCCCACTGCCCGTTTTCCTGCATTACTTTCAAAGATGCGGAAAAGGGATTTCCCTTTTTGGAGATAAAATTGTCCAAAGGCCCGATCTTTTCTCCCTGCAGAAGTTTTTTTGCCATATCCGGAGTAATAAGTTTTTTCGCTATTTCCTTCCAGATGGTGAATTTGCATCCGCCATCAGGTTCCCGCCAGTTCGCGCAGCCGTAAGCCCGCTGAGTTTCCCGCACATTGCCGCCGCAGGCCGGACATTTGCCCACCACATCCGAAGATGATGGCCTGTTTTCCTGCTGAGATTCCACTGCTTCCAGTTTCACCTGCCATACTCCCTCTTCCTGCACCAGCCGGAGTTTTGCGGAAAAAGGCCGATCATTTTCATCTGCAAATCCGGCAACCGGGCCTGCTTCCTTTTTGGCAATCAGTTCCGCTATCACTGAAGGGGGCAGAATTTTTCCGGAAATGATTTTCCAGACCACAAAACGGCATTCCCCATCCTCTTTGCGCCAGTTGGAACATCCGAATCCCCGTTTTCCCTCTATGATTTTCCCGCCGCAGTCCGGGCAGATTCCCATATCCTGTATTTTTGTGATCTGTTCTGTCATCTGATGAAATTCTCCCACTGTCTGTTGTATAAAATTCCGGATTCCCTCCAGAAAACCTTTGTCTGATTCCTGTCCCTGTGCAATGCGGTTAAGCTGCATTTCCCATCTCGCGGTTTCTTCCGGTGAAGTGAGAATCGCGGCTGTTTTCAGTTTCCGCAGCGTATTGATAAGCAGAGATCCCTTGTCTGTGGCTATAAGATGCCGTTTTTCCCGTAGCGCGTATTTGCGGTTCAGCAGTGTTTCAATAATCTGAGCGCGTGTGGCCTGGGTTCCCAGCCCGGTTTCTCCCCTGTAAACCTTTTTCAGTTCTTCCTCACTGACATATTTTCCCGGATTGCTCATATCCTTGAGCAAAAGAGATTCTGTATATTCCGGCGGAGGCTGGGTCATTTTTTTTTCCATGCCGGAGTCTGTCACCTGTGCAGGATCATTTTTGACAAGGGCCGGAAGTTCATTGGCCTCTTCGTCCTCATCATCTTTTTTTGATTTCCTGTCTGTATCATCTCCGTAAACAGATTTCCACCCGGATTTGAGAATGATTTTGCCTTTGGTGCGGAAAGTTTCCTTCATCACCTCTGTGATGATTTCGGTTTCCTCAAATTCACAGTCCGGATAAAACGCGGCTGCAAAGCGTTTGAGAACCAAATCGTAGAGTTTTTTTTCCTCATTTTTTGCATTTACCGGCAAAGGGGCCAGGGGAATCAAAGCGTGATGATCGGTAAGTTTTGCATCATTGAACACCCGTTTGTTGGACACATGAATCAGTTTTTTATCAAGTCCCTCAAATATCTTTGGATAGGATAAAGTGAGTTTTTTTGCAATCTCCTGTGTCATGGACACGTTTTTTGTACCAAGTACCTGAGAATCTGTCCGGGGATAGGAAAGGCATTTTCTTTCTTCATACAGAGACTGCGCGGTTTCCAGCGTTTTTGCCGCAGTGAAACCGAAACGGGTGTTGGCCTCCCGCTGCAGTTCTGTGAGGGAAAACAGCAACGGCGGAGCCTGCTTTTTCTTCTGCTTTGTCACTTTCTGCACAAAACCGGTCTGCCCTGTGATTTTCTCCTGTATTTTCTTTGCTTTTTCTTCGTTGTCAAAACGGTTTTCCTTTTTCCGGAACCATGTCCCGCGCCAACTGCCTTTGTCATTGGCAAAAAAAGCCCGTAACATCCAATAGGGTTCAGGTTTGAAATTTTCCCTTTCCCTGCGCCGATCCGCAAGCAGAGCCAGCACTGCAGTCTGCACCCGTCCCACAGAAAACAAATCTTTCATTTTCACTGTGGCAGCACGCGAGCAGTTCATGCCCACCAGCCAGTCTGCCATCTGCCGTGCCTGTCCTGCCTGCCACAGACGGTCATATTGGACTGCATCCGCAAGAGAATTCATGCCTTCTCTGACCACCTGTTCAGTCAAAGCCTGACTGGTCCAGAAACGCTGTATTTTTTTCTTATCCCGGAAATCTGAATGCAGAAGAACTGTCCGGGCAATAACTTCCCCCTCCCGCCCCGCGTCTGTTGCCACAACCACCCGTTCCACATTTTTCTGCAGCAGGAGTTTTTTGATGATGTTCAACTGTTTATGCGTTTTTTGAATGGGTTTGTAACGGAATTCAGCAGGCAGAATGGGAAGTGATTCCAGATTCCATTTTTTCCATTTGGGATTATAATCTTCCGGCTCCAGCAGTTCCACCAGATGCCCCAGAGCCCAGGTGATGATGAAGCTTTCATTTTCAATATAGCCCTCATTTTTTCCCTGAACATCAAGTGCTTTGGCAAAATCCCTTGCCACCGATGGTTTTTCTGTGAGTATCAGAGTTTTCAAGATATGGTTTTCCTGTGCTGTGTTTTTGGCAGATTTGATTCAACTGACGGACAGTTTTTTTACATGAAGCAGAAGATTCCGGTTTTTTGTTTTTTTACAGCAGAATATCCGACAAAGCCTTTGACAGTGACAGTATCTCAAAGGGCTTTTTTCCCTGCACAGCCTGCACGGTCGCGGGACAGGAATCTGTCATCCAGAAACGGGAAAATCCCGCATCCGGAAATTTCTGCCAGGAATTCTGAGGAAATACACCGTGGGTGACATAGGCACTCACACTGGCAGCACCGCGCGCTGCAATCACTTTCCGGCATTCAAGCAGGGTTCCTCCGGTCATAACCAGATCATCCACAATGATCACATGCCGGTTTTCAGGTTCGCCTTCTTTTACGGACACTGTCCGTTTATCTCCGCTCCGGATTTTATGGCAGATAATCAGGGGGTAATCCCTGAACATGCGGCCAAAGCGTTTCTGCGCGCCCTCATCCGGAAAGGCAATGGTGACATTTTCCTTTTCCGCAATACGTGCCTTGAGCAGGGGAATGGCTGTTTCCAGCCGGGGCAGAACCATGTCGGAGAAATAGAAACGCTCCTGCAAAGCATGAATATCATAAATGACAATCTGGGTCGGGCCGGATATGGAATGGGGAATGGCCGAGAGCATACGGGCCAGGGTGGAGGCTGTTGCGATTTCCCCCTCTTCTTCCACTCTTTCCATTGTTCCGGTCGGATAATAGGGCAGGATCACCTTGAAAGAGCGCACGGCAAAGCGGGGAATTTCATAAATCACGGACAGTTGTCTGAAAATATCTCCGGGCCTGTCAAAAGAGGCCAGGAAAGCAATATCTTTGTTGCGGGCGGAAAAGACATCCCTGACCCGGATATTGGGAAAACCGTCCCGGAAACATGCCCAGTCAATGTTTCCGCAGATTATATCAGGATTCATACGGGCAATTTTTTCCGAAAGTTCGGCCATCTGCGGACAGGAATAGAGATACAGCATATGTTCCCCCTTTTCATAACCGTTCATAGAACTGTATCACAGAATCCATATATTTTCTGCCACAAAGACACAAAGTCGCAAAGATGCACAAAGAAAAAAAATCTTCGTGAAACTTTGAGTCCTGGGGGCTTTGTGGCAATTTTTTTCTGCGAAAAAAATCCCTTTGCTGAATTTTTTCAGCCTGCCTGGTTGATTTCATGAATCTGATCATTGAGAGTCCAGTAATCATAAACAACTCCCACAAGGAAAAGTCCGCCCGTGAGCAGGTAAATCAGGCCGGAAATCCATTTGCCCATGTAAAAGCGGTGGATGCCGAAAAGCCCCAGAAAGGTCAGCAGAATCCATGCGAGATTGTAATCAAGTTTTCCGGGAGTGAACTTCCGCTCTGCATCGTGCTCCATGCCCGGAATCAGAAACAAATCAATAATCCAGCCGATGAACAGCAGGCCCAGTGTAAAAAACCAGATGGTTCCGGTAATGGGTCTGCCATAATAAAATCTGTGGGAACCGGTAAAACCGAATATCCACAAAAGATAGCCGATTGACTTGCTGTGTGTGTCTCTTTCCTGTTCCATTGTTTTCTCCTTTTTGCAAACAGTGATATTGAATAATACCAATTCGCTATTGACTTGATCCAATATTGCCGGTTTTTCCGCTGTTTCGTATGTGCAAAAAACCGCTCCGCTTAATTTTTGCACTCCTCCGGATCAGATGTATGTGCAAAAAACCGCTCCGCTTAATTTTTGCACTCCTCCGGATCAGATGTATGTGCAAAAAACCGCTCCGCTTAATTTTTGCACTCCTCCGGATCAGATGTATGTGCAAAAAACCGCTCCGCTTAATTTTTGCACTCCTCCGGATCAGATGCAGATTGTATCAGGCCAATGGCGAATCGGTATTAATTTTTGGAAACAGCCTAATGTGATTTCTGAAAATAAATATCCCATTTCAGTTCACAGGCACAGGGCACAAGCTGGAAGCTTATGATATTTTTCTGGAAATCACATAAGGAAACGGCACTGATATTTCAGTTGCTAATCTTCTGAATCATAAACCTGAAGCTTTTCCGTATCAAGAATTATTTTGATGCCGGTGCTGACCTTTGCCATTCCCGACAGAAAGCGCGAAGCCTTTCCCATGAGATGTTCCGGGGGGAGAGCAATATCCTTTTTTTTGATGCCGAGAATTTCAGTGACTGAATCCACCAGAATGCCGACAGGCCGTTTTTCTGTTTTGTCTTCAGATTCTATGAGAATAATGCCGGATCGATCCGTGTAATCAGCAGATTCAAAACCGAATCTGCGCCTGAGGTCTGTGACAGGGATTATCTTTCCTCTGAGATTTATTACGCCTTTGACATAATCCGGGACATTTGGAACAGACCTGAGGGGAAGGTTGCCGATGATTTCTTTTACCTTCAGAAGATGAATGCCGAAATCCTGACCTGCCAGCGAAAATATCAGATATTTTTCTTCCTTCTGGTTCAGTTCCTCCATCAGCCGGTGAATCTCCTCTTCCGCGTGCCTGCGTTCTGTGAGATCATAAATGACCGTAAGCACGCATGGCTCATTTTTGAAATTCAGTGGTCTGGAAAACAAAGCTGCCCAGAAAATACTGCCATCGGGTTTTTTGAACCGGGTCTGAAAATTGCTTACATACCCCTCCTGATTCATAATATCAACAAACTTCTGTCTGTCAGAAGGATTTCCATAAAATTCTGATGCCTTATGTGTAAGAATTTCCCCGTGTGAAAGTTCGAACACACTGCACGAAAGCTCGTTTGCATACACAATTTTTCCACCGGAAATCTCAACAATGAGAATCGGCACAGGAATGGTTTCACTGATTATGCGGACCCGTTCTTCAATTTCTTTGATGGAGGCATCCACCTTTTCCAGCAGATCTGACCCAATATCATCAGCATGGGTGCTTGCCATCTCCATCATCATTTCCATGTCGGCTTTTTCATTCCGGAGTGCAGTGTTCTCTGCTTTCAGGCGGTTAATTTCTGCCAGAAGGGCCGGTATGTCGTCCTTTGTGTAGGTGGTCTGGGGATTTTCCATTTATCTGCTTTCATCAATCACTTTTCGGATAAGTCCTGCAATCTGCTCCATTGAATAGGGTTTTGCTATAAAACCTTTGATTCCGGTTTCCGTCCAATCATCCCTCTTGATCCGATCATCAAAACCGGTGCTGATAATGATTGGAATATCCGGGCGGAGTTCTGTCATTTTACGGGCCAGTGTCTTTCCCGTCATTTTCGGCATAATATTATCTGTTATGACCAGGTCAAAATGTTCTTCGGATTTCTGAAACATTGACAGGGCTTCAATGCTGTCTGCACAGGTGACAGTTTTATAACCCAGTGTCTTGAGCATTTCAGCAAAAATTTCCAGTATGCCCTGTTCATCATCTATCAGCAGTATTGTTTCTGAACCGCCTTTGAGATTTTTTTGAATAAACTGCTTTTCCGCAATGTTTTCCGTTTCAGCCCGCAGAGGGAAATAACAGTGAAATGCCACGCCTTTGTCCAGTTCACTTTCAACGCTGACAGTTCCGCCGTGGCTCTGAACAATGCCGTGAACCACGGAAAGTCCAAGTCCTGTTCCCTCTCCTGGCGGTTTGGTGGTAAAAAACGGATCAAATATCCGGTCAATAAGCTGTCTGTCAATACCCGGTCCGTTATCGCTGACAGTCAGTCTGACATAGGAACCGGGATTCAGCCTGAAGAACATGGGCATAGCATCCTGACTGCCTGTATGAATTTTTTCCAATATGATTTCAATGATTCCTCCCTTTTCCCTCAGCACATAAACAGCATTTGTGGTCAGATTCATCAGTATCTGATGAATCTGGGTCGGATCCCCCTTAATGACGGATTCGCTGCACTCCATCCGCAGTTTCACTTCAATGTTTGAAGGAGTTAATGCCTCTATCATTTTCGCGGCCTCAGATATGACCTTTTTAATTCTGATCGGCATCTGCTCATGCTCTCTCTGGCGGCAAAAGTCAAGTATCTGCATAACCATCTCTTTTGCCCTGTTCGCGGCACCCAGAGTACTGTTGAGATGTTTATGAATATGACTTTCAACCGGAAGCATCATCTTTGCCAGCTCCAGGTTTCCGAAAATAATGGTAAGGATATTGTTGAAGTCATGGGCAATCCCTCCGGCAAGGGTTCCGATAGCCTCCATTTTCTGGGTCTGGCGAAGCTGCTTTTCCAGCGCGATCTTTTCCGTTTCCGCTTTAATCCGCTCGCTCAGATCATAAATAACCGTGAGCAGACTGTTCTGTTCTCTGAAGATAATCGGCTGAGAAAACAGACACACAGGGCATGGAGTGCCATCCTGCTTTTTCATCATGATTTCAAAATTATCCACACGCCCCTGTTCAGACAGAATTTGCAGAAAAGCCTGACGTTTTTCAGGATTTGCATATAAATCAACTGCTTTTTTCGTCAGAAATGCTTCGGCAGAATACCCGAAAAGCTGATTTGCATGTTCATTGGAAAATACGATTCGGCCTGCACTGCCGACAATGACAAAGGGCACAGGTATGGTTTTGCTTATGATCTGAAACAGATTTTCACCTGCATGAATTTTTTGCAGCAGTTCTGATTCAATGCCGTCCGAATGCCCGGTGACAGCTTCTATCATAAGTTTCAGATCACTGAGTTCACTTTTAATCGCTGCATTTTCCCTCAGCAGATCTTCTTTGGATTTTTCTTTTTCCAAAGGCCGGCATCCTTATTCAAAAGTGATTTCCAGACTGCCGGGCATCAGCGTCTGAAGCCCTGTCATTGATCTTGACTGCCATGAATGCTTATTGGCGCATTGAATGAGAAGCCGGATGCCTTCTTTTTTGCGCAGTTTGATGACAAACCCGCCAATGGTGGTGATTCCGGAACTGTTGAGAAATTCCAAGTCTTTTACATCCAGTATAATTTTTTCCGGTGAGGGTGACCGGGCAGCGACTTTGTCTAACAAATCCGCTATGTCCTTATAACCGTCTTTGCCTCTTAAATCAAGAAAGCCCGCGCACCGGACTGTTTCTGTTTCAGACTGATAGGTAATGCTGTATTTATCTCCCTGTACCTGCATATTCTTTCTCCTCCGTATTGTTATTTGCGCACAACCGGCACTCTTGCCAGCGTGGTGACAATGTTTACTCCTGATGCTTTTTCTTCAAATTTCCATGAAAGATTTACCCCGTAATCATTGATCAGTGTCAGAAATCCCACACCGGATTCCGTGCTGCCCTCAGCCGCGCTTTTCTCCATCTGCTCCAGAAAATATGCCGCAGGGTCTTCAGAGAGTAAGCGTTTGATAATATTTTTAAATTTATCCAAATTTTCCGGTATGACAGTGTTGCTTACATAAAAACGGAGTTCATTCTCATGCAGATAAAGGCAGATTTCAATCAGAAACTCAGGGTCATAACTGAATTTTACGGCATTTCCGAGCAGTTCTCCGGAAATATAGTGAACTTCATCCTGTATCTGTTTCCTAAGCGGAACAGACGCAGGATCTGATATAGGAAGAAATTTGCCCCAGAATGTTGACAGAAATTTCGCGGACAGAGAACTGCTTTCCCACAGTTCATCCATATTCAGTTTATTGGAGTGAAAGCTTAAACTCAGATGCCCTTCGATTTTACCGGTACCCTCTTCGATAAACTCTCCGAATGTGATGACTTTGTTTTCAGACATACTCATTTCCTTTTTTTTTAAGGTTATCATACCAAAGGCACACCCTGTTAATTGGTGCATCTCTTAATCAGCCGATTCTGATGCGTTCCTTTCCTGCCAGATGATACTGATCCAGAGCATGCCGGAGAAATATCTTTATAACTGATCTTACGGTCAACACCCCCCTTATCTGACAGGGCTTCACAACAATATGATCGATTTCGGGGAAACCTCCAAAGGTGCATAGTATTCCTTTTTTTCCGAAAATGCAAGAATTCTCATTCGCATATTCATTACCGCATGAATTGTGATTAAGGTATGATAAGTGGTATGTCAAGAAAAATTATTTGCATTTTTGTTCAGGTGTCAGGTGTCAGACACTGAAACCTGAAACCGGCATATCAGAAATTTTCAGATCCCCAAATGCAAAAAAATTTATCTGACAGTCCAATAAGTAAGGTTCCATAAATTTTTGGGCATAAAATTTTCAGAAAATCCGGTTTTTTGGATACACGAAAATTTTTGTTTGCCTTTACTGATTCTCACACCCTTTTCATCACAAACAGCGTAACATCATCGGTTTTTTCAAAATCACTGATTTCGTTCAGAATCGCGGCATGGATTTCGGAAGCAGATTTGCCGCCGGATGCCTCAATGACAGCGGTCAGCCGCTCTGTGCCGAAGAATTTGCCGTCTTTTCCCCTGGCTTCAATGATTCCGTCAGTGTAAAGGATGAGGCAGTCACCGGTTCCGAGCCGGAATTCACTCACCGGCAGCATTTCGGAAATATCCGCCTCAAGCCCGATCCACATGCCGTCAGTTTCAATGCTTTCCACTTTCCGGGTTTCAGCACACCAGAACAGAATATCCTCGTGAAGCCCTGAAAAATCAAAGAAGCCGTCCTTTCCACAGGCAATCACAATAATGGTCATGTGTTTCTGCTCATCCATAAGGACAATGTTTTCATAGATTGTCCGGTTAATCACGGACAAAAGGCGTGACACCGGCATCTGAGGATTCTGGATCAGAACCGTATGAATGGCTGTCTGAACCATCATCATGACCAGTCCTGCGCTTACGCCGTGTCCTGAAACATCGCCGATGACAATCCAGTCATAACCTCCGACAGAAATCACATCATAATAGTCGCCCCCAACCTCCTCGGAAGGCTCGCAGCTCGCTGCAATTTCGTATCCGCTTAATTCTGCTTTTTTCGGCAAAAGGCAGGTCTGAATCTTTTTGGCAACCTGCATTTCGGTTTGTATCCGGTCAAATTCCGACTGCCGTTTGCTGACCAGTCCCATCTTCCCGATCATCCCTGTCAGACCGGTCAGAAAATTTATGATCTTCTTCACATAATCATCTGAAAAAATGGGAACTTTTTTCAATGCTTTCATGTAGGCATCTTCATCAAAACCATACTGGGCAGCCTGTCTGCGGAAGAATTCTCTGTCAGGCGGTTCGTAAAAATACTGTGGTAGTGGGTCAAAAAGGTTGATTATGCCGTTTCCGAAAACAGACCGTTTACAAAATAATAACGGTTTATATACATCCCGATAACATTGTCATGTATTTTTTCGTTCTTTGAAAAACATATCGTCT
>JBFXEJ010000135.1:0-14437 GCA_050180235.1 Desulfococcaceae bacterium
TAAAATACTTTCAGATAGATACAGAAACAGAAGAAAAAGATTTGAGTTAAGATTTAAATTGATAGCGGGTATTTATAATTTTGAATTGAAATCAAGAGGAAATGACTTTTGAAAGAGGTCTAATGAAAAAAAGAAAGATATTTATCACCTGTTCAGCTTTTATAATGATGCTCACCTTTGCAGCCTGTTCATCGTCTCCCACTTACGAAAGTTCGGGGGAAGTGACCCGGAAAACCACGACTACGACTGAAAGACCCGTGATTGAAAAGAAGCAGACCACCACGACCACGACCGAAAGCCCTGTGATTGAAGAGAATACCACTACAACGACCAAAAGCCGGACGACCAAAATTGAGTAGTCAGTCAGGCCGGTACAAAGTTTTGCAGCCTGCGGAGAATGTCTCCGCAGGTTTCAGATACATGAAAAAAGACGTATTTCACAAAAAGGAGAGTTCATGAAAACAGTAATGATGCTCGTATTGGCACTGGCAGTTCTGATTATGCCATGCACTTTATTTGCCCAGCAGGAAAAGGTGACTGTCACTACAACGGAAACAGCAGGGACAATCAGCCAGATTAACCCCGACACCATAGTGGTTCAGACGGAAACCGGCTCATCTCCGATGAGCTACAGTTACACGAAGACCACAACCTATGTTGACGAAACGGGCGCTCCTGTCTCCATGGAGACTGTCAGGTCAGGTCTGCCGGTAACGGTTTACTACACCGGTGAAGGGGATAGTCGGATCGCTGAAAAAGTTGTGGTTCGGAAAATTACCACTACGACCACGACCGAAAAGCCCGCTGTGGAAAAGGAGACCACCTCGACCACGACCAAAACGCATACGACCGTAACCCAGTAGTCAGCAGGGCAGGTAGATACAAAGTTCCGCAGTCTGCAGGGAAGGTCTCTGCAGACTGCAAATAATACCAATTCGCCATTGCTTTTATACAATGCAGAATACAAATCCGGAGGATTGCAAAAATTAAGCAAAGCGGTTTTTTGCACACGCCCGGAGGATTGCAAAAATTGGCAGTGGGTCAAACCGGTTGATTTTTCAGCATCTGAATTTCCGGCAGAAAAAACTCTGTGTCACTCTGTGGAAAACTCTGCGTGACTCTGCGGTTAAAACAGGGAGGTCAACCGATCTCACCCACTACCCAAAAATTAAGCAAAGCGGTTTTTTGCACAAGCCCGGAGGAGTGCAAAAATTAAGCGGAGCGGTTTTTTGCACAGCAGGAACTTCGGAAAAACTGACAATATTGTATCAAATCAATGGCGAATTGGTATCAGCAGGATCGGTACAAAGTTTTGCAGACCGCAGGCAAGTGATCGTGCAATGAGAACATGGGATTGATTCGCATCGGCTGCAAAAGACTGAGATGCCATGATATTGAAGGCAATCATCACCCTTTAACTTTTTATGAGGTGAACTGTGGAAATAAACAATACAGCAGTTGACAAAAATGAAGAAACAGCGGGAGAATACCAGGTTTCGGATAAGCCAACCCGCTTTGATAATGTAAAAAATATTACTGCTGAAAAGCTGCATAATGCTGCTGAGATTCTGTACGAAAAAACAGCATTATATCAGGATGCACAGTCCGGCATGGCCCGGTACGGAAAGCAGGCATCCGAGTGGCTGGATCAGTCAGCAGAATATGTCCGGCAGTTCGAGTATGAGAAGGCAGATGCCGGTGTCCGGGAATACGTCGGGCAGAATCCCTGGCGCAGTATGCTGATAGCAGGAGGTGTCGGTCTGATTATCGGCTCTGTTTTAAGACGCAGGTAAGGAGGCCATTTTCCAATGAACAGCAAAATCACAGACAGAGACCCTGCAGCACAGCGCGAATCTTTAACTGAACTGCTGGGACAGCTTGCGGGCAAATCAGCAGCGGTGGTTCACGACGAAATTGAGCTCGTGATCCAGGGAATTCGCGAAAAAGTGCGGGCTGTCCGCAGCGGAATCTTAACAGTCGCGGCAGGAGCGGCCATCAGTTTTGCAGCATTTCTGTGTCTGTGCGCTGCAATGATCATCAAACTTGCTTCATATATGGCCCCCGTCACTGCCGCGACTGTCACCGGAGCATTGCTTACTTTAATCGGTGTCATCATTGTCTTCACCGGGTGCAGGCAAATGAGGAAATCGAACCCTAAAGCACAGAAGACAATGTAAACACTGAACAGGAGGATAAGGAATGTCTGAGAAAAAGAATCTGAGTAATACAAAAGAAGCGGATGCCGAGCGCAGTTCCGAAGAAATCCGTCAGGATATAGCCAGAGGGGAAGAAAACATTTCCCGGACAGTGGGGCAAATCGGAGACCGTATCAAAGAGAAACTGGACTGGCGTGAATATGTGAAGGATTCTCCGTACTGGGCCGCAGGTGCTGCAGCGGGCCTTGGCTGGCTTGCCTCCGGGATGTTCATAAGACGAAGCACTCCCCTGGAGCGGATTATGGGTTCCATTGCCGGGGAGGTTCGCCGCTCACTCGGTGGCCGGATTGCCGGAGCAGAGGGTTCCGGTCTGATGAAGCTGACCCTGCAGGCTATTGCTGTGAAGGCTGCCACCGGCTGGATAAAGAGGACAATTCCGGCAAATGCCGCAGGCAGCGGCGCCGGGCCCCGGCCGGTGAAGGGACGCACTTCTGCCATTAACCCGAAAGCAGATATGTCAAAAAACATTAACATTTAATTTTTCTCAGGAGGATAATTATGGATACCGAAAACAGCAAAAAAAAGACCCACAAACAGGAATTGGCAGAAGAATCAGGCAGCGACAGTGCTGCTGAGCAGAGCACTATGGAACGCGGCGCTGAGATTCTCGGCAAAGCCGAGGATGCTGTAAGTGAGGCTTATGACAAAACAGCCCGGACGGTAAGCGAAACTTATGAGCAGGTCAAGAGTTACGGCAGCGAAAATCAGGGCAAGACAATTCTTGTGGTATTGGGGATAGGAGTGGGACTGGGATTTCTGCTGGGCGCAAACTCCCGCCGTATGACTACCGGCCGGTTTGCCCGGCCTGTGGTCAATGCCATCTCTGATATTGCTCTGGCATTTTTCCGTTAAACCAATATGTTATTGGAAAAAACAATCAAAAAAAATACGGAGTTCGCCAGGCCGCTGTGCGTAACACAGAAAAGTTGTGCGTAATAGGCTTTAAGAAAATAATTTTGGTGTTTCCTGCAGGTTGGGGTGAGGAACGAACCCCAACAATTTAAATATGTTGGGGTTCGTTCCTCACCCCAACCTACTCCAAAATAATTATCTTAAAAGCTAAAGCAGAAGATGTTTTTCTGAAATCATCATTAATTAACCCAAACCAAAACCAGACAGGAGCAATACCATGAAATCAGGCACAAGAGACAAAGCAGAAGGCAAAATGCATCAGGCAAAAGGAGCAATCAAGGAAGCCGCCGGGAAAATGGTCGGAAACCGTGACCTGGAAGCCGAAGGCAAAGTTGAAAAGCTGGAAGGGAAAGTTCAGGAAAAGGTCGGCGAGATCAAGAAAGTTGTGGGCAAATAGAACGTGAGTTCAGCAGAAATCTGTCTGAATTTGTACAGAACCCGCGGGACAGACATTCCTGTCTGTCCAGTCTTTCCTGATTCAGACAGGACTGAAATTCACCTGCTCCCGATTCCGCAGACCGCGTACAGACAGGAATGTCTGTCCCGCCTCAAGGTGTATCCTGCAATTTTTTAAACATCAGACCTCGGATCAGCCACTGCAGCCCGGTTCGGAACAGCACCGGCTGACAGAGGATCTGAATCAGACTGAAAGGAGAATTATCATGCTGTGGACAATTACTGTAATACTGTTAATTTTGTGGCTGCTGGGACTTGTGAGCAGTTATACAATGGGAGGGTTCATCCATATCCTGCTGGTGATCGCCGTTATCACAGTGCTGATCAATGTCATCCAGGGCCGGAAAAGCACGTAGTCAGGGATTTTTTCATAAACCGGACTGACAATATATAGCTTTTAAGATAATTGTTTCGGAGTGGGTTGGGGTGGGGAACGAATACCAACATTCTGAAATTGTTAGGTTTAGTTCCTCACCCCAACCTACAGGAAACCCCAAAATTATTTTCTTAAAGCCTATAAAGGAGTAACAAATGAGAATAACCACAGTTATTGCCATCGCACTTATTGTTTTGGGGATAGCGGCCTTTGGGTATCAGGGAATATCCTACACGACCAGAGAAAAAGTGGTTGATATCGGCCCACTGGAAATGACTGCCGAAAAAACCAGAACATTTCCCCTGCCCCCAATCGCGGGAGGTATTGCACTCGCAGGCGGAATCGTTCTGCTGCTGACCATGAGAAAAAAAGACTGAACGCGAAAGTCCGCGCGGGAACTGACTGTTATATGAAATCTGAAAAAGATTTCAGTAAAAAATTCCCGTCTTCCTGCCACGAAGGCACAAAGACACAAAGTTTCACGAAGGATTAATGCACAGTTGTTTTTTCAGATTTCATATAATTTTAATTTTTTACATTCAATGCTTACTTTGCATTGACAAAGGAGATTGTGTTATGACTGCAAAAGAAGCCTACAAACAGAAGATAGAGGCCGAGGTGGAGCTGGCACAGGCCAAACTGGCAGAACTCAAGGCACATGCCAAGAATTCCGCAGCCGATGCCAATATCAAATATGCCACTCAGATTGAAGATCTTGAGAATGGGGTTGAAGCGACAAAGGTTAAACTGAAGGAAATGGGGAATGCCGGAGATGACAACTGGGAGCGGATTAAAGACGGCGTGGAGAGTGCCTGGGGTACAGTAAGTGCTGCTGTCCGGGATACTGCTGCCAAATTTAAACGTGCCTGAAATCATTTTAAACCCTAAGGGTTTTGAAAACCCTCAGGGTTTTTCGGACAAATATTATGTTAAACACTATAGCTTTTAAGATAATTATTTTGGAGTAGGCTGGGTTGAACGCAGTGAAACTCAACACTCTGAGTTTTCTGGATTTCGTTCCTCAACCCAACCTGTAGGAATCCCCAAAAATATTTTCTTAAAGCCTATATATCAGGTAATCGCAGAAAGGAGGTTTGTCATGGATCTTGTCCAATTTATGTTAATACTGGTTGTGATTGGGGTTTTGCTGTGGGTGGTGAACAATTTTATTCCAATGGACAGGAAGATCAAAAAAATTCTGAACATTGTGGTTGTCATAGGTGTCATTTTGTGGGTGCTTAACGTGTTCGGAATATTCAATTCTCTACATGGAATTCGTATCGGCAGATGAGCCGTTGCAGCAGGCACAGCCCGGATAACAGCAGAGCGGAATCCAGGCGGTTTGTCTATGCAAAGGCATTGCATTTTGAGATTTTAATTTTATACTGATCCAATTTTGGTTTTGTCGAAAATCGGAACAAATTCTTATAACCGGACTCCGAAATGCCTTTGACTGACAGATTAAGCAATATCTGTGCCATAAAAAACCAAAATTGGATCAGTATATATATCATCATGTTTCCTTATTTCGCAACAAAGCTGCCCATGTCTTCCCGGTCATTGCTGTCATGTGATGTATAACTGATGTTGCGCAGCATCGTCACACTGGCGAATGCCGATATCCGGAACACGTTAAATTCAGAAAAGGAATCATATAATGATAATACTCAGAATAGCAATGTATGCAATACTTGAAAAGCAGAAAGAGGTTATGCTGACACTCCTTTCACTTATTAATCCGTCAATAAAGGAGAAAGGATGTGTGAGATATGCTGTCTTCTGTGATATCGCAGACAATAATCTTTTCAGCCTGATGTCGGAATGGAAAACCCGCAACGATCTGGAGCATCATATAAAATCCGCCAGATTCGGTGTGGTGCTGGGGATCGGGAGCCTTTTGCGCGAATCCATGTCAATTCATATCCATACGGTTTCCGATTCAGAAGGAATTGAGATGGTAAATGCCCTCAGAAACAGGAGCACCCTGATTCTTTCCATATAACTAATTGAAAAAAATGTGGGTTTAATGCTGATTCTCCATTGACATGATACAATCTGCACTCCCGCTCCGGACTGATCCGGAGGAGTGCAAAAACCGGGCATAGCGGTTTTGTTGAAAATAATGAACAAAAGGCATTGATGAAATGAAAAATATGGAAGCTGGAAATTACTACCCTCCGGCAGAGGAAAATATCAACATTATTTCTCATGCTGCCGGTTTCATTCTGAGCATTATTGCTTCGGTATTTCTGCTGATACATGCAAATCTGCACGGAAACATCTGGCATATTGTCAGTTTCGGCATTTTCGGAGCAAGTCTGATGATATTATATGCTGCATCTGCTTTTTACCACAGTGCAAAAATGTCAAAGTTAAGAAAAAAATTGAACATCGTTGACCACGCATCCATTTATGTTCTCATTGCAGGAACCTACACTCCTTTCACACTTGTCACCCTGAAAGGGATGATCGGCTGGGTGATTTTC
The DNA here is from genome assembly GCA_050180235.1 of Desulfococcaceae bacterium. Classification (GTDB taxonomy): domain Bacteria; phylum Desulfobacterota; class Desulfobacteria; order Desulfobacterales; family Desulfococcaceae; genus JAABRU01. The sequence continues at coordinate 6,447 of JBFXEJ010000135.1, forward strand.
GGTATTTCCTGGGGAATGGCTTTGACCGGAATCATTCTGAAACTTTTTTTTACAGGAAAATTTGATCTGATTTCAACAATCATGTATGTGCTTATGGGGTGGATTATCATTTTCGCCATAAAACCCTTAGCTCAGAATTTACCTTCAGAAGGTGTGTTCTGGCTTTTTGCAGGAGGAATTTCCTACACAATCGGTGCGGTTTTATACAGCATTGACAAAATTAAATTCAATCACGCCATCTTTCATATATTTGTTCTGATGGGAAGCTTTTGTCATTTCATGTCAGTGTTCTTTTATGTTTTACCCGGTGAATAACCGGATGAGTTACACCTTACCGTTCCGGAGGAGTGCAGAAATTAAGCGGAGCGGTTTTCTGCTTTCCCACAGAGGACACAGAGGATAAAAAAACCACAGAGGACACAGAGACACACAGGATTTGACAGCTTTCAGAAAGTTGTCAAATCTGAATCCTGATTTGCACAGAAAATCTCTGTGTTCTCTGTGCAGTCCTCTGTGTTCTCTGTGGGAAACAGATGCACAGTCAGACATATATTCCGGAGGAGTGCAGAAATTAAGCGGAGCGGTTTTCTGCAAATCCGGAGGAGTGCAGAAATTAAGCGGAGCGGTTTTTTGCACACGCGGAACCGGGGAAAAACTGACAATAAATATTGTATCAAATAAATGGAGAATTGGTATTATGAACGGTAAGACACCGGAAATCATTTCACCGGAAGCCTGTGCGACCGGAATCTTTGAAATGAGCGGGGCAGAGTTTGAGCCGGATATCGCAGCCGATATGTGGACAAAAATAATAAACCATAAATGGATTCTCTCGGAAAAAGTCGGTCGGGATGTCGGCCTGCGTACAGCCTGCATTGATTTTCTGGAAAACATGGGACAGGCCAGTGATGAGTACAGGACGTATAAGCACAAGGATATTCTGAGAGAAATGGGAGCCCAGACTTTCAGCAGGGAACTGTGGGATACCATAGCCGACTCCCAGCCCCCCAAGCAACTGATTCAGCGCAGAATCATTCTTCCCCTGACAGAGGAGAAACTGGCAAAAAAGCACGGGGTTGTCTGTCCCAGGGCGATCATATTTTTCGGGCCTCCCGGCACAGGAAAGACCCATTTTGTCAAGGCCATAGCAGGTGTCCTGTCATGGTGGTACATTGAGATTTTACCGAGTATGCTTATGGCCGAAGGTGTGGAAAAAATGGGGGCAAATCTGCGTGAAGTAATGCAGCAGGCAGGAACCCTTGATGAAGTGGTTCTTTTTATAGATGAATTCGAAGAACTTGCTGGCAGCCGTGACACGGCAGACAGAATTGACAAGTCCATCACAAACGAGTTTTTAAAACAGATTCCGCTGCTTAAAAATCAGAAAAACAAGATACTGCTGGTTTGTGCAACAAATTACATCCGGCAACTGGATGCTGCTATGCTCCGGCCCGGAAGGTTTGACTGCATTATTCCGGTTGGCGGATTGGACGGGGATGGCAGAACAACCATACTTGAACATTATCTTACCAGGCTCAACACAGGACAAATAGATTTGGATCAGCTTATTGAAATGACATCCGGGTTTACCCCTGCGGACATCCAGTATCTTGTTGATCAGGTTGCATATTTCGCATTCGATCAGGAAGTAGGCGGAAAAAAGGACTACCGGGTAAATACAGATACATTTATTCAGATGATGTCAAAGGTGCCCCCTTCTCTGAGCCGTGAAGTGATTGAAGAATTTGAAAAAGACAGTATCAGTTATTCACGGGTCTGAATTGCTCTCCTTTGTCAGGCAGTAAGTACTCAAGCGAAAATTTTCGTGTATTAAAAAAACCGGATTTTTCGGAAAAATCCGGTTTTTTGTAAAATTTATATCTGAAAATATATGGAAACGTACTTATGACCGAAATGATTCCGGACAACCTGATCACCCTGCTGCAAAACGGTGAAGCTTATTTTCCAGCGGTCAAAGCAGCGCTGGACCGGGCCGAGGATGAAATTTATCTGGAAAGTTATATTTTTAAAAATGACAGTACCGGACAGAGCATTGCGGAAGCCCTCAGACGGGCGGCTTTTCGCGGCGTAAAAACCCATGTTCTGATTGACGGATTCGGTTCGGACAGTTTTCCGAAAACCATGATTGATTACCTTGAGGCGTCCGGCGTAATGGTTCTGAAATTCCGGCCCGGTATATCACCCTGGACACTGCGGCGCCGGAGGCTGCGCCGTCTGCACCGTAAAATTGTGGTCGCGGATCATAAGATTGCATTTGTCGGAGGCATTAATATTATTGATGATATGGATATGCCGGGTCAGACACTGCCCCGTTATGACTACGCTGTAAGTGTGGAAGGGCCTCTGGTGGAAAAAATTCATGATTCTGCCCGCCAGGTCTGGTCACGGGTGGCCATGACCCGCCCGCATCCCGGCCGGGGCCGGGACGCAGACAGACAGGCTTTTTCAGCCAAACCAGCGGGAAGTATGCAATCGGCTTTTGTGGTGCGGAATAACATCCTCCATCGCCGTGATATTGAAGATGCCTATCTGCAGGCGATTGAACAGGCGCAGTCTGAAATCATTCTTGCAAATGCCTATTTTTTCCCCGGCCTGAAGTTTCGCCATGCGCTTATGGATGCAGCCGGCCGCGGTGTCCGGGTCATTCTGCTGCTGCAGGGAAGGGTGGATTACCGGCTGCTGCATTATGCCTCGAATGCCCTGCGCGGCAGTTTTCTTGATGCAGGAATTGAAATCTACGAATACAGGAGCATTATGCACGCCAAAGTTGCTGTTATTGATGAACATTGGGCTACTGTGGGCTCCTCAAATCTTGATCCTTTCAGTCTGCTGCTTGCACTTGAGGCAAATGTCGTTGTTGACGATGAAAATTTTGCCAAAAAATTAAAGCACAGCCTGGAATATGCTATCAGTACCAGAGCGCAGCGGATATTTGCGGATAAATGGAAAGAGCAGTCCGTCAGGCTGCGTGTGGCGGGCTGGCTAAGTTACGGTTTGGCGCGGTTCATGACAGGAATGGCCGGGTATGCCCCGGAAACCGTCCGTCCGGGTATTTCCGTACCTGCGTATCCGGGTAAAACATACCTGTCCCTGTTCACACCCGGAATGGAAACTTCGGCCGGAAAAAGGAAGTGAACCGCAGAATTTTGATTCGTATGATTAATTATCTGTATTTATAATATAATAACCTTATAAAAGAAAGGATTCTGTTATGGGAGACAATGGGAAAAAAGATAAAGACAAACGTGAAGACCAGAAAAAAGGCATGCACGCACTGAAGGAGAAACGGAAGCAGAAAAAAGATAAAACAAAACCGGTTTGGGAAAATGCAAAACAGGTCTGATTTTGAAAAATCAGAGCAGCGCGTGACTCTGATTCCCTGTCCGCAGTTTTTAATTCCAATGGTTAGGTGATTTCCAGAAAAAAATATACCGGAAAAGTATCAAAAGCTTCCAGCTTTTGCCCTGTGCCTGTGCCTGTGAACTGAACCGGGATATTTATTCTCAGAAATCACCTTAATACTCTGTAAGCCTTGAATCTGTAAGTTGCAGAAACCGGATTTTTCCAAAAAATCCGGTTTTTTTGTTTTCTGCACATTGAATCTGTGAGTTGCAGAAACCGGATTTTTCCAAAAAATCCGGTTTTTCTGTTTTCTGCACACTGAATCTGTGAGTTTCAAAGATCGGATTTTTCCAAAAAAATCCGGTCTTTCTGTTTTCTGCACACTGAATCTGTGTGCTGCAGATATTCCTCTCCGAAACAGCACAGGCCGAAATCGCGCTGAAGAGTGAAGCAGAAAGATCGGGGAAAAAGGTTTTATATGACCTTGTGTCAGATATGACCTTTTTTTATATAATTTTACACGACTTAAAATGGCAGACATGTAAATATTTTTTTAACTGATTAATCATTAAAAATCAGTGTGATAGGCAGCAATATAATAAAAAATCGGAATGCTGGCACGAATATTGAATAGTAATAAAGCAAAGCAATGAAGTCAGACGAAAAAATGGGCGAAAAGAAAGTATGGATGCTGTGAATGAACCGATTGATATTCCATCCGTCATCGCCCGTGTTATGACAATATTGCTGTATCATCGGCAGACCGGCGTTCTCATACCAAATCGCTTTCAAAGTTCGGGGAATGTCTCTTTTTTTAACCACGAAAAACACGGACAGCACGAAAAGACAGCATTTGGCATGGTCATGTTTTGAAAGCGAATTGGTATCAAAACCACTTTAAGGTGATTTCCAGAAAAGAATATACCGGAAAAGTATCAAAAGCTTCCAGCTTTTGCCCTGTGCCTGTGAACTGAACCGGGATATTTATTTTCAGAAATCACCTAAGTACAAAAAAAGACGCGGTTACATTGTTGGCAAAGCAAAAAACGCTATGAAAAAGACTTCAAAAAGGAGGTGGCAGGCACATAAAAATTTGGACATGCGATGCTTTTTACCTCCGGGAGATTATTTATCCACGAGATTTAAAGCCAGAGGTTTTTTTAAGCAGTCTAACAGAGTCATGTTTTTTTAAAGCAGTTTAACAGAGTCAGGTTTTTTTAAGCAGTCTAACAGAGTCTAAGGAAACAGGAAACAGGTAAATTTTATGAAAAAAATGCTTATGGTTTGCAGTTTTGTACTTGTGGTGATTGGTGCGTTTGCGTTCAACGCAGAGGCCCTCCCGATGATTGACGGTGCCATATCCTTTAGCGGAACACCCGTTCAGGATAACCTGGATTTGACACTTGCCACGGCTTTCACTGGATTCAGCAATGCTGTTGTATCATCGACAGGTGGGAACGGATCTTATGATCCTGCTCTTCAGGGCCAGGCTGTTACGTTCACTCCCTTCGCGTTTCGGCCAAATACTGATCCAATTGTGCCACTCTGGACATTTGATTTTGACATGAAGACCTACAGCTTTGACGTTACAGATTTTGAAATCTCGTACAGCAGTTACAACACCTTAGTCCTTAAAGGGGAAGGTATTGCGCATATAACCGGTTTTGAAGACACCGCCGGTGACTGGTATTTCACCTCAAACGGCACCGAACGGACATCCTCTTTCTCCATATCTACCGATGTTTCGCCTGTTCCTGAACCGGCTACCATAGTGCTCCTTGGACTGGGACTTTTGGGAACTGGAAAATTTGCCCGAAGGAAGGCCAAAAAATAATAAATTACTGACTGATGTTACACAGCCCCGGCATACCGGCAAACGCCAGTATCATGATGAACATGCTGAAACAATCGGATTCCGGTCTGCTTTTTGAAAAGGCTGTGTAAGATAAGTTACTGATAAACATAGCGAAGCAAAAAATGCCCGGCAGCTATTAAGTCTGCCGGGCATTTTTAAGTAATCTGCCAAATTTTTTTTCTGTAACACTTTCAATTTTTTGATGTTCTTCAGAGGAATTGGCCCCACATCCAAAATCGGATTCTGATATTTATCATTTGACTTTTCAGGTTTTATCTGCTATTAGTACATATTATGGACATTATCATGACCATTGAAAAAAACCAAAAATGTAAGAAATTAAGCATTTAAAATTTTTATCAGAACAGTGAGCGTGATTTGCCGGGTGTCACCTGTCACCTGTCACCTGTCACCTGTCACCTGTCACCTGTCACCTGTCACCTGTCACCTGTCACCCTGATATCCTGATACCCAGCCAGTGCTGCAAGACCACTCTGGCAGAAAATTTTCTTATGCGCATTATTATTATCCTGAAATTCCTGTAATCCGGCTTTCCCTGAGAACCCGGCCGTCTTCGGAAGCGATGAAAAAACTGATCGCAACTGATCAGATTTCAGTGAGGACCGCCCAGTGAACATAAACGGCCAACTGAAAAAAGAGCAAATAATCAAAAAATCATGGGGGTGAGCAAATGTCTCATTTTTTTATTGAAATTTTTGACAACATCCTGGGTTCAATTCGTGAACCTTTAATAGTGCTTGATTCTGAGTTGAAGGTGGTAAAAGCCAATCAGTCCTTTTACCGAACCTTCAATGTCAGACCGGATGAGACAGAGGGGAACCTAATATATGATCTTGGCAACAGGCAGTGGAACATCCCCAGACTCAGAGAACTGCTTGAAGATATCCTTCCTGAAAACAATGTGTTTAATGACTTTGAGGTGGAACACAGTTTTGATACCATAGGCCGGAAAATAATGCTTTTAAACGCCAGACAGATTTACAGCGGGGAAAACCGGCTCCAACTGATTCTGCTGGCCATTGAGGATGTGACTGAGCGTGAATATTATAAAAGACATCTGGAGGAAATTGTTGAAAACCGGACTGCCGAACTCAGACTCGCAAGGGAAGAAGCGGAAAAAAGCAGAAATCTGGCTGAAACCGCTCTTTGTGAAATAAACACCTTAAAAAAACAGCTTGAATCTGAAAGAGCCTATCTTCAGGAAGAAATCAGACAGGAATACAACCATGAGAACATTGTCGGTCAGAGTAATGCAGTCAACTACGTGTTTTACAAGATTGAACAGATTGCAGCCACTGATACAACTGTCCTGATTCTCGGCGAAACCGGAACCGGTAAAGAGCTGGTGGCGCGTGCGGTTCACAGCATGAGTCTGCGCAGGGATCGGGCATTGGTTAAAATGAACTGTGCAGCACTGTCTGCCAGCCTTATTGAAAGCGAGCTTTTCGGCCATGAAAAAGGTGCTTTCACCAGTGCCGGCTCCAAACGGATAGGACGGTTTGAGACTGCAAACGGGTCCACACTGTTTCTCGATGAGATTGGCGAACTGCCGCTGGAATTGCAGCCCAAGCTGCTTCAGGTGATACAGAGCGGTGATTTTGAACGGGTGGGAAGTTCCCAAACCATCAAAACCGATGTACGGATTATTGCCGCCACAAACCGTAATCTGGAAGAGGAAGTCCGCAAAGGCCTTTTCCGGGAGGATCTCTGGTACCGGCTGAATGTTTTTCCGATTACCGTGCCACCGCTCCGTGATCGCAGGGATGACATACCGCTTCTTGCGGATTTTTACGTAAAAAAAATTTGCAAACGGATGGGCAAAACCATTGAAATCATTCCGCAGAGCGTAATGGATGCCTTACAGGCCTATCACTGGCCCGGAAATGTCCGGGAGCTGGAAAACGTCCTTGAGCGTGGGGTTATCAATTCCTCCGGCACTAAACTGCGGCTGGCTGACGATCTGACCAGACACTTCACAGGTTTGGATATGAGCCAAAAAACGCTGGCAGAGGTTGAGCGGAACCATATTCTCCGGGTGCTTGAACAGACCCGGTGGAAAGTGGGCGGAAAAAACAGCGCGGCTGAAATCCTCGGACTTGACCGCAGCACCCTGCGCGCCCGTATGCTTAAACTGGGCATCCGAAAACCGTAAAATTCCCCTCATGAAGAATCCTGCAAATGCAGATCCAGAAAAAATTTTCCGGTAGTGCTACACAAGTAATGCTGTTTATATTATTTTTGATTTCAGACAGATAAATGATATATGTCCGGATTCCGATCCCCGAAGCATACGCCTTTTTCAGCGGCTGAAAAGCCGGGAAACACAGTGACAAAGCGGTTCCTCCCGTTCCGGACACCGGGTTTTGCGGATGACACTTTCTGATGGTTGTTACAGATAACATGCTTAAATATATTGAAAAATATCAGCATTACTTGTGTAGCACTACCAATTTTCCTTATAGTGCTTCATTTCATCTGAAATTGTTGGTGCATTGTTTCAGCTAAAATTGTTGGTGCATTTCATGGCCGTACCGAAATGTCGGATTACGCTTGCGCTAATCCGACCTTGTATGTTGGGATTGAGTTGACCAGTCCCATGCGACAGTATAAAAGGTATTTAAGAAGTTCTGTACCGTTGTGTTCCTGCCCGGCAGCCGCGGCTGCCGGGCAGGAACACAGGCGGCGGCGAGATCGTCCCGACCTTGGGTTTTGAACCCGTGTGTAGCCTGATACGCCGCCGCATCCTTAAAAC
>JBFXEJ010000136.1:0-14097 GCA_050180235.1 Desulfococcaceae bacterium
TAAACTGAAACGGGATATTTATTTTCAGAAATCACCTTAAAAATATAATAATATTAAGTAGTTAATATTATTAATCAGTATGCGGAGCCCCTCTCTGTTTCAGGAGGCAGATTTTTATGCAGAAAACAGGTAAAATTTATAACCTTTTGTTTTGACAATATTTCAAAAAATTAAACCCCTTTATAACTGGCAACCTGAGTTATTTATATTTATCCCAGGCTCCCCTGTAGCGCAGAATTTTGTTGAGAGGCATGGCCAGATTCACATTCAGGCGTATTCCCTGAAAACGTGACAACTGCCCTCCTGATTCCACCCTTACAAATCCGCCTAAATCCTCTTTATAGACAAAAGGAAGCGGATTTAGAGGTTTGCCGTCAAAATTTACGCGCATCATCAGATTATCCCCTTCACTGGATAGCAGCATTTTCACCCACTGGTATTCATAATCTTTCAGTGCCTCGGCTGCCAGATCAAGCTGACCGGCCTGGGGAGTGTCTTTGGGAATGCCTGCCATGACAAGTTCTGAAGGTTTCAGATGAATGGTTCCGCCGTCTCCGGGAGTGGAATACAGAAATCCGTCATCAAAAATCAGTTCACCTTTGGCAAAACGTATGGGAATCCGGCCATTTACTGTGCCTTCACCCTCTGCCTTTGCCGCTCCCAACTGCTCCAGCACCTTTGCCAGATTCAGCCGGTCACAGTACAGGATCAGATCATAATCATCATGTCCGGGTATGATTCGCAGGGAATGTGCATTCACCCGGCCTTTGCACCAGTCAAACTGTGCTTTTTCCATGAGAAAGGATTTTCCGGATTCAATCTGAAAACGGATATCCCCTTTGTCCAAAAGGATATTGCCTATGCGGAGAGAATCAAATTTCATCTGCTGGCCCGGTGCGCTGCGCAGACCGGGCAAATCAGGCATGGAAACGTGCAGATCAATGCCGTCCAGAACCGGCCCTTCTTTGCCTATGCGCATATTTCCCTTTGTGAATGAGGCATCTGCCTGACATACAAAACCGTTTTTGTCTGAAATCATGCCTGCTTTGAGATCAAGCAGTCCGCTGATCTGTGTGCCTTTGGCGGATTTGTGAAACTTTCCCAAATCCAATGGAGATTTGATTTGATGACGGGAAACAAGGGAAATTTCCGTGATGGGATTTTTGGGAAGAAAAGCGTATTTTCCGCTCACATCTGCCTGAAGTCCGGGCAGGATTGTGCCTTTGAATCTTCCCCCGAAATTCACTCCGTCATCATCCTGCCGGACAAAACCGCTTAAACCGCCCAGGCTGTATATATCTGATTTTACACTGCTGATATGGATTTCCCCTTTTTTCTCTGATTTTTTCCAGGGCCATTGAAACGGAAAAGAAATTCGTATGCCGTCTGCCAGTGTTTTGGAATTTTCCTCGCTCACACTGCCTTCGGACAGCCTGATTTCACCGTTCATACGGAACGCGCTGCCCCGCAGGTTTTCGGCTTTTGCGGAAAAGGAAAGATTTTTGGCGCTTACAGCGGTTTTGCCCGCTGTCATTTTTATTTCCGGGATGCGGAGATCCGCTGTCATTTCTGATGATTTCCCAAATTTCCCATTGCCTTTGGCCTGCAGAAGCGGAAGTTCAAAACTGAGGGTTTCCTGTTCAATCCGGATCTGCGGTATTTTCATATCGTATGCAAATGAACCATTTCCGGACTGTCCTTTTGCGGAAAGTTCCATTTCCGGCTGTCTGAAAACAAAAGCAGTTTTTTCTCCTGTCTGAATATTGCATAACGAAGACGGGTTTGGATTGGGAAAAGCGGCGTAGGAACATTCCCAGTTTCCATCTTTGCCGGACAGCACAGAGAATTTTCCTTTGGAATGCAGGGCTTCTTTTATGTGAAATGAAGCGGTGTCTGTTTTTGGAGCTTCCATGCTTATATTTCCCTGTATATCCGTGCCATTGTCTGACAAATTCAGGATTCCGTCAAGATGGGAAAGGGTGAAGGGAAAAGGCGAGATCATTGACATATCCGAAGCAGATATGTCCCACTGTTTTCCGTCCGCAGTCTGCACCTCAAAAGCAAAGGGCCTGTGTTCCGGCCCGAATGGAGCCATCTGCATATTTCCATAAAGGCATGATTTGGCACGGAACTGCCCTGAAACACAGGCATAAGACAGATCAAAAGGATTTGTTTGCATCCGGGCTTCGGCCTGCATATCCAGTTGACCTGACATGGAAAGTCCGGGTACACGGCTAATCAAATCAGAAAAGCGGCCGGTGCGGAGCGAATATGTTTCCATTGCAATCTGAATTTCGCGGGTGGAAAAATCATAGTCAAAACCGGTCCGGATTTCCTGTGAGCCGGGAAAAAGAGTCAGAATGCCATCCATTTTTCCCGTGTTTCCAAGATGAAAGGTGAGTTCCAGAGGAATTCTGAATCTTTCCTTTTCCCATGCAAACAGGATCAGTGCGTTCCGGAGTTCCAGTTTTCCGATGGAAAAAGGCGGGATGTCCGGGGATGAGGATGTTTCTGCTTTGGCAGGAAATCTTTGCAAAAATGCAGGAAGATCAAAATATTGAAGAAAAAAATGTCCGTCTCTGATGCCGCAGTTAAGTTCCAGACCGCTGATCCGGACTGCGGGAATATGCCCGTCCCGGAGTCCGGTTATGGAATAGTCGGCTTCAAGGAATGTTGCTGCAAGTGCCTTTCCTTCACCTGTTCCGATTCCGATATTGCCGATTTCAGCTCTTTTCAGACCGATCCGGCAGACATTCCAGGAAAAACCTTCCAGCCCCGCATTTCTGGCATATTGTAAAATCCGCTCCGAGTTCAGAATCACGGGGAGGGAAAACCACAGGGATGCGCATATGCAGAGCATCAGGAAAAGGCACAGCACTGCGCCGTATGCAATTTTCCGTTTCCATAACATAAAAGCGCATCCCCATGAAATAAGGCAGAACAGGCTTCCGCAAAGTGGAACAGGCTGGAAGCCCGTTCTGCTTTCAGCAGATCGAAAAGTTTTCCGCAGACCGTTTTCAGAGCGGTTCCATGAGTGCAAAAAATACAATTTTTTGCACTCCTCCGGAAAGTTTTAGATTTGCTGATTTTTTCTGAAAATTCACAGTCTGGAATTTATTCTTCAGAATCAAGTTTTTCTTCTGCCGCCTGCAGTTCCTCTTCTGTGACAAGTTCTCTTTTCACAAATTCCTGACCAAGACCCGCTGCCCGCAGATCTTCATTTTTCAGGACGTTTTCCAGGCCGATGTACTGAATCTCTTTTCTGCTTTTGTAATTGTTGAATGTATTGTTAAAACTCATTTTCTGCTTTTTCAGGATGGCAAAATCCCTGCCACCGAAGTAAATGATATGGTTGGCAAAAGCAAAATAAATGCCATAGCACACCAGACACATGATAATAAACTTTATAATTCTGTCTCTCATTGATTTCCTTCTCCTTTATGAATAAAATTTTCCGGATAACCGGTTAAAAAAGACAATTCCTCTTTATCAATAATCCACAATCCTCATATACGCAAGAGCAATCTTTGTCAGCTCAGTCCAGATGCACCTGCCGGACAGACAGAAGAATGGGAAGCGAACGGATTTCGTCAAGAACCCGTTCATCAGCCGGGGTGTCAATATTGACAATGCACACAGCCCGGTCATCCCGTCTTCCCAACTGGAATCTGCCGATATTGATACTGTTGCGTCCCAAAGTGGTGCCGATATGTCCGATCACACCGGGTTTGTCAATGTTTTCAATTACAATCATATAACCTTCGGGTATTGCGTCCAGAAAAACCTTTCCCACCCGGATCAGCCGGGGATTTTTCTTTTCATAAATGGTTCCCCATATTTCATCCGGGCTTTCCGTGCTGTTTTCCAGTTTCAGTTTGATCAGAGTGGAGAAATCTTCAGACTGCTCCACGCTTTCCTTCAGCCCAATGCCTTTTTCTTTGGCTATGGCACGGGCATTGACATAATTGATGGGTTTGTCTGTATAAACGCTCAGCAGTCCCTTGAGCATGGCATGGGTGACAGGCCGGGTGGACAGAGCGGCCACCTCACCTCCGTAAGTGACGGTGATGTCGTGAACCGAACGCACCAACTGACCCATCATGGAACCCATTTTTTCCGCAAGGGTCAGATGTGGGCGCAGCCGCTCCATTTCCTCCATGGAAACAGAGGGAAAATTCACGGCATTGCTGATAACGCCATTGAGCAGATACGAAGACATCTGCTCTGCAATCATCCGGGCAACATTGATCTGTGCCTCGCCCGTGCTTGCACCCAGATGGGGTGTAAAAATGATATTGGGATGCTGCAGCAAAGCCAAAGCAGGATCAGGCGGTTCCACAGGAAAGACATCCAAAGCTGCTCCGGCAACATGCCCCGCGCATAAAGCCTGATACAGATCATCTATATTCACCACTTCCCCTCTGGAACAGTTGATGAGCCGTACTCCGGGTTTCATTTTCGCCAGTGTTGCAGCATTGATCATACCGGCAGTTTCTTTGAGTTTCGGCACATGCAGAGTAATGAAATCCGATATTGCCAGAAGTTCCTCAAAACTCACAAGCCGGACACCGAGTTTTTTCACGGCCTCTTCACTGACAAAAGGATCAGATGCCACGACCTTCATTTTCAGTCCCAATGCCCGATCCGCAACGATTCTGCCGATATGCCCCAGCCCCACAATGCCCAGAGTTTTTCCGCAGATTTCCACACCGCTGAGTTTTTTCTTTTCCCATTTTCCCGCGCGGAGCGATGCCGTTGCCTGCGGAATATTCCGGGCCAGGGACATCATCATGGAAAGCGTATGCTCTGCTGTGGTGACAGTATTGCCGCCGGGCGCGTTCATGACCACAATGCCCTGACGGGTGGCTGTTTCCTGATCAATATTGTCCACACCGATGCCTGCCCTGCCCACAACCTTGAGTTTTCCGGCTTTTTCCAGCACTTCTGCTGTGACTTTGGTTCCGCTCCGGATGGCAAGACCGTCAAATTCCCCAATCAGCCCGGCCAGCACTTTCGGATCATTTGTGTTTTTGTCATTGTCCACCACGACTTCAATCTTTCCGGTGGCTTCCAGAATTTCCTTTGCAATCGGTGACATATTGTCCCGGATCATAACTCTGTACATGATGTTTGTCCTTAATCTTTTTGGTACAGCAGATCAAATCTGTTCATCAGCATCTTTGTCCGCATAGAAACTCTGTGCCGCTCTGTGCAAACTCTGCGTAACTCTGGGGTTAAATAAAGACTGTCAAGGGATTTGATCCACTGCTATTTTGTTGAATAAAAATTTTATGCGCCATTTGGCGGACTGATGCTATATCAGACAGTTATACCTGTTTTTACAATTCATTGGAAAATTTCACCCTGTGGTAAATCTGCTTCATGGAGATTTCCGCATTCACGGATCTGATGATGAAACAGTCATCCTCACTGCGATATTCCTCAAGTCCCCACCTGCCTTTTTCATCTTTGAAAAAATATTCAACATGACAGGAATACTGATCCACCAGAAGATAATCTTTCAAAGAGGATATGTTCCGGTATGCAGTGAATTTGGAGCCTCTGTCATAATCCTTGGTGGATTCAGACAGAATTTCCGCAATCACCACGGGATTGGTCACTGTGTCATCACGGTTTGCGGCAAATCTGACATCTCCGCACACAATGCTGAGATCCGGATACGTATAATGCCGGGCTTTGTCCACTTCAATCTTCATGTCACTGCCAAGAACAAAGCAGTCTGATCTTCCCAAAGAAGCTCCCAAAGCCATAAACATGTTTGCCGCTATCAGATTATGATTGAACGATGCACCGGACATGGCAAACAACCCGCCGTGATAATACTCGCTTTTGCATTCCGCATGTTCCTCAGTTTCCAGGTATTCCTCAGCGGAAAGAAAATTTGTCTGGGGCAGTGCCATATTTTTTCCTTTTTTTGACAGTAATTTTCTCAGATTATATTCTGCTTATTCCTTTCGTCAAGTATTTTTTCTTGACCTGAAAGCATATCTCCATTATTTTTATGCCATGTATCCGGACAGCATCATATTGATCGAGGTGGGACCGCGTGACGGGTTTCAAATGGAATCCAGGATAATTCCCACAGAACTTAAGGCGGAAATCATAAGCAGACTGGCAGAAGCCGGAATTTCCCGGATTCAGATCACGTCTTTTGTTAATCCCGGACGGGTTCCCCAAATGGCTGATGCGGAAGATTTGATCAAAATGCTTCCGGAACGGGAAAATCTCGTATATACCGGGCTTGCACTCAATCCCAAAGGCGTGGAACGTGCGTTCCGTGCCGGGCTGAATGCGGTGGAAGTATCTGTATCTGCAAGCGATACCCACAGCCGGAAAAATGCGGGTATGTCCCGTGAGCAGGCTTTGGAGCAGGGCCGGGAAATGGTGAGACTTGCACGGGAGAACCGGATGCACGTTATTGCCAGCGTGCAGTGTGCATTCGGGTGTGTATATGAAGGAAACATTCCCGAAGAAAATGTGCTGGAAACCGTCCTGATGTATGCTGACGCTGGCGCAGATCGGATTTCCCTGGCCGATACCACAGGCATGGCCCATCCGCTTTTGGTAAAAAAACTTGTACACATGGTGCAGAAGGAAATCAGCGGAATTCCTCTGGGGCTTCATCTCCATGACACCAGAGGTCTGGGACTTGTCAATCTCATGTCCGGTCTGGAATGCGGTATACGCCATTTTGACACAGCTTTAGGCGGACTGGGCGGATGTCCCTTTGTCACAGGAGCGGCCGGAAACATTGCCACCGAAGATACCCTGTATCTTCTTGAATCTCTTCATATAAAAACCGGAATTGAAAGGCGGAAGGTTTCGGAATGCTCCCGGATTATGGCAGAATTTCTGGATAAACAGCTTCCGGGCAGGCTTTACAGGATGGGAATCTGAGATTGAATGCCGGGGAACCGGACTGCTTATTGCTCTGTCAAAATTAAACTGAGGGATACAGCAGATATTACAGAACTGATGTCAGGTTATTTCCAGAAAAAATATACCACCAAAGTATCAAAAGTTTACAGCTTTTACCCTGTGTCTATGAACGGAAATGGGATATTTATTTTCATAAATCACCTTACGCAGCCTTTCCAGAAATCAGGCAGTTATTCTTTTTGACCGTCATTCCGGCAAAAGACGGAATCCATTATTTTCAACGGCTTATGGAACTGGATTCCGGCTTTCGCCGCTTAGTGTTTTTTTATAACACCTGCAGGTAATACGGATAAAAAATGCAAGGTCGGATTAGGCCAAAGGCCGTAATACGACATTTCCCCGATATGGTTTCGGATTACGCTGACGCTAATCCGGGCTGCTGCTGATTATCCAGAATTCAATCTGGTCATGCACCGCCTGTAAATTTATTTCATTTCCAAAATCATCATTTCCCTATTGTCTGTTTTGCAGTATAAGTGTATCATCTTTTTCTGTCGTATATCCAAATCCGTTTTTACCCGTAAATGGGCACAGATTATGGAAGATGAAAATCTTTATATCCGAAAAATATCCGCAAAACCCGGCTCGTTTAATGAAAAAACACAGTCTGTATGGGTGATTGCTGCTACAGAAAATCCACTGCTCCGTTTTGATCTTTCTCAGCAGAAAATGGTACACCTTGTCCATCTGGTGGACGGTGCAATACTGCCCCGGAGCGGACAGGTTCCTCTGCTGGATACCCATAACCGGGGAACGGTTGTCAGCATTATAGGAAGCGCTCGCAATTTCAGGGTATCAGGCAGAAATCTGGAATGCGAGGTGTTTTTTTCCGGAACAGAGGCAGGGAAAAATGCCGCCCAAAAGGTGAAAGAAGGTCATCTGACTGATTTTTCCGTAGGTTATATCATATTGGAAACATTCTGGATTCCGGAAGGACAGACAAAGGAAATCAGGGGACGGACTTTCAAAGGGCCTTTGCGGGTGAACAGTCTCTGGCGTCTGATCGAACTTTCCATAGCGGCCATCGGTGCTGATGAAAATGCCAAAGTCATATATGAAAAACAGAGAACTATGCCTGCGGAGCCTCAGATGGCAGAAATCTGCTCCGATACCGAAAGAGGCATACCCGAAATAGCCCAGGCAATCCTCAAAACCGTTATGGAAAAAAAAGAAACCGGTATAAAAACTGTCACGGAAAAAAGAAAATTCAGCTTTGTGGATATAGCTTTTTTTTCCTTTATTGCCATGATGCTGCTGGGATGGATTTTCGGGATTTTTTAGCAGCATTTTTTTGACAGACAAAAAGTTTCCCACAGAGGACACAGAGAAAAAAACTCTGTGGTCTCTGTGAAACCTCTGTGTCCTCTGTGGGAAACAACACTTCTTTACGCAGAAAGGCAGGTTTGACGATGGAAAATTCTCCACAGGAAAAAAACAGGGAACAGGGCCAGTTTGCCCTTTTTGGCGCACGGCGTTTTGCCCCGTTTTTCTGGACTCAGTTTCTGGGAGCCTTTAACGACAATGTGTTCAAAAATGCTCTGATGATTCTCATTGCATTTCAGGCATCTGCGGGACTTGATTCCAATATTCTGGTCAATATCGCGGCCGGGCTGTTCATTCTTCCCTTTTTTCTTTTTTCTGCTATGGCCGGTCAGATCAGTGACAAATATGACAAAGCCATGCTGATTCGCAAAATCAAGTTTGCAGAAATCATCATCATGGCCTGCGGCGCGGCCGCGTTTTATCTGAAAAATGTTTATCTGCTGATAGTTCTGCTTTTTCTCATGGGCGCACAGTCTGCATTTTTCGGGCCTGTGAAATACAGCATCATTCCCCAGCATCTCAGACGCGAAGAAGTGGTGGGCGGCAACGCACTTGTCAGCATGGGAACCTTTGTCTCCATTCTTTTGGGAACCATGACCGGAGGAGTGCTGATTCAGCAGGGAAATATCCTTATCGGTCTCACGGTTTTTGCCATTGCACTGGCCGGATGGGGCGTAAGTTGCAAAATACCATCCGCACCGGCCGCTGACCCGGATTTGAAACTGGATTTGAACCCATTGACCCAGACATGGAACACCATTGGATTTGCCCGGCGCATTCATTCGGTTTTTCTTTCCGTGCTGGGAATTTCCTGGTTCTGGTTTCTGGGTTCTTCCTATCTGACCCAGATTCCCAATTTCACCAAAATTGTTCTCAGGGGAAATGAAAGTGTTGTCACTCTGCTGCTGACCATGTTTTCTGTGGGTATTGGCGTGGGCTCCCTGCTCTGCGAACGACTTTCGGGACGCAAAGTGGAACTGGGACTGGTTCCTCTGGGTTCTCTGGGACTGAGCATTTTCGGAATTGATCTGTTTCTGGCCTATGACACACCGGATACGGCCACACTTCTCAATATCAGCCAGTTTCTGGACACTCCGGGAAGCATCCGGGTACTTGCGGATTTGGTTCTGATTGGCATTTTCGGCGGATTTTACATTGTTCCCCTTAACGCGTTTATCCAGATGCGCACGGAACCTGCCTACCGCGCCCGCGTAATAGCTGCCAACAATATTCTCAATGCGCTTTTCATGGTGCTTTCCACTGTCATGGGCATTCTCCTTCTGGGCGTTCTGAAAATCAGCATCACAAAATTTTTCCTCATTGTTGCTCTGGGCAATATTGCGGTTGCCATTTATATCTATTCGGTTGTGCCGGAATTCGCCATGCGTTTTCTCATCTGGATACTCACGCATACCATGTACCGTGTGCGCCATGAGGGACTGGAAAACATACCGGATGAAGGCCCGGCAGTGCTGGTCTGCAATCATGTGAGTTTTGTGGACGGGCTGCTCATTGCGGGAGCCTGCCGCAGACCCATACGTTTTATCATGTTTGAACCCATTTACCGCATTCCGGTGCTTCATTTTATTTTCCGCACAGGAAAGGCTGTTCCCATTGTATCCCAGCGGGAAAAACCGGAAATCTATGAACAGGCATTTGAGGAGATTGCACGGGGACTGGAGGCAGGCGATCTGTTCTGCATTTTTCCCGAAGGCAAAATCACAGCAGACGGGGAAATGGATGTTTTCAAACCCGGAATTGAAAAAATCATCCGGAGAACCCCGGTTCCGGTTATCCCTATGGCTTTGCGCGGACTGTGGGGAAGTTTTTTCAGCAAAAAATCCGGAAAAGCCATGAGCCGCATATCCGGACGCTTCTGGTCAAAAGTCCAGCTCGTGGCCGGAACTCCGGTCATGCCGGAACAGGTCACAGCCGAAGGACTGCGGAAAAAGGTTCTGCATTTGCGGGGGGAGCATCGCTGATTTCCGGCATACACAAACAGGAATCGGAAGGCGGAATGCCTTGACAATCATAACTGAAAGGAGGAAATGAAAATGAGAAAACGATTATCTTTCATGCTGATTTTTTCTTTGTGTTTTCTGTTCTTTTCCACATTTTCCATTGGACAGGCAGCACCGGCTCCGGAAAAAAAACCGGAAGCTGCAATTACGGAAGTTGTCAAACCTGAATCGGTTCTTCCGAAACCGGATTCCGGAGTCCCCGAAATTCCCAAACCCGGAACGGATCTTCTGAAACCGGATTCTGCGCTTCCTGAAGTTCCCAAATCCGGAACGGATCTTCTGAAACCGGAAACTGCGGTTCCCGAAGTTCCCAAACCCGCAGCAGATACTTTGGAAAAGAAGAAAGAAAGTGCTGTTTCAGAAGCCCTCAAACCCGGAGCCGACCTTCCGGCTTCCAAGCAGACGGTTCTGGGACTGTATGTAACGGCAAAACAGGCTTATGACATGTGGAAATCTGATCCGGAAAAAATTCATATCATTGACTGCCGGACACCGGAGGAATACGTGTTTCTCGGTCATGCAGCAATGGCCTGCAATATTCCAAGCGAGTTTATGCGGTACAAACTCAAAGAGGAAAAAGGCAAACAGGAGCCTGTCATGGAGCAAAATCAGAATTTTGCAACTCTGGTCATGGAAAAATTTCAGCCTGATGACACCATCCTGGTCATGTGCCGTTCCGGAGGCCGGAGTGCAAAATCCGTAAACAAACTTGCGGAGGCAGGTTTCAAAAATGTGTATAACATCACAGACGGATTTGAAGGGGATATGGTAAAGGATCCGGAAAGCTGCTTTAACGGAAAGAGGATGAAAAACGGATGGAAAAATTCCGGCAATCCCTGGACATACGAGCTCGCCCCGGAACAGGTGCATTTGCAGAAAGATTAAAAACAGCATCCGGTGTATTTTGTTTCCTGCCTTCCGATTCATTTTTTGGGCAGTGGATCAAACCGGTTTAATTACAGATTCTTATGTCAAAAATTTCCGGATATATCCATAGTCCGGTGTCAGTTCCCCCCTGTGCAGGATCACGGCCCGCTTCAGTTCAGGGCGGAGATTCATATCTTCAAAACTGCGGGAAAAATCAGCTTCGGCCAGATTCGCTGCAAATTCCTTCAGCACACTGCTGAACCAGACCGAAGATTCTCTGGGCAGTTCCGCAGGCAGAATATCAACCGCCATGATGACCGGCCCTTTTCCCTCAAACCCATAACGGATTTCCCCGGTATCCGGATTGTAAACATATACCGGATTTCCCGGATCGCAGGTTTTCACATTACATTCCACAGCACCTTCCGGATCGCAACTGATGTCCCCAATCACACGGAGCCGGGGCTGTTTTCCCTCTGCCCACATATCTTTGCACATTTCCTTTGTCAGGAGCCGGGGATAGCGGCTGTCCCAGTAAATGCCGTTGACCAGCAGGTTCAGATGCCCGGCATACCGCCAGAAAACATTTTCGTATTTTTCCTTTCCGTAACGGTAATATTCCTGATCATTGAAAACTGTGCTTTTGTCTTTGGGACCTGCACAGTGTTCTTTCCTGAATATCACCTTGTAAATCTGTCTGTCTGAAAGATTTGTATTTCCGGATACTTCTGCCACTTTATCCGGCTCAGTTTCCTTAACCGGAAGCAGATCCAGAATCTCCTGCGCGCCTTTGGACACATTGCCGTAGCCGCTCAGTCCGATAATCAGGGGATGAATTGCCGGGGGTATTCCGTTTTTTTCTGTATCAGTGCGGATTTCACGGATAACTGCTTTTGCGGCTTCCAGATCGTGATAATGGCGGGCCTGCCGCAGACGGGTGAAGGGACTGGCAATGCCTTCAACTGCAAACCGCTGTCCCAAAGCCCAAAGAGAATTGATCATCCCGGACAGCCCGGCATAGCGTCCGAAAAAAATCAGTCTCCGGTTCTGATCATCCATGATCTTTTCATAGTCAATCAGCGTAATTTTTTTATCCATCATACTTCTGAGCATAGGCATATTATGGGGCTGTCCCTTGATCACATGGGCAAAAAAAACATAAATTTTGTTTTCTTCAAACAGGGCCGGGGGGATTTCCTTAATACCGATAATCATGTCACAGTCTTTGAGGTCATTCTGAACAGGAATTCCCTCTGCTGCAAACTCTGCATCCGTAAATGCCCGGTGCGGAGCAGACTGCATCACCATGTCAATCCCTTTTTCCCGCAGATCTTTTATATCAGAAGGAACAAAAGGCACACGGCGTTCCCATACACTTTTATCTTCTTTGCGAATGCCGATTTTCATATACACCTCCTATGATGAGAGGTTGGGGAGAAAGGGATTTGGGGTTAGTAAATCCACAGCCCCTAATCCCCAAATCCTGTATTTTCCATACAGTAAGGCATTTTTTCCCCTCATGCAAATTATTCCGTTTCAGCATTGCTTTTTGCGGCATAATCTTATATATAAATAAATTTTGTTTTTATACATTAAAAAAACAGACTTTCCGTTCCTATAGTGCCGAACTGAAAGTTTGGAAGTGTTTTCTTTCCCGCAGAGAACACAGAGAGTTTTTTATTTGGAAAACAAAAAATTCCCTCTGTGTCCTCTGTGGGAAACCCCGGCCCGGAGTGCCGAACTGAAAGTTTGGCAGTGGTTTGGTTTCCCACAGAGAACACAGAGATCTGCACAGAGAACACAGAGAGTTTTTTTATTTGGAAAACAAAAAATTCCCTCTGTGTCCCCTGTGGTTTTTTCCCTCTGTGATCTCTGTGGGAAACCCCGCCCCCGGCCCGGATTGCCGAAGGGAAAGTTTGTCAGCGGTTTTGTTTCCCACAGAGAACACAGAGAGTTGCACAGAGAACACAGAGAGTTTTTTTATTTGGAAAACAAAAAATTCCCTCTGTGTCCTCTGTGGTTTTTTTTTCTCTGTGTCCTCTGTGGGAAACCCCGCCTCCGGCCCGGATTGCCGAAGGGAAAGTTTGTCAGCGGTTTTGTTTCCCACAGAGAACACAGAGAGTTTTCTGTTCAAAAACAATTAAATTTATTTCAATTACAGGAGATTTTTGCACAATGGCTCAAAAGAAACGGATACTCAGCGGTATGCGTCCCACAGGCCCCCTTCATCTGGGAAATCTGCACGGTGCGCTGGCCAACTGGATCGAAATGCAGGATCAGTATGAATGCTTTTATTTTATCGCAGACTGGCACGCGCTGACCAGCAGTTATGAACATACGGAAAAAATAACAAATTATGTAAAAGAAATGATTGTTGACTGGCTGAGCGCGGGGCTGAGTCCGGAGAAAAGCACCCTGTTTGTCCAGTCCCATATCAAGGAACATGCGGAACTGTTTCTGCTTTTGTCCATGATTACGCCGGTTCCCTGGCTGGAGCGCAATCCCACATACAAAGATCAGATTGTGCAGATGGAAAGCAAAGACCTTTCCACCTTCGGTTTTCTGGGCTATCCGGTACTGCAGGCCGCAGATATTATCATCTACAAGGCCCATTGCGTGCCGGTGGGCGTTGATCAGATCCCCCATGTGGAAATCACGCGGGAAATCGCGCGGCGTTTCAATTATCTGTATGGAAAAGTTTTTCCGGAGCCGGAAGTTCTTCTGACCAAAGATTCCAAAATTCTGGGATGGGATCGCCGCAAGATGAGCAAAAGCTATGAAAACGCCATTTTTCTTTCAGATACAACGGAAGCCATTTCTGCCAAAGTTTCCCAGATTATCACAGACCCGGATCGCAATCTCAAAAGTGATCCCGGAAATCCGGACATCTGCAAATTGTTTTATTTTAATAAACTCTATTCTGATA
>JBFXEJ010000137.1:0-13839 GCA_050180235.1 Desulfococcaceae bacterium
AATCTCCCCCACCCCAACCCTCCCCCGCTGGGGGAGGGAGTTATTTTGTAAGGATACAAAACCTGAAAGATTGGTTTCAAAATTATCCAGCACGATAAGAATGGCCTCTTTGCGCAGAGCATCAAAAAGGTTATACCGCATCTGATCATAACGCTCTTTGGCAGACATTCGCTGATTCGGTGCAAGATAAACGCTTAACCCCGGTTTTTTTTCACATTTTTTCTGATACAGACTGCTGTACTGCAGCAGTTTTCCATCAATCTGAAGAAAAACGTCATCTGTCATAAGCATGGAAGGTTTTGCCTGAAACGCCAGAACACATTTGAACCTGCTGTGCCACAGATGAACGGCTTCTGCGGCCATAACGGTTTTGCCCATGCCTGCAAGCCCCTGAATCAATGCAACAGCAGGCGCGCCATCCGGCAGCCAACGGGTATTGAGCTGCGTGAGTTCCTCACTTCTTCCCACAAAATTTTCAGGCGTATCCAGTTCATGACTGCCGCCGGTCAAAAGCGGCTGAGGCTGGGGGAAAAAGCTGTCTGTCTGATCGCTTTCCTCTTCCGCAGGTTCCAGAATTCTGCCTTCCCTGCCAAACATCAGCGGGGTCGCGTGATTGACCGCACCAAGCCGTGCGGCCAGTTTTCTGTCTGTAAACAGATCTCTGCGGGCAAGGGCCAGCGCGCCTTCGGTGGAATGTTTGCCGTCGTCTGCGAGCAGCCGTCTGAAAAACTGCCGTGCAAGGTCACGGGCATAATCGTCTCCCACTTCATAGCGCATGGCAATCACCTGCGGAACCCCGGTTTTGAGCAGTTCCAGCGCGGTTCCGGTATAACCGGCCGGGTTGGTGAGAATCTCCGGCAGAACAGGGGACTGCGCTTCTTTGCCGCCATCCTGCTTTCTGCCTGTAACCGCAGCATGAAAGGAATTCCAGTCATGAATATCCACAAAGGTTCCGGAAAGACACGCGGAAAGAAACACAATATGGGGAATGAGTCCGCCGGATTCCTGAAACAGGGTGACAAGTTCCTTACCGGAAATATAATCTTTTCCGCCGTTTTCCCCCTGAATCTGCAGAAGATTGTGATGCCCGTGTCCGCTCCAGTGAACAATGTGATAACCGTTTGCCGCGCTGATCCGTTCCCGCAAAACAGACAGGGTTACGCCGTGACAGAGAACATCGGCCTGCACCCGTTTTCTGGGAAAAATATCGTTGTAAAACAGGTTCAGCAACTGCTCTCGCTCCAGCCGCATTGCCAAAGGCCGGGAACCCGGAGCTTCGGCAAAGACCATCAGCACACGCAGATGATCGCGTTTGGCAAAATCCCTTTTTGCGGAATCCAAAACAGCAGGATCGGATTTGGCCTCAGCCGTCATCACGCGCACCACAAGGTTTTTCTCCATGAGCGCGGGTTCATCAGGACTGAGCCGCGCGATTTCCCAGGGAATGCGGGCAAATGCAGCAGCCAGCATGTTTTCCGAGGTCAAAGGCAGTGTGACAAGCAGGGTCCGGCGCACATTGCTTTCTGTCAGTTTCCGGAAAATGGCCTCTCCGAGAACCTGTTTTCCCACAAACAGGCCCAGACGCGTGACAATCTGCTCTTCGGTTTCCGGCTTTGCTGCATTTTCCCACAGCAGACTGCCTTCATAGCGATCCACATGGCGCCGGGTGTCAAACACTCCTTCCCAGTATGAAGCAGGATGATCCGACATGCGGATTTCCTGATGCGCCATAAACTGCCCGTGTTCATTCTCCAGCCGCAGCTTCACAAAATTCTCCTGCGGTGTTTCAACAATCAGATTGTAGTGCATGGGGGGCCTTTCTTTTTTTCAGCAGGGCGGACAAAAGCGGAGCCTTGCCCACCTTTGAAATGAAACGGCGGCACGGAAAAACATGTGCCCACCCTACGAATTTCAATTGGTTATTATTGTGGGCACAAAAAACCGTGCCCACCCTACGAATTTCAATTGGTTATTATTGTGGGCACAAAAAACCGT
Source organism: Desulfococcaceae bacterium (assembly GCA_050180235.1). Taxonomy (GTDB): domain Bacteria; phylum Desulfobacterota; class Desulfobacteria; order Desulfobacterales; family Desulfococcaceae; genus JAABRU01. Next base: position 1,996 of record JBFXEJ010000137.1, read on the forward strand.
GCCCACCCTACGAATTTCAATTGGTTATTATGGCGGGCACAAAAAACCATTCCCGCAATACAACCTGCAATAATTTATGTAGGTGTGCATGATATTATTTTTTTTCAAAAAATAATATCATGCACACCTTGTTCATTTTTCCAAATGATTTAATGCACGAAAATTTTTATGTCATATCACGGGCAGCCATTATCCAAAAATCATGTTTAATCCTTTAATCCTGTGAATCATGGTTCAGACAAATTGGGCATTTTGACTTCCTGTGGCCGGAAATATTCTGAAATATTTTTTTATCCCGTACAAAATCTTATGTCAACCTCAGTTTTTCATAAGGTCTGCTGATCAGAATCAGAAAAGAGATGGAAAAATGGAAAACAAAATACCGGAAGCCATGAAAAATGCAGATAAACCAATCATATCGGTGGATATTTCCAAATGTCTGGTACAGACAGCAAAGAAGTGTCCGCTGTTATCGCCAAACTGAAAAAAGAGGGAAAGGTGAACTGTCCCAAACGCTGTTATAACAATTCTCCATTGAAAATATACTTAGGTGATTTATGAAAATAAATATCCCGGTTCAGTTCACAGGCACAGGGCAAAAGCTGGAAGCTTTTGATACTTTGGCGGTATATTTTTTTCTGGAAATCACCTTATGAAACACACCCCTGCCCCTCTCAGGAGGGGATTTGTCCCGAAAAAGTTGGAGAACTTAACAGCCCTGCCTCTCAGGATGGGATTTTATGAAATTTTGATCAAATCAATGGTGAATTTGCATTATTATGCTCCGGCAGGAGAATAAAGGGGAACAAAACCGGGCATAACGTATCAGATTCTGTTGACATTTTAAATTTGTCATATATTATACCAAATCGCCATTGAAAATATACTTATGAAACACACCCATGCCCCTCTCAGGATGGGATTTTCTGAAAAAAATCAATTGCAAACTGGTATTATATGGCTGAGGTGAAATGTCAGCAGAACCTAATCTTTTAAAGAGGAATCCCGGAGGCTGATGCACGCTGCCAGCCGGAATCTGACGGAAAAAGCAAATGGCAAAAGATAAGAAACTTACAAAAAATATTCCGTTTTCTGAGGTTCTTGCACGCTCCATTCTGGATTCCCTGTCTGCCCATGTGGCCATTTTGGATAAAAACGGGCTGATTCTGGAAACCAATGCGGCATGGAAACGCTTTGCCCATACCAATGACATACGTATGCGGCCGGATACCATCCATGTCAATTATCTTGAAGTATGCAATTCCTCCTTTGGAGAATCCTCAGAAGAAGCCGGGACAGTTTACCGGGGAATCCGGGATCTGATTGAGGAAAAAATTGATGAATTTGTCATTGAATATCCCTGCCACTCACCGGATGAAAACCGCTGGTTTTACATGCGGGCCACAAGACTGGTTCTGGAAGATGAGATGCTGATTGTGGTCAGCCATGAAAATATCACTCCCCTGAAACTGGCGGAAGAACGTCTGAAAAACAGGGAGCGGGAACTGGAAATGCAGACCGCAAATCTGAAAGATGTCAATACCGCGCTGAAAGTGCTTCTGAATCAGAGGGAAAAAGACAAAGCAGAACTGGAAGAACGTGTTGTGTCAAATATCCGGGAGCAGGTTTTTCCCTATCTGGATAAACTGGCAGCCAGCCATCTGGATGAGCGGCAGTGTGCATGGACAGAGATTGTCCGTTCTTATCTGAAGGATGTCACTTCCCCTTTTTTCAAACGCTTCGCCTCTCTTCAGCTTCAGTTGACGCCTCAGGAAATCCGCATTGCCTCGCTGATAAAAGAGGGACGGAACACAAAAGAAATTGCCGATATTCTGGGATGTTCAGGCGATGCAGTGGAATTTCACCGGAAGAATATCCGCAGAAAACTGGGGCTTACCCGCAAAAAAACAAATCTCCAGACGTATCTTCTTTCCCTGACATAACAGCAGTTTTTACCTACCAATAAGCTCCTGTTCTTCTCCCTTGTTTTTCTCCGGTGCTGTGATAAAAATGCAGCAAAAAGACAGGGAGCAGCATCCGGTAAGCAGGCAGACGAATTTTTCCGTGCATTCAAAAAATCCAGTTTTTCCGAAAAATCGGATTTTTATCAACAGTTTCAGGAGATTCTGTTTCTGCTGATGTTGGTATGTCTGACCCTGGGCTGGCATAAACAATTCATTTCTCCCAAACCCCTGAACAAAAAGGAGGCTATCATGGTTTGCAGTTTTTCAAATTTAAATGACAGTGCTTTGAAGTCCATTCAGAAACTTGAAAAAGAAATCGGAAAAACTCTGATTTCTTTTTCCTGCCGGGATATTAAACCGGCAGTGCTGGCTGATGATGTTCTGGCAAAAGTCCAAAAACTGGAAAAAGAACTTTCCGTCTCACTGCTTGCTGTTTAGACCTGCGTAAATTTTCAACTGTTTTCACTACTATTCTGTCAAGTTTGATTTTATGATTTCAGATGCACAGAAAAACCGGATTTTTTGGAAAAATCCGGTTTTTTCAACTCACAGATCCAAGGCTGACAGATTAAAACCTTCCATAAATTTCCATGCACAAATTTTTCCTCAGACTTCCGAAGTTTTCAAAACTTCGGAAGTCTTTTTTTTGTGCAAAGATTGCTTGACAGAATGAGATTTATTCGGTAAAAGCACCTGAAAAAATCATTAGGTGCCTTTACGGCTTAATAGGGAACCCCGTGAAAACCGGGGACGGGCCCGCCGCTGTAATCGGGGACGAAACCTGCAGGATGCCACTGCCTGAAAAAGTTCAAAGCAAAGACAAGGTCTGACTTTGCACTTTTTCGGACGGGAAGGCGCAGGAACTAGGATGAACCGAAAGTCAGAAGACCTGCCTGCGATTTATAAATATTAGGTGATTTCCAGAAAAGAATATTCCATCAAAACAGCAAAAGCTTCCAGCTTTTGTCTTGTGCCTGTGAACTGAAAGGGGATATTTATTTTCATAACTCACCTAAATATAAGGTGACTTCCGTGGACAGAAGCCGCCGCGCGTGATTTTGGGATAAAACAAGGGATATCCCCGGATCGATTTATTCGGTCCGGGGATTTTTGTTTTTTGGGCCTGCAACGAAAAAGAGGTGAAAAATGGAACTTAAAAGTCTTTTTTTGGGAATGGTGCTGTGTGCCGGTATTTTTGCGGCCAAAAACGGCACCATGCTTGGGGATTGCATGGAAAGGGAAAAACACAGGGCAAAAGATCCTGCGCTCTGTCTTGCCCTTATCTGCATTTATGGACTTGTATTCGGCATTTCCGCAATATGGCTTCTGTATGCGGATAACAGCTTTCCGGTTCAGACACTTCAGGTATTTCTGAAAAGCGGTATGCTGCTTCATTTTTTCATGGCAGTGTGCATGCTTGTGCAGGGCCTGATCTGGCTGAAACCGGACAGAAACAGAGAAAATCGCGTGCAACTGTCAGAACCGGTTTTTGTCTGCAGCATCCTTATTATTCTGTCCGCAGCATCTGCGGAGTTTTTTCCCCTTTATTTTCCGAACACGGCGGTCTGGGCGGTTTTCTGCCTCTGTCTGGGTTTTACTGCCATCATACTGCTGTTTGCTTTCCTTTCAAAATACCGTTTTTTCCGGATGCCGGGAAAAACTGCCGGAGCAGCCATGCTGACTTTGGCTGCTTATTTTGTCCTGTCTGCCGCTGTTCTGCCCCAGTTTTCCGATCTGGGTGAAATTGCAGGACTTGCCGCGCATTCCCATGAGGACGGAAAAACCGGCATTCCGGCTGTGGTGATATTTGTCGCATTTCATGGAATTTTATTTGCTTCCGGGTATCTGAAAATGTCTGAAAAAATAAGGAGAACCGTATGACTGCTCTTGGGGCTTTGCTGCAAACTTCCATTTACATGATTTCTTCTTCCCTGTTTTATCCGGCCCGCGTACTGCTGCTGGTGGCCTTTCTCTGGGTGGTGGTACTGGCCGGCGCGTTTTTTGCTGAATGGATGGAAAGAATCCGGCTGCCAAAATATCCGTCCGAGGCAATTCCCGGCCTTATTGTCAGCGGAACCGAATCCAAATCCATGCCCTGCAGGGTGAGAAAATATATTCAGAAACTCAGGGATCTGCTCAATAGCGGAAAACCCACAGAACTGCAGATTGAAAATCTGATGCGGGATACGACTTTGAGAATGTGGAAATCTTTGGATCGCCTGCATATTCTGGTCAGAGTCGGGCCATCTCTGGGATTGGTCGGCACACTGATTCCCATGGGTACTGGACTGGCAGGACTGGGACAGGGCGATATGACACGTCTGTCTTCAGATTTGGTGGTTGCCTTTACAACAACGGTTGTGGGGCTTTCCACCGGCGTCGCGGCATTTTTTCTCTATGCGGTAAAACGCAGATGGGTTGAGGAAGACATCAAAAATCTGGAACTGGCAACCGAAGTGCTGGTCAATGGAGAAAGAAAGCAATGAAATATTTCAGAACCGGACGCGGCAGCAATCATATGGATGCGCAGGACAGGGGCGATGATGATCCCCTGACCGGCATTGCCAATCTCTTTGATCTGAGTGCTGTGTTTATTGTGGGGCTGATTGTCATGATGTTCACGGCCTATCATCTCAATGATCTGTTCAGTGAGAAAAGCAGTCTGACCATTATGAAAAAAGCGGAAAACGGAGAGATGGAAATTATCACCAAAGAAGGGCGCAAAATCAGCGCGGTCAGAGTCAGCGGTGAGACAGCCAAAGGCAAAGGAACCCGTCTTGGCGTGGCATACAAACTGGAAGACGGATCCATGGTGTATGTACCGGAAAATTTGTCTGAACCATGATTCACAGGATTTCCGGGATTGGACAGTATTTGATATAATATCAGTCCTGTCCGGAGTGCAAAAATTAAGCGGAGCGGTTTTTTGCATTCCGCATTGTATAAAACCAATGGTAACTCGTTATAAAACAAAGGATTATTTTTTATCAAAGAATGAAAAAGGAGAGAAAATGCTGAACAAATTTTCAGGAAAAAATCTGGTGTTTGCAGCAGTGATACTTGCAGCAGGCATGGCAGTCGCAGAGGAGGAAAAACCTGTTTCTCTTGAAACCATTACCGTGACAGCGGAACGCTTTCCGGTCAAGGAAAAGGAAACGCCCCATTTTGTCACTGTGATTTCTTCTGAAGAACTCACAGAAACCGGGGCAAACAACCTGGTGGATGCCATGAACAGGGCAGGCGGATTTGCCTACAAAGCCTATGCTCCGCTGGGAATTTCCCACGGCGGAATGAACAGCTCCCTCAGCATTCGCGGGGTCAAGGACGGGGAACTGATTCTCATCAACGGATCGCCGATTCAGGGCGCAGCCGGACATGCCTATGACCTTAACACCATTCCGCTGGATCAGATTGAGCGCATTGAAATTCTCAAGGGTGCGGCATCCACGCTTTACGGCGCGGATGCCATGAGCGGTGTGATCAACATCATCACCAAAAAAACCCGGAAGGAAAAGGCATTCAAAGCAGCAGCGGAATTCGGCACAGAATCTTATCAAAATCACAGTGTTTCCGCTATTCTTCCCGATGTGAATATCGGCTTCAACTGGCAGCATCTGGGAGATCAGGAAGAGATTTCACGCAGTTTTTCCAAAAAGTACCGCTATGATTTGGAAGCATCTGACAAATATTGCTGGAATTTCAATGCCAGCCTGTTTGAAAATCTGCATCTGGATTATCTGGGATCTTTTTATGAAACCGGTTTTCAGAAAGTGTATGACAGTCCTGCAAAGCCTTATGAGGGAACTGAACAGGAGCATTCCAAAAATTTTGCCAATTTAAGATATGAAACACCTGCATTCAAAGCCAAAATTTTCGGCAATTATGATGAAATGCAGCGCCAGTTGTATACCACTCCGACAGACCCGGAAAGCAAAAACAAAAATTACAATTACGGTGCAGAAGGCGATTACAAGATTGATGCAGCAGGATGGCAGATCACCGGCGGCGCGGACTGGATCTATCGCGGTGCGGATTACAATACCCAGTATGGAAAACACCATCGCAATGATTATTCCCTGTTTGCACAGGTCAAAAAAACATTTTGGGAACGCGCGGAAGTCACTGCTGGCATACGGGATCAGTTCATTGACGGCGAATCCGGAACCGATGACTATGAAAAATTTCTTCCCAGTCTGGGGCTGAGCTGCAAACTTACAGACAAAATGAATTTTTTTGCCAATGCAGGCAAAGCCTTTCGTGCGCCGACCTTTAACAACCTGTATTATAAAAGCGATTTTATGGTCGGAAATCCGAATCTTGGACCTGAACAGGGCTGGACTTATGAAAGCGGTGTGAAATATGATCTTGATTTCCTTCGTCTGCGCTTTTCCGCTTTTTACATGACCTATGAGGACAAAATTGAAATTGACAGAAGCAAAGGTTATCCGCAAACCTATTTCAATGCCGGAGATTATGACAGCAAAGGCATTGAATGGGAAGCCGGGCTGCATCCATTTGTCCGGCAGAATGGATGGATGCAGAATATTTCTCTTTATTTTTCAGGATACTGGGCAGATCCCACGGCTGATGATACTGATGGGGAGGAATATCAGGCAGGCCCCAAACTGCAGACCAGTCTGGGCCTTGAATATCTCAGTGATGCCATAACACTTGATCTGAACTGCCAGATACTTTCAGCCCGTGAACGGGAGCTGGACAGCAATGCCGTGCTGAATTTTTACAGCAAATACAGGCTGTGGAAAGGGTATCTGACTTTTTCTGCGGATAATCTTTTTGATGAAGAGGTTCAGGTGACAGGCGATATGTCCGCAGATGCCAGCAATCAGTACGTGTATTACGAACTCGGACGGATTTTCAAAGCTGGGTATGAAATCAGGTTTTAGGTGATTTCCATTAATGATTATACCGTTTTTCGTAGGGTGGGCACGGCTTTTTGTGCCCACCGTTTCAGCAGGACGGCGGGCACAAAAAGCCGTGCCCACCCTACAATGATGGTACATTTTTTCATGGAAATCGCCTTAATCCTGAAACGCATACTGCCGGACAAAAAAATTATTGGTCACGAATTGCACTAATCAGATGAAAACAATGACTGCAAATTCTTGTTATTCGTGTCATTCGTGGCTGATTCAATAAAACCGTTTCAAAAAATTGTCCGGCAAATATTGGCCACGAATGACACGAATTGCACGAATCTGATGAAAACAATGTCTGCAAAATTCGTGTCATTTGTGTTATTCGTGGCTGATTCAATAAAACCCTTTCAAAAAATTGTCCGGCAGTATGCCCGAAACGATAAATTCCACGATAAGTTATTGATACTGCTATTTTTTTCCTTCAAAACCCGAACATTTGAATTTTGAAGGAAAATCTGATGGATTTCAGAGGATTTGAAAGCATGGGACGAAAAATTTCATTTTTTGGAAACAGCATAACATGTTATGCGTATGCCGTAATGGGGCTTCTGCTGCTTTCGGCTCCGGCAAATGCGCAGATGCAAAGCATTGGTCTGTTTGTGGGAGATGTGGATGCCTATGTCTGTATCCGGGCTTTGGAATCGGAAAATATGCCCAATGCCGAAATTCGGATCTTCACGAAAGCAGACACCGGGACCAAAGAAATGCGTGCCTTTGTCACACACATGGATGCGGCAGTGGTGGATATTATGCAGGACAATCCTGCGGACTGGCTGCTTGAAAACCGGGCAATCATCAATCCCAAAGCCAAAATATATGCGGTCAGGGGATCAAGTCATACGCAGGATTTTCTGGATGCCGGGTTTGTCATGGACAAAACTGTTCACACCTATTACAGTTTCACTTCTGCTGAAAACCTTGCCAACCTGATTCGCTTTATCGCGGATCAGGATCTGGGCATTTCCACTGCATACGAGCCGCCCACAGTGCCGCCGGACAATGCGCTGTATCATCCCGATGCTCCCAAATTGTTTTCCGGCATTGACGAATATATGACATGGTATAAAGCCTCCGGGAAGTTTCAGCCGGATAAGCTGTGGAATGTATCCATTATTTTTCCCACCTTTGCACTGGATGGCAAGAAAACACCGCTGGATGCCCTGATTCGGGAATATGAACGCATGGGCATCAATACGGTCTGCTGGTTCAGAGAAATGAAAGATCGGGATAAAAATTTGGAAGAACTGCTTTTTTCCAAGCATCTGTCCGGCAGGATCGGTTCCATCACCGGATTTGATTTCAAATTTTCCTCCACTTTGACCGGCCGCCTTTCGGAGATTCTGCAAAAAGCCGATGTTCCGGTGCTGAATGCCCAGTATCTTTTTTTCCATACTGGAGAAGAATGGCTGGCATCACCCCAGGGCGTTTCTCCGGCAGATATGACCATGCAGTTTTCCACACCTGAAATTTCAGGACTGATTGAACCTTCGGTCATCGGTGTCAAGGAACTGGCAGCAATACCGCAGCAGAATATCAAATCATACATTTATGTGCCGGTGCAGCCGCATGTGGAAATCCTGGCGCGCCGTGCGGCAAAATGGCACGCGCTGAAGCAGAAAGCCAATAAGGATAAAAAAATTGTGCTGGTGTATTACAATCACGGCGCGGGCAAGGAAAATATCGGCGCGAGCTATCTCAATGTGTTCCGCAGCATTGCAGAAATCATCCAAAACCTGAAACAGCAGGGTTACAGGGTTAATGGCAATTTCAGCGAAGACAAAATCATGAATCTGCTGATAAAATCCGGGCGCAATATCGGATCGTGGGCCCCCGGAGAACTGGACGCGCTGCTTGCCGAAGGAAATGCCGCGTTTGTGGAAATGTCGGATTACCGGAAATGGCTGGCTGAAACACCTGCTGATTTTCAGGAAAAAGTGGAAAAAGACTGGGGAAAGCCGGAAGCATCCAAAATTATGGTCAAAGACGGACGCTTTGTGATTCCCTGCATCCGGCTGGGAAATCTGACGCTGGTGCCCCAGCCGGTGCGGGGCTGGAGCGATGATCCGGACAAACTCTATCACAGCACGGTGTTGTATCCGCATCATCAGTATGCCGCGTTTTATTTCTGGATGCAGAAAATCATTCAGCCCGATGCCATGATCAGTCTGGGAACACACGGCACACACGAATGGCTGCCCGGCAAACAGGCAGGCATGACATGGCAGTGTGCGCCCGAAGTGCTGATTGGCGATATTCCCAGCCTTTATCCCTATATTGTGGATGATGTGGGCGAAGGCATTCAGGCAAAACGCCGGGGAAGAGCCGCGATTATTGACCATGCCACGCCGCCGTTCAGACGGGGCGGAACTTATGCGGATTACACGCTGCTGGCATCGCTCATCAGCGAATACGGGGCTTCGCCTTCGGAAAAAATTCAGGAAGCAAAACTGGAGCGGATTCGGGAAATGACAACCCGGCTCGGACTGGACAAAGATTTGGATATTCAGGAAGTGAATCAGGACAGTCTGGAAAAGCTCGAACATTATCTTCTGGAATTGAAAACGCAGATGATTCCTTACGGGCTGCATACCTTCGGGAAATCTGCGCCGGACAGTGAACTGATGGAAACCGCAGAGGCAATTGCGGAAAAAGGCGACAAACCGGCTGCATTTTATCACAAACAACTGCGGGACTGCGGAATCTCGGAAATGTCGGGCCTGATTCGCGGATTGTCCGGCGGCTATATTCCATCTGCAAGCGGCAATGATCCTATCCGCAACCCGGAAAGTCTGCCTACCGGAAAAAATTTCTACGCGTTTGATCCGGAAAAAACACCGTCCAAAGAGGCTTGGGAAAACGGAAAAAAAGCTGCACAGGAATTGATTGACGCGTACCGGAAAAAGCATGACGGCAAATATCCGGAACAGGTCGGCGTGATTCTGTGGTCAGTGGAAACCATCCGGGATGAAGGCATCAACACGGCAACCGCGCTGTATCTGATGGGCATGAAACCGGTCTGGGATCATCGGGACAAGGTCAAAGACGCAGTGCCGATTCCGGGTTCTGAACTGAATCGCCCCAGAATTGATGTGCTGCTGCAGATGTCAGGACTGTTCCGGGATACCTTCCCCACCGTTGCGCTTTTGCTTGACAAAGCTGTGAAAAAATCTGCGGCCATGACAGATATTGAAAATTATATCCGAAAACATTCCCAGGAGTTGGAAAAGAATCTGAGCAAAGAGGGATATTCTGCCGAAGACGCCAAAAAACTTTCGCTGGTCAGACTTTTCAGCGCGCCGCCCGGAGCCTATGGCACAAAGGTGGATAATTTTGCCGGAGCCAGCGGTCTGTGGGATAATGATGATATTGTTGCAGAACAGGGATTTATCAAAATGCAGTCTTTTGGCTATTCCTCTGAGATTTGGGGACAAAGCCTGACGCCGACCTATCGTCAGCACCTGAAAACCACTGATGCCACGATTCATACGATTTCATCCAATCTTTACGGCACAATGGACAATGATGACATGTTTCAGTATCTGGGCGGACTCAGCATGGCAGTCCGAAAAGAATCCGGCAAAAACCCGGAAGTGTTTATTTCCATGCAGCAAACATTGGGTGAGGGTCATGTGGAACCGCTGGCAGCAACACTGGGCCGGGAAATGCGAACCCGTTATCTCAATCCCGAATGGATCAAAGGCATGAAAAGGGAAAACTATGCGGGTGCAAGAGAAATGTCCGAATTTATGGAAAATATGTGGGGCTGGCAGGTGACAGCACCTGATGCGGTGGACAAAGCCAAATGGGAGCAGACCTTTGAGGTGTATGTGGAAGACAAACACGGGCTGGAAATGAAAGAATTTTTCAAGCAGAAAAACCCTGCGGCGTATCAGTCCATGACAGCAAGGATGCTGGAATCGGTTCGCAAAGGATACTGGGCGCCAAGCGAAGAGGTCAGACAGAAGCTGGCTGCGGAATATGCCAAAAGCGTGGCAGAAAGCGGCATTGCCTGCTGCGATCATATCTGCGGCAATCCCATGCTCAATCAGATGGTTGCAGATATTATTTCCATTCCGGGCATTGTGCCTTCCAAAGTGGCAGAGCAGTTCAAAGCCACTTTGGAAAAAGCCACCGGTTCCCCATTGGCAGCGCAGGTTGAGGCACGCGCGCAACTGCTTGAATCACTGAACAGAAGTGCGGCAACAGATCCGAAAAAAAATCCGGAAAATATTGAAAAACAAAGCGGCAAAGCTGCTGATGCTGCTCATACGGTGCAGGGTTATCGGATGGAAAAAGTGCAGCAGCCTGAAAACCATCCGGATATGAAAAAATTTTCCGGCATTCAGTGGTTTGCCGCCCTGTTCCTTCTGCTGCTGGCCATGCTGTTTACTGCCGGAACCCATATTCACAGCAAAGCCATGCTTCCGTTTCAGGGCCGGGAGTGAAATTCAGCAGTTCAGGCGGTTCCGGATACGGACCTTCACCGGCATGATGCCGGTGCCTAATACCAATTCGCTATTGAATTTATACAATAAAGTGAGTTGTTTCCTCTGTGTTCTCTGTGGGAAACCGAATGATAAGTATACTTTCAATGGAGAATCGGTATAATACCGATTCTCCATTGACCTGATACAATCTGCAGTCCCGCCCCGGACTGATCCGGAGGAGTGCAAAAATAGACATCCTGCAAAACTAAAGTCATATTCCCGGTTATTGCAATAAATCATCTTTTTCTGAATTTTCCGTCTTTAAGCAGCATTTTTCATAGTTCTTTTTTCAATTTTCATATTAACCAGCCCGGCTGTTATATTTGTTTTTATACCAATTCTCTATTGTAATGATCCGATTAATGTGTTATACAGGTGACAATTTTTCAGACAGCAATTTTTTTAAAAGGGGGGCTTTGGGGAAATGCCGAAAAAAGATTGGACAGTATTGGAAAG
>JBFXEJ010000138.1:0-13732 GCA_050180235.1 Desulfococcaceae bacterium
AGCTTTGCTCTTAATATTCTCAGAGTAAACAAAGTAAAAAATATAGCAGATGAACTTTATTATAATTGTATCAATATGGTAAACATCCTCAGTTATAAAGGAATTGAAGAGAATTGAACAGCCCTGCTCTTTCCTCTCCCGCAGCGGCGGGATATGAATCCGGAAGGTATTCAGCCTGTGGTACAGATCCGCGCGGAACCTGTTTTGTCTGACCATATCTTCCATATCCTGGTTGGTGGCCGCAATCACCCGGACATTCACGGGAATCTCCTCATGGGAGCCGATCCGGATGATTTTCCGCTCTTCAAGCACCCGCAGCAGTTTCACCTGAAGTTCCGGTGCGGTTTCACAGATTTCATCCATAAACAGGGTGCTGTTGTGGGCAATCTCAAACCATCCGGTTTTATCCGCGGAAGCCCCGGTAAAGGCCCCTTTTTTATGACCGAAGAATTCACTTTCAAACAGTGCGGACGGAACTGCCGCCGCACTCACCGAGTGGAAATGGGCATTTTTTCTTTTACTGAGCAGATGGATTCCCCTTGCCACCAGTTCCTTTCCGGTTCCGCTTTCCCCGGTAATCAGAACCGTGGTATCATCGGATCGGGCTACACGGAGCATCATCTCCATGACCGTTTTCATAGCCGGACTTTCCGCAACCATGCCGCAGCCGACAAATCTTTCGGACAGCAGGGAATAATGAAACTCAGCGGTTTTCAGCCGTCTGTTCAGGTCAGGAAATTTTTTTGTTCTTTCAATGGCCCTAGTATTTCAGACAGTTGGAAGGGTTTGGAGAAAAAATCCGAAACCCCGGAACGCATGGCCCGGATTACCGTATCCATGTCGCCGTTATCCGCAATCATGAAAATTTCCATGTCCGGACATAAAGCCTTCATCCGCTCCGGCACGGTCAGACCTTCTGCTTCCGGCAGCCGGATATCCAGTATGGCAATATCGGGGCTGTGCTGTTCCGTAATCCGGAAGGCTTCGGAAGGCAGCCCGGCATGGAACACCGTATGACCCGCCGCACTCAGAAATTCATCCAGTTCCTCCCGGATACGATCTCCATCATCCACAATGAGTATTTTCATTTTTCACATCATTTCCCCTGTCAGTTCTTTCCAGATCAGCCGTTCAAATCCGACGGAAACAACGCTGTATGTGCGAAGATGCAGCAGATCACCGTATTCTGAAAGCAGAATCCTTCGGTAATCCCTGAGTTTTGTTTCTGATTCAGCCAGTTTTTTCTGAACCGGAGCCAGTGCCTTCAGTTCCTCAAGGCCCATCTCTTTTGCCTGATCCCCGGTGAGTTCAGCATCTTTGAGACTCACATATTTGAATTCCATGAGAAAATCCAGAAGCGGATACTGCCGCATGTCGGGCCGGACGATCATGGTCATGTCCGCATACCCGCGTTCCAGTGAGGTTTCCGAATCCATGATGTAAAAAAAATCATTGAACAGCAGTGTCAGGAAAACCGTCTTGACGGTCAGTTCGTTTGCCCAGCGGTAATCCCGGTTGTCAAACACCCTGAAATATTTCTGCTCAATAAAATCACACAGGGGCTGCATGTTTCCGGTCATGAAAAACATCTCCGCAGTTTCCGAAGCATCATTTCTGCCCGGAGTTTCGGGCATCCACATTTCCCGTATCCGCTCCGCATACAGCTTTTTTACAGCGAGATTCGGAATTTTCATGACGGATTTTCCCAGAAGCCCCCTGCCCGCAAATGTCATAACCCCGAAATAGTAGAGCAGGGACAGCATGAAGGTTCTGTCCTTTGCCGCATTCAGCATATCCTCGACTCCGAAACGGCCTGACAGGTTCTGCAAAAGCAGGGATTTTTCCTGATCCAGTGCATTGAGAATCAGTTCCGTGCCCCCTGGCAGCCGGGAAATATAGACAAGTTTTGACCTGTCCATTGCCAGATTGCTGTCAAGCATGTTCTGCGGATACCGGCAGTCCGCCTGAAACTGTTTCAGAAAATAAAGTGCAAATGTGGGATTGTAAACAGGATGATCCGTGTCAGGACTGAAACAGTAACCGTTGTAGAATGTCCGCATCATGCCGGCGGCTTCCGCTGTCTTTTCTTCAGGCAGATCACATTCCCCTACAGTTTCTGCAAGAACCCATCTGATTTCCTCTTCGGAAAAACCGCACAGATCATTGAATTTGGAATGCAGATAAATGTTTTCCGCAATATTGTATCCGCTGGTGATGTCGCTCAGCACCACAGGGGAAACGCCTGTGATGAAAACCCTGTCCAGCCCCAGCCCGGCTCCTGCCGCCTTCACTGCCTTGAACACGGTTTTGACTGCACCTTCTCCGTACAGCAGGTCTTTGTAACGCTGCATCTGTGTCTGACCGGCCATCATCACCTCATTGGCGAAATTGTCGTATTCGTCAATGAGAAGATACAGGGGATAAGGCGTTCCCTGGATGGCTGTCAGCAGGGACTGGAGTGAGTCCGGTGCATTTGTCCGGTTGATTTCAATTTTGTCTGTCAGAAAATCAGAATAATATTTTCCGAACACCTGAATGCGCCCGTTGATATGATCATACAGCGCCTGCTGAATCTGTCCCGCCTCCCCCTGGGGACTGACTGCGGAAAAATCCCATTTCATCACAAAATAACTGCTGTGCCGCTGTGTGGGATTTTTGCCGATGGAAAGATGGCCGAACAGTTTTTCAAATTCATCCGCTTTTGCCGCATCGTAATAGTTTTCCAGCATGGAAAGCAGAAGACTTTTGCCGAACCTCCGGGGGCGCAGAAAAAGCAGATTTGAGCCCGCCTCCTCTATGAGCGGAATCCTGTCTGTGCGGTCAGCGTAATAATAGTCTTCGGTGATGATTTTGTAAAAATCGCAGATGCCGTAAGGGAATTTCATTTTTTCCTCCTGTTCATCCCGCATCACTGCTTTAAAATGGGAATATCCGCTGTTCATGATGAACGGTCTTGATGCCAAAGTCTGGTTCAGTTAAATATGACTTTATTTCAAAATAGTTACATTGTGTTACGTATGCTGAATCATCTTATATTTTCTTTCTGCTTTCCGGATAACGTCTCTTTTCTTAAAGTCATAAAAACATTTTATGTATCTTTGTATGATTTGTAAATCCAAAAAATGCCGAATTTATCCGGGAATAAAGATGAAAAATAATCACAGATATTGACATATCATCTGTTTCCTGAAATATATCAGGATAAAATGACAAAAAAACGGAGAACTCCCATGACAGAACATAAAACAGTCTATCTTATTGACGGCAGCGCGTATGTATACCGGGCATATCATGCAATCCGGGCCGGTCTGACAAATTCCAAAGGACTTCCCACCAATGCTGCGTTCGGTTTTGCCAAAATGCTGGTCAAACTCATGCAGGAGAAAAAACCGGGCTGGCTGGCTGTGCTGTTTGACAAAAAAGGCCCCACCTTCCGGCATGAAATGTATCCGGAATACAAGGCCAACCGGCCGCCCATGCCTGAGGATCTTGTCATGCAACTGCCTTACATCAAACAGATTGTGGAAGGATACCGCATCCCCATGATCGAAGCAGACGGATTTGAGGCAGATGATTTGATTGGCACTCTTGCGCGTCAGGCTGAATCTGCCGGATTTTCCGTTGTTATGGTGACAGGAGACAAGGATTTCCTGCAACTGCTAACGGAAAATATTTCCCTCTGGGATCCCATGAAAGACAAATCAACCGATTTGGAAATCATGCAAAAAGACATGGGCATTGCACCAGCGCAGATGATTGATGTCATGGCTTTGTGGGGAGATACGTCCGACAATGTTCCGGGTGTGCCGGGCATTGGAGAAAAAACTGCTCTGTCTCTGATTCAGACTTACGGCAGTGTGGAGCATCTTTATGCAAAGATTGCGGACATCACAAAGAAAAAGCAGAAGGAAAATCTGATTCAGTACAAAGATCAGGCTTTGCTGAGCCAAAAACTGGTGACAATCTGCACAGACGCGCCCATTGTTTTTGATCCGGAAATCTTCAAAGCACAGGAACCGGATGCCCAGATTCTCTCCGGCCTGTTCAAAGAACTGGAATTCCGGGAATTTCAGGATATTTTCACAGAAAAGAGCGAAATAAGGGAACAGGAAAAAAACTATATTGCAATACTGGAAACATCCGCGCTGTCAGAACTTGTGACAATGTTGGAAAAATCAGAACTCTTTGCGCTGGACACAGAAACCACTTCCATTGACCCCATGAAAGCAAAACTGGTGGGGCTTTCCTTTTCTATGAAAGAAAACGAGGCTTTTTACATTCCCTGCGGCCATGATTATATCGGCGCGCCAAAGCAGATTCCGCTTGCGGATATTCTGAATGCTTTGCGGCCGGTGCTGGAAAATCCGCAATTCAAAAAAATCGGGCAGAACATCAAATATGACTGGATTGTGCTGAACAGGCACGGGCTTGATTTGCAGGGTGTAGTCGCGGATACCATGCTTGCTTCCTATCTGCTTGATCCTTCCAAACGGGGCCATAATCTGGATCGCATTGCTCTGGATTTTCTGGGGCATAAAAACATCACGTTTGCAGATGTGGCAGGCAAAGGCAAAAGCATGGTGGGATTCAATCAGGTGATGGTGGAAAATGCCGTGCCTTATGCGTGTGAGGATGCAGATATTACACTTATGGCCTGGCAGGTGCTGGAACCCATGCTCGCGGAAACCGGTCTCACAGATTTGATGGAAAAAGTGGAAATGCCCCTGATTCCTGTGCTGAAAGATATGGAAATGCAGGGCATCTGTGTGGACAAAGAGCGGCTCCGCAACCTGTCAAAATCCTTTGATCATCAGCTTGGTCTGCTGGAAACACAGATTTACTCTCTGGCCGGAGAGGAATTCAATATCAACTCTTCACAGCAGTTGGGGGAAATTCTGTTTGAAAAACTGCAACTTCCCGTGCAGAAAAAAACAAAAAAGAAAACAGCTTATTCAACAGATGTGGAAGTGCTGACATCCCTGGCGGAAACCCATGAACTTCCGGCTCTGATTTTGCGTCACCGGACTCTTGCCAAACTCAAATCCACGTATGCAGACGCGCTATTGGAACTGATTCACCCGGAAACAGGCCGGATTCACACTTCCTACAATCAGACCGTTACAGCGACCGGACGCCTGAGCAGTTCTGATCCCAATCTGCAGAACATTCCCATCCGCACAGAAGAGGGCATGGAAATCCGCCGGGCATTCATTCCGCAGAAAGGCTGGATTCTGCTGGCTGCGGATTATTCCCAGATTGAACTCCGGCTTCTGGCCCATTATTCGGGTGATGAGATTTTCATCAAAGCATTTGCCGAAGAAGAGGATATTCACACCCGAACAGCTTCGGAAGTTTTTCAGATTTCCCCGGAAATGATCACTCCGGAACTCAGACGGCAGGCAAAAACCATCAATTTCGGCATTATTTACGGCATGGGCGCGTTCAGTTTATCCAAAGAACTGGGCATCAGCCGCACAATGGCGCAGACCTATATTGACCATTATTTTTCCCGTTACAAAGGCGTGAAAAATTATATTGACACCACCATAGAAGAAGCCCGGAAAAGCGGAAAAACCTCCACTCTGCTGGGGCGTATCCGCCTGATACCGGAAATTGGAAGTTCCAATCAGAATCTGAAAGCCTTTGCCGAGCGAACAGCGGTGAACACGCCCATTCAGGGAACAGCGGCTGATCTGATCAAACTGGCTATGATCCGTGTCCATGCAGAATTGAAACAGCGGAAATTAAAAACTGCCATGCTGCTGTCTGTGCATGATGAACTGGTGTTTGAAGTGCCTCCGGAAGAGATTGATATTGTAAAGGATTTGGTAAAAACCATCATGGAAAATGTCTGGCCGGATCTCCGGGTTCCCCTGAAAGTGAATATGGATTCCGGGAAAAACTGGGCAGAGGCGCATTAGGCCATGAAGCTTAGAGCGTGTTTGAAAAATCTGTTTCCCCCCCTTTTTTAAAGGCAGGGCTGTTAAGTTCTCCGATTTTTTCGGGACAAATCTCCTCCTGAGAGCAGAGCTGTTAAGTTCTTCCGTTTTTTCCCTCTCTGAGGGAGAGGGTCTGTGTGAGGTAAAAAATTCGGTAATGGGTTAAAAAGGCTGATCATGCCGTTTCCGAAAAGAAACAGCGACTCGAAAATATTGATTCAAAGCCTTTTACATGCAAGAAACAGGAAGTTTCAACGCCCTTCCGACATGCGGCGCGGGCATTTTAGGTGATTTCCATTAATGATTATACCGTTTTTCGTAGGGCGGGCACGGCTTTTTGTGCCCGCCGTCCTGCTGAAAAGGCGGGCACAAAAAGCCGTGCCCACCCTGCAATGATGGTACATTTTTTCATGGAAATCGCCTTATGCCCGCGCTACAGTCAGGAGATATTCTATGACTTCCGCACATTCATAGCCGCTTCCATCACAGCCTCGGAAAAGGTCGGATGAGCGTGAACAGTGCGGGCAATGTCTTCTGCACTCGCGCCAAATTCCATTGCCAAAGTGCATTCCGCAATCAGATCAGCCGCGTGGGGGCCGAAGATATGCACACCCAGCACCCGGTCGGTTTTGGCATGGCTGATGATTTTCACAAAACCGTCTGTTTCGCCCATGCACCTTGCCCTTCCGCATCCGGAAAAAGGAAAGTTTCCGCTGTGAAAGGGAATGCCCCTTTCTTTGACCTGTGCCTCGGTCATGCCTACACTGGCGGCTTCAGGCCATGTATAAACCACGGATGGCAGGGCATCGTAATTCACCTCTCCGGCCAGTCCTGCCATATTCTCCACTGCTGCAATACCTTCTGCTGAGGCTTTGTGTGCCAGCGCGGGGCCGGGAATCAAATCACCGATGGCATATACAGAAGGAATATTTGTGCGGTATTTCACATCCACTTTTATGTGACCCGTGCGGGAATCAGTTTCAATTCCCAAATCTTCCAAATCCAATCCCGAACTTAACGGTCTTCTGCCCACAGCCACCAGCACTTTGTCGCATTCCAGTGTACTGCTTTCCCCTTTGCTCTCCAGTTTTACCGTGACCTTCCCGTTTTCCGCTTTTGCTTCTGTGACTTTGGCATTGAGACGGAATTCAAGCCCCTGTTTTTTCAGCACCCGCTCCAGTCCCCGGATAATCAGGGAATCCATGACAGAGGCAATCTGGGGCAGCATTTCCACAACTGTCACTTTCGCTCCCAGCCGTGACCAGACTGATCCCAGTTCCAGGCCAATGAAACCGCCGCCGATAACAATCAGATGCTCCGGAACAGTCTCAAAAGACAATGCCTCAGTGGAACTCACGATATACTGACCATCAAAAGGAAGTCCGGGAACAGCAATGGGTGCGCTGCCCGTTGCCAGCAGAATATTTTTGGCGTGCAAAGAAATTTTCTCACCCGACTCCGCAGTCACATCCACCTGATTCGGCCCGGTCAGTTTTGCTTTGCCCTGAATCATTTCCACTTTGTTTCCCTTGAGGAGTTGGGACAACTGGCCGGTCAAATCAGCCACGACTTTTTCCCTGCGCGCCATCATTGCCTTTAGATCAAGGCGAATATCACCGCAGATCACGCCGTGTTCCGCAAATTTATTGCGTGCATTGTAATAATGCTCACTGGAATCCAGCAGGGCCTTGCTGGGAATACATCCCACATTCAGACACACACCGCCGGGACGGGCTTCTTTTTCCACACAGGCAACTGACATACCCAGTTTTCTGGCTTTCAGACAGGCTGAATATCCGCCTGGGCCTGCACCAATCACAATCAAATCATATTCCATATCAGACCTCCATGAGCAGACGTTCGGGATTTTCCACGCATTCCTTGATCCTGCGCAGGAATGTCACAGCCTCGCGGCCATCCACAATGCGGTGATCGTAACTCAGTGCCACATACATCATGGGCCGGGCCACAATTTCATCATTGATGACAACCGGACGTTTTTCAATGCGGTGCATTCCCAAAATACCGCTTTGGGGTGTATTCAGAATGGGTGTACTCAGCAGGGAACCAAACACACCTCCGTTTGTTATCGTGAAAGTGGCTCCCTCCAGATCAGCAAGTTCCAGCCGGTTTTCCTTTATTTTCCCAACATAATCAACAATTGCCTGTTCAATTCCGGCAAAAGTAAGCTGATCTGCATTGCGGATGACCGGAACCACCAGCCCCCGCGGAGATCCTACGGCAATGCCAATGTGCCAGTAATTGTGATACACAATATCACTGCCTTCAATAAAAGCGTTGATTTCCGGAAATTCCTTCAATGCCTGCACAGTGGCTTTGACAAAAAAAGACATGAATCCCAGACTGACATCGTGTTTCTTTTTAAATGCTTCCTTGTATTCATTGCGGATGTCCATAGCCCGGCTCATATCAATGTCATTGAAGGTGGTCAGCATGGCCGTATTCTGTTTGGCTTCCAGCAGCCGCGCTGCAATGCGTTTGCGGATGGGCGTCATGGGTTTGCGCACGGTTTCCTGTCTGACCGTTGCGGAAACCGGGGCAGGTTCAGGACAGCTCACTGTCTGCACAATATTTCCGGCTTCAATTGCAAGCAGCACATCGCCTTTGGTGATTCTTCCTCCGGGTCCGGTTCCTGCAATCTGACTTACATCAATTCCCTGTTCAGAAACCAGCCTTCGCACTGAAGGCGAAAGGTCTTTCATCTCTTTTGAAGACATCTCTGGCCGAGCCGCTTTCTTTTCTTCGGATTTGGGAGATTCGGGTTTCATCTCAGCAGATTTTGCCGCTTCTGCCGGAGCAGGTGTTTCTTTGTCCGGTGCTTTTCCATCTGCTGCGGCTGTAGTGCTGATTTTTCCCACCACAGTACCCACAGCCAC
This sequence comes from Desulfococcaceae bacterium, assembly GCA_050180235.1. Lineage (GTDB taxonomy): Bacteria > Desulfobacterota > Desulfobacteria > Desulfobacterales > Desulfococcaceae > JAABRU01. The sequence continues at coordinate 8,837 of JBFXEJ010000138.1, forward strand.
GGTCTGGCCTTCGGGAACCAGAATTTTGAGAATGCCATTGGCCTCTGCATTGACTTCCAGCGAAACCTTGTCTGTTTCAATGATAAACAGTGGTTCATCTTTTTTTACAGTATCGCCGTCCTGTTTGTACCACTGGGCAAGAATGGCTTCCTGCACGGATTCGCCCACACTTGGAACTCTGATTTCAATTTCCATTGATGCTCCTTTTACATGATGAATAAAAATTGGCGGCAGTGGGTCAAACCGGCTGACAGCCCCGGTGTTTAACCGCAGAGTAACGCGTAATTTTTTCTGTGCAAAACTCAGGTTTTAAAAAAATTCAACCGGTTTGATCCACTGCCGTAACTTTAATGCTGATTCGTTTTCAAATTCTGTTTTTTCTTATATACCATTACTTGAAACATTTCGGTTGTAAAATACCGCATTCGGAAAGGCCTGCATTAGGACAGTTACAGTTTAAACAGCCACGAATAACACGAATCTGCACGAATGCACAAACCATAATTCTTGTCATTCGTGCAATTCGCGGCTGTACCATTAAATCTTCTGAGTAATGGTATAATTCGTGTTTTTCGTGGTTAAGACCCTATCCAGTTCTGAAAGGAATTCAGAATTTCCGGGAAGCCTCTTTCAGCACTTCCTGAACTGCTTTGTCAAACCAGCAGTCAAGGAAAATCTCATTTTTGGCTTTGGCATTTTTTTCATACCTTATCCTGATTTCTTCCACGCGACTGGCTTTCATTTCGGAAAAAGCTGCTCTGCTGGATGATGCCAGTAATGCCGCCTTTTCCACTGCCCGATCTTCAACGCTTTCCGGAGGGCAGATTTCATCAACAAGTCCGATGTTTTTTGCATCAGACAGGGTCATGAAATTGCCGGTGTACATCATTTCTGTCGCGGCCCGATCTCCCACAATCTGCCGGAGAATCATATCCACAGAATAGGGAACCGGAACACCAAGCCGGATTTCATTGAGTCCGATCTGTTTTTTGTCAGAAGTTGCAAAGCGGTAATCAGAGGTCAGGGCAAACACACAGCCTCCGGCAACCGCATGTCCCCGTATTGCGCACACACTTGGCAGAGAAAAAGTAAAAAGATCCATGACCAGTTGATCGAATTTATACCAGAAATCTGTCATTTCCTTTCGGTTCATCATCAGCAGTTCCGGCAGATTCAGTCCCATGCTGAAAAATTTCTCTCCGCCGGCAAGAACCATTCCCGCAGATTCTTTTCTGATTTCATGCAGAGCCGCACAAAGATCATTTACCAAATCTGTGCCGATTGCATTGGTGACGCCGCTGTTCATGCGCAGTAACGCAATATTTCCCAAATGTTCCCTAATCACTTTTGACATGCGTATCTCCTGTTAAAATTTCCGATCAGAGATTTTCTGCCCTGTAATCTGCTGTCAGTGGCAAACTTTGTATTGTATAATTTCCCATAACAGTTTCAGTATGAGATGCCGGATGCTTTCAGAGTTCATTTTTCCCAGGTTCCGGCAGCGGATATCCGAACCCTGATATCTGCATTCCGGTTTCACTATACAAAATTTATCTGATATTGTATAGTATTAACGTAAGTTAGATGAGTTTCATATTGTAATCAATGCTTTATTGAGATCAATTCCTCTCATATGAGGTTTAGTGTACGCGATTATGGCACCGAAAAGATTTGCCATGAATCCGAAAACTGAACGGTGACGGGAATGTTCAGTCTGAAAAAAAATTTTGGGCAGATCGTTGACACTTTCAGTCACTGCCCTTTTGCGGAGCAGAATACGATCTGCAAATTCAATATGCTTTTTTTTCATATTTTTTCTGATGGCTGTTATCAGATGCAGACCGTGTTCCGCGGGCTCCTCTGCGGGTGCCGCACTGATGCAGCCTTTGTCTCCGGAAAGCTTTCCTTTCAGGAGTTTCACCATATCACGCACCGGTTTCCGGTCATCAGTATTGCCGGCTGTGATGTGAACGGACATCAGTTCTCCGATGTGACTGATCACCGGATGAAGTTTGAAACCGTAAAACCGGCCGGCTGAAGTTTTCCCGCTGGCGGCCGTTTCCGCAAAGCCCCTGTGATGCCGGATTCTGAGACTGATGCAGACAGAAAATAATGCTGAATCAATAAGATATATCATTGTATGCAGACCCGGTTCCATCCGGAATTTCAGAAACAGCATAAGGCTGCATGAAACCCGCATATACAATAATTTTGAAGTTATGTCACTGATAATATGGACAGACTCATCGAACTCACGTTATAATAATAAAAAGCCCGCTCCCCCAAAAAGGGAACGGGCTTTTTATTTTTTTTGCAGTGAACAAAACCGTGTCAGAGAAAAACCGCGTGGTGTCCTGCTCTGATTGAAAAGCCTTTTCTGCCGGGCTTTTGCATATGATTCTGAAAATTTTACAATCCGTCCGGAAATCATGATCTTGCAAACGGTAATGCGTTCTTTTCAATTATCGCAGGACACCACTAAAAACCGGATTTCTCTGAAAAAAACCGGTTTTTTTTCAGCACCGGACTGAAAGTCAGGAAAAACCGGATTTCTTAAAGAAATCCGGTTTTTTTATTATCAGGCTCTAACTTCCTCTTTCACAGACACGGCCATTTTGAACAGCAGGGTCAGTACCAGGAAACCTGCGGCCCATACACCCAGAGTCACAATGAGTTCCGGAATGGTGGGTGCGTATTCATTGACCTCATGCAGGGGGTTGGGCACAAAACCGCCGGAGATCATGCCCATGCCCTTGTCAATTTAGGGTCCCACAAACCCGGCAAACGGCATTCTTTTCTGGAAATCGACTTAGGGCGCAAGAAAAAATAATTTTTACAAAAGGATTCCATTTCCCCCGTTCAGAACTGTTATCCCCTGCGGAACTGTTCAACTTATTTTTTCTTGACTCCTTAGCAGTTGATTTCCTCAAGCTCCTTTGCCCTTGCTGCGGTGGCAGACATAAAATACTTATTTGAAATTACAGTTGCCAGTGATCTGCCATCAGGATTTGCATAGAAATTGACGTTTGCATCACGAAACTTTATCCAGGCAAGATGGGCTTCCTTCAACTGATTTTTTCGTGCGGGAGAAAGAGCGTTCATGAGTTCTTTGTACACTTTGTTGAGGCGGGCATCCTGTTTCTTGGTTTCCGCAGCGAAGCATTCAATCATGTTCGCGGTAATGCCTTTTGCCCTGTCCATGCACGCGGAAAATTCTTTGGACAGGCCGATGTCCAAATTTCATCTCCGAAAACCCCTAAGGGTTTCGAAAACCCTTAGGGGTTGTGTGACAGATTTATCTCATTTCCGCCGCATATTGCAGCAGCAGAATGGCTTCGGGCAGTCCTTTTTTTCCGTCATTTCCCACATCCGGAATTTGGCTCAGATCACCTGCATCTGTTCCTGTGAGGGTTTGCAGCACGCGGATGCAGTCCGACAGATACGGATAGGTTTCGGTTGTAAACGTCCATTCCGGTCCCTGGGAACTGCCCATGATGTTCTTTGCCACAATCTGCCATTTATAAACCGTGCCGTATTCCAGATGCAGCGGTTCGTAGAATGTGCCTGTCAGGTCTGCTGCTGTGGGTGTCACGGGTTTGCTTTCCCCTTGTTTCCAGAGATACAGATCATAACCTGTTGCATAATCCGATGCGCCCCAACTCAGGACAGTGAATACGGATACATCCGTTGCCCCGTCCGCAGTGGAAGGTTCCGCAGATGCCGCAGGGCCTGCATGGGTGATGGTATTGAACACTTCTTTGGTGACAATGGCCGCATTGGTGTCAAAAACAATGGATGCCTTGTTGGTGATTTTTGTACCTGCGGTAAGGCTGTTTTTGCTTTTCATGCTGAATGTCACATAACCCTGGCCTGAACCCTGCCCGTCTTCCGGGGGCAGGAATCCCGCGAAAACATCTTCCGGCAGTTCCCCGGTTTCCCTGTCAATGGTGCGAATCGTCCATTTCACCTGCCCGGCATTCAGTTCCGCGATGATGTCAACGGCCATGTCTTTGTACATCACCCGTTCCTCATGTCCGGATTTGCCGTTCATGGAACTGATGACCGTGTCTCCGAAAGCCACTTCTCCCAGTTGAAAGGTGCTCCAGTCAAGGTCTGTATCCAGATTGTCTGTGATGAAAACTTCCTGGGCCGGGGCGGTGGCTGTGGATTTGTTTTCAAAATAGATGGTGTAGGACAGCTTCTGGTCTGTGGTAATGTAGTGCTGTGTGCCAATACCGGGTGTGGCGGTTTTTTCGTTGGGGTCAACCGGTACAACAACACGACATTTTCCATTTCCTACTGATTCAGTTGAGGAAAACTTATTAATAAACCAATCTTTTATTATTTCGTAAGCTTCCCATTCAACTTCAAAAATTAATTCTATTAATCCATTTATGCTTCCTTTTTTAACAGTACCTTGAATGGCATCCAGTATAGCTAAAGTTCTAAAAGAAACTGAAAATTATAGTGGTATAACTTCGGATAGACTGCTACTTGGAGGTTTTGCATTTGCATCATTTAACTGAGATACTATATCAGCAGCACCGACAGCAATATCTATTCCTGCACTTATTAATAGAGTTCCTGCAATAACAGTTCCTATCATTGTTGCCGGAATTCCAGAGGAAGCTATTCCACAGTAAGTGATAATTCCTCCTGCAATTTTAACAGCCCCACCTATCAATGCTTTTGCTTCTAAACCTAATGGATCAATATAAGTTAGCGGTTTATTATTTGTATAATTATATAAATTGACTCCCCCCATAAAACCAGGGCTGTTAAGTTCTCATAATTTTCAGAAGTTTTCTGATATTGCCAGCAAAGTGGACTGATGCGTTTTTGACAGAGTCAAAACCGTTTCCGCGAACAATGTTTATTGCAATATTTCTGAATACT
>JBFXEJ010000139.1:0-13728 GCA_050180235.1 Desulfococcaceae bacterium
TGGTATAAAATGAATTTTCTTAGCTCCCATAGATAATACGAAATCCTGCAAAATGTCAAACAAACACTGTTTTCTGTGAAAAAAATGTCATAAAGGCAATTCTTTTTTAAAAAATGGTACACAGTGACCGTGTTATTTTATTTCAAAAACAGCAGAAAGAGTCAATAGGGCAGACAGGGTATTGTGGCTGAGCAATTTCCTGCTCTGTGCTGAAATTTTCGGAAACAAGTTCTGATCCAAATTCCTCCAAAGATCATACATCCAGATTCCGGTACTGTTTCCACAGCAGAAATCCGGCCCAGGCAAAGGAAATCAGCATGATTATGATTCCTGCCGCATGGGAGGCAAGAGCTATGCTGTGGTCGTATCTGATCAAACCTGTTTCTGTGAGGATATATTCCCAGTCATGGAAACCATAATCAGCCGTCTGCCCAGTATAGCCGCCCAGCAGAGGCAGTTCACCTGCACGGGCATCATTGATATAAGGGGCAATATCCATGAAATTCTGTCCTATCCACCACAGGCATACGGATGCGGCAAAGGCATCTCCCCTGATAAGAAAGGCTCCCATGCAGATCGACGGCATGAGCAGTTGGCCCAGAGTGCCGCCCAGGGAAGTAATCAGCTCACCAAAAGGACGGAAAAGAATATGCCCGAATTCATGAAAGGGAAGGTTGACCAGATGGAGGAAACTCTCGCCCGCTGCATTGGATGCGACAGAGGAAAACATGAAACGGATGCCCCATATGATCAGCAGGGCAAAAAGCAGCACCCGGCCCCAGAAAGCAATGGGGTTCATATCCTCTGCAACGCGGAAGATATTTTTCCGCAGCAGCACAGTGATTTCGGCAAGCCGTGCCCACCGGGAAGCCGTATTTCCCGGAGTCATACGCTCCGAAACCGAATCCCCGGATTTTCCGTTTTCCTTATTTTTTTCCAGAAAATTCAGATATTTTTCAACAACAACACTGCACCGGGGGCATTCGCTGAAATCCGTGTTGGAACTGAAACCGCATTTGGGACAGACACGGGCTTTTTTCATGGGAACTTTTCACCGGATGGAGTTTTCTGGCCATAGGTTTTGAATTTTTCCAGCACCCTATCCATTTCCTCATCCGGTATAATCCGGCCTCCTCCGGCACACTGGGTCTGAAACCATATCTGCGCAACCAGTTCAATCTCTTCGGCCACGGCAAATGCCTGTCCGATACCGGAGCCCACAGTCACCAGCCCGTGATTTGCCATAAGCACGGCATTGTAATCACCGATGGTTTCAGATATGTTCCTGGCCAGTTCTTCCGTGCCAAAGGTGGCATAGGGCGCAAGAGGAACTTTTTTCCCTGAAAATCCAATCAGATAATGCACAGCAGGGAGTTCCCTGTTCAGGCAGGCAATGGTGGTGGCATACACGGAATGGGTGTGCACAACCGCAGAAATGTCCGGTCTTTTTTCATAGAGCGCCAGATGAAAACCCATTTCACTGGAAGGTTTGCGTGTTCCCGCTCTTATCCGGCCGTCCCTGTGCAGCACAACCACGTCTTCGGGTTTCATTTCCGTGTATTCCACCCCGCTGGGGCTGATAAGCACCAGATTTTCCTCCCTGCTGAGAATGCTCAGATTGCCTCCGGTTCCTGTTGTCAGCCATGAGGAGAGCATTTTGTTTCCAAAACGGACAATTTCTTTTCTTTCTTCTTCCAGCATCATGTTTTTGGCATCTTTCTGTTATCAGGGTAATGGGTAATGAGTCCTGCCGCAGCCTTTGATTTCATTTCGGATAATCGGGAAAATCAGGAAGTTCTTTGATTTCATCCGGTATTATATCATCCTCACGGTCAGGCATGTCATCGGAAACATCATTTCTGACTTCATCGCTTACACCCGGTAAGATATCCCTGTCACCGGTGATTATGTTAATGACGTCCGGTCTGGCCGCATGGGAAGAATCCGCATCCGCGACTGTATCCGGCGGAACCAGTTTGTCATTGGATACCAGAATGCCTTTGCCGAAACCCTCTTCCTCCCTGCCCTTTCTGAATTCTTCGCCATCCGGACGTATGATGAATTCCTGCCTGAGCATATTGATCTGTTCCTGCGGAAGCATTCCGGGAACCACATCAATCCGTCCGTCAGCGGTAATTACCGCCTGCCGGAAATCTGTCAGTACGGTCGGTTCCATTTCGCATTCTTCCGGATGTTTCATATCCTCCCGATTTTTGCAGGGAGCGATCAGACCGACCACTTCCACAAGGGTGTTTTCCATAGTTGTCACCCGTGTGGAGGTTTCTGCTGCCTCCACAACAAAATCAGATCCGCGCACCCCCACGATGGCGGTTTTGGTCTTCACCCTGAAATCCGAACGGTCAAACCCCATAAGTTTTCTGACAAAAAAACGGGCTTTCCCCAGATTCATGGAAATAAAAGAAGCGCGTTCTTTTGTATCTTTTTCATCGAAAATATGTTCACTGATCACCACATTTGAACGCGTTGTGAGGGTGACAAGGCTGCCATCTGTGAGTTCCATGCTGACTTTTCCGTCTTCCCCTGTAATGACCGTATCCCCTCTGAAAAGAGGAATCCCTTTCATAAGTTTGAAGGCGGTATCAGGCCGGTCTTCGTGAATGACAAAAACATCTCCCTGCATCAGCAGTACTTCGCCCAGGGACTCACCCAGCCCCGGTATGAAATTTTCCCCAATATTCACGCCATCCGGCAGAGACAGGGCATAGGCCGCCCCACACAGTACGGAAACCGCATAGGCAATCACTGTCAGATATGATATTTTTCTCATGGCTCTCCCTCCTAATAACTTAAGGTCAGTGAAAGGGTGCTTACATTTCTGGTGTATTCATAGACAGGAATATTGGAATCATTTTTCGTGTATCTGTATTCTCCCATGATACCGAGCCAGTCATGCCAGAGTTTCCGGGAAAGGGACAGGGAAAGGATATATCTGTCATCCTCTCGTTCAACCCCGTAAAAACTGTCCGGACTGTCATAATTTTTGGACTGGTATTCCCCGCTGAATTCCAGACTGAGATCCCAGGGCAGTATCAGCCTGCCCCCTGCCCTGCTCCGCCAGCGGTCATAATACTGATCCTCTCCGGAAGCGGAATAATCCTCATATCCGATTCCCCCGAAAAAGTTCCCTTTTCCGTCAAAAAAGGACCAGATCATATCCCCGAAGATTTCATTGGCGTGTCCGCTTCTGTCTGTATCCGCAAACCAGGTATTGTCTTTGTAGCGGTAGGAAAGACGGGCAGCCAGCCGCGTACTTATGTGCCATATGGCCTCAGGCTCCAGACAGTGCTGTCGCAGATAACTGTCCGAACCCGCGAAATAATAACTTGGCCAGTAGTTGAAACGGAAGGTAAAGGGTTTCAGGGTATATGCGGAATACAGATGCCCTGTGCTGCCGGAAAGGTCATATTCATCCAGATCCGAATGCCAGGTGTTGTACTGGGTGAAACCAATGCCGGTTTTATGGTTTCTGCCGGAAAATATATCATAATTTCCTGAAAAATCTGTCACAAAGGCCCAGTCAGATTCATCCGTGAATGAATCTGTGTCATCCGGTTCCACGCTCACATTGTCATCATAGCGCACACCGGTTTCAAGATGCACGCGGTAGGGGCGGATATTTTTCTCCTGTTTTTTCAGGAAGTCAAGCCACTGGATTGCACTGTCCCGGAGAGTACCTGCTTCAGGATCATCTTTCACATATTCAAACATTTTTTCCGCCTGCCGGATGTCTCCCATTTTCTGCCAGCAGATTCCCGCATGATACAGGGCATTTGCACGGACTGTGGTGCTCATTTCCGCAGCACGGGCAAACCAGTCTGCGGCTTTTCCGTATTCCTGCATGCGGTAAAGGGTGATGCCAGCGTAATACCGGGCCAGCACATTCTCCGGCTCCTCTTTTGCTGTCTGAACAAATAGTTCGGACGCTGCCACGTTATCCCCGGTTTTGTATTTCAGGTAGGCCATGTCAAATTTCAGACCGCTGATTTCCGGCCGGATATCCCAGGCTCTGTTCAGGTACGTTCCCGCCTGTGCATACTTTCCGGTCTCCAGATATGTTTTTCCAAGCCAGTGACTGTAAAAAGGATTGTCCGGGTCCAGTTCAAGAGCGATCTTCAGATTGTTTTCAGCAGACGTGTAATCCTTTTCCTCAAAGGCAAAGACCCCGAAATCATAATAGGCCCGCCCTGTTTCCCCTGTGCTGTTTTCCTGCGCTCCGGCCAGTCCGGCAGGGGACAGAGCCGCTGCCAGTACCAGAACTGTACAGAACAATTTTTGCATGATCGGCCTCCTTTTTGAAAACAAGATGTCAGAAACACTCAAAAAAATGAAATCAGAATATGGGTAGTACACAGCATTGCCGAATTTGCAGGTTCAGATATCCTGTCTGAACCTGAGTGCTCTGTCAAATAAATTTTTTAAAACAGCAGAACCGGCATCCTGCCGGTTTCGGGGTGGCAGGATGCCGCCCCCGCGATACAGAATATGTGAAAAAACTTATTTGACAGAGCACTGAGTGGAGTTTCAGGAAAGTTTTTTTGCACTCTGCGGAAAATGTGCGACTTTCAGTTTACAACCAGACAGTCACCAAAGCAAGAGATTTTATCGTTCAGGCAGACTTTCCAGTTCCTCCCACCTTTCGTATGCGGCTTTCAGGGCTCTTTCCAGTTTTCCGAGCTGTTCTGCCATATTTGCAGTCTGTGTGCCCTGCTTTCGGTAAAATTCCGGATCAGCCAGAATATTGTGGATTCCGCTGATTTCTTTTTCTGTTTTTTCAATGAACTCCGGAAGGCTTTCCAATTCCCTCTGCTCTTTGAAGGTCAGTCTGCGGACACTTTGCAGGGAATTTTTTTCTCTTTGGAATTTTTTCTTTGTTTTTTCAGGTGCATCAGATGGTTCCGGTTTCCGGTGAAATGACTCGTCATATCCGCCTGCGTATTCCGTGATACGGCCGCATCCCTCAAACACCAGAACATTGGTTACGGTATTGTTGAGGAATTCCCTGTCATGGCTGACCAGCAGAACAGTTCCGCTGTAGGAAAGCAGCAGTTCTTCCAGCAGTTCCAGTGTTTCCGCGTCCAGATCGTTGGTGGGTTCGTCAAGTACCAGGACATTGGACGGCCGGGTAAAGAGTTTTGCCAGCAGCAGCCGGTTGCGCTCTCCTCCGGAAAGAACGGACACCGGACTTCTGGCACGTTCCGGGGAAAAGAGAAAATCCCTGAGATATCCGATAATATGGCGGGATTTGCCGTTGACAGTGACCGTGTCATTTCCCCCGGCCACATTGTCCTGCACAGTTTTTTCCTCGTCCAACTGCATCCGGAGCTGATCAAAATATGCAATTTCCAGATGGGTTCCATGCCGCACTTCCCCCTTTCCCGGAGGCAGTTCCCCCAGAAGAATGCGGAGCAGAGTGCTTTTTCCTGCGCCGTTGGGGCCGATGATTCCTGTCCTGTCCCCCCGCATGATCAGGGTGGAAAAATCTTTGACAATTTCATCCTTTCCATAGGCAAAGCAGATATCCCTGGCCTCGATCACCAGTTTTCCCGTGCGCCGGGCATCCTGAACCTGCATTTTTGCAGAACCGAGTTTTTCACGCCAGGAATTCCGCTCCTCCCGCATCCGAAGCAGGGCACGCACCCTGCCCTCATTCCGGGTTCTGCGGGCTTTCACACCCTGGCGCAGCCAGATTTCCTCCTCTGCCAGTTTTTTGTCAAAACGGCCGCGATGGGCCGCTTCGCTTTCCAGCATGGCCTCCCTGCGCTCCAGATATGTGCTGTATCCGCAGGCCCAGTTGAACAGCCGGCCCCGATCCAGTTCCACAATCCGGGTAGCTGTTTTCCGGAGAAACATCCGGTCATGGGTTATAAAAAGCAGGGTTTTCACATGGCGGAGAAGGAAATCCTCCAGCCAGAGAATAGCCTCAATATCCAGATGGTTGGTCGGCTCATCCAGCAGCAGAATATCCGGATTTCCGGCCAGGGCTTTTGCCAGAAACACCCGGCGCCGCAGTCCCGCGGAAAGTTCCCCGAAACCTGCATCGGGATCCAGTTTCATTCGCGACAGGATACTTTCTGCCCGGCGCCTGATTTCCTCAGTGGTTTCAGTATTCTCCTGTATTTCCGATCCGCAGACCACATCCAGCACTTTTCCCTGTATTTCCCGTGGAACCTCCTGGGGAAGAAGAGCCACGCGTATTCCCTGCTGCCAGATGATTTCACCTGAATCAGGAACAGCGTCCCTGTTTATGAGCCGAAGCAGTGTGGATTTTCCCTCCCCGTTTCTTCCCATCAGGCAGATCCTCTCTCCGCTTTCAATCTGCAGACTGACATCATCCAGCAGCAGGGGCCCGCCAAAACCCGTATTCACATTTTTTATGCTCAGTAAGGCCATGAAATTCCCATTGTCTGATACCGATTAACTATTGATGTTATACAATACAGTCAGTTTTCTTCTGTCTGATTACAGGATACTGCTTTTTCAGAAGCATGTTTTCAACAGCGATTTGTTATGAAACCGGCATGAATGTTCAGATTCCGTGAATTACTGAAAACAGGCTGAATATCAAAAAAATGCGCAATCCTGCCGGATTTTGTGCTGTGAAACAAAACAGAATCCATATTTTCCATTATAGCAGATCTGAGGCAAATGAAAAGGTTTTTCAGGAAAAATATCGGCAGTCTCTGAGGCAGATTCTTTGTAAACAGAAAATACAGTTGTATGAAGGGGGCATTTGTCTGATGGGCACGTATCAGAGTAAGGCAGGCAGGGATGTGCCGGGCAGATAGTCCGGCACTTCACCTGCTTTAAGAAAAGTGAAATTTCTTAAAATACAATTGGTTTCAGGTGTGAGAAAAATAAAATACTGAAACCTGAAACCGGCATATCAGGAATTTTCAAACAGGCTCCAAGGTAAGGGCAGAGCAGTTTTGGACAGAAACAAAACTTTTGTCTGAATCCCTGAAGGTTTGAAACCTCTCAGGGATTTTCAGACATACATTCCGGAATCAAATCATCATTCAAACAAAGGAAATTCCCTGTAAGCAAAGGTGTCAAACACCTCTGTCATGCTGAAGAAATGCGGATCAAAAGCCGGAGTTCCATCAGCATTCATAGCGATGAAACCGGATTCTCCCAGAGGGAACATGCTTTCAATGCGCACAGGGCCTTTAGATCCCATTTCCACACAATGAGCGTAGGTGGAACGCGAAGAGAAAGGCATGGCATGAACATCACCGATCATATCATGTTTGTAAACAATCTGCCCCCGTTTTCCTGTTCCCCAGGGACGGGTTCCCAGTTGTGCCAAAGCATTGTCCAAAGCAGTGACAATAATGGCAGAGGCAGTCTGGGGCGCATTTTCATCCGCCACATTCTGAAACCAGTTGTAATTATTGACAATGGCTGAGGAGTCGCCGGAAAGCCCGTGCAGCATGGTATTGAAAAGAACCACAGGCGGCTGTTTTTCATAGGTTTCCTGCCCCAGTTCATCGGCAAAGGTCAGGCGGAGAACTTCCCGAATCCATGCATCGGAGAGCATCCACGCATCCGCGCGGTCAGTGCCGGCTGCCCATTGGGATGATCCGCCATCCACAAAATGCCCGTCCCAGTTGTTCATAACAGCCAAAGCCATGATTCTTTCCATTGTGGAATCAGCCTGCACAGCAGCGGAAAATGCAGAGGAAACAAAAGCCCAGGGATTTCCGCCATCACCAAAGGAATCCGTGGAAGCGATATTGAGTGCCAAATCTCTTAGCTGTTCAAAACCCAGTTTTTCATGGGATGCAAAATATTCCTCCAGCACATGCCCTCTGTGAAAGGGGCCGAAAGAGTAGAAAAGATTGTTATAGGAACTGATATAGTCCGCGCTGCTTTTGTTGTTCCAGCCTGTGTAATATCCTTTGACAGTGTTCCGATCTGAGGATCGGGACATGACATTGGCAGAATCCCATTCTGCAACCGCCACACCCGGCAGAAATCCCTGTGGAAAACGGTATTCCCCAACAGGACGGATCGGATCCCGTCCGGACATCCAGTATGCGATATTTCCGTCTCTGTCTGTATAACAGAAATGCTGACTGACACCCACCCGGTCAATGGCTTTGCCGAAATCATCCATGCTTTCAGCGCGCGCCATATCCAGATACGCTCCAATGGTTTCAAATTCATAGCCCCGGTTGGCATATTTCCATGCAATAATGGGATTTTCAGCGGATGGGGTATAGTCCGCGGGATTATAAGGCATGGGATTGATAACCGGGCCATGAGCAGTTTTGAAAACCGGAACTGTCACATCCGCACTGCCTGCGACTTTGACGGTTTCCATGCGATCCAAAGTCACGTCTGACTGATTTTCAATATAATAATCAGTGCCGTGCGTATGTCCCACCTGCATGGACCAGGCATGATGGGGAGTACGTCCGATAACAATGCCGGGCAGTCCTGCTATGGTCATGCCGGAGATATTCAGTTCACCTGCCTGTATGGAACCTTCCAGAATAATGGAAGGTGTGGAAAAACCCATCTGAGGGCCGGAATAGAGAATGGGATTGCCGGATTCTGTCCGGTTTCCTGCCACCACCCAGGCATAACTGCCCATGCGCACATCCGCATTGATTTTTTTCAGACTCCGGGCAATCATGTTCTCCGTTTCTGCAAGCTGCGCGGAGACCTGCCTGAAATCGGCTGTGATTTTTTCTCCGGCCTCTTTTCTTCCCCCGGTTCCGGATTTGGCTGTCAGCACCTCAGTTTCATGAATATAGGTAAGTGCCTGGGGATCATTGACCCATCTCAGGTCATTGAACATGGCCATACCCTGAACAGTTCCGAATACTGCCATCAGTTGACCGGCCAGAGCTGCATTGTCAATCTGTGCAGTTCCTCTGGAAGGCCCGCCTTCAGGATCAAAACTTCTCAGCATGGTTGCAGCCCAGGCCAGAACATCTGTCACCTTCCAGTCTTCCGGTGAAAAATTCAGTGCCTTGAACTCAAAGGGCAGAAGAGAGGAATCTGCCCGCACCTCCGCGATTCTGCGGTTGAAACCGGACACATATGCCTCGATTATGGTGCGGGTGTCTGCATTCAGTGCCTCAAATCCGGTCTGTAATTCAGCCTGGGAATAGCCGGTAATGCGCATATACACATCCGACTGCAGAAAATCTGATCCAAAAACCTCGGCCAGTCTTCCCTGTGCCCTCCGGCGGAAAGTCTCTGCCTGCCAGAGCCGATCCGTTGCCACCGCATAGCCCTGTGCTTCAAAGATATTGTAAAGAGTCGCATCCTCTGTTCCTGTGATGAACCAAACCCCTTTTTCATCACGGGAAGTCTCAACCGTTGTCACAGGTTCAAAACTGCTGTCGCTCGAACATCCTGACATAAAAGACAGAAGAACGAAAGCCGCCATTGCCGCATAAACCTGTTTTTTCCCCAACATCTTCCATTTTCTGAAAAACATCATTTTTTCTCCTTTGTGTTGAATGAAATTCATTGATTTAAACTGTACTTCAATAATACATTTCGTCTGAAAATTCAAACAGAAAAAATGCCTGTGCGCAAATTTCCCACAGCCCTGTGTTTTTTCCCCATGTTTTTTTATCCCGGTTGACTTGCCTCTTTGCTTCTGCTATTTTAGTCCTAAAGTAGAACAAGCTTCCAGCTTGTTCATGAAACCCGGCACAAGCTTCCAGCTTGTTTATGAAACCCGGCACAAGCTGGAAGCTTGTGCTACTTTTTATTTTAAAGTAGAACAGGCTTCCATCTTGTTTTATGGAACAGGCACAAGCTTTCAGTTTGTTTTATGAAACCCGGCACAGGCTGGAAGCTTGTGCTACTTTTATTTCCGATTATAATTTCACAGATTACAGAAAGGATAAATGAAAAATCTTATGGAAAGAACATTGTCAATTGTAAAACCCGATGGCGTGGCACGGGGACTGATTGGAGAAGTGGTGGGACGTTTTGAAAAGGCCGGGATTAAAATCGCGGCCATGAAACTGATTCACATGACAAAAAAACAGGCGCAGGGATTTTATGCAGTGCATAAGGAAAGGCCTTTTTTTGAGACTCTGACAGAATTCATGTCCTCCGGCCCCTGTCTGGTCATGGTGTTGCAGGGCGAAAATGTGATTGCGAAAAACCGGGAACTCATGGGCGCGACCAATTACAAAAACGCGGCTCCCGGAACCATCCGCGCCGATTTTGCACGGGACATTGAGAAAAACATTGTTCACGGCTCTGACGCGCCTGAAACAGCGGCTTTTGAGATCGGATATTTCTTCAACAGCTTTGAAATTGTTGGATAATGGCTGACAAAATCCGGCTGGAAAATATAGCGGTTGTCCTGCATCAGCCCCGGTTTTCCGAAAATATCGGGGCTGCTGCACGGGCCATGCGAAATATGGGCATCCATCGACTGATTGTGGTTGATCCCTATATGTACAATCAGGAACGGGTGCTGACCATGTCCACCCATGCTGCTGCGGATGTGGTGGAAAGCATGGAAATGTATGAAAATCTGGCAGAAGCTCTTGGCCCGTTTCAGTATGTGGTGGGAACTACGGCCCGTGTCGGGGGGCAGCGGGTGCTGAACACTCCGCCCCGCATGGCCCGGCAACTGATTCCCATATCGCAGGAAAACAGCATTGCCCTGGTATTCGGCAGAGAAGATCGGGGACTTTCCAATGAAGATCTGCGTTTCTGCCATTCCCTGGTCAATATTCCCACTGCGGAATTTTCCTCTCTCAATCTAGCGCAGGCTGTGATGGTTATGTGCTATGAACTTTTCACTGCCACATTGGAGGAGGAAAAACCTTTTGCCCCGCGCTTGGCAGGCCGTTTTGAACTGGACGGCATGTATGAGGATCTCAGAGACGTGCTGGTAAAAATCTCTTATGTCAATCCGGAAAATCCGGATTACTGGATGAACCATATCCGCAATTTTTTCACCCGCATTCAGCTTAGGGCCAGGGAAGTCAGCATTATCCGGGGGCTGATCCGGCAGATCAGATGGTACGGGGAAAAGCGGTACAGTGAAGGCCGCCGGGACTCTGCTGCTGAGAATACAGAATATATTGAATTTACAGATAAAAAAAATTAATATTCTGCAAGTGGACAATTTTGGGATAGTGGGTCAGATCAGTTGGTTCTGAAATTCCCATCCCCCGGCGGGATGGGTCATGGGAGGGGGAAACCTCCCTGAATTTATACATTTTTTCCACCATCCCCCCGCCCCTCTCTCAGGGGAGGGGAGAGTTTTTTCCTCCTCATCAGCCGGTTTGACCCTCTGCCAATTTTGGAAATACAGATTCATTAATTTTTTATGACAAACTCACGTCATTATTGGCATTCAGGGAGGTCAGCCATGACAGAAAAAAAACTCAGAACCCATGTGATTATCAGCGGCAGGGTGCAGGGCGTCTGCTTCAGGGCAGAAACACAGAGAGCAGCGCAATATTACGGTGTGACCGGATGGGTGCGGAACAAAAATGACGGAACAGTGGAAGCCGTATTTGAGGGGACTGAGAACAACATTGTTTCCATGCTGGAATGGTGCAAAAAAGGACCTTCGCGATCATTGGTGGAAAAAACAGATGTGAGCTGGGAGGATTACACAGGCCAGTTCAGTCAGTTCAGAATTGCCTGGTGAAAAAAGGCGCTCCGCATCAGCAATGCCGAACGCCTCATCTTTTTCAGCAGAATGAAATCATTAGTCTGGAATCAGACAGCATCTTTGAGCTTCTTGCCGGGTTTGAACTTTACCACATTGCAGGCCTTAATTTTAATCTCTTCGCCGGTCTGGGGATTGCGTCCCTTGCGGGCTTTGCGGCGGACCTTTGAAAAAGTGCCGAATCCCACCAAAGTGACCTTACCTTCTTTCTTCTTCAGAGCCTCAATGATGCCATCCATGAAAGAGTCCAATGCCTTTGCAGCAGCGGCTTTGGTAATTCCTGTGTTTTCTGCCATTTTTTCAACCAGTTCCGATTTTGTCACTGTTCCTTCCCCCTTGTGTTGAGTTGTCAGATTCCTGCCATCATGGCCTTTTTTTAAGGTCAATACAGGACATTATTTTCAATGTCAATATAAATCCGCATGTATCAAGAGTTTTTTTGTTTTTTCCGCTGTCAGTCCCTTTTTTTACAGGGATCGGCAGGCCAGTTTGTCATAAAAACCTTTTGTATCAACTGAAGAGAGCATCCGTAAACCGGACCGGATCAAACCGCTGCAAATCATCCACCTGCTCACCGACTCCTATGTAACATAAGGGAATATTCAAAGTATCACAGATGCTTATAACAACGCCTCCTTTGGCTGTTCCATCCAGTTTGGTCAGAATGAGACCGGTAATCCCCATTGCTTCATTGAACATACGGGCCTGGGACAGGGCATTCTGTCCGGTCGTGGCATCCAAAATCAGCAGGGTTTCATGGGGCGCATCCGGAATCACCTTTTCCACGGCCCTGCGGATTTTTTTCAGTTCCTCCATCAGGTTCACCTTGGTATGAAGCCTTCCGGCAGTATCCACTATCACAATATCTTTTCCGCGGGCCACAGCAGCTTCCACAGCATCAAAGGCCACTGCCGCGGGATCCGCATTATCCCGGTGTTTCACAATGTCAGCCCCGGCTCTTTCAGCCCATATGACCAGTTGCTCCACAGCCGCCGCCCGAAAGGTGTCTGCCGCGGCCACCAGCACCTTTTTCCCCTCACTGGCAAAACGTGCTGCCAGTTTTCCGATGGTTGTGGTTTTCCCCACCCCGTTGACCCCGATGACCATAATCACATGGGGGTTATGCCTGTTTTCCGGAGCAGTATCAGGAGTTTTCATGAGTTCACGGATTTCTGCTTTCAGCACCTGTTTCAGTTCTGCTGCATTGGAAATTTTGGAAGATTTTTTTCCCACTTTTTCCATCAGTTTCATGGTGGTCTGAACTCCCATGTCTGATGTGATCAGCAGTTCCTCAATCTCTTCCAGCAGATCCGCATCCATTTTTCTTTTGCCCCGGAACAGATCATCAATATCTGTGGTCAGCACTTCACGGGTCTTGGAAAGCCCTTTTTTCAGACGGCTGAACAGGCCTCCGGATTTGTCCCTGTCTGATTTTATATCAGACTTTGTTTCGGGTTTTGTCTCAGGAGTTGGATCATCCGTTGCATCCTCTTTCCATTTCTCCGTTGCGGAGACAGATTTTTTATCCTCAGATTCCGGCATTAACTGCTCCGTCTGCGGTGATTCTTCCACTGTATCCTGCTTTTTATTCTTTCTGCCAAACCAGGCCATTACATCAATCCTCCCTGTATTATTTTTCCGTTTTCCGGATGCCAAAAACCTCTTCCAAAGAGGCAGCATCCAGAATGCGGTCACTCCAGATTTCCAAATCCTTCCGGTCAGCATTTTCCATGCGGTTTTGCGCCCATGCCGGTATCTGCCGGAAACGCCGGACAAGCTGGCGTTTCAGCATTGCCAGTTCTCCCTGAGAAATTCCCTGAAGAAATCCCTGCTGAATGCCTTCCTCACGCGCCATCGTCATCAGACCCATAATTCCCTCACTGTCTATTTTCCTGCATTCCGGATGCCAAAGACCTCCTCCACAGAAGAGGCATCCAGAATGCGGTCACTCCAGAGTTCCAGATCTTTCCGATCTGCATTTTCCATGCGGCTCTGTGCCCATGCCGGGATCTGCCGGAAACGCCGGACAAGAAGACGTTTCAGCA
>JBFXEJ010000140.1:0-13720 GCA_050180235.1 Desulfococcaceae bacterium
CGGACTGTGTCCGTTTCTGACGGGGTCATCACTGCCGCAGTGGCGGCAGGTAATCTGAATATACTGTTTCATAAAAATAATTATAAGATATTTAAAAAGACAAATCAACCTTTTTGACCCACTACCGAGAAATTATTGAATGTTATTGAAGCACTTGCAGATCAAAAGAAATTACCCTCTGAATATAAAGATCATTCTCTCACAGGCAACTATAAAAATAAAAGTGATTGTCATATCGAACCTGACTGGATTATGATTTATGCCATAGAAGATGATGAACTTGTTCTGTATCGAACAGGAAGTCATTCCGAATTATTCAAATAAAAAATTTCTAACCCGGCGCTCAACCGGACAGGGCTATTACCCTGCCGCTTAACGTTGTGTTATGCCTTAGATCAGAATATGAAAAAGAGATTAAGCAGGTAGGGTGGGCAAAATTTATTCTTTGCCCACCACAAACAGAGTTACAATGTGATACCTGACTATGAAAGAGCGTTGAAAAATAATGTTTTGTCTGAATTAAAAAAGTGCTGCTGATTATTATTCATCCCCACTGAAGGTTATTTGTGGGACGATGTAAAATTAATGAAGGAATTTTGCTGAAAAGTAAAAGGAACAGATTGTGTATGAAGTAAAATTTGAATGGGATAATCACAAAGCAGGGATAAACATCGGAAAGCATAAAGTCAGTTTTGAAGAGGCGCTGACAGTTTTCAGCGATCCTTTAGCCTTTATATTTGACGATGAAACACATTCTGTAAATGAGAAACGGGAAATTATTATTGGGCATTCCGAAAATAACCGACTGTTACCAGTCTGTTTTACCGAGCAGGCTGAAGACATTGTCCGTATTTTCAGTTCACGCCCCGCAACCCGGAAAGAACGGAGAGATTATGAAAAAAACACAATATTCCAAATCGGATGAAATGCTGCCGGAATATGAGTTTGACTATGGCAAAGCACGCCCAAACCGTTTTGCAGGCATGACAGATATAAACAGCCGCCGTATGATAATTCTTGACCCTGATATTGCAAAAATTTTCAATACATCCGAGTCAGTTAATAAAATTCTCAGAGCTATCATAGCCGCTATGCCTGAAATTGAAACAGAACACAGAAAAAATTTTTAACAATAAAAAATAAAAATATAACAAGGCGTTCAAGCGGACGGCTGAAGCCGCCGGTTAACTTTGTGTTCATCTGGTAAATTAATATAAGGTAATCAGGGATAATTAATATTGGAAATAGAATTGGACCTCAGATCACACTGCATTGAAACCGCTGCAAAACGGTTTTACAACCGTCTCCTTTCCGAATATTTTCGCAGCAAAGGAGGTGATGCAGAATCAGAGGGAAAACTGGCTTTACTGCAAAGCGCCATGACCTGCCTTGATTTTTCCTGTCTGCGGGCCGGTTATAAAGAGCTGGCAGGAAACAGTGATGCTCTGATTGTCCTGACAGATAAGGGCGGCAGTCTGCCGGGTATTACCATAGACGGCCGCCCCATTGATATGGAACCCTGCATCAGGAAGATTCGGAAAGAAGTTCAAACTTTTCATGGAAAACATCATACATCCCTCTCTCAGGGTTAATAAAGATGGAAGGTCATAAAAACAGATGGAAAGCAGGTATTGATATGTTTATCAGGTTGACAATGCCATTATGCGAGATATTATAAGCCGGGATTTGCCTGATTTGAGAAATGAAGTGATGAACATGCTGAATATTAACAACAATTGCAGATTGTGACACAATTATGCCAAAACTCATTATAGACAATCGGGAAATTGACGCGGCACCGGGAACAAAAGTCATTGAAGCAGCGGAAAAACTGGGCATTATGATTCCCCGCTTCTGCTGGCATCCGGCTTTGGGTTCCGTTGGAGCCTGCCGGGTTTGTGCAGTGAAATTCACAGACGGGCCGGTAAAAGGCATTCAGATGAGCTGCATGGTGGAAGTGCGTGATGGCATGGTGATTTCCACCACAGATGCGGAAGTTGTTGATTTCCGAAAGCATGTAATTGAACTGCTGATGCTGAACCATCCCCATGACTGCCCGGTCTGCGATGAAGGGGGCCATTGCCTTTTGCAGGATATGACGGTTTCCGGCGGACATGGACTGAGAAGATTCAAAGGGAAAAAACGAACCCATAGAGATCAGTATCTCGGCCCTTTGCTTCAGCATGAGATGAACCGCTGCATTCAGTGCTACCGCTGTGTGCGCTATTACCGGGAAATCACCGGATACCGCGATTTGGGTGTTATGGGGATTGGATCGCGAGTGTATTTCGGCAGGCAGGCAGACGGAATTTTGGAAAGTCCTTTTTCCGGCAATCTCAGCGATATATGCCCAACCGGTGTGTTTACAGACAAACCTTCGCGTTTCAAAGGCCGTCACTGGGATTTTGAACAAAGTCAGGGACTGTGTATTCACTGCGCATTGGGATGCCATACAACCGTATCTGTCCGTTACCGGGAAGTGGTGCGGCAGGAAGCCCGTTTCAGTGAATCTGTGAACGGCCATTTTATCTGCGACCGGGGACGCTACGGATTTTATTATGCAAATTCTGAACAAAGACCCCGAAATGGCAGGGTGGAGGGAAAAACCGTATCTTCGGATGAAGCTTTGAAAACTGCTGTTGATAAATTGGAAAAAATCAGCAAAACTGCTGTAGCATGCGCTGGTTCTGCACGCAGTTCTCTGGAAATACTGACCGCATTGCAGCAGATTTGCAAAAACAAAAACTGGAAAAACCCTGCTTTTTTCACTGATGATATTTCTGCAAAGAATGTGAAGAACGCAGTTTCACAAATCGAATCAGATATTGCGGTTTCTCTGCAGGATACAGGAAAATCTGATTTTATTCTTATCGCGGGAGTTGATCCGCTTAACGATGCGCCCATGCTGACACTGACTCTGCGCCAAGCACAGAAATCAGGCGCAACTGTGCTGATCCTTGATCCCAGACCGATTTCTCTGCCCTTTGATTTCATTCATATTCCAGTAAAGCAGGAATGTTTGCCGTTTTTCATGGGAGAACTGATCCGTAAAGGCGTTGATTCAAAGTTGGCTGAAAACGAAAAAGCCCTTGCCTTTTACAATGCCATTCCGGATTGTTCCTCTTTTATATCCGCAGAGTATTCCCATCTGCTGAGGGAAATGGCAGACAAATTGCAGAAAAGTCAGCGACCAGTCATCATCTGCGGCACAGAAACCGTAACAGCAGAAACACCTGCTTTGACTGCGGATTTTGCACGTCTTCTCCAGTCAGTCAAAAAACAGGCAGGATTGTTTTACACCATGCCCGGAGCCAATGCTTTTGGAGCCGCAATTGTATCTGATTCCGCATATTCTTTTGATCAGATTATCACAGATATTGAACATGTTGAAATCAAAGCACTTTTGCTGGTGGAAAATGATCCCTTCCATTTTTATCCGGATCAAAAGCGGCTGGAAAAGGCATTGGATAAACTGGAACTGCTTGTTGTCATGGATTATCTGGATTCGGCATCTGCCCGGCGTGCGGATATTTTTATACCTGTGCAAACGGTTTTTGAAAGCGGCGGAACCTTTGTCAATGCAGAAGGCCGGGTACAGCGAATTTCCAAATCCTTCAAAGGCGGCATTCCCATTGCTGAAACCGGGAAAGGAAATCATCCTCCACGTGCCTTCTGCCATGAAATTCCGGGCAGTGACGTGAAATCTGCCAATGAAATTCTTTCCGCATTTTGCGCGAATGTTTCTGCTGAAATGCAATTCATAACAGAAATTCCGGAAAATCTGCTGGAAGATGGCATTCGCGTGAATCTGCATCCGACTGACTGCTTTTCATATAAATGGCCGTCTGATTTGACAAAAGAGGAACCTGGTTTTACTCTGCTTCTTGCAGATCGGATTTTTGGCACGGAAGAACTTTCTCTGCATTCTTCCTGTCTGCGGGAACTGGAAAAGGCTCCCTGTCTGTATATGCAGGCAGGAGATGCTCTTTCCTGCGGATTTTCCGATCAGGATATGGTTGAAATCAAAACAGAAAGCGGCTCTTTGCAGATTCCGGTGAAAATATGTGAAAACATGGCTCCGGGCGTGCTGGTTCTTCCCAAAAGCAGACAGATTTGCTGGCAGATTTTCGGAACCGGAAAGATAAGAATTCAGGCCAATCAGATTTCAAAAATGTAGCGCAGGCATCCTGCCTGCGAAACAGTTCACAAGCAGGATGCTTGTGCTACTATAAAGGATAAAATCATGCTGACATGGATTGCCGGATTTGTTGTTATGCTTGTAAAAATGGGAGCGGTTCTGGGCGTTCTGCTGTTTGTGGCAGCTTATCTGGTATGGGCAGAACGCAGACTGCTGGGACGGCTGCAGGTGCGACTTGGCCCTAACCGTACAGGGATATTTGGCCTGCTGCAACCCATTGCAGATGCAGTTAAAATGCTCTGCAAAGAGGATATTATCCCGGACGCGGCAGATCGGATGATTTTCATACTCGCTCCCGGCGTGGTTGCAATAACTGCCCTGCTCATGTTTGCTGTTGTGCCATTCGGCCCCACCATTACGCTGTATGGCAGGGAAATTCCTATGGTCATTTCAGACATGAATGTTGCCCTGCTCTATGTATTCGCACTTTCTTCTCTCGGCGTTTACGGCGTGGCCTTAGGCGGATGGGCTTCCAATTCCAAATTTGCACTTCTGGGCGGCATCCGGGGCGCGGCACAGATGATCAGTTATGAACTGTCTCTGGGACTTTCCCTGATTCCCATTGTCATGCTCGCGGGTTCCTTCAGTCTGGTGGATATTGTCAATGCACAGGCAGATTATCCCTATCTGCTGATACAGCCCGTATCTTTTGTGATTTTTGTCATCAGTGCAATGGCAGAAAGCAAGCGCATTCCCTTTGATCTGCCGGAAGCGGAAAATGAACTGGGCGCAGGATTTCACACAGAATACAGCGGAATGCGTTTCGGACTGTTTTTCATTGGTGAATATGTCCATATGCAGGTTCTGGGCGCGCTGGTGGCAGTCTTCTTCCTCGGCGGCTGGAGAGGCCCTTTTCTGCATCCCGCACTCTGGCTGCTGGTGAAAATTATTTTTGTAACATTGGTAATGATATGGATACGGGGAACCCTGCCGCGTCTGCGCTGTGATCAGTTAATGGAATTCGGCTGGAAAGTGCTGATTCCCGTGTCTTTGGTGAATATTCTGATTACCGGAGCGGTGATACTGATATAAAAATGCCAAAGGTGCAATAATATGAAATTACATGATATTCTGACAGATATTCATGCGCTGGAAGAAGAATTGCTGGAATTTGAACACAGATACGGAATCCGTTCAGAAGTATTTTATGCAGCATATGCCAGCGGAGAAGAACCGGAAGATGATCAATGGGTTCTGGATTTCGGGGAGTGGGCAAGTATTTACAGAACATGGCTGACCCGTCAGGCTGAATATCGCAATGAACTGGAAAAATTTCAGGAATATCCTCACAGTCTGAGAGGACTGATAAGAGTGGCCGCATGATGAATCATTTGCGTACTCCTGAAGATTACGAGTTGTTTCTGTACACCCTGTCTGACCATTTTCCTTCTGTGTGCCGTTCCACACTCACTTTTGTGAGGAAAGGTATATCGCTTGGTCGTGTGGCTGGGGAACTGTTTTTTGAACATGGAATCCGGCTGGCAGTCCGAGAACGTATTCTCTGGCAGAGATTACCTGCTGTAATAGACTGGTATGGTTATGAAATATGGCATGAAAAGGAAAAACTGTACTGGTATGATTCTCAGCCACATCCTGATGATCATACGCTCCGAAGCACTGATCCTCATCATAAACATATCCCTCCGGATATGAAGCATAATCGGATTCCGGCACCGAATATGCGTTTTACAGGAGAAAATTTTACTTTCCTTATCAGAGAGATAGAAAATCTCATTGAAAAGATGCAGTATAAAGCATAAAATTGCCGATGAGAATCAATCTCCGGATCAGATTAACATTGCTGTCAGACATACTATCAGGCAGTACAAACTGGATAATCTTAAAATTGTGAACAGGATAAACTGACTGTGTCTGTTACAGTGGATAACAAAATATTGCTGGAGGCGGATATGCAGGCATACAGTTATGAACACACTGTTGGAAAAAAAGGGATTCTCATATTGGAAAATCTGCCTTTTGATGCAGGTGACAAAATTGAGGTTATCCTCATTCCCCGCCTAAAACCCAAAGAAAACAGCAAACGCTATCCTTTCTGGGGAAAGCCGATTACCTATTTGAACCCAACGGAGCCGGTTACAGAAGCTGACGGGTATAAAATTAAGATATGACCGTCCGCTGCTGACTGCGGATGATAAGATTCTCGGTTATCTGTATGTCAATTTATTGAAATAAAAGATAATTAGCAGTTAATTACATATAATTCTGATGGGTTGCTTTGAATTGAAGAAAAAGGATAATGAGGAAACAGAAAAGACTGAGGAATGAAAGAGGAAAATGAACCAACTGATTTTGGGAGACTGTCTTGAGGTTCTGAAAAAGATGGATGCGGAAAGCATTGATCTGATTTATCTTGATCCGCCATTTTTTTCAAACAGAAATTATGAGGTGATCTGGGGAGATGCCGGGGAAAGCAGAAGTTTTCAGGATCGTTGGTCAGGCGGAATTGATCATTATATTGCATGGCTCAAAGAGCGGGCTGCGGAAATGCACAGGGTTCTGAAATCAACCGGTTCGATTTTTCTGCACTGTGATTACCATGCCAATGCATATATTCGGGTGTATATTCTGGATAAAATATTTGGAGAACAGAACCTCAGAAATGAAATTATTTGGCAAAGAACAAATGCACATAACGACGCGCGTAAGAGAATGCCGCATTTATGCGATTCCATTTTTTATTATACCAAGTCAGATAATTTTCAATACAACACTGTTTTTGGAAAAATTAAAAAGGATTATGAAGAAAAAACTTATCGTTATAAAGATGAACGGGGAAAATACAGACTCGGTGATCTAACCGGGCCAAAAACCTCAAAAGGTGAATCAGGCAGGGAATGGCATGGATTCAATCCATCGGATATTGGCAGAAGCTGGGCTGTACCCAATAAAATTGTAACAGAGTTAGTTGGTGATCAAAAGTGCAAAAAAATGAAAGTGCTGGAAAAATTGGATTTACTCTATGAAAATGGATATATAATTTTTTCAAAAACAGGAACACCAAGCGTTAAGAGATATTTGGATTTATCTGAGGGTTCTGTCATTGGTGATTTTTGGAGCGATATTTTCAATGTTCAATCCAATGCAAAAGAGCGCATTGGTTATCCCACGCAGAAACCCGAAGCACTGCTTGAAAGGATCATCAACTGTGCATCCAATAAAGGAGACATTGTTTTAGACCCTTTTGTCGGCGGGGGCACAACCGTAGCAGTTGCGGACAGACTGGAACGTCAGTGGATTGGCATTGATCAGTCCGTATCAGCCATCAAAGTGAGTGAAATGCGGCTTAACCGGCAGAGCACCCTGTTTTCAAAACCCTTTGTTGTCCAACTGCACAAATACGATTATGACACACTGCGTTACAAAGACGCTTTTGATTTTGAAACATGGATTATCGGACAGTACGGCGGATTTGCAAACACAAAGCAGAAAAGCGATTTTGGCACAGACGGAAAAACCGGAGATGGCAGGCCCGTTCAGGTGAAACGATCTGACAATATTGGCCGCAATGTCATTGACAATTTCAAATCCGCGTGTGAAAGATATGACAAAAAGCTGTTTGAAAAAAACAGGAAAAAGGGAGAGTCCGCAGGTGTCATTATTGCATTTTCCTTTGGAAAAGGGGCAGTTCAGGAAGTTGCAAGACTGAAAAATGAAGAAAATATCATCATAGAACTTGTCAGGGTTGATGAAATCATTCCCATTGCCAAAAAACCTGTATTGACTGCATTGTTTCATGATTTGGGAACAGACAAAAAAAACCTGCGGGAAATAGAATTTATTGCAAAAGGCGAATCAGAATCAGGTATTGAATTTTACGCATGGGACTGGAACTATGATGAACAGAAAGCAGTGTTCAGACCGGAAATTCTCAGAGATAAAGAGGGAAAGCAGATTCACAAATTCAAAGCAGGAACCCACTGCATAGGCGTAAAAGTTGTGGACAATGACGGATTGGAAAGCATGGAAGTGATAAAGTTAAAGATAAACGGAAATATTGAGGAAAAGGAAAAGCATACAGGTTAATCAACTGTGAATAAAACACATATCAGATAACTCATGCAGAGCGTTTTCCGGAATATGGCGACTGAAATATTTTCGGCTGTCCTGTCCCGGACAATCTGCCGGGTAAACCATTACATCATACAGAAAGGAACCAGAACAGATTTGCGTTCGGAAATTACAGCCATGACATCGGAAAACACAGAAAAACCAGATACTAAGGACAAAATCGTCAAAAAGAGTGCTCTGCGTGAGAACATAGAGGCCATCCTCATAGCCATTGTTCTCGCGCTGTTCATCCGCACCTTTGTGGTGCAGGCATTCAAAATCCCCTCAGGCTCCATGAAGGAAACCCTTCAGATTGGGGATCATATCCTGGTGAACAAATTCATCTACGGCATCAAAATGCCGTTCACCCAGACGACCCTTATCGCCCTGAAGAATCCGCAGAGGGGGGATATTGCTGTTTTCAAATTTCCCGAAGACCCGGACAAGGATTTTATCAAACGGGTTATCGGAGTGGCAGGTGATACCATTGAAATTATGGATAAAAAAGTTTTTGTCAACGGAAAACCTGCGGAATATGAGCAGGCCGTATTCAAAGATGGGCGGATAATTCCCGGCAATATTCAGCCGCGGGACAATATGAAACTCATAACTGTTCCGGAAGATTCCATTTTTGTAATGGGGGACAACCGGGATCACAGTTATGACAGCCGGTTCTGGGGATTTGTGAAACTCAGCGCTGTAAAGGGAAAGGCATTCATCATTTACTGGTCCTGGGACAAAGAGCAGGATTGGCTGCACAGTGTCCGCTGGAACAGGATTGGGGATTTACTCAAATAAACAGGTGATTCATGCAGTTTGGCCGAAAAGATGTTTTGGATATGGCTTCACTGTCTGCCGAAGAAATCACCATAATTCTGGATACGGCAGAGCGGATGAAGGAAATTTCCCGGCGGCCCGTGAAAAAAGTGCCGACTTTGAGAGGACAGACTGTTGTTCTCTTTTTTCATGAGCCAAGCACCCGTACGCGTACCTCTTTTGACATTGCTGCCAAAAGGCTGAGCGCAGACAGCATTTCCATATCTGCCGGAACCAGCAGCATTGTCAAAGGCGAAACCCTGATTGACACAGCAAGGAATCTGGAGGCCATGAACGCGGATATTATCGTCATGCGCCATTCATCATCAGGCGCTCCCTATCTGCTGGCCCCGCTGCTGCGGGCTTCGGTGATTAACGCGGGAGACGGAACCCATGCGCATCCCACCCAGGCTTTGCTGGATATGATGACCGTGAGGCAGAGAAAAGGCGGTTTTGAAGGACTGCGGATTGCCATTATCGGTGACATTTCCCACAGCCGGGTGGCGAGATCCAATATCGCAGGATTTACAAAAATGGGAGCCAGTGTAATTGTGGCCGGGCCTCCGACCATGATTCCAAAGGGAATTGAATTCCTGGGAACCGCTGTCACCCATGATATGAACGGGGCCATTGAAGGCGCGGATGTGATTATGATGCTGCGGATTCAGAAGGAGCGGCAGAAAGGTTTTCTTTTTCCCACAGAAAGGGAATACTCTAATCTGTACGGCCTCAACCGCAGCCGGCTGAAACACGCGAAAAAGGATGTGCTGATTATGCATCCGGGGCCTGTGAACAGGGGAGTTGAACTCTCTCCGGATTTGGCTGACGGCCCCTGGTCTGTGATTCTGGATCAGGTGAACAACGGGGTGGCTGTGCGGATGGCTCTGTTATATCTTGTTTCAGGAGGTGCGCACAATGCAGATACTGATTAAAAACAGCAGGATTATTGATCCGGGCTGCAGGGATGAAATCGCGGATATTCTGACTGAAGATGGAAAGATTGCCGAAATCCGAAAAGATATTTCCTCTTCATCAGCGGATCAGATTATTGACGCATCCGGCAGAATTGTCTGCCCCGGCCTGATTGACATGCACGTTCATTTCCGGGAGCCGGGCGAGGAATACAAGGAAACCATAGAATCCGGCTGCCGTGCTGCTGCACATGGCGGTTTTACGGCTGTCTGCACCATGCCCAATACCAGACCGGTAAATGATAACGGCCAGATTACAGAATATATTCTGAAAAAAGCCTCGGAAGCAAACGGGGTAAGGGTATTTCCGGCAGGGGCTGTTTCCCGCGGACTGAACGGAGATGCCCTGTGTGAATACGGGGAACTCAAAGCCGCGGGGGCAGTGGCCATCACAGATGACGGCAGACCCGTGAAAAACAGCCAGCTTATGCGCCGGGCTATGGAATACGCGGGCGGACTCGGTCTGCTGGTTATTTCCCATTCCGAGGATACGGATTTGTCCGAAGGCGGGGCCATGAATGAAGGGGAAACAGCAACCCGGCTGGGACTTCCGGGCATTCCCAATGCAGCGGAAAGCATTGCTGTCATGCGGGAAATTGCCCTGTGCGAACTGACCGGGGTTCCTGTGCATATTGCGCATGTCAGCACTGCGGAATCGGTTCATGCCATCCGGGATGCCAAACTGCGGGGCGTGCGGGTTACAGCCGAAACCGCTCCCCATTATTTTACTCTCACGGATCAGGCAGTGGGCGCATACAATACCCTTGCCAAAATGAATCCTCCCCTGCGCACGGAAAAAGACAGACAGGCTGTGCGCAAAGCTCTGGCAGACGGAACCATTGATGCCATAGCCACAGATCACGCTCCCCATTCCGTTTTGGAAAAGGAAGTGGAGTTTGACCGTGCGGCCAATGGCATTATCGGGCTGGAAACCTCGCTGGCCCTGAGTCTGGCTCTGGTAAGGGACGGTGTGCTGACAATTTCCCAACTGATTGAAAAAATGGCAAAAAATCCGGCACGGATACTGGGAACTGAATGCGGTCTTCAGATTGGAATGAGGGCTGATATTACCATCATTGATCCGGAAAAAATCTGGACAGTGAACCCTGAAAATTTTCAGTCCCGCAGCCGCAATACTCCTTTTGCAGGCTGGGAGATGAAGGGAAAGGCCGTGCTGACTATGGCTGGCGGGAAAATCATATATTCGGATCTCTGATACAGCCCGTGTGTCAGGCAGTTGGTTTTCATGTATCAAATCTGCCCCCTTTTCCCCGTTCCTCTTTCCTGAAAACAGTTGACATTTTATACGGTTCTGATAATTCTCCTTTCCACGGAAGATGATCCCGCAAAAAATCAGAAATCCGGTCATTCCGGAAAAAGTGGAAGTCAGAAATATTTTGAAGATACCCAGTTCCAGCTTCCGCCGGAATGACAGAAAACTGAAAAAAATGATTTTTGCAGGTTCATCACGAAAGGAAAGGAAAAATTATAACCTATGATTATCACGGAAATACTGCGCCGGAACGCAGGATGCTATGAAAAAGAGACTGCCCTGATTGAACGGGAGCCTGAAAAAAATATCCGCAAAGAAATCACCTGGGGAGAATTTGACCGTCAGGCTGATGCCATAGCCGCTGCCCTGCGTGTGCGGGGAATCGGAAAAGGCGACCGGGTGGTTCAACTGATGACCAACTGCATGGAATGGCTGCCCGTGTATTTCGGGATTCTGCGCACCGGAGCCTGGGCAGTGCCGCTCAATTTCAGATTTCTGTCCCCGGCCATTGCCCGGTGCACACGGATTTCAGAAGCAAAAGCCATTGTTTTCGGAGAGGAATTCATCGGGCGGCTGGCAGAGGTGAAAGAGGAACTGGATCAAAGCGTCTCCACCTGGATTTTTGCAGGGCCGGAGGAAATCCGTCCGGACTGGGCCGAATCCCTGCGGAAAATCACAGAGGAAGACACAGGGGCTTTTCACTGTCCGGAAATCAGTCTTTACGATACGGCTGCGCTGTATTTCACCTCCGGAACCACAGGAAAGCCCAAGGCTGTGCGTCTGACCCACAGGAATCTGGAATTTGCCTGTTATGCGGAAAACCGGCATCATCTGCAAACCCATGCGGATAATTTTCTCTGTATTCCCCCGCTCTATCACACAGGCGCAAAAATGCACTGGTTCGGCAATTTTCTTGTGGGCGCAAAGGCTGTGATTCTCAAGGGGGTGAAACCGAAGTGGATCATGGAGGCTGTTTCCGAAGAAAAGGCCACTGTGGTGTGGCTGCTGGTTCCCTGGGCGCATGATATTCTCATTGCAATAGAAAACGGTGAAATCCGGCTTGAAGATTACCAACTGGATCAGTGGAGACTGATGCATATTGGCGCACAGCCGGTTCCGCCTGCCCTGATCCGGAAATGGAAAGAGATTTTTCCCCATCACGCTTATGACACCAATTACGGACTTACCGAGGCCACAGGCCCAGGCTGTGTTCATCTGGGCATGGAAAATATTCACAAAGTCGGGGCCATTGGCGTACCGGGTTTTGACTGGGAATGCCGGATTGTCGGACTTGACGGAAAAGCAGTTCCGCCTGGGGAAAAAGGAGAGCTGCTGGTCAAAGGTCCGGGTGTGATGGAAGAGTATTACAAAAATCCCGAAGCCACGGCTGCCGTGCTTTCTGCCGGATGGCTCAGCACGGGTGACATTGCCCGCTCGGACGAAGACGGTTTTCTCTGGCTTGTGGATCGGAAAAAGGATGTCATCATTACAGGCGGAGAGAATATTTTCCCTGTGGAAGTGGAAGATTTTCTTATGAATATTAACACTATACAGGATGTGGCCGTTATCGGCATTCCGGATGAGCGTCTGGGGGAAATTGTCGCTGCGGTGGTCAAAGTGAAACCCGGAAAAAAGCTGACAGAAGATGAAATCAGGGAATTCTGCAGGGGACTGGCCAGGTACAAAAGGCCCCGGAGAATATTTTTTGATGATGTGCCCCGGAACCCCACAGGGAAAATTGAAAAACCCAGACTGCGGAAGAAATACAGGGACACAGGGCAGCGGCTGGACATTCGGAATTAAGGGGCAGTATCAAAATAAACTGCTTCAAACCCTTAGGGTTTTCAAAACCCTAAGGGTTTCCGGACATAAAAACTGCACAGGTTATTTTGTTACAACCCCTAACAAAGAAAACGGAGGATGGAAATGAAATTTTTTTCTTACACTGCAAAACAGAAATATCAGAGCAGAGACTGCCCCGACTGCGGCAAACCTCTCTCAGTCCAGCGTTCCTGACGGAGAACCTATCTGTACTGCAGGTCATGCAGTTCAAGTTATTCAATTGAGCAGTTTGCCGGGGCCATTGACGATGACATGGAAGAACGTCTGGCAAATATTCCCTGTAACCGGTTATAGTCTTAGGTAGTTTCCGGAAAAGAATATACCGCCAAAGTATCAGAAGCTTCCAGCTTTTGCCCTGTGCCTGTGAACTGAACCGGGATATTTATTTTCAGAAATCACCTTATACAAATTCTCCATTGATTTTTTGGTAGTGGGACTGCTCATACTGATTTTTTTAATATATAAATCAATATGTTATTTATAATCAGTATAAGCAGTATCATGGATGTATCGTATAACTATTTGTATTTATTATGTATGGACAAAAATCAG
>JBFXEJ010000141.1:0-13710 GCA_050180235.1 Desulfococcaceae bacterium
GGGCATTTCATAAAAAAATCCTTTCACTGAACATTGTGATTTAAAAAGTTCTCCGGAAAACACTAATACAGATATATCTGTTTGTAAAGTATAAATATTATAACAGCATTACTTGTGTAGCACTACCATTTTTACATTCGATGTTCTAAACATCAAGATTACAATTGAAGATTTTGTTGGGGAACAAAAATTTTTGATTCCAAAGCATGTGACGATATAATCGAAGTAGTCTTATAGTCATTTATGTTATTATTCAGGTGCAATCTGCTAATATATTGTTTCAATTTAAGTAATTTAATTTAAAATACATAATCAAAATTAGAAGGTTAATAAATGAGAGCATTTACTGCTATTGTGGAGAAATGTCCCGACACTGGATTATATGTTGGTTATGTGCCAAACTTTCCAGGTGCACATACCCAGGGTGAAAGTTTGGATGAGTTATACCAAAATCTTCACGAAGTTATTAGTATGTTGTTAGAAGATGGCGATCCTGAATTGGAAACTGAATTTGTCGGTACGCAAACTCTGATGGTGGCGTAATGGGTAAAAAGTATCCTGTGCTAAAGGATCGAGATGTCGTCACCATTCTGGAGCATCTGGATTTTGTTGAGATACGACAACGAGGATCACATAAGCAATATCGACATGTCGATGGTCGTGCCACAACAGTCCTATTTCACAGTGGTGCAGATATTTCACCAATTCTGCTTCGGCAGATTGCTAAAGATATTGGACTTACGATTGACGAACTACTGGAAAATAGATAGTCTTGTTTCAAGAGTTTTAAAAAGCGGGTTAACCAGTCGCTCAACCGGACAGGGCTATCGTCCTGCCGGTTAGCTCTATGTTCGGCTTACTAAAGGTGAGAATATGTCTGATAATGATAATAAAATAGCCGGAAGTACACTTTATGATCTAATTCGTGTACTAATTCAGGGATATGGTTTAATAGTAACATTAGTTGTCCTACTTATTGGAATTATCAGTATATGGGGATTAGCCTATTGGACTGCGGAACCTGGACAAAAAATTTCCGTAGGGTTTGGTTTGCTTGAATACATAAAAAAATCGGTTCCCAGTCCAGAAATTCCATTACCTTCACTTATTAGCATGAGTTTTAAAGTGTATGAGTTTAACCCAAGAAAAGTTGATTTATCAAGTATTGCTACGATAGGAATCCCAGCATTACCAAACAAAGAATTACAACTTGTTGATTTATGGGTTTTAGCCCCTATAACCAAGACGCTTCTCAATGCCAATTACACTGTCCACGCTGAAGTTTACATTCATGAAGAAGTTATCGGGCATACAGAAACAAAACCTATTATTGTTGGAAAAGCAATGGAGTTAGGGGATATACTCATTGATAAGTATCAAGATACTCAAGGAGAATCATGGATCGTCAGACAGGAATGGAAAGAACTACGACTTGTGCTTGTTACCTGTAATCAAGATAACAAAGTTGTCAATCAAAGTGGATTCATAATTCAACTGAATCAATCAAGTCAATCATGGCTTAGCAGTTCGCCATTTGTCAAGTTTGGCTCAATCATTTATACAATTAATGATAATTCACCTCGTATATTCGATATGAGAAATGAAACTATTCAAGCCCAACCTGGTGACAAATTAACACTTCACGAAATTTGGTATCGTTCTGATATAGCAAGCGATTCTTTTAAAATTAAACTTGAGGCATACCTAACTGGAAATGGATATGATCCAAGCACGAGTTATACTTCCAAAGAAAGTCTTATTCGTAGAGGAAATAATCCTCTTGTGGACTTCATGCCAATGAGTTGGACTATTCCTCAAGACAAAAATCAATTGATCTTATGGTTAAGCCGTAATGACAAAGTAATTGTTGATGGATTATCGATCTTTTTAAAAACTGATGGGAACCCTGGTTTACCTGTTTCTAAATAGTTAGCAATGCTATTAATAGCAAGATGTAAAGGAAGTCATTATCAATAGGAAGGGAAAAGCCGAACAAGGCGTTTGCAGGCGACTCCGAGGGGCGGCGGGGAAAATGGGTTGCCGACATGTCAAGCGCAGTGGCCGCCGCCCCTCGGAGCGCCTGAAACGCGGGCGTTAGGCATCAAGAAAAGGAGCTCCAATGTATTGTCCAGAATGTGGCGCACAACTTATAAGGTGATTTCTGAAAATAAATATCCCGGTTCAGTTCACAGGCACAGGGCAAAAGCCGGAAGCTTTTGCTACTTTTCCGGTATATTTTTTTCCGGAAAGCACCTAACTCCTGAATACATGAACTTTCAGTCCCGCAACTGTTTTCCGGTCAGGGCAAGAAAGACTTCACCCAGGCTGCTGCATTCCGGATGCTGCCGGATCAGTTCCGGTGGATTGCCCTGAATGACAATCCGTCCTTCATCCATTATGGCCGCGCGGGTGCAGAGCCGTTCCGCCTCTTCCATATAATGGGTGGTGTAAATCATAGCTGTGCCTTTTTCTTTCAGAATCAGAAGTTTTTCCAGAATCATGTTGCGCGACTGAGCGTCAATTCCAACTGTGGGTTCATCCAGAAAAATAACCTTTGGCCCGTGCAGAATTCCGGCAGCAAGGTTGGCCCTGCGTTTCATTCCGCCGGAATAGGTGCATATCCGATCATCGGCTCTGTCTGTCAGACCGGTCATTTCCAGACTTTCCCGCACGCTGTTCCGGAGTTCTTCCCTGCCCATTCCGTATAATCTTCCAAAATACATCAGGTTTTCCCGTGCGCTCAGACTGGGATACAGAGCAATATCCTGTGGAACCAGCCCGATCAGCTTTCTGACTTTGCGTGACTGTGTGAACATATCCAGCCCGCAGACCGTGACGGTTCCGCTGTCCGGCGCAAGCAGTGAACTCATCAGGGATATGGCTGTGGTTTTGCCCGCGCCGTTGGGGCCGAGCAGTCCGAATATTTCTCCGGGTTCCAGAGAAATATCCAGATGTTCCAAAGCCGGATGGGAAGCTCCCCGGTAGGTTTTGGACAGGCCTCTGGCAAGAAGCAGTTTTTTTTCTGAGGGAGTTTTCATTTCTGATTCCACTTTATTTCAATGAATTGGCGGACAAGACTTCATTTTATTTTGCTCTTCGGCGATTTATGAAAATAAATATACCAATTCAGATTCACAGGCACATTACAAAAGCTGGAAGCTTTTGATACTTTTGCGGTATATTCTTTTCAGGAAATCACCTTCTGGCTTCTTCCCACAGCCTTTTGAATCCGTTCTGATCCCGCTCCCGCAGCACTTCCCAGAGTATCAGATTCTTTTTGAAGTATCCGGGATCATCGAGATGAAAATCCCGGATTTCCTCTGCCGTAAGCCGGTCTTTTATAGACAGATTCACCGGAAACTGCGCAATCTTGCGGACATAGCCCACCTGCACTTCCGGGCTGATGGAATAATTGATCCATTCCTCGGCTATCTGTTTCATCTGCGGATTGTCTTTGAGGGAAAACCCGATCATCCAGTTGTCCACCCATCCGGTGGTTCCCTCTTTTGGCTGTGCCATTTTCCAGATTTCCCCTCTTTTGGCAAGTTCCGGAATGGCAAAACCCCAGGCCGTGGCAAAGGCCAGACCCTGCAAATCATCAGCCGTATCCACGCCTTTCCAGAAAATTTTTGCATTCTGTGCCAGTTTCTGCAGTTTTTCCCTGATCTCCGGAGTATTCATTTTGTCATAGTCAAAAATATCTTTTCTGCCAAATCCCGATGCCAGCCCTGCAAAATAGATGTTGGCATCATAATAATCTGAACTGACGGCATATTTTCCCGCATACCGGGGATCCCAGAAGATATTCCAACTCTCCGGAGCTTCTTTGAACACAGCCGTGTTGTAGGCCAGACCATAGGGGCCGTAGACAATGGGAACGCCGTAAACCTCCCCGTTTTCGCTGATATAATCAGCATTCTGGAGTTCCGGTATGATATTTTTGTAATTGGGAATATGGGAAAGATTGACAGGCAGAACCAGTTTTTTCCCAATCAGTTGCCATAACCATGATTTGGGAATATTATGCGCGGGACTGATCAGATCAATTTCTTTTCCCCGGATACCGTCAAAAAATTCCTGGGGATCAGAAACATTTCTGACTGTGATTTTCAGATCCATGCCGTGTTTTTTTTTCACAATTTTTTCAAAATTCTGCGTATATTCAGAATCTGCATACCCTTCCCAGCAAAGAATTCTCAGTTCTTCGGCATATGCAGAATGATGCATAATCAGCCCGCTCAGAAAAAAGACATATCCGGCAATCAGGAACAGAAGCCGGATACCGGCTCCGGATTTTTCCGCTATAGACAAGGTTCTCATATTTTCTCCTTAATTTTTCTGTCCGGAAAGTTCCGGATCATTTTTTTCATCTGCAATAATTTGCTTGAGAAAAGACTGATTTTTGTGATAGGATCAGAAACATGACAATGCCCTGATATTTCCATTTCCCCGGTCTCCTTCAGGGAGGAGACTTCGCTCTGCTGCTGTCCGGCATTTATTGACAAAAAAGATCAATATCACAATCTACCCATGAATGCAACAAGGAGAGAAATATGAAGCACTGTTTCAGGCAACTGCTTGCAATGTTTTTGGGAATCACTGTCCTTTCTTTTCCGCTTCACGCTGATGTCATTATGGACGGGTCTATGGGAACAGCGGGAGCTCTGCAGGGGCCTGCCTATGAAATATCTGCTGAATACGGCAGACAGGCAGGATCAAATCTTTTCCACAGTTTTCAGACCTTTGACATACACACAGGCGAATCCGCCACATTCAGCGGGCCTTCCTCTGTGGAGCGGATTATCAGCCGGATTACAGGCGGAAATCTTTCGCATATAGACGGACTTCTGCGATCTGCGATTCCCAATGCGGATATGTTTCTTCTCAATCCTGCCGGATTTATTTTCGGGCCAAATGCTTCGCTCGATATTGGCGGTTCTTTTCATGTGAGTACAGCAGATTATCTCCGTATGGGAGACAGTGAGAAATTCTTCTCCCAGCCGGTTGAGAACGAAATCCTGTCGGTGGCTCCGCCTGCCGCGTTCGGTTTTCTCAATGCCGGAAGCGGCTCCATTGTGTTTGAAGGTGGTGAAGTGACAGAAGCGGATGAAAACGGTCAGTTCAGTGGCATGACCGTCAATGATGGCAAAACCATTTCTGTTATTGGCGGTGATATTGCGTTTCAGACAGGGCTTTATTATGAAACTTCCATGTACGATGAAGAGGGAAATCCCCTGTATCAGTCTGTGACAGATGAAAACGGAGATCCGATGTATGATGACAGCGGCAGCCCTGTTTATGAAACAGACGGGGAGGGCAATCTGATTCCCCTGACTGAAACCCTGTATCCGGCCAGCCTCAGCGCACCCGGTGGACAGATATTTCTGGCATCAGCAGCCTCTGCCGGTGAAATCGGAATGCGGGAATCCGGTGCGGATATTTCATGCGAACAATTTGGAAATATATCCATATCTGACTGGGCCTGGCTGGACGTGAGCGGTGATAGCGGAGGAGCATTTGTCATCCGCGCAGGACAGTTTTTTGTCAATGGAGGAAGACTGTATGCAGAAACTGAAAGCGGAGCAGGAAAGGGCATGGATATACAGGCTGATTCTCTGCTCATTTCTGATGGCGGTCTTCTGAGTACAGATTCCTACGGAGCGGGTGATGGCGGGAATATTTCCATAAAAGTGGCAAAAGACGCTGTGATGACTGCGGAAAATTATTCTGATCTGGGCATTGTGATTTCCGCAAATGCCAATGGTACGGAAGCCGATGCCGGAAACGGCGGCAGTATTGAAATTCAGGCTGAAAATATTGAGATCAGCAGCGGAGCCATTCTTGCGGCTGATTCCTATGGAAGCGGCAAAGGCGGGAATGTGAAACTGGAAGCATCTGACACAGTGAAAATAGCCGGTGAAAACGAAGTCTATATCAGTGCGGTTTTTGCCACAGCAGCCGGTAAGGAATCCGGCGCGGGACAGAGCGGAAACATTGACATTTCAGCCGCAAATCTGGAAATGTCGGGCGGAGCAGCAGTCGGGGCTATGACTTCAGGCCCAGGAAACGGCGGCAATATATCGGTTCAGGTCAAAAATGCGATTCGTCTTTCAGGAGAAAGCAGTCAGGGAATTGTGACATCCATAGCCGCAGGCACGCGGGGAGAAATGGCTGACGCGGGACAAGGGGGAAATATCACTTTGTCTGCCCAAAATCTTATACTCAGTGACGGTGCGCAGATCAGCAGTTCCACCTCTTTCGGTCCCGGTCAGGGCGGCAGTATTTTTGCAGATGTGGCAGATACCATCACTCTTTCCGGCGCGGGGACAGAGTTTATCAGCGGCATTTTCAGCAATGCACAGGGAGAAGAAGATTCCGCAGGAAACGGAGGACTGATCGAAATCAATACAAAAAATCTGAAGATTGACGGAGGCGCACAGATTGGGGCAACCAGTTTCGGGCCGGGACATGGCGGAACCATAGCGGTCAATGTCAGTGATACTGCGGTATTGGAAGGTTTCGCGGGGGAAGATCCGGAAACAGGCTTTTCCAGCGGTCTCACGTCCAACGCGCAGGGGGAAAGCGGCTCAGCCGGAAACGGCGGTTCCATATTTCTGCAGGCCGGGCAGATAATCATGAAAGACAACTCAGTTATCGCAGCAAAAAGCAATGGTGCGGGACAGGGCGGAAATGTGGCTGTAATTTCTTCCGGTGATATGTTTATGATGGGAAATTCCCAGATACTGACCGGCAGTTTCGGAGATGGGGATGCAGGAAATATTGAAATGAACGTGCTTGGCAAAATGCAGATGGCGGACAGCTCTGTCACCACTGCCACCACAAAGGCAGACGGGGGCAATATTGCTCTTTCCACTCCTGTGTATCTCCGTATGAATAGCAGCGATATTACCACCAGTGTGGAAGCTGAAAACGGTGATGGCGGAAATATCAATCTTGACACGAAATTCATTGTCATGGATTACAGCCGGATCATTGCCCGTGCTGTGGGCGGAGACGGAGGAAATATTGATATTTTCACAACCGGCATTTTCCGTTTTGCCCCGGAATCTGAAAGCCCCATTGATGCCTCTTCCCAACTGGGTGTGGATGGTATTGTAACTGTGAATTCACCGGAAACCGACATCAGCGGCAGTCTGCTGGTTCTGCCTTCCTCTTTTTCTGATCCAACGCAGTGGATGAGTACTCCGTGCGCTGCAAGAAGCGGTGCGGATGTCAGCCGTTTTGTCTTTTTGGGACAGGATGCGGTTCCGTCCCCTTTGGATGACTGGCTTTACAGCCCCATAAAGTAGAACAGGCTTCCAGCCTGTTCATAAGAAGCACCACAAGCTGGAAGCTTATGCGGCTTTATCAAAAAAATTACACAAGGAAAGGAGGCAGTTATGGAAAAACAGACAAAAATACGCAGGATTTGTTTTATCGTCAGTATGCTGGCTCTGTGGGGAATATTCTGTTTTCCCATGTGCGGATGGACAGAGACCCTGCTGGATAAAAATTTTGAAGACGGAGATCTTCCTGAAGGCTGGATACCATCAGGAGACTGGAATGTGCAGAATACTGCAAATTATACAGAGGGAAGCGGTTACTGTGTTCAAAACGCAGGAGCGTCCATAAGCTCACCTGATACCCTACAGCTTCCTGTAATTGACTTTTCAGACTATTCTTCTGTTTATCTTTATTTCAGCACCTATTTTGAGCAGATGCAGGAAAGCAAAACCATACGCATAGAAATAAGTACGGATGGCGGAAGTTCATGGATTTCAACCGGATGGGAGCAAAGCGGAACCTCTTATATGGGAACAGAGGCAGTGGAGCTTTCTTCTTGGTTTGACGGATGTTCAATCGGAACTGTCAGGTTTGTCTTTACGGACAATGACGGTTTTCCGGACAGCGGAAGCATATGGCAGATTGATGATGTAAGTCTGGAAGCTGCTGCCTCGCCCGGAAATACCATATCCGGTATTGTGTGGGACGGAACACAGGGAATATCCGGTGTGATTGTGGAGGCATACAACTGGGAAAATCCTGAAGGGATGGACTATTTTTCTACAGAAACCGACGAGTCCGGAAATTATTTTTTGCATGTATATGACGGGGACTGGGAGGTTGGAATCATTCTTCCCAATGCCGCATGGATAACACCGCAACCCCAGACAGTGACAGTGGGCGGAGCCATCCATTCTGTGGAAGTCAGTTTTCTTCTTGACAAAACCCCGGACGGTTTTGTCAGCGGTCAGATTTTGTCGCCTGCCGGAACTGCCCTCACCAGCACGGAATCCCCCAATTACGGTGTTTATATAGATGCTGTCAATACGGAAAACGGTTACTGGTATTCAGCGAATCCGGATAATCAGGGAAATTACAGCATTCCTCTGATGTCAGGAATTTATGATATCTCCGTATGGGTTGATCCCGGCATATACCCGGATTATACCGCTCCCATTGTCAATGAACCGATACGTCTGACTTCTGGAACTGTACCTATGAATATTCAACTGCTTTCAGAAAACTGCAAAATTGCCGGAACTGTCAAAGTAAGTGAGACAGGCATTCCCGGAGTCTTTGTGGATGTCTGGAATGAATCCGGGGACTGGAGGTATGACATTACCGATCAGAACGGTTATTTTGAAGTCCCTGTCTATCCCGGAACCTGGTATGTTTCCCCCTGTACATGGGGAACAGATACGGTCATGTTTATGGACCCGCCGCAGGAAAAGACTGTGGCTTCCGGACAGACTGTCACTGCTGATTTTAACATGACACAGGCTTCACAGCCCATCACCGGTGTCATCAAAGATGAGACCGGCACTGTACTGACAGTGATTGATGCCTGGGTATATGCCCGCGAGGAGGGTTCCCCGAATCCCGTTGCCGAAACCTGGGTGGAAAACGGCGAATTTCTGCTCAATGTTCCGCCAGGAACTTACAAAGTGGGACTGTATCTCTGGCCGGACTCCGGATACAGTTTTGATCCTGCCTCAGATGAGCAGAGCATTACGCAGGCAAGATCAAAGCGGATGGCAGCAGAAATCAGCACAACTGCGGGAGCAGCAATTCTGGAACTTTCCGGTCAGGAAAAATCTCTTGCAGCACCCTCCGGCAAAGACAAACGCTCCGGAGAACCGCTTGTATTCACACTTAAAAGCAATACAAAGAAAATAAAGGGTTTTTTCAAAGATTCCCAGGGAGCCGCCATCACCGGCCTTTCCGGATATGTGTTTGCAGACCGTGTGCTGCAGAGCGGAGAAATTTCTGTCAGCAGCCTTGCCTGGCATATGGCCGAAATCAATTCCCAAACCGGCGGATTTGAAATACCGGTTTCAGCCGGCACATGGGCGCTGAGTTATTCCCTGTTTTCCGTACCGGAGATTTTTCCCTACAGAGAACTCACAGAACCGATTCTTGTGACAGTGGCAGAAGCGGATCAGACAAAGACGCAGGACATTAAGCTGCCTCCGCTGGGAAGTGATCAGCTTTGCGGAACCGTGTATT
Source organism: Desulfococcaceae bacterium (assembly GCA_050180235.1). Lineage (GTDB taxonomy): Bacteria > Desulfobacterota > Desulfobacteria > Desulfobacterales > Desulfococcaceae > JAABRU01. The sequence goes on from JBFXEJ010000141.1 coordinate 9,511, forward strand.
ATCCGGATGGCACAACCCCGGCTTCCAATATCATTGTCTGGCTCCGAAGCAGCGAGCTGGATATAAAAGACGGCAATTTTATGGAATATCAGACACGCAGTGATGAAACAGGGAATTTCTGTTTTTCCCTTCCCAGTGATATTTCCCAGTCTCTGAGTGTGGGAATGGCTGTGAAACCAATGGATGTGCCGGGTGTGGGAAGAGGTTCATCCAGAGGCAATGGCGGACGCAGTCAGGTAATTTCCTGGCCGAGGACAAAACGTGCAAATGATCTGAAGCTGGTTCTTCGTGAAATCAACATGGAAATAAAAGGCCGGGTAATGCGTCCGGGCGGAACAGAAGCGGCAGAGGGAGCCTTTGTCTATGCCTACAGTGCAGACGGACAGAAAAGTGATGCCACAGCAGATTCAAACGGCAGTTTCATTCTGGAGGCAGCCCGTGCAGAAAGCAGCAGGGGAAACATCTGGCGGGTTGGAGCAATTTTCAAAAGTCCGGATGGCAGCTATTCCCGGACAAAGGAAATTCTCTGCAATACATCTGATACAGCACAATCTGCCTTTGCAGTCGGAGACATGGTGCTGGGCAGCGGCAAAATTATGATGGATTCTGTCACCCACACCTTCCTGCCGGGCAAAGGCTGGAGCCATACACTGGCAGACGGAACCGGCATTCAGATACCGGACGGGGCCATTCCGGCCGATGCCGGAAAAGAAGTGAAAATATCTGTTGAACCACTGGTAAGGGATCTGCCGAATACCACTGAAGACCGGGTAGTGGGATACGGATACGGAATTACACTCAGAGAAAAGGAAAACGGCAGAGAAATTGTGAAGAAATTCAGCAAAAATGTCACTGTCATTCTCCGTTACACTGATGAACTGCTCACAGAACTTGGTATCCGGGAAGCGGATTTGCGTCCTGCGTATTTCCTGAATGCATCCCGTTCCTGGAAACCGCTGAAGAATTTCACCATTGACACGGCTGCCAACAAGGTTACTTTCCGCACCGATCATTTTTCCACCTGGGCTTTGGTCGCGAAAAACGGTTTTCTGGAGCCGGGCAATGTAAACGGGAGCAATGAAACAAACGATGGTGTTACTCTGAGTGATGTCACCCTCAGTGATGCGATTCTGTCCCTTCAGATTTGCGCGGGTGCTACAATTCCGGAGGGCGTGCAGATTTTCCGGGAAGCGGCTGTGAACGGTGATTCTAAAATCGGCCCGGAAGAGGCGGTTTACATTCTGCAGAAAGTGGCAAATCTCCGCTGATTATACTGTAGAGGGTGTTTGAAAAGTCCCTGTCCGGACATCTTCCCCCTTTACAAAAGGCATGGATGTTAAGTTTTTTAAAAAATCCCCTCTTGAGATGGGCAGGGGTGTGTCTTTTCCCCTTCTCAGGAGGGGAATGAGAACTTAGGTGATTTCTGAAAATAAATATCCTGTTTCAGTTTACAGGCACAGGGCAAAAGCCGGAAGCTTTTGATACTTTTCCGGTATATTCTTTTCTGTAAATCACCTTAACAGTCCTGCTTTATAAAAAGTGGGAAACAGACTTTTCAGACACGCTCTCAGATATGGAAACTATCTGAAATGAAACCAATTTTCCTCTCAGAAACACAAATATACAGAATTAGCAATGATTTGCTGCGCGGGGAACTGCGCCGGATACGCGGGGCAAAATCCGAACTGCCGGATTTTGAACAGGATGCGGTTTTCACAGATGCGCCCTGGAACATGGATTCCATTGAAATCATGGAAATGACGGCCGCAGTCAATGAGTTTTTCCATCTGTACAAAACCGGGCTGGAAGACAATCTGCTCCGTTACAAAAACCTGTCCCGCTGGATCGAAATGATTTCCCTTTCCTGGCAGGAACATTCTGAAGAAATCACTTTCCGCACATCCGGAAGCACAGGTGAACCCGGACAATGCACCCACAGCATGGATGTCCTGATGCAGGAGGCAGAGGAACTTTCCCGAATATTTGCAGGCAGAAAACGCATGATTTCCTTTGTTCCAGCGCACCATATTTACGGTTTCATTTTCACTGTGCTGCTGCCTGTGCAGATGGGCATTGAAATAATGGATGGCAGAAATATGGGCATCGGAACACTGCTGCGCACAGTGGAATCCGGAGATTTGATTGTTTCCTTTCCCCTGCACTGGTCTTATCTGGAACGCTCTGTTCCCGGCTGGCCGGAAAATGTTCATGGTGTCAGTTCCACAGGCCCGATTCGTCCGGATCTGATTCTGCGTTTGCAGCAAAGCGGATTGGATTTGTTCACTGAAATTTACGGTTCCTCAGAACATGGCGGCATGGGCTTCCGTCATAATCCAGGGCTGCCTTTTCATCTTTTTTCCTATCTGCAAAGTACAGGACCATCTGCGGAAAGTGAATCTGCGATTGTCCGCACCCTGCCGGACGGAAATCTGAAAAAGTTTCCTGCAGATGATCTGCTGAAATGGGAAAATGAAATAGATTTTCATGTCCTGCACCGCCGGGACGGAGCAGTGCAGGTGGCCGGGATCAATGTGTATCCGGAAAAAGTGGCTGCATTCCTGCGGAAACATCCTCTGGTGGCTGAGTGTGCAGTGCGGCTGATGTGCAAAACAGAAAATCCCCGGCTGAAAGCCTTTATTGTTCCTGCGCAGGAAATGGAAACAGATTCTCTCCGGAGGGAAATCAGTCTGTGGATACAGCAGAACCTTTCTGCACCTGAAAGACCGGTTTTTCTCAGCTTTGGGAGGAAAATACCAAAGAATGAAATGGGAAAAGCCGCTGACTGGGAAACAGACTGAAAAACTGATGCTGGCAATAAGTACGTTTACATATATTTTCAGACATAAATTTTACGAAAAACCGGATTTTCCGGAAAAATCCGGTTTTTTTAATACACGAAAATTTTCGGCTGAGTACTTATCATTATACCGGCAAAATCCGGTATCCAGAATTATCTGATATTACTGAATTCCGGCTTAATCCGGAATAACGGCACAGAGAATAATTTCCTGATTTTTGAAAGTGCCGCGTAACATCAGTAAAAAATAAGCAGGGAGTGACAAACTGAACTTTTGGCACTCCGGTAAAGGAAAAAACAGATGTCCCGCAAAGCTCAGAATGTCACTTTCTCCGACCTGCTGGCCAGAACCGTTCTTGACTCTCTCTCTGCGCATATTGCCATACTGGATGAGAAAGGCTTTGTGGTGGAAAGCAACCGTGCCTGGAGAACCTACGCATGCAAAAACAGCATGAAAGGAAATCCGGATTCCATTGGCCTGAATTATCTCGATATCTGTGATACTGCCAAAGGTGATGAATCTGAAGACGCCCGGCAGGTGTCCGCAGGCATACGGGCTGTGCTTGCAGGTCAGACCGAAGAATTTTTATATGATTATCCCTGTCATTCGCCTGCAGGCCGATACTGGTATTATATGCGGGCTGTGGGCATGAACCACGAAGGAAAAATCATGGTTGTGGTCAGCCATGAAAACATCACGGCCCTAAAACTGGCCGAAGAAACACTGAAAGAGCGGGAACAGGAACTCCGGGAGCATAATATTGCCCTGAAAGTGCTGCTGAAACAGCGGGAAAGTGATAAAGCCGAACTGGAGCAGAAAATGCTGCGCAATGTAAAGGAAATGGTGCTGCCCTATGTGGAAAAACTGAAAAAATCCAACCTGAAGGCGGAGCAGAAAACCTTTGCGGAAATCATTGAAAACCATCTCAATGACATTATTTCGCCTTTTCTTCAGCGTCTCTCCGCAGCAGAAATTTTCCTCACCCCGCAGGAAATGCAGGTTGCAGCCCTGGTCAGACAGGGACGATCCAGCAAGGACATTGCGGAAATCCTCAGTATCGGAGAAACCACAGTGCATTTTCACCGCAGAAATCTCAGAATCAAATTCGGCCTGAAAAAACGGCATGGGAATCTGCGGGCGTACCTGATGTCCCTGTCATAGTCCTTGCAAATTTGATTTGATTGTGACAGGGACTGTCTGTCAGAACGTGTCTGAAAAGTCTGTTTCCCTCCTTTTGTAAAATACTGTTATTGTTCGGGCTGTTTTGTTACAGATCTAAAGTTTCTTTACATTAATCATATCTTGTTAAATGTCAGATTGTTATATTGTTATTTATACTGAAATAATATGCAAGTTGTTTATTTTGATTGATTTATTTTTGATTATATGTTATTCTGACACA
>JBFXEJ010000142.1:0-13688 GCA_050180235.1 Desulfococcaceae bacterium
TGCGATGGCTGCCGGACTGACTGACCATGTCTGGTCACTTCGGGAATGGCCCACCTATCCGTCTGTTCAATGGAAGTAGGACATCACTTATTTTTTTGACTGTTATAACTTATATTTTATTATGAGAAACAAGGAGCGGAAAATATGACAAACCTGCCGTGCAGAATATGCGGAAGCGGGACTCTGTGGGAAATTCTCCCCGGAGTGCAGAATGTGTGTTTGTTTCCCACAGAGAAAACAGAGGACAGCACAGAGGACACAGAGATTTTTTCATTTAAACACAATTTGTTGCTCTCCGTGTCCTCTGCGGTTTTTTTCCCCTCTGTGTCCTCTGTGGGAAATTCTCCCCGGAGTGCAGAATGTGTGTTTGTTTCCCACAGAGAAAACAGAGGACAGCACAGAGGACACAGAGATTTTTTTGTCTGAACATACTTCGTTCCTCTCTGTGTTCTATGTGGTTTTTTCCCCCTCTGTGTCCTCTGTAGGAAACTCCCCCTGATTGCAAAAAACCGCTTTGCTTAATTTTTGCACTCCTTCGGGTCAGACCGGAACCGGGGCGGACAGATTTGAACAGATTTGACAACTTTTCAAAAGTTGTCAAATCTGGTAGCGGGTCAAACCTGCTGATGATGCGGAAAAAAACTCTCCCCGCCCCTGAGGGTGGGGGGATGGTGGAAAAAGTGTATAACTTCAGGGCATTTTCCCACTCCCTCCGGGGATGGGAATTTCAGAATCAACAGATTTGACCCACTGCCGGGAAAGGAAATTTTGCAGGATTATCCCAAAAACAATGTGCCACTGTATTTCTTCTGAAACAGGCCAATGGCTCCATCCAGAACAAATCCGATCAGACCGATGGCAATGACAAGAGCCATAAGCCGGTCGTATGCCATAGTATCCCGTGCATCATTGATAAGATAGCCGAGACCGCTTGATATGCCCAGAAATTCAGCAGGAACAAGAACAATCCATGCCACGCCCAGAGCAAGCCGGATACTGGTGATAATAAAGGGCGTTGAAGCCGGAATGATGATTTTCATAAGTAACTGATAATCCTTTGCCCCCTGGTTGCGCGCCATATTGATCCAGTGAATATCCACCCCGGAAACGCCGTGCACCGTATTGATGATAATGGGCCAGACAGTGGCCATGGCAATCAGAAACCAGATGGCTGACTCAAAACTTTGGAAAACCAGCAGGGCAATGGGCATCCATGACAGTGGACTGATCATGCGCAGAAACTGTATGGGGGTATAAGTAAACATCTTTACTTTTTTATAAAAACCAATCAGAAGTCCGGAAGGAACCCCCATTATGAATGCAAACAGGATACCGATCACAACCCGGCGCAGACTCGCGCCGACCGAAAACCAGAAATCCGCGTCAGTCACAAGGCCGAACAGGGCTTTCAGCGCCGGAATCGGAAGAAATCCGGAAAACTGCCTGTATCCGGGCCGGGAAAAAACAGCATATCCGATAACTGTCCACAAAATGACAAAAATTGCTGTTCCGTATAATCCGTACCATGTCCGGCTGTTTGCCTCACTGTTTGCGGCAGATTCCGGCACATGGGATTTTTTATCAATCATTGGGTATAATGGCATCAGAAACCTGCAGTTCAAAAATTTCTTCCCGATCCCAGGAATCTCCGAATTCATGGGAAACAAACTTCCCAGGACCTCCGGCTTCCATGATCGCTTGTTTAACAAATTGATAATCAACCAAATCCCTGACAACATCATCAGGGTTAAGTTTTTCCAGAAAAGTTTTATCCCCCTCCACCAGAGTCTGACGCATCTGATCAAAAATAAAACGGGTGGCAGATGGATAGGGCCAGGGCTGAAATCCGATCCTGCCGATATTCCATTCCGGGTGCATAATGGCCTGGGGGATACTGCCTTTTCCGTATTCCGGAAGATTTGCATACCCGGTGAAAACCCTTTTTACCACATCCGCAGGTGCAGGCAGGTAATTCCCGCTCAGAATTTCTGCGGCTTCGGACATATGATCCGATGTCCATAACTGGGCTCTGACAATGGCATTGAGCACTTTCCGGGCAAACACCGGTTTGGATCGGATCAGGTTTTCATTCATGACCACCACGCAGCAGGGATGGTTTTTCCATATATCGCCTGTAAACCGCAGAATTTTTGCCCTGATTCTTATCTCTGCAAATGCGTTGAAAGGTTCAGCAACAATGAATCCGTCAATTTTTTTCGCAGCCAGGGACACGGGCATTTCCGGCGGGGGGAGAACAAAAAGATTCACCTCATCGGGTTTCAGAGACGCGGTCTGGGGCCGTATTAAGGGTTTCAGCCCTGACTTGCGCAGTCCCAACTGCAGAATGACATTGTGCATGGAATACCAGTAGGGTATTGCGATCTGTCTGCCTCCCAGGTCTGCAAAACTTCTTATGTCCGTATCCGCGCCCACGGTAATGGCGCTGCCGTTGGTGTGATCCCAGGCCATTATCTTTGCCGGAGCCCTGAGATGATAGCGCATCCATATCGGAATCGGAAGCAGAAGATGAACCAGGTTGAACTTCCCGCTGAGAAAGGATTCTGAAAGAGTAGACCAGTCCCGGATTTTCACCGGTTTTTCCGTTTTCAGACCTTCCTCCCCGAAATAATTTTTTGCATGGGCAATCAGCAGCGGAGTGGCATCCGTAATCGGCAGATAACCGATACGCACTGTTTCAGACTCCTCAGGACAGGCCCTGCCCGGTATCAGACTTCCGGCCAGAGCTCCGGCGCTGACTGCGGCTGTTTTCAAAAACTGTCGCCGGTTTAGCATACTGTTTTCATTCCCATCATTAATAATAATACCAAATCGCTTTCATAGGTGGATGAATGCCCTGTTTTTTCAGCAGAGACATGCTGTATAAAATCTGAGAAATAAATGCTGCTTAACCCTTTATGAGACTTTCAGCAGATCAAAAATTTCCTTAATTCTCCCTCTCCCCCATTGATGGGGAGGGAGTTTCCGATCTGCTGACTTTGCGTCTTTGTGGCAGACTGTGTCCGGTATCTGTTCAGGCCTGAAACTGATTGCCCAGAAATATATTCTTAAAACGCTGCAGAATATTGGCACGGATCAGCAGATAGGGCTTGCTGCCGATATCTCTGGGATAATGCAGATTCACATCAAAGGTTCCCACCAGCCGGCATGGACGTCTGCCCAGCAGAACAATCCGGTTTCCCAGAAGCAGGGCCTCGTTAATATCATGGGTTACAAAAATAACCGTGAACTTTTCCGTTTTCCAGAATTCAAGCAGCATCTGCTGCAGATAGTTCCTGGTAAAAGTGTCAAGGGAGGAAAAGGGTTCGTCCAGAATAAGGATTTGCGGATGTCCGATCAGGGCTCTTGCCAGACAGACCCGCTGGGCCATTCCCAAAGACAGTTCATGGGGACGGACTTTTTCAAAACCCTTCAGTCCCATGATTTCGATCTGGCGGTCTGCCCTCTGGCGGAGCTTCTCCGTGTCTCCCCGCAGTCTGCATCCAAAGACAATATTTTCTTCCACCGTCAGCCAGGGCAGAAGACTTGGCTGCTGAAACAGTATGGCCCGTGAAGGATGGGGGCTTTCAATTTTCTCATTATCCACCAGTATTTCCCCTGAAGAGAGAGGCAGCAGACCTGCCAGAAGATGCAGAAATGTGGTTTTTCCGCATCCCGATTCCCCCAGAATCACCACAAATTCCCCGTCCCCTATGGAAAAAGTAATATCCCTGAGAACGGTAAATTTTCTGTTTCCGTTGACCGGAAAGGACTTGCTGATATTCCGGATACGTATTTTCATTTTTTGTTTTCCTGCAAAGGCATATGCCCGGAAGTCACGGACAGGGCATGAAAAAATTTATGAGATCTGAAGCCATGAGCCATATATCTAATACTGCAATGGCATTAATCTGAGCAAATTCAGGAGTTCCGGACTGAAAGTCCGGAACTTTTTTCAGAATCATTTCACTGTACCAAACTTTCAGTTCAGGACTCCGGCCTGACTTAATGGCAGTATCCCAGGCTGAAATCCGCATATTTAAGCACAGATTGAAACAGATGAATACAAATATTTGTTACGGAAGCAATGAAAAATCAGTTTTTCCGATATGCACCGGAAAACGGATGTCCTTTCCAAAGTAAAATCTGGCGATAAATTAGTCAAGCAAATCCATTGTTTTTTTGCCGGAAAATATAAAAAGGCAATTTCGGAACGCAGTTCCCCTTTCTCTGAAAAAAAGAAACAGGTACCCGATCTGCGGCACGCATATTTTTTTGGTAATGGGACTTTTTTATAATGGCAGAAAAAAGCTCCCTGTGCCTGCCCGTTTTCCGAAGAGTGACCAGTTCCCCGGCCCAATTTTTTTTAAACACAGGGTTCCCCCAAATCCCAGTTACTGGGAGGTTTGACGCACTTGTCAAAAAATGGCAGAGAAAAAACAGACTGTTTGCGGATTTATCACAATTTGCTTGCTTTCGGCTTAAAGATTGTTTAGAATGCAAACATCAATCAAGTCCCACCTTAATCAAGTCCCACCTTTGACGGGAGAGACAGTTTCGTTCGGAAGGAAGTTTTGTCTGATGTCCATCCTCCGGTTTGAAACGTTGAAATTTTTTATGAAAGGAGGATGCTGTCATGGCAAAAGGAACTGTGAAATGGTTCAGTGAGCAAAAAGGATTCGGATTTATTGCCCAGGAAAACGGGCCGGATGTGTTTGTCCATCATTCCGCAATAAACGCCTCCGGTTTCAGAACCCTCAATGAGGGTGACCGGGTTTCCTTTGATATTGAAAAAGGACAGAAAGGTCCTTCCGCTGTAAATGTTACCGTAGATTAACTTCCTGTGTCTGATTCAGAAAGGGCATTTCTTCGTGAAGCGAAGGCATGCCCTTTGCTTATGTATGCAGCAGCGGTTTTCAGTTTGTCATTTTGGGAAGCGCGGGGGAGGTTCCCACCTGCCCTGACACAGAGAAAATACATTCCGTATATCTCCGGCCGGCAATGCACCCAAAATATTTTCCGGAAGTCTGTAACATCGAAAAACGAAAGGATTTTTTTATGAATATTTATGTTGGCAATCTGTCCTACAAACTTACAGAGGATCGCCTCAAAGTCATGTTTGAGGAATTTGGCAAAGTCGATAGTGTGAAAGTCCTCATGGACAGATTCACCGGGAAATCCAAGGGATTCGGATTTGTGGAAATGCCAAGCAATTCCGAGGCTGACCAGGCAATCAAGGCTTTGAACGGAAAATTCGTTGATGATCGGAATATAAAGGTCAATCCTGCGGATCCGGGCGGAAAACGATCCAAACGTTCGGTAAGGAAAAAAAGATATTAACGCTTAAAACCGATTCCTTCCCACGGGTGTTATCAGAAATAATCCCGGAATATCCTTTCCGGTTTTGAGTACATAGGCCCGCCCGGATTGCGGAAACATGCAATGATGCTGGCACGCCGTCCGGGAAGGTCTCTTAATTTTCTTCCAAAATTTCAAAAAACTGTATAAATCTGCCCCATGTTTCTTCTGCTCTTCTGATCTTTCCTCTCCCCAGGGAGGAGATATTTGCTGAATTACCTGAAAAAAGTAAGCGGTTCCGTTCATACGCGAAAATATACACTCTGATACTTGACTTTGTCTTCAAATCACATTATTGAAATTCATACAGATGCACGGGGTGAACACTTCACCTGATTTCGGAAAACGGAGAATGTGATATGGCGGAAAAAAAATATGATCTCATTTTTGAGGGAAAAGTGGCGGAAGGCCAGAACCGTTCAACTGTAGCCAAAAATCTGATGAATCTGCTCAAAACAGATGAAAACGGGGTGAAACGGCTTTTTTCGGGCGGGCCTTCGGTCATCAAGAAAAACATGGACCGGGAAACGGCCATGAAATACAAACAGGCCATGAACAAAGCCGGGGCATTGTGCCGGATTGAGGAAACAGGTGCTTCTCCCGCTCCTCCGCCGGTTCAGAAGGATATACAGAAAAAACAGCCTGTTCCCAAAGAATCTGCTGCCCCTGACAAATCAGTAAAGCAGAAAACTGTTCCTGACAAACCCTTAAAGCAGGAAGCTGCAAAAGAGGGGGAGGATGCGGACAAACCGGAAATGATTCTCTGCCCACACTGCAATTACCGCCAGAAAACATCGGGAAGATGCATTATGTGCGGCAAATCCATTACAGAAATCATCGAAGCCCCCCCCCAGATTCAGCAGGTCAGAACCCGGCAGATTCAGCGTATGCCCAAAACCGGAGAGGTTCTTCTGACAAATATCGAATCAGTTCCGGGACGGGAGATTGCCGAGCATTTCGGTCTGGTTTCAGGCAATACCATAAGGGCCAAGCATGTGGGAAAGGATATTCTGGCCAGTCTGAAAAATCTGGTGGGCGGAGAACTGAAAGGATATACCGAGCTGCTCCGGGAATCCCGTGAGCAGGCTGTGGAAAGGATGAAGGAGCAGGCCCGCCAGCTTGGGGCAAATGCTGTGGTCAATGTCCGTTTTTCCACGTCCTCGATTACTCAGGGGGCAGCGGAACTGTATGCTTACGGAACAGCAGTGCGCATTGAGTAGAATCTGCCCGCCTTTTACCAGAATATGGTCAGAAGACCGTCTTTGACCGTATATGCCTTCAGACGGTTGAAAAAACTCATTCCCAGAAGCGATTCGTTAATGGCCGACTCATTTACCGAGGCATCAATATTTTCCATATTCAGATCTCCGATTTTCATCCGCTTCAGTATCACGGATGCCCCCCGGCCCTGTCCGTTTGCTGTCTGATAAATACGGTCAAAGCGCAGTTTTTCCGGATCAAATCCGATACGCCGGGCTGTTTTGGGACTCAGCACAATATCCGTGGCTCCGGTATCAGCCAGAAAGCGTACAGGCACACCATCCACTTCTGCACGGATATAAAAATGGCCGTCCGGTGAAATCTGGAAAACCATTTTTCCCGGTTCACTGTACACAGTTCTGCCGGGAATGATATTTCCCAGCACCCTGTCTCTGACCCTGGCCAGTTCAAAGCGGTAACTGTGCCCCAAAGCAAATACCGCAAATATGACGATCCACAGTAAACCATGCCGGATAAACCTGCGGATTTCCGCATTTCCCAAACGGTTCCATGATCCGGCTATCAGATAAGTGACAAAGGCAGCCATGACAAGCGCATATAAAATTTCGCCGCTGTCTTCTGTCCAGGTCAGAGGTTCGGCAGCACAGCGGTTGATCGTAAGCAGTCCAAGAATCAAAACTGCCAGAATTCCGAAAAAACGGGGTTTCATATCCTATGGGCCGACCTTCCCGATTTTTTCCTCCACCGAGCGGATTTTTCCCGCCATACGGTTTTCCTTTCCTTTGCGGATGTCAAATTTCACCGTGCTGTAAATGCGGTTTGCATCCTGTGCAAGTATGTCATGGGATTTGCGGATGATGTCCAAAGCCTGATCCAGTGTGTCAGTTTCCATCACCGTTCCCATTGGGGTCAGGCAGAAGGATATACCGGAGTCCCGGATCATCTTTATAATTTTGCTGACATATCTGCTCACGCTTTCCCCTTTGTCTGTGGGAAACATGGCAAACTCTGTAAGAACTGACATGATTTTTCTCCTTTGGAAACGCAATTACAGTTCTTTTACCAACTTTTGTCCTATGCAAAATCCGATGGAGGAGTGCAAAAATTAAGCAGAGCGATTTTTTGCACAGAGGACAAAAATTGAGGAAAATACTATAAACAGCTTTCCTTTTTCATCATAGCGGCAGGTTCCTGAATCCGGGAAATACGGATTCAGGAACCTGTGCTGATGACGGGAAATCTGCAGAACTGTCATTTTCTATCTGAATTTTTCATACTGGGGGATCTGCTCCCCGCCGGACTGCTGCCGGACTGTAGCCACAGTTTTTTCAAAAACCTGATTCCAGTCGGGCTGTGAAGAGCTCAGTACCGAACTCAGGCTGGAAACAAAAGCTGCTGTGAAAAGCCCGCCGCCGCTGTCATCCCCATAGGAAAACTGACCGGGCGCTGATCCGCTGGCTGCAATATAGGTCTGTGAAGTCAGAAACATCTGCCGGATCTGATTATAAGTGAACTGACGCCGCTGAAGAACCCGTGCTTCTGCCCGCGCCACCACCTCATTGCAGCAATCAGCCAGAGCAATAAACTGCCGGGGATTTTTTCCTTTGATTTTTGCTATCACTTCGGCAAAATCTGCTGTACCGTCCATGGGATCCAGCAGAGGCCAGCGGGTTGATGTGTTCTGGTCCCGGTGTCCGTGACCAGCGTATAAAAACACAATGACATCAGTGCTTTTCACTTTGGGATATTCAATGGCACGCAGCATATTATGCCGGGTGGCAGAATCCCCGGTCAGCACAATTTTTTTCAGCACCAGTTCCCCATTGCTCAGACTGACAATGTCTTCCATCAGACTCTGCATGTTTTGGGAATCAGCCGCAACCGAACGTCCGATTTTGCTGTCATTTGTATCTGCCACAATAATCAGGCGCAGAACAGGAACGCTGGAACTGTCTGACTGCGGTGGGGTATAAACCGGGGCTGAAGGCACAGTCGGCTTAACAGGGGCAGGCGCTGGCTGAACCGGAGCCGGAGAAACGCTTCCGGTCGTGGCAGGATCAGTCTGCGGAGCCGGTTCCTTTTTGAGACAGGAACTGATACACAGTATCAGCATAGACATGAGAAAAACTTGCAGTATCACCTGGGAAAATCTGTTTTTTTCTTTTGAAACCGTCTGGTTCATCATCCTGGTATCTCCTTTATATTTTATTTATTGCCAAATGCCTTATTCATCATTTCGTGCAGGGTGGGGGCCGCAGTTTTGCTGATATCCTCCTCCTTCTGTGTCCCGCGGAAGGAAAAACACCACTGATGGCTGTTGAAATCAATGGCAATATCAAGATGTTCACCCCTTCCAATCACACGTATGGCATGGGAAGGCCGGATACGTGTTCTTTTGGACCACTGAAATTCATAGGATGAGGCAGAGTACAGCATCCTTCTGAGGCTTTCCATGTCTCCTCCTTTCAGATCCCGGCCGCGTGAAATTACCGGATATCCCTGTATTATCAGTCCTGTTTTATCCGGATTCCGGGGGGGGCCGAGCCGGTATGTCTCCATTCTGTCCGCCCTTTCTATGGCAGAAAGAATTTCCGCACCCAGAAAAGCCTGCACCTCTTCATCAGCCCTGACAATTTCAGCACCAGCGAACTGCATCGCCCGTAAACCAGGTGATGGTGCTATTTCCGGTTTCCGGGAATCAGCGGCTCTGCACGAAAAACAGGTGAGAAATGCGGACAGAAGTGACAGACATACAAAAATTTTTCTTTTCATAAAGCACCTCCTGCATAATATAATCCATTGTTTAAAATCAGTATTCATGAATCTTTACGCTTTTGCCTCCCTGGCATAAACATGCCTGGCTGCCGCAAAGACACACAGGTTCACAAAAAAAATTTCCTTATCTGAAACACTTTATCAGGAGAAATTCCAAATATCAACATTATCGTGAAAAAACTGCCGGACATAAAGGGAAGTACAGCATCAGTATTCTGATTTTATTCAGATATAGTGAACAAAAATTTGACGTCATCAGATGTATGCGGCACACCCCGGAACCGGCACAGCTTTATTCACGGACAGAACCCGCTATTTTTTTTGATTGATTTTGTATGGCATTTTCCGGTATAAGACTGCGTATATATTTTTTTATGAAAATTGGATACATTTTTTTTAACATTTCTTTTACGGAGGTAAATAAATGGGATTTTGTCAAGTGAGATATAGAAAACCACTGTTTTTGTTTTTCAGTTTTATTATGCTGATGTCCAATTTCGGAATTTCCGCTTCCTATGCGGCAGCTCCGGTAATATCCGAAATTGATGACCAGACAACAAAAGAGGACACAGCCATTACGGTTGCATTCACCATAAACGCGGACAGTTCCCCTTTTCCCTTTCCCCTGCCCTCTGATACACCTTCCGGGGATACATCTGTCACGGTGACAACAAGTTCAGACAACCGTATTCTCATCCCCACTGCCAATATTGTTCACAGCAGCAGCGGAACAGATCACAGTCTGACCATCACACCGGCCGGCAACCAGTATGGCCAGGCAACGATCATTATTACAGCCGATGACGGTTCCTATTCTTCCATGCGCTCCTTTTTGCTTACTGTTACCTCTGTGAATGATGCGCCCGCGGTGAGTATTCCGGATGCCCAGACTATGGAAGAGGACAAAGAATTTATCTTTGGTTCAACCGCAGCAAAGACGATTACAGTTTCCGATATTGACGCGGGCAGCAATTCGGTGGAAACAACGGTGAGTGCAGGTCATGGCACACTGACGGTGGGAAGCGGAACCGGTTCCGGTGTCACCGGCAATCAGACTTCGGCAATCAAACTGACCGGGACAATCGGGCAGATTAACAACTGGCTTAACGGACTGATCTATAAACCGGAACAGAACTGGCATGGCACAGACACCCTTACCATAACCATCAATGACAAGGGACACAGCGGGGAAGGTTCCGGATCCGCATTTCCCTTTCCTCCTTTTGGAAGTTCTTTGTCCGATACCAAAACTATTGCCGTTACGGTGACATCTGTCAATGATCCGATGTCTCTGGGGATTCCCCAGGGAGTTCAGGTGACAGATGAGGATACAGATCTGGTTTTCAGTGCAGATGCCGGAAATGCCGTATCTGTGACAGATGCGGACGGCATTGCCGGTGAATTTGAGGTGGAAATGCAGGCAGAAAACGGCAATATGTCCCTTCCGGAAGATACGGAACTGACAGTGGAAAGTGACGGGGAGGGACATCTCCGGCTCAGAGGGGCATTGTCCCGTATCAACACAGCACTGGCCGGACTTATATACGAACCGGCTTCTGACTGGCATGGAGAAGATACCCTGAGCATTACAGCCCGGGATCTGGCCAATTCTGAGACAAAAACAGGTGAAATTTCCATACAGGTGAATTCCGTCAATGACGCTCCGGTGCTGGATAACAGCACGGAAATCATTCTGTCATCGGTTGCCATGAATGACGACACTCCGTCTGAAAATCAGGTGGAAAATATAATAAAAAATACAGTTGCGGATGCGGATGAAGAGGATGATCCGGGTATAGCCGTGGTTTCAGCGGACAATGCCATCGGCACATGGGAATATTCTGTAAACAACGGAGCCGACTGGACAGCATTCGGTGCGGATCTGTCCGCAGGCAGTGCCATGCTTCTTTCCGCAGATGATCTGATCCGCTTTGTGCCGCTTCCGGATCAGACCGGCAAAGCGTTTATCACCTTCCGTGCCTGGGATCAGAGTGACGGAAAAAATTCCGGAATCATTGCGGATACCGGTGAAAACGGCGGATCTGCCGCATTCAGTCAGAATATTGCCACAGCTTCTGCAAGTGTATCAGACACTCCTCCGGGCCCCGGACTCTCGGTTCAGGCAAATGCAGGCGCGAATCAGGAGGTCAGCGAAGGGAGCACGGTCACCCTGAACGGAGCAGAGTCTGTCATTCCGGATGATGCGGAAATTTCCATTGAATGGGCTCAGGAAAATGATGCCCTGAATGTAACGCTTTCCGATATTCATTCCCTGACACCCTCATTTACTGCTCCGGAAGTGGGCACAGAGGGCATTGAACTGCTGTTCACCCTGATTCTGAGAGATACGGCAGGCAATGCCTGGACAGATTCCACCACAGTCAAAGTGAAAGACAGCAGCAGCACTGCATCTCTCAAAGCGCAGGCCGGCGCGGATCAGGAGGTGGCAGAAGGGGCAGTGGTGACTCTGGACGGGACCGCCTCTTCTATCCCTGCCGGAGTTTCGCCCCTGTACAACTGGGAAAAAACATCCGGCCCCGATGTTGCGCTGTCGAGCCCCAATGCGGTATCCACAACATTTGTGGCTCCAAATGTGGCATCCGGCACACAGGCTGTGCTGGTTTTCACACTGACTGTCAGTGACAGCAGCGGAAATTCTGACGCGGACACCGTAACGGTGAAGGTGAACAAATCTGTTGCAAACCAGTTGCCTGTGGCAAATGCCGGCGCGAATCAGAATGTGAAAAAAGGCGATACCGTGACACTGAACGGTTCCAGTTCATCTGACCCGGATGGCAGTATTGTTGCCTGGCAGTGGAAAGAACTTTCAAATTCTGCTGTGGTACTCACAACTCCGGACAGTGTCAGCACCACATTTACCGCCCCTTCAGGCGGAAGCACGGGAAAAACACTGACTTTTGAACTCACGGTCACGGACAATGCGGGCCAGCAGGCCAAAGATACGGTGACAGTATCTGTCGCGGCTGACAATACCAATATTCCAGTGGCAAATGCCGGCGCGGATCAGAATGTGAAAAAAGGCGATACCGTGACACTGAACGGTTCCGGTTCATCTGACCCGGATGGCAGTATTGCTGCCTGGCAGTGGAAAGAGCTTTCAACCGCGGCTGTGGTTCTCACAACCCCCGGCAGTGTCAGCACGACCTTTACCGCCCCTTCAGGCGGAACCACCGGAAAAACTCTGAGTTTTGAACTCACAGTCACGGACAATGCCGGACAGCAGGCCAAAGATACAGTCACGGTATATGTGGGTGCGGACACAGTTGTTCCCGGTCCGGGCCAGGGGGATGAAGCTGTTCCTGTAACTGAGGGGGGAACCGTCACCATGAAAGGCTCGGAAGCAGGGGATTTCGCATCAGATGCATCCTATTCATGGGTACAGCTTTCCGGACCCCCGGTGGAACTTTCCGACGCAACTGCTGCTGATCCCACCTTTGTGACACCGGCAGTGGGAGCAGAAGGCGCCGATCTCGTATTCCAGCTCACGGTGACAAGCGGAGGCAGCCAGGTATATAAAGGATATGTTACAGTAAGCGTTCTGGATAACGGCATTGTCATCAGCGGTGCGCCCGAAGGTGTTCTGACATTTAAGCCGGTCACAACTGTGGAAATGGGCATAATGGTTGGCAACAACGGAAAACTGATACGTCTGGATGCTGTGGATCCCGCGTCCATCACAGATACCAGGAACCGTCCGGAAAGTCTGATCTACGGGCTGATCCGCATGGAGATCAAAACTGCCAAATCCGGTGACACGGTTCCGGTCACGCTGTATATGAACAGCGCAGTGTCAGACGGTTACAAATGGTACAAATACAGCGAGGAAGACGGATGGAGCGATTTCAGCGCCAATACTGTTATCACTGCTGATCGTAAGCAGATTACTCTGACACTTAAGGATGGCGGTGCGGGAGACAGTGACGGGCTGGTCAATGGCATCATCGCGGATCCATCGGGGCTTGGCAAACCCTCTTCCGGAACTTCTGAAAGCAGTGGCGGGGCCGGGGATGACGGCGGAGGCTGCTTTGTCCGTTCGGCCTTTTCCGGGCTGCCGGATATTTTGATTGATGTCTGGAAACAGCTTGTATCCGGATTGTCCGGAAATACAGCAGAACAGAAATAATTTTTTTGTTTCAGAGAAATTTTCCCATGAAACCGGTTTTTTTCAAAAAAAACCGGTTTCCGTCTTATACCAATTCTCTATTGAAATTATATATTAACTGCATCCAAAATATAGGAAAAACCGGTAAGAGATGCTGTGATTTTTTGGGAACATTTTTTCAGAATATCTGCCACATAATCTTTCATTTCCGGGA
>JBFXEJ010000143.1:0-13401 GCA_050180235.1 Desulfococcaceae bacterium
AAAATACTTTCAGATAGATACAGAAACAGAAGAAAAAGATTTGAGTTAAGATTTAAATTGATAGCGGGTATTTATAATTTTGAATTGAAATCAAGAGGAAATGACTTTTGAAAGAGGTCTATTGAATGATTGGGTACTTCATCTTGTTAATAACCGCAAAATGAAGAAAGTTGCTCTGATGATCGAAAGTGCAGCATGGACCAAGCCGATTGCCGAAACAATGAAAAAGCGGTTAAAAGATGCTGGGACAGAAATTCCTGTTTTTGAATATTTTTACAAGGAAGCCAAAGACTTTACCCCAATTCTTACTAAAGCCGTTGATAACAAATCCGATATGATTTTTTTTATATCGGCTCATGTTGATGCCAGTGCATTTCTTACCCAGTGGGCAGATATGAAAGGCCCAATTCTGACAGGCATCGTTATAGGATATTCCACACTGTGGAAAGATTCAGAAGGCAAAGTATTAAGCATGTCCATGCAGTCCAGTCTCGGAATTTTGGGCTTGACTCCCCAAGAGAAACCATTTTGTGAGAAGTACTTGAAGAAATATAACTCATCACCTGAATATACTTCACCCAACACTTATGACGCGATGTATATTCTTAAAGCGGCAATTGAAAGAGCCAAGTCAACGGAACCGGAGACACTCACAGATGCTTTGGAAAAGACAGATTACGAAGGTCTGAGGGGAAGATGGGTATTCGAAAAATCTCATCATTCCAAATACGGACCCGGATATCGCCAACTGATGATCATACAATGGCAGAAGGATGGGAAAATGTGCATTGTCTGGCCTGAAAACATCAAAACCTGCGAGTTCATTCTTCCGCCGTGGTATGAGAAAAAATGAAACAGCAGAGGCGGGATGTGCAGCGCGGATCGCAGCACATCCTGTTCCATTGCAATTGTCAAAAGAAAAGAGGGAAAAAACATGACTGAAACAGATGTCACCATACTGGGTGATTTTACAGAGCCGGAATCGGTTGATTTTGAAGGGCTGTTATCCTTTACGATCAAGGCCGACTATATTGAAAAAGACAAACTTTGGAAAAGCAAGGATCTGACTGCCGAATTTCTCGGCAACTTCTGGAGACAGTTGCTTGACAATGAGGATATTAAATCCACACTTCACTTTGTCTGTGCGGAACTGATGGAAAACGCTGTATATCACAGCATAAAATCAGATTATCTGGTCATGATTCAGCTCTGCTTTAAGTCTGATGAGCTGCTGGTGTATGTGAAAAACAGCGCAAAAACAAAAGAAACCGAGGATTTTAAACTGTTTGTCCGTTCACTGCTTAAAGCGGAAAATCTGCAGAAACTCTTTGTTCAGAAGATGAAAGATGCAAAAAAATCCGGCAGCAGAAAATCCCAGGTGGGACTGATTACAATTATCAAAGACCGGGGGGCAAAACTTTCCTGGAAATTTGAACGGAATGAGGATATTACACTGATAACCACAATGGCAAGAATCTCTTTGAAAAGAAAGGATAAACAGTTATGAACATTGAAGGAGAGGGCTACAGACTGACATATGGGGACGGAGTGATTTCCATATCCGGAAAACTTTCACTCATGCTGGAAGACTATGCACAACTGGAGGCGGTCTTTGAAAAAATAATTGCATCAAAGCCATCTGCGCTTGTGCTGGACATCCGGAATCTTGAATATCTGAACAGTTCCGGAATTAAAACAATCTGCGTGGGTCTTATCCTGGAGGCAGCGGATATAGACGGGCTTGAGATGAAAATTCTGTGTTCAAATCAGTACACATGGCAGAAAGAAACCGTTCCCACATTTGAAGATCTGATGGATGACATGAAAATCATATTTGAATGAAAGATGCTGCAATTATGGATGACAGGGACAGGGAAATTGCCAGACTGATTCGGAGGATCGCAGGGCTTGAAAAAACACTTCAGATTGTCACCGGATATTCGGGCAGAATTGAAAAAAATCTGAAACGGCTGTTTGAGGTCGTCAGCGATACCATGCCGGTTCCCATGCTGATTTCAACAGAAGCAGGCGAAATTCTGTTCTCCAATGGAAAAGCACAGGAAATATTTGCTTATTCTGAAAAGGATTTTCACAGTCTGCCTGCGGCTGATCTGTATGAACATCCCGAAAACCGGGGGATTTTTATGAAAATGCTTGCTGATAAAGGTGAAGTCAGAGGCTTTGCTGTCAGTCTGAAAAGGAATGACGGCTCAGTTTTTCCAGCGTCTTTTTTTTCACAGCCCCTTGTATTTGAAGGACAGAACTGTCTCCTGACTGTCATACATGATCTTTCTGAAATCAGAAAGGAGGAGGAAAAGCGGCTGGATATTGAAAGACGGCTCCGGCAGACCCATAAAATGGAGGCTGTCGGCACAATGGCAGGTGGAATAGCCCATGATTTCAACAATATTCTGGCTGTCATTTTCGGGAGACTGGAACTCGCAGAGATGATGCTTCCGAAAAAAAGCGAAGCAGGAAAACACATCCGCCATGCACTGAGAGCGGCTGAACGGGCCAAAGAAATAACCAGGCAGATTCTTGCCTTCTGCCGGAAAACAGAAGAGGATCTCAAACCCTTTCATATCAAATATGCTGTAGCCGAAGCTGTTAAGATGATCAAATCTATGACACCCTCAAATATTGAGACAAAACTTCGGATTGAATCAAAATCAGCAATCATTACAGGTGATCCCACCCAGATTCATCAGATAGTGATGAACCTGTGCTCCAATGCGAATTATGTCCTCAGAGATCGGGGCGGAGTCATAGAAATACACATTGATCAGGTATCTTTCGGTTCTCAGGAAAAAATCATGATTCCCAATCTCAGCCCCGGTGATTATGTCAGACTGACTGTCAGTGACAACGGTCCCGGAATGGACAAGAATGTTCTTGAGCGGGTCTTTGATCCCTTTTTTACCACCAAACCCGCAGGAGAGGGAACAGGTATGGGGCTTGCAGTGGTTCACGGGATCGTACAGAACCACGGAGGAGCAGTGAGTGTGGAAAGCCAGCCCGGAATGGGAACCTCGTTTCACTGCTATTTTCCCCTTATCGCTCAGGCAGAGTGTGTGTGTGAATCTGCCAGGGTGCGGAAAACCATACAGGGAGGCACGGAAAATATATTGTTTGTGGATGATGAAATTGATATTCTTGATACCTGCGGTCAGATGCTGACAGATTTGGGATACCATGTGACATGCCGGACTGACAGCCATGAAGCACTGAATTTGTTCAAAAAAAATCCTGATCTGTTTGATTTGCTTATCACAGACAATATCATGCCGAAAATGTCCGGAAGGGAAATGGCTTCGGAAATGCTGAAAATCCGGCATGATATTCCTGTTATCATCATCACAGGAAGAGAAACTGACGATAAAACCTTTTTTGAGATCGGGGCAGCCGCGGTCATCCAAAAACCTTTTACCCAAAATGAAATTGGAACAGCAGTGCGTGAGACTCTGGATAAAAACAGGTGTACAGCAAATGGATAAAACAGCAGAAGCAGACACTTCTTTTAAGGAAAAAGCAGAGCAGTTGGAAGAGGAAAACAGGAAACTGCTGAAAAAAATAGAACGTCTCAAAAAAACAATGGAAATTACTTCCAGACACGGCGATATTGTAACGTCCGATCTGGAAGAAAAAGTGGAAGCATCTGTAAGAGGTATTGAGGAGCATATACGTTTAATCAGTGAAACCATACCGGTTCCGGTTGTTATCGTTGATGTGTCTGACGGGAAAATTCTTTATGCAAACGAGCATTCATGTCTGAGTTTTGAACTGGCCCAGGATGAGATTATAAAACGCAGAGCATCGGAATTATATGAAAACCCTGAAGATAGCAAAATTTTTTTTAAAATTCTGGGAGAACAGGGAAGGGTGACTGATTTTGAGACAAAACTTCTGAAATCAGACGGTTCTGTATTCTGGGCAGCCCTGTTTTCACAACGCCTGACATTCAGGAATGAACCATGCGTACTCACGGTTATTTATGATCTGACCGAACGGAAGCAGGCTGAAGAAGAGATACGCAGACTGAATGAACAACTGAGTCAGAAAGAAGTCAGTTATCTGATATTCAAACTGAATGATACAGAATACGGCATTGAAATCCTGAAAATCAGGGAGATTGTCACCATGATGCCGCTTAGGTCTGTAATGGATGCTCCGCATTATATAAAAGGAGTCATCCATCTCAGAGACAGCATTATTCCGGTAGCGGACCTCAGACTCAGGCTGGGGCTGGGGCTGGAGGCGGCAGGATACACAGACTGCACCTGTATCATCGTGACTGAGATCGGTAATGCGGAAAACAGCCGGATAATCGGACTGATCGTAGACACGGTGACAGAAATTCACGGGTTCAGGAAAAAGGATATTGAATATCCCCCAGGACTGATGTATGAAAACAGCAAAGGTTTTATTTCCGGAATAGCCAAATCAGACAGCGGCATGAAGATTCTCATACAGCCGGATCGTATTTATCTCTGAGATTCAGGCATGTTTTTTTAATATTTCAATTTTCTGCATTTTTTTCTCTGTCAGCCGTCTGGCTGTCATAAAATTTTTCTCCATGATGATGTTTACATGTTAAAACTTATTTATATAATTGAAAAAATAACAATCTGATAAAAATCAGACATTGACTGTATGGGAGCAGCGAATGAAAAAAGCAAAAATCGTAATGTGCTGGATGATGTTTTTTTTGCCGGGTTTCGGAAATTTTGATGCAATGGCAGTCGGGGAAGCAGAGGATTTCACGAAACTGAGCCTTGAGGAACTCATGGAAGTAGAGCTTACTTCTGCCGCGAAAAAATCCCAGAAACTTTCTCAGACTGCGGCGGCAGCTTTTGTGATTTCAGATGAAGATATCCGGCGTTCCGGTGTTACGAGCATTCCAGAAGCTCTGCGCATGGTTCCGGGACTTGATGTTGCCAGAATCAACAGCACCCAGTGGGCAGTAAGCGCGAGAGGATTCAACAGCCGTTTTTCCAACAAACTTCTGGTGCTGATGGATGGCAGAAGCGTATATTCTCCCCTGTTTTCCGGTGTATTCTGGGATACGCAGGATACCTTTATAGAGGATATAGAGCGGATTGAGGTGATCCGGGGGCCGGGAGCCAGTCTTTGGGGTGCAAACGCCGTGAACGGGATTATCAATATCATCACCAAACATGCCAAAGATACGCAGGGAACCGCTGTCAGCGCAGGTATGGGAACCGAAGAAATATTCGGAGGTGTCCGTTACGGAGGCAAAGTTGATAAGGGAAATTACAGAATCTATGCCAAATATGTGAACAGGGATGAATCTGAGGATGCTCAGGGAAAGGGAACTTCAGATACGCTTGACATGTACCGTTCAGGTTTCCGCATGGATAAGGAAATCGGAATTTCCGGAGACAAAATAACTCTTCAGGGTGATGTTTACACGGGAAGTTCGGATCAGATTGTGCCGGTTCCCTCTGCAAATATGGCAGATTATGATCCTGTATCCCAAACCTTTGTCCGAAATCAGAAAGCAGATATTTCCTTAAACGGCTTCAATCTTATGGGACGGTGGGAGCATTCTTTTTCCAAAAATTCCTCATCCATGCTTCAGATATATGCGGATTATGACAGACGTGATGAAGCAGCCGGTGAAATCATCCAGAATAACTTTGATGCGGATTTTCAGCATAAAATCACAGCCGGTTCCCGCACAGAAATCATCTGGGGACTGGGATACCGCGTTTATCAGGATGAGCTTCCGTGCAATTACTGGCTGTGCTTTGAACCTGATTCACAGACGGATCATCTGTACAGCGGCTTTTTTCAGGTGGAACAGGTTCTGATCCCGGATACAGTAAGAGCTACGCTGGGGGCAAAAATCGAACACAACGATTACACCGGTTTTGAATTTCAGCCCAATCTCCGGCTGCTGTGGACACCTGCAAAAGAGCATTCCCTGTGGGCCTCTGTGTCCCGCGCAGTCAGAACCCCATCCCGGTATCAGTATGATGTGCGGTTCTGGGCAGCATCTATGCCCACAGATCCCCGATTGGCGGCTGCAGCACCGCTTCCGATCACTGCCATGTATTATTACGGAAATCAGGAGACAGAATCGGAAGACGTGATTGCAGCGGAGCTGGGATACCGGGTTCAGCCGACCGAGCGTTTTTCCGCGGATCTTGCCCTGTTCTATAATTTTTACAAAAATCTGAGTTCTTCTGCAAGAGACATGCCGTATCCGGATCCGCCTTTGTGGAAAGTCAATCTGCACAGCGGCAACAGTCTGTCTGCCGATACTTACGGCGCGGAACTTTCTGTAGTGTGGCAGGTGTTTCATCCCCTGAAACTTGCTGCGGCCTATACCCTGTTTGGATCAGATTTTGAAAAAGGAACCCTTTTCCGCAATGCGCTTGCAAATGAGGACGATGATCCCAGACATCAGGTCTCTGTCAGAGCTTCGCTGAACCTGCCCCAAAATATAGAGACGGATCTCTGGTTCCGCTATACTGATGATATTCTCAGCGGCACAGTAAAATCCTATTCGTCAGTGGATGTCAGACTGGGATGGAATCCGCGGAAGAATATTGAAATCTCGATAGGGGGCCGCAATCTTCTGGATTCCGGTCATCCCGAATTTGTCAATTCCTTTTACAAAAGCATTGATTCTGAAATTGAACGGGAATTTTACGGAAAAGTGCTATGGAGATTCTGACGGGAAGCATTGTGCGACTTTCCTTATCCTGTTTTTTATGACCGCCACAGGAGCGCTATGGAGATTCTGACAAAAAATATTGTGCGACTGTCTGTTCGGCTGATGGGAACGTGGATGATGTTTTTTTTGTCAGGTTTCGGAAATTTTTCTGCAGCAGCCGCTGATATTGCAGAAGATTTCACGAAACTTAGTCTTGAGGAACTCATGGAAGTAGAGCTTACCTCGGCTGCGAGGAAATCACAGAAACTTTCCCAGACTGCGGCGGCAGCATTTGTGATTTCAGATGAAGACATCCGGCGTTCCGGAGTTACAAACATCCCTGATGTCCTGCGCATGGTACCGGGACTTGATGTTGCCAAAATCAACAGCACCCAGTGGGCAGTAAGTGCGAGAGGATTCAACAGCCGGTTTTCCAACAAACTTCTGGTCTTAATGGATGGCAGATCCGTGTATTCCCCAATGTTTTCCGGCGTATTCTGGGATACGCAGGATACATTTATCGAGGACATTGAGCGGATTGAGGTGATTCGCGGCCCCGGAGCCAGTCTGTGGGGGGCAAATGCTGTGAACGGAATCATCAATATCATCACCAAAAATGCCAAAGATACGCAGGGAACCGCTGTCAGTGCGGGTATGGGAACCGAAGAGGTATCCGGAGGTGTCCGGTACGGAGGCAAAGTTCACAAGGGAAAATACAGAATCTATGCCAAATATGTGAACCGGGATGAATCTGCAAATGCACAGGGAGACGGGACTTCGGATAATTTTGACATGTACCGTTCAGGTTTCCGCATGGACAAAGAAAGTGAAAATTCCGGCAACAAAATAACATTTCAGGGTGATGTTTACACGGGAAGTTCTGATCAGATCGTGCTGACTCCCTCACTGAATCCGGCAGATTATGACCCGGCATCCGGCATGTATTTCCGGTATCAGAAAACAGATGTTTCATCAGAAGGTTTCAATATTCTGGGCAGATGGGAGCATCTTTTTTCAAAGAATTCCTCTTCGGTGCTTCAGATATACGCTGACCACGATAAGCGCAGTGAGGCTTTCGGAAAATGGTCACAGAGCAGCTTTGATGCGGATTTTCAGCATAAAATTGCGACTGCTTCTGAAACAGAAATCATCTGGGGACTCGGATACCGGCTTTCTCTGGATGATATGATGAGCAATTACTGGGTGTCATTTGAACCTTATTCAGAACAGTCAAATCTTTGCAGTGCCTTTATTCAAGTGGAGCAGGTTCTGATTCCTGACAGTATAAGAGCAACTCTGGGCGCAAAACTGGAACACAACAGCTATACCGGCTTTGAATTTCAGCCCAATCTCCGCATCCTGTGGACACCTGCAAAAGAGCATTCCCTGTGGGCCTCTGTGTCCCGTGCGGTCAGAAAACCTTCCCGGTATCAGTATGATGCGCGGTTTTTGGCAGCCGTCATGCCCACAGATCCCCGGCTGATGAATATTGCACCGCTTCCTCTGACTGCCATGTATTTTTTCGGAAACCATGAGACCGAATCAGAAGATCTGATTGCAGCAGAACTGGGATACCGTGTTCAGCCCTCAGAGCGTTTCTCTGCGGATACTGCCCTGTTTTATCATTTTTACAAAAATCTGAATTCCGGTATCATGAACATGCCTTATCCGGATACAGAAACCGTTCCCCCGATTTGGGTTATTCCCCTTGACAGCAGCAATGATCTCAGGGCACATACTTACGGGGCGGAAATATCAGCACACTGGCAGGTAATGCGTTCATTGAAACTCACCGCCGCATATACGCTGTTCAAAGCAGATTTTGAAGCAAAAAATTCAGCAGACTACATTGCCATCACAAAAGAAGATGAAGACCCTGTGCATCAGGTGTCTGTCAGGGCCTCTTTGGATTTGCCGAAAAATGTAGAAATAGATGTCTGGTTCCGGTATACTGATGATATTCTCGGCGGCACAGTAAAAGCCTATTCATCAGTGGATGTCAGACTGGGATGGAACCTGCTGAAAAATATCGAAATCTCGATTGCAGGCCGCAATCTTCTTGATTCCCATCATCCCGAATTTGTCAATTCCTTTTACCAAAGCATTGATTCGGAAATTGAACGGGAAATTTACGGAAAAGTCCTATGGAGATTCTGACAAAGAGAATTGTGCGGATATTCACCGTGCTGATAGGAATATGGATTGTTTTCATTCCGTTCAAAGGCATATGTTCGGATGATGACAAAGAATATTCGCTAAAAGCCGCTTTTCTGTACAATTTTGCAAAATTTGTCCAATGGCCAGACACAGCATTCAGAAGCCCTGACGAACCTGTGCTTCTCTGCATTCTGGGTACCAGCTTTTTCGGAAACGCGCTTGGAACCATTGAAAACAGGGAAGTGATACCGCCAAGAAGGCTTTCTGTAAAGCTGTGCGAAAACATCGGAGAAATATCGGGCTGCCATATGCTGTTTATCAGTTCTTCGGAATCGGAAAATCTGTCTTCCATATTGTCTGTCACACAAACCATACCGATGCTTACTGTGTCTGACAGTGAAGGTTTTGCACAGCGCGGGGTGATGATCAATCTGGTCAATATTGACAATAAACTGAGATTTGAAATTAACACTGAAGCAGTGAATCAAATGCCGTTCAGACTCAGTTCAAACTTACTGAAACTGGCAATTATCGTCAATCCGGCTTCTTCAAAGGAGTAAACATGAAATTTTTCCGGAGTCTGTCCCTCAGACGCAAACTGATTGCTCTGATGCTGATAAGCAATGTCAGTCTTCTCAGCATTATTCTGAGTGTTTTTATCGTCAGTGAACTGATTTCATCCCGGAACAGTGTACGTTACGAGTTGTCGGTCATTGCCAGAGTTATCGGACTCAGCACTGCCTCATCTATTGTCTTCAATGATCAGAATGCCGCAAAGGAAATGCTTTCCGCGATCAATGCACAGCCTGATATTGTATCTGCCGGAGTCTATTCGGCAGGCGGTGAACTGTTTGCCGAATACCACAAAAAAGACAGTCTCTCTTCTTTGGAGAAAAATATTGATGATCTGAAAAAAACTGCCGATCAGGACTTACTGGAAGGTTATCCTTTTTTTGATGATGCGTATGAGGCATTTGAAAATATCAGCTTCCAAAACAATGTGATCGGAACGATGTATGTCAAAAGCGGCATGGAAAGGTTTAACAAAAAATTTCTGATATATCTCAGTGTATGCGCACTGGTGTTTCTGCTTTCCTGCATGGTGGCATTTCTGATAGCCTCAGGGCTTCAGAAAATTATTTCCGCGCCCATTCTCAGCCTTGCAGACAGGATGAAACAGGTTTCCGAAACAAAGGATTACAGCCTGCGGGCAGAAAAAAACACCGAAGATGAACTGGGCATTCTGATTGACGGATTCAATGAAATGCTTTCCCAGATTCAGATGAGAGATCGCGAACATGAAAATCACCGGATGAATCTTGAACACGAGGTGAAACTGAGAACATCCGAACTTGCCGATACCAACACTGTCCTGACGGAAACGGTGAAAAAACTTGAAATTGCCAAAGAGGCGGCTGAGTCTGCCAGCCGCGCCAAAAGCGAATTTCTGGCAAACATGAGCCATGAAATCCGGACGCCCATGAATGCCATTATGGGGTTTGCAGGTCTGCTTTCCTCTCAGGATGAAAATCAGAAAAGCCATATCCGGACGATTCTTTCAGCCGGCAAAAATCTGCTTACACTGCTCAACGATATTCTTGATCTGTCCAAAATTGAAGCCGGAAAACTGGATATTGCGTGCAGTCCCTTTGATCTTCATCATCTTTTTGATGAAATCAGAAGGTTTTTTGCGCTGAAAATATCTGAGAAAAATCTTGATTTCATAACAGATATTTCAGATGAGATTCCCAAAAGTCTGCTTCTGGACGGCGTCCGGCTCAGACAGGTTCTGTTCAATCTGGTGGGCAATGCCCTGAAATTCACAGATAAAGGATATGTGAAAATTTCAGCATACCGGATTTACAGGGGTGCGGATCGCGGCAAACTTGATCTGATTATTGCGGTGGAGGACACGGGTATCGGGATAGCACAGGATGCCAGGGGAAAAATATTTGAGGCATTTACGCAGCAGGACGGCCGGAGCACACGCAAATACGGAGGAACAGGTCTCGGACTCACGATCAGCAGACGGCTGACCGAAATGATGAACGGGGAGATTTCACTCAGAAGCGAACCCGGACATGGGAGCACCTTTGAGGTGCGGCTTCATGACGTGGCCGTGGCCGGGACAGTTCCCGAATATGAAAAGGAAAAACAGACGCATGAAAAAAATATTTTTCCTGAAAAAACAACAATACTGATCGTCGATGATGTCAGTGTCAACCGTCTGATTCTGAAAACAATTTTCAGGAATGCAAACATCCGTGCAATTGAGGCCGAAAACGGTCTGCAGGCTGTCACTGCAGCGGAACAGTTTCTGCCGGATGTCATTCTGATGGACATCAGTATGCCGGTGATGGACGGATACGAGGCCACAAGACAGATAAAACAGAATATGAAAACAAAGCATATTCCAGTGATTGCAGTCACGGCCCATGCCCTGCCCGAAGACAGGGAACGGATTCTGTCCTCAGGCTTTGACGCGCATGTGCCAAAGCCTTTTCTGCCTTCGGAACTGCTAAGGGAAGTTTCCCGCTTTATTCAATGCACAGAGAAAAGTGCGGAGCCCGGAATGCAGAGCATGGAAAATGAGACGGAAAGTCAGTTGCAGAAACAGCCTGAAAAAAATAATGAACCCGAACCCGGGAAAGAACCGGAAAATTATGAAAATATTATCTTTGAGAACGCAACAATACTGATAGCAGATGATGCCGAAGACAACCGGGCCCTTTTCAGGGAATTTTTTCAGGGCATGAAAATCCGTGTCATTGAAGCCGAAGACGGGCTGGAGGCTTTCAATGCCGTAGAACAGAATCATCCGGACGTTGTTCTGATGGATATCGGTATGCCGGTAATGGACGGATACAATGCAGTGAAACTTATAAAAGAAAACATTCTGACATCAAAAAATATCCCTGTGATTGCCGTAACAGGATATGTGACAGAATCAGACAGGAAAAGGATCGCAGATGCCGGATTTGACGGGTGCCTGCCAAAACCTGTTTCCCGTGCGGAACTGTTAAGGGAAATATCCCGTTTTATTTCTTATAGAACTGAAACAAAATAACTCTCCCTTTTCGACCCCGGGCACAATCACTTTTTCCCCGGCTTATGTTTGTGATTCATTTTTCATCCGGCACTTAGGTGATTTCCATTAATGATTATACCGTTTTTCGTAGGGCGGGCAAGGTTTTTTGTGCCCGCCGTCCTGCTGAAACGGCGGGCACAAAAAACCTTGCCCACCCCACAATGATGGTACATTTTTTCATGGAAATCGCCTTAAGGCTCTTTCTGTTTCGTCAATATCCGGAATGTCAGTCATTGAACTGCCGTAATAAACAAATTTCAGAATCCCGGATTTGTCAATGAGCATCTGTGCAGGCATTCTTCCCAATTTCAGAATTTTGACCTCCTGGCCGTAGAGATTCATTACAGAATGATTTGGATCAGGCAGACCTGTAAACGGCATGTCTTCCTTTTCCCAGTATTTTCTGAATGAATCTGCATTTTCAGGCCCGACAACAAGCACTTCCATATCCTGTTTCGCGAGTCTGTCCGCATTCTGACGCAACTGCGCCATGTGCCTGCGGCAAAAGGGTCAGAGAAAACCCCTGTTAAACACAAGCAGCACATTTTTCCGGTTTCTGTAAGCGGAAAGAGAAACCTCTTTGCCATTGAAATCATTCAATACAAAATCCGGAGATTTTTCATCTACCTGTATTTTTTGCATTTTCATTTCCTTTTTTTCAGAGTTTGCAGGAAAATAAACTGTACAATTTTCCTATCCGGGAAACCCTGAGGGTTTTCAAAACCATCAGGATTTCTAATACCAAATCGCCATTGAAAACATACAATAAAATCATATTTTTCTATTTAATTACAGTGGATTGATTTTTTCAAAAGCATATTTTCAACGGTGATTTGGTATAACACTTTATTTTTATACAGCCCCTTATCTTATGAACCTTACTACCGGACAAAAAATTTGACCATTTTGCTAAAATATATAAGAAGCTGTTTTAAAAATATCCCGGGGCAAAAAATTTTGGGATTTTACCAAATGTCAAAGCCTGATTTTACCGTACTTAAGCGGGCAATATCTTTTTTGCCATATTGATTTCTTCCCAAAGAAAGCAGTGTGGAATATTTTTAAAACAGCTTCTAAAATCAAATGGTTATCAAAAATAACTTTTTGTACCTATTTTAATTATTTCAGTATGTTATAAATTTTTGTCCGGTAGTAAGCTTATGAACACATCAAATCACATTCACATTATTTGAATTCGGTTTTGGCAAACGACAGGAGCATCAGTGTAAGGCTATTTATTAAAATAAATATACCAAACTGTATGAATTAAAATTTGACTGATTTTCAACTTGATTTAAACATCATTATATAATATTGTGCAGACAGCTGTCAACTGCTGAATAAAAAAACGGTAGTGGGTCAAAAAGGTTGATTTGTCTTTTTAAATATCTTATAATTATTTTTATGAAACAGTATATTCAGATTAACTGCCGCCACTGCGGCAGTGATGACCTCGTCAGAAACGGACACAGTCCGA
>JBFXEJ010000144.1:0-13323 GCA_050180235.1 Desulfococcaceae bacterium
GCCAAGAACATAGACAAAGATGGGAAAGGTGAGGAAGCCGCCGCCCACCCCCATAATGGAACCGGCCATACCGACCAGTGCGCCGCTGAGAATCAGGAACAGGCAGGAAATGCTGCGTCCGCCCGGTACAACATCCTGATCAAAGGTAATCATCGGAGGAATCTTCATGTTCTGCAGTTTCTGGGACAGGGGCGTCAGTTCCGCTCCCTCATCTTTTCCGCCATGCGCGCCGCCTGAATCACCCCGTTTGCTGGCCTTGATATAATCCATCAGGGAATATGCGCCCAGCAGACCCAGCATGAGAGAATAAATGGTGGTGATAAACGCATCACTGAGCATGGGATTGATTTCATACAGCACACGGTTGAGGATACCGCCGGCAGTGGCTCCGGCAATCGCGCCGATGAGAAAAACCAGTGCCAGCGGTACAGACACATTGCCCAGTTTGCGGTGAATCACGCTGCCCATAATGGCCTTGGCAAAAATATGGAACAAATCTGTTCCCACTGCCAGAATACCTTTGATTCCCGCGCTCATCAGGGCCGGAGCAATGATAAAACCTCCGCCTGCGCCGATGCACCCGGTAATCAGTCCCGCACACACACCGATAAGTATGGATGCGATGAATATTCCGGGGGTGAAAAATGCGGGACTGTAAGCCTTTTTTCCGCCCAGAAAATGCGGCATCACATCACTGATCTGGTCAGCAAAGGCTATGCCTCCCAAAATCACAGGCACAAGAAAGAGGCAGAGTATCATCACGCGTTTTCTGCTGGCAAACACTGTGTCTGAAACCTCTTTTTCCCATCGTGCATGGGCCTGTGCGCCCATCATCATAAACCGGCCCCATTGTCTGAAAAAGTTCATTTTTCTTTCATCCTTCCTGTAAAAGGTTAATATATAATACGGGAATTATTTCCCGTCTTTGGCCTCCAGCGCCTTAATCTTTTTCTCCTGTATGGACTTGTTCTGAAACGCGTCCTGAAGTTTGTAGCAGAGCTCATCAATGTTCATGGGCTTCATCAGATAATCAAACGCGCCCCGTTCCATTCCCTCCATAGCCACCTCAATGCTGGCATGGCCCGTAAGCATGATGACCTCAATGAGCGGGTAACGCTTTTTGATCTCCCGGAGGGTTTCCAGTCCGTCCATTCCCGGCATCCGCACATCCAGCACCACCACATCGGTTTGGGAATTTTCCAGTACGGAAAGTGCATCCTCTCCGCTGCCGGCTGTCCGTACATTCAGATTGCGCCTTCCGAGCCGTTTGACCAGAGGAGACAGGAACTCTGTCTCGTCATCCACAAGCAGGACATTGAATTTATCCATATTTTTTCCTCCTGGTTTTTCCGGTTTCCATGCTTTCCCGCCCCGGAAGATTCCGACCGGAAGAGTGTCCGCGGGCTCTTTATCCAAAACCGACCGGTATGAAAGGACACGCGGCTCTTTTGTTCGCACTGCTGACTTCGCGAATCATTGCCACCAGTTCATCAAAGTCATAGGGCTTGGGAAGACAGACCAATGCACCGAAATCAATCCCCTTCTGCACCTCCTCCAAAGCCCCGTGTCCGGTAATCATGATGACCGGAATGCCGGGATTCATGGCTTTCAGCACCTTGAGCACCTCCAGACCGTCCATAAATTCCATTTTCAGATCCAGAATGACCAGATCAAACTGCTGGTTCCGGAATCTTTCAATGGCCTCGGCGCCGCTCAGTGCGGGGGTGACGCTGATATTCCGTTTCCGCAGCCGCTTGCTCATCACGGAGACAAAACCTTCCTCGTCATCCACAAGTAAGAGTTCAACAGGGGTTTCATTCATGGCCGTCTTCCTATACCTTGGTCCGCATGAACTCCTTCATACGGGCTTCGATGATTTTGTTTTCGTGATCCCGTTTTTTGGACGCGGCATCATTGACCTTTGTCACCAGATCATCAATATCGCAGGGTTTCATCAGATAGTCATAGGCCCCTTTTTTCATGCCCGCGATGGCCGATGACACTGTGGCATGGCCGGTCAGCATAATCACTTCGGTCAGCGGAAACTGCCGTTTGATCTCCTGCAGGGTTTCAATGCCGTCCATTCCCTGCATTTTCACATCCAGTACCACCACCTCGATGTCTGCCCCGTCCTCTCCCAGTTTCTCAAGTGCCTCCATGCCGCTGAAAGCTGTTTTCACTTTCATATTTCTTTTGGCCAGACGCTTGGTCATGGTCTCCACAAAAGGCACTTCATCATCCACCAGCATAATACTGATATCTTCCAGCATAATATCCTCCTTGATTGTATGAGTTCGGTATTTTTCAGTTCTTTTCTGTTTTCTGTGCACCGGGTTCCTGATCTGTTTTTTCATTGCTGTCCGGGCCCGGTCCGTCCTGATCCGGAATCATCACCCGGAAAGTGGTTCCAACCCCGATTGCGCTGCTTACTGTAATTTTGCCGCCCATCCGGTTTACAATGCCGTAACAGATGGAAAGTCCCAGCCCGGTCCCTTTGCCCACCGGTTTGGTGGTGTAAAAGGGATCAAATATTCTTGAGAGCACTGTGCGGGGAATTCCGGGCCCGTTGTCCCTTACCTCCACAGTCACCATATGGTTTTCATAACCGGTTGTAATCTGAATCTTTCCGCCCGTATTTTCCATGGCATCTATGGCATTGCCGATCAGATTGAACAGAATCTGCTGAATTTCGGTCTGGGAAGCCTCAATATAGGGAAGATCAGGGCTGTATCTGGGTTCAATAACCACATTTTTGAATTTGGCCTGATGGGAAAACAGCCCGGTTACCTCTTCAACCATATCGTTTATTTTCACCAGTTGCTGGGAGCCGTCCCCTCCTCTGGCAAA
The DNA here is from genome assembly GCA_050180235.1 of Desulfococcaceae bacterium. Lineage (GTDB taxonomy): Bacteria > Desulfobacterota > Desulfobacteria > Desulfobacterales > Desulfococcaceae > JAABRU01. Next base: position 2,848 of record JBFXEJ010000144.1, read on the forward strand.
ACTGAGCAGTTTGTGGGTGATGTCCCGGCAGCGCAGTCCCTGTTTTTTGATCTGACCCAAAGCCCGTTTGAATTCTTCAAGATTTTCGCTTTCCTTAAATTCGGCCTCCTCCATCAGATCCCCAACCCATCCGGCCTCTTCCACCATAATGGCCACAGGATTGTTGATCTCATGGGCTATACCTGCGGCCATTTCCCCCAGCGAGGCCAGACGTCCTGCTTCAATAACCTGCTGATTCATCAGATCCTTTTCCCGATCAGCCTCGGCAATGCGGCCGATCATGCGCCGGGAGACAAAAACAGCCATTCCGATAATCAGCAGACCGCCTGCAATAAACACCGCAACCGCAATCCAATGCGCCCTCCGCAGATCAGCAAACGCGTCATCCGAATCCTGCAGATAAATCAGAGCCCAGTCTCCGTCTTTGATAAAACGGGCAACATAAATCATCTCCTTTCCGCTTTCCGGATTCCGGTAGGTTCCTGTCTGCACATCCTCTCCGGGTTTCACAGAGGCTTCCACTTTACGGTAGAGCTGAATCACGTTTTCCTTTTTCAGGGAAGTGCCGGTCTGAAATTCTCCTCTGCGGTTCATGACAAACGCTATACCGGTCTTTCCGAAGTGGATGCTTTTGACCAGATTGTTGAATGACTGAAAATCCACAGTGGCCCGCAGCACCCAGGGTTTTTCTTCATGAAAACTCCGGACAGTGACAATAAAGTGGGGAAAACCCCGCAGTCCCAGAAAAACATCACTGATAAAACTTTGGGAACTCAGGGCTTTCTTGAACCATTCCGAATCTGAATAATCCGCATGCTCCAGTTTGTATGGCCCTGCATAGGCCAACTGTTTTCCCTGATAATCCACCACTCCCAGATCGGAAAAAACATTGCCGTATTCCTGCTGCAGATTTGCAAGCTGCCTTTGGAGAAAAAATTCATCCGAAAGCTCTCCGCAGGCAAAACTGTTGTTGAGAAACTGAATATTGTTCCGCCGCTCTTTGAGAAAATTGTCAATATTCTGTGTGTGCTTGTTTACCACACTCCTGAGATGGGCCATGACTTTTTCACTGTAGGATTCCTGAAACTGGTACAGAATGGCCCCGCTGACAAAAATCATGGGCAGAAAAGAGACAAACACCACTGTCAGGAGCATATTGACTGACAGATTCCGGTAATAATGTTTGTGTTCCGCTGCATGGTGCTGTGCTGCATTTTGCTGTGTTTTCATACTTTCCCCGTTTCCGTATTTTCATGGTTCCCCATTCAAAGCCTGACATCATTTCCTCTGACAATGTACAAAGCAATTATCAGGCCAGAGGATGGGAACTCAAAAGGAAAGGAATGCTTAAATTATATTAATATCCATAATTACAGAATATTATATTTATAAAAAATATTTCGGGACTGCTGCGGAAAAAGAAAAAACAGAGATTTATATGAAATATATCCTGATAAAACAGGCGAAAGAAAGGAAAAATGGGTGGGGAAATCTGAACCGATGGGGAAAAATTCCCCACTTTGCCGCACAAAAAAACGGCAGTGGATCAAAACGGCTGATCTATCTTAGGTGATTTCTGAAAATATAGTTCTTTTAACAACTTCTGTCCTCTGCAAAACCCGATGGAGGAGTGCAAAAATTAAGCGGAGCGGTTTTTTGCACAGAGGACAAAAGTTGATGAAAATACTATAAATACAGTATTTCAGTCTATTTGACCCACTGCCAAAAAAATAAAGACGGTGACTGTGGCATTATCCTTTTCCGGATTTTCCTACCTGTGAATACCCTGCCAACTCTATTGCACTTTTCTTTTCAACATCATATGTTTGAACAGAAAAAATTCTGCAATTTTTTTTCAGAGGGAAAATCCACGGCAGCACGGGAGGCCGAACATGACATTTGAAGAAAAACTCCGGAAAATCAGGGAATACGCGGCAGCCTATCTGGAAAGAGCTGAAAGGGAGCGGTGTTTCGGAGACAGGGAAAAGGCCGCTGTTCTGCTAAAAGACGGACGGCGCCTCAAGGTCTGGGCAGACAGAATGGATTTTATGCTCCAGACCTGTAAGCAAAACTATTCCATCCGGTGAATCTTGAGCATGTTGCTCCGGTTTTTGGCAGGAATCGGAGAGCCATAGGTGATGGCCACCAGATCCCCTGTCTGAACAAATCCCCGTTTGAGCAGTTCGTCATTGAGTCCCTCAATCAGTCCCTCGGTATATTCATATACAGGAAAGGGGATTGGAGTGACTCCCCATAAAAGCCCCATTCTCCGCACCACTTCCGCATTGGGGCAGAATGCAAATATATCTGCATTCGGACGCAGTTTGGAGACAATCGTGGCTGTCCGTCCGGTCTGAGTATACACCACAATGGCCCGGATGCCGATATCGTCCGCTGCCGTGGCAGCCAGATGGGCGGTGGTCATTTCTTTTCCCACTGTATCTTTCAGAAAAGAGGAGGAAAATTTCGTATACGCGTCCGGAAATGATTCAGCCTCCCTGATAATACTGCGCATCATGCCAACAGCCTCAGCCGGATATTTTCCGGTGGAGGTTTCGCCGGAAAGCATGACCACATCAGTTCCGTCATAGATGGCATTGGCAATATCAGTGGTTTCGGCCCGTGTGGGTGTTGTGGTTTCCATCATGGATTCAAGCATCTGTGTGGCTGTAATGACCGGAACGCCCCGGCGGTTGGCAGCGGCAATGATCTTTTTCTGGATGACCGGTATCTGCTCCACCGGAATCTCAATTCCCAGATCGCCCCGTGCAACCATGACAGCGTCAGCCTCATCAATAATATCTTCCAGATTCTGCACGGCCAGGGGACGCTCCAGCTTGGCAATGACAGGAATCCGTCTGCCCAGCTTGTCCATTTCCGCCTTGAGCAGCCGGATATCATCCCCGGACTGCACAAAGGAAAGGGCCACATAGTCAAAACCCAGTTCCAGACCAAAGCGCAGATCCGCGCGATCCTTGTCTGAAAGCGGGGAAAGAGTCGTGCAGGTTCCGGGGAGGTTCATGCCTTTTTTATCCTCCAGCAGCCCTCCCACCAGCACCCGGCATCTGACTTTTTTACTGTCCGCATCCAAAACCCGGAGCACAATTTTGCCGTCATTGAGCAGAACCGGTTCATCCGGTTTCACATCTTTGCACAGGGGCGGATAGGACACAAAGATTGTATCCGCACAGGCTTCAGACTCATAAGGCGTAAGAAACACCGGGTCCCCATCTTTGAGTTTTACAGGTCCGTCAGGAAGCCGCACCCGGATTTTCGGGCCCTGCAGATCCTGAATCAGGGGAGCCTGCCATGATTTTTCCCGCGCTGCTTTCCGGGCAATGCGGTAGAGTTCCCGGTGTTCCTCATAGGAACCGTGGCTGAAATTGAAACGGAAGGCATTGGCCCCGTTTTCAATCATCCGGATGATCATTTCTTTGGAAGCTGATGAAGGCCCAAGTGTGGCCAGAATTTTTGCTTTTCGCATGGAATTCCTCCGATCTCAGGAATCTGAGCATTTATTTATGGTTAGTACACGGCCAATTTAGTTTTTATATAATAAACCAGTATATTACAAACTGAATTTTTTCAAAAAATTCAGTTTGTAATATAATCAGAAATAGGTCATGCAGCAGTGGAACTCTTTTTATACTGACAGAAAAAATGCCCTGTGCCTGTTTATAAGTCAATAGACAATATGGGAAACAATCCTCCGGTATAAACCGGACTTCTCTCATAAGGAGCAGCATAAAGGCGTTCGCCAGTATGGCGGCAATATATGTCATTTATTATAACAGTTAATCATACCATGTTGAAGAAGAATTTTCAATATATATCAAATCTGAGAAATATTTGCGTATTAACCTTTGTGAGACATACTGATACCGCAAAACTCCAAAGAAGATATATGGAAACCGGCGCCAGATCCGGACTGCTCCCATCCCCACGATCACCCTGCACCCGGTATCCAATATTCCGGTACAAGCTTTCACTTAAAATTCAAAAGGATAAAGTCTGAAGGCAGAAAAATTTCACATGTTTTATGATAAATATATTGATTTTTGTTGCAAAATCGGTATGAATAACATGAATTTTTCAGAAAGTGTTTCCTGTTTGTCCGGATTCTGCTATAATGATTTCACTATGCCGGACAGGGTGTATGCAAAACCGTGTTTTGGCGGATTTTCGGATTTGTTTCCGAAAGTCCGGAGATAGGAATCTGTATTAACCAAAATCAAGGAGGAAAAGATGAAAAAAAGGAACGTGCTGTTTTGTATGTCGATTTGCTGTGCTGTGCTGATTTTTTCAGGCATTTTTGCCGGATCTGCTCTGTCGGAAATCCGGCCCGGTTCTGCTTCCCTGAGTTTTATGGGAGGCGGATATTTCTTTGATGACGAACTGGATGTTCTGGATAAGGGAATCTCCGGAGGTCTGGGACTGGGTTACAGTTTTACCCGCAGTCTTGCGGCAGAACTGGGTTTCACCTTCATTTATGAAGAAGCGGATCTCTGCTGCTGTGAGGACAGGGATTTTGAGGTTTACGCTTATCAGCCCCGTGCGGATTTGCTCTACCACATCATGCCGGACAGCAGATTTGTTCCCTATCTGGCCGCAGGGGCAGCTTATATGCTGTATGATGACGACAATCTTGATCCCCTGGAAATTGACGATACCGTTCAGGCCAATGCAGGAATCGGAGCGAAATTCTTTTTCACGGAAAATATCGGCCTGCGCGCGGATGCACGCTATTATTACGGGTTTGAGGATTCCAGCAGCGAATATGCCCTTACCGCGGGTCTGGTCTTCCAGATGGGCGGGGAGCGGAAAGCAGCAGAACCCTGCGCAGACAGTGACAATGACGGAGTCTGTGACGATGTGGATCGCTGCCCGGACACTCCTGCGGGCACAGAAGTGGACAGCGTTGGCTGCACCAAAGCCGAACCTTATGTGAAAATGGAAAAAACTGAGGGTACGGGTCAGGTCATGGAAAAGAGCGACGAACCGGCTCCTGTGCCGGCGCCTGCTCCGGAAATGATGAGCGTAACCGTATGGTTTGACTTTGACCGCACTATCATCAAATCCGAATACCGGGCCAGACTGGAGGAGTTTGCCGCGTTTATGCAGCAGTATCCGGATACCCGTGCTGTAATCGAGGGACATACGGACAGCATCGGATCGGCACACTACAATGACCGTCTGTCTGAAAAAAGAGCCCAGAGTGTGAAACGCTATCTGACCGAGCACTTCGGCATTGATCCTGCCCGCATTTCGATTCAGGGTCTGGGGGAATCCCAGCCTGCTGCCACAAACAAAACCGCTGACGGACGGGCACAGAACCGCCGCGCTGTTTCCATCACGATTAAGTAGTGCTTTGCCAACTTTGATTTTATTAGCCGAAGTGTACAGAAAAACCGGATTTTTTGGAAAAATCCGGTTTTTGCAGCGCACAGATTCAAGACCGGCAGAGTAGCAGTAAGGTGATTTCCAGAAAAGAATATCCCACAAAAGCAGCAAAAGCCTCCGGCTTTTGCCATGTGCCTGTGAACTGAACCGGGATATTTATTTTCAGAAATCACCTAAGGTGATTTCGATTAATGATTATACCGTTTTTCGCAGGGCGGGCACGGCTTTTTGTGCCCGCCGTCCTGCTGAAACGGTGGGCACAAAAAGCCGTGCCCACCCTACAATATGGTACATTTTTTCATGGAAATCGCCTAACATGATGTAACCAATCCTCCTTTGATTTTTTCAGAAAATCCCCTCCTGAGAGTGGCAGGGTGTGTTTCATAAGTATGTTTTCAATGGCGGATTGGTATAAAACATTATGTGTTATTACCGTTCACACGGAAAGACCGCGGGAACGGAAAACCCCGGAGTGCGAATCATTTTCCGCACTCCGGTTTTCATGCCCTGTTATGACCATCCGGTCATGGATATTTATGGAAAAGACAAACCCGGAAGAACCTGAAATATCAGAAAAAGCAGCGGTACGGATCAAAGGGGTGGGCAGCAGTCTGTGGGTCACGGTGGATCCGGACGAGCCTGGGGAATATCTGCGCTCGGAACTGAACAGACTGTTCAGTTCCCTGAATCAGCCGTCTGTCAATGCCCGCGTGGTGCTTGATACCGGAGAAACTGAAGGCTGCGATGAACTGATTGGGGAACTGGCGGCATATTTAACAGAAAACTGCGGGGTGGCCGCGGTTTCACGGCCTCCGGACAAAGTTTCACAGTCAAAGACTGCGGAAGAAAGAACGCGGAAATGGGATATGGATTATTCCTGGGATCATCAACAGACAGATGTACTCCTGCTGAGCGGCCGTATCCGTTCAGGGCAGAAGGTCAATGCCCGGAACCATTTGGTCATACTGGGCGATGTCAATCCGGGTGCAGAGGTGCTGGCCGGAGGGGATATTCTGATTCTGGGAAGTCTGCTGGGTACGGCCATTGCCGGACAGCCGGATAATGAGGACTCAATTGTGCTGGCCCTTGATTTCCGGCCCACACAGATACAGATCGGCAGTTATGTCGCGGCAGGCCCACCCTCTTCTCCCGGAAAAATGATTGAATTCGCACATGTGGAAAAAGGGCGCATTGTGGTGGAGAAATATCTGGAGGCCAACCCCTTTGGCCGGCTGCCCTGGCCTGTGGTCAGATAGGTTTTCAGATGTCAGTGCGCAGGTGGATGAAGCGGCAGATCGGCTGACCGGAATGTCTGCGGGCTCAACAAGATCAACAAAAATGAGGTTATGCTTTGGAAGGAAAAATCATAGTCGTCACTTCAGGCAAGGGCGGTGTGGGCAAAACCACTGCCACAGCTTCCCTGGGCGCTGCCCTGGCACTGGAGGGGAAGAAAGTGGTGGTGGTGGATATGGATATCGGGCTCAGAAACCTGGACGTGGTGATGGGGCTGGAAAACCGCATTGTCTTTAATGTGGTGGATGCTGTTAAGGGAAAATGCAAACTCAAACAGGCTGCCATCAAGGATCGGCGGGTGGAGAATCTTTTTCTGATTCCAGCATCCCAGAGCGACAACAAGGATGTGCTTTCCCCCGACGAGATGGTAACCTTTGGAAAAATGCTGCGCAGGCATTTCGAGTATATTCTCATAGACTGCCCCGCGGGAATTGAAAGGGGTTTTGAAAACTCGGTGGCCGCAGCAGATGAGGCTTTGGTCATATGCACTCCCGAAGTTTCGGCTGTCCGGGATGCAGATCGGGTAATCGGTCTGCTTCTGGCCAAATCCATTCCTCCCAAACTGATTGTGAACCGGATTATCCCGCAGATGGTGGAAAGGGGGGATATGCTCAGTCACACGGACATGGTGGATGTGCTGTCCATTGAACTGATTGGGCTGGTGGAGATGGACGATAATGTGGTCATCTCCACCAATACAGGCAATCCATTGATTTTGCAGAAAGATTCCAAAGCAGGAGAGGCATTTCGGCGCATTGCCAGGCGCATAAACGGAAACACGGATATTCCCATACAGGTTCCCCAGTCCCAGAAGAGTTTTTTCAAAAAAATCCGCAACAAACTCGGGCTTGGCGGATAAGGAGGCCTCTTATGTTCAACGGACTGTTCCGAAAATTTTCCGGCAAAAACAAAGACAGCAAAGAGGTTGCCAAAAAGCGGCTCAAATTTGCCCTGATCTATGACAAACTTGAGGTGTCTGATGATATTATCAAAAATCTGCACAGGGATATTGTGGAGGTGATCTCCCGCTATTTTGAAATCGATCAGGACGCGTTCAAGCTCGACATCCGGAGATCAGATGAACTGTCCGCGCTTGTGGTAAACACACCTATTTTATCGGCCAAACGCAGCAAGTCATCTTTACCCTGAAATTACGTCATTTTTTTTGTTTTCCCTTTTTGCTTATGATTATCTCTGTGTGAGGAATTTTCTTTCCGGCTTTCTCCATTCCTTTGCTGACAATTGAGGGCAGAGCACTGCAGCATGGCACTTCCATATATACAATGGTAATGCTGCGGATGTCTGCCAGGGTGAATATTTCAGCAAATCTCTGAATATACATCTGTGCATCATCAAATTTGGGGCAGCCCATCATGACGATCTTCCCTCTGATCAAATCCCGGTGCAGTGAGGCATACGCGGCAGCACAGCAGTCGGCCAGCACCAGAATATCCGCATGTTTCAGAAAGGGCGCATCAGGCGGAATCAGGCGGATCTTTACAGGCCAGTGGGACAGGGCGGACTGTGCTTCAGCCGTATGCTCTTTTCCCGGAACCGCATCCATCGGGGCAAATACCTGTATATGGGAAGAGGGACATCCGCAGGCCATTTTTTTGGGGGCTTCCTTTTCCTTTTTCTCCTTTTCCGCCAGATACTCTTCCACTGCCCTCTCATCAAATTCCTCGGCTTCCCGTTCCACAATTTTCAGGGCTCCTGTGGGACATTCCCCAATGCAGGCACCCAGCCCGTCGCAGAATCTTTCGGCCACCACTTTGGCTTTGCCATCAATAATATCCAGCGCGCCTTCCGCACAGCCGGTGACACACTGACCGCAGCCGTTGCAGAGCTGCTCATCAATTTCAATTATTTTTCTCATGACTTTCATGGATTTCCTCCTAGGTTCAGTATTAAAGTTTCAGTTTTAAGATTGTAAATACACAGGAAACGGAATATACGCATTGACTTAGATCAAGACAGCATGGAAATTTCTTTTTTTGGTCAGATTTGCAACGCAGTGATGTGACAGAGCATCCGGAAAAACCGGTATTCCTTTACAGACAGACGCCTGACCGGCAAAAAAATTTTTGGTCTCTGTGAAAAATCTTTGCACACTGCGGAAAATTTACCGGTATTCTGTGCATCAAAAAAGAGATTCTGCAGTATTCTCTTTATCCCTGGAGACTTGAAAAATAAAAATATACCGTTTATAATGTCTCCAAATTTTTAACGCAGGAGGCATAATCATGAAAACATCAACTGTAATACCAATTCTCTGTTGATTCTATACGATACAGGATACAAATCCGGAGGAGTGCAAAAATTAAGCGGAGCGGTTTTTTGCAAACGCTGAACAGCGGAAAAACTGACGGTATTGTATTAAATCAATGGCGAACCGGTATAATCCGTAAGTGAGTCACCGCAGGTGACAGAATTAAGTTTATTTATGAAAACTGAAAATTTTTGGGAAGATACCTAAAAGCGGGGAAAAAATCGATGATGAGCTTGCTTGACAGGGTAAAAAAGGTCAAAAGCAAAAATTTCATGGAAGCAGTGGCCGCAGGCAGCGCTATGGTCGCGTTTGCAGACGGACTGGTTAGGCCGGAGGAAGTGGACAAACTGCTGGAATACGTCCGGATGGATGAAAATCTCAGGGTCTTTGACTCTCTGGAGGTCATGGAAACTTTTGAAAAATACATTCAGCAGTTTGAGTTTGATTTTCAGATTGGAAAAGAAAAGGCACTCAAAACCATCCGCAGGATTGACAGAAACACGGAAGAGGCCAGACTGCTGATTCTTGTGTGCTGCGCAATAGGGAGTGCTGACGGGGATTTTGGCAACAACCAGCGTCTGGTTGTCCGGGAAATGTGCCGCATAATGGGAGTTGATCACAGACATTTTGATCTGAATCTGCGCGCACCTTCTCCCGAAGATTTTCCCAAAGGCAGAGAATCCCGTCCCAGAGGCGTTCTGCCGAACAATATTCCGGAATGGATGAAAAATCCGCCCCGGCTGCATTCACCTTCCAAAAAAGAGGATAATCTGCCGGACTGGATGCGCAACCCGCCCCGGCTGCCGGAACCCTCAAATCAGAAAAAGAAACTGCCGGAGTGGATGAAAAATCCCCCGGAAATGCAGAAACATGCAGAGAAAAAAGACAGTATGCCGGACTGGATGCGCAACCCGCCCCGGCTGCCGGAACCTTCAAATCAGAAAAAGAAACTGCCGGAGTGGATGAAAAATCCCCCGGAAATGCAGAAACATGCAGAAAAAAAAGACAGTCTGCCGGAATGGATGCGCAACCCGCCCCGGCTGCCGGAACCTTCAAATCAGAAAGAGAAACTGCCGGACTGGATGAAAAATCCCCCGGAAATGCAGAAACATGCAGAGAAAAAAGACAATCTGCCGGAATGGATGAAAAATCCCCCGAATCTTCAGCCCCGGACAAAAAAACAGGACAATCTGCCGGAATGGATGCGCAACCCGCCTGCATCATCTGGCAGTAAAATGAAGAAATGAATGATTGCCTGTCTGAACCCTGATTTTCAGGATTGACGGATTTATACCGATTCGCCATTGATTTGATCCAAATTTCAGAAAATCCCATCCTGAGAGAGGCATGGGGTGTTTTTAATAATAGACCTCCTGCAAAACTGTGGTTGACACACAATTCCTCCTGAGTTAAACAGGTTTTTAAAAATATTCCGGCTGCAGGAGGACAGAATGCCCACTTTTGAAAAACCGGCCCGTTATCCGAAAATTTTCTCCCGTCTGACAGGCGTCAGC
>JBFXEJ010000145.1:0-12709 GCA_050180235.1 Desulfococcaceae bacterium
AAAGAAAAGAATGAGTATGGATGGGAAGCCTCTTCCTGTCACTCGTTGGGGAGAATCGCCCAGGAGAGTCGGGATTTTGAGGCGGCTGAAAAATGGTACCGCAAATCGCTGGAAATTTCAGAAAAGCACGGCAACGAACACGGAGCGGCTTCCACGTATCACCAGTTGGGGATGATCGCAGAGGAGAGACGGGATTTTGAGGCGGCTGAAAAATGGTACCGCAAATCGCTGGAAATTAAAGAAAAGCACGGCAACGAACACGGAGCGGCTTTGACATATCACCAGTTGGGAAGAATCGCTGAGGAGAGACGGGATTTTGAGGCGGCTGAAAAATGGTACCGAAAATCGCTGGAAATTGAAGAAAAGCACGGCAACGAACATTATGCGGCTTTGACGTATCACCAGTTGGGGATGATCGCTGAGGAGAGACGGGATTTTGAGGCGGCTGAAAAATGGTACCGCAAATCGCTGGAAATTTCAGAAAAGCACGGCAGCGAACACTATGCGGCTTCCACGTATCACCAGTTGGGGAGAATCGCCCAGGAGAGACGGGATTTTGAGGCCGCTGAAAAATGGTACCGAAAATCGCTGGAAATTGAAGAAAAGCACGGCAACGAACACGGAGCGGCTTCCACATATGGTCAACTTGGCATTCTTGCCAAATTGCAGGATCATTTTGAGGAATCCGGCAAATGGCTGATAAAATGTATTCTTGCTTTTGCCAAATGCAATGACCCGGCAAAAGTTCAGCAAACTGCTAATAATTTTATGATTTTTTATAAGCAGGCCGCCCCCGAAACGCAGGCAAAGCTGAAAGTCATGTGGGAAAGTGCGGGGCTGGGGGAGTTGTCTGTCTGAACTGTGATTCACAGGTTGTCTGAACCATGATTAACCTGATTAAAGGATTTTCATGATGGATTTTGCATGGATAATGGGATTTTCAGAAATCATGCCAATCCTTTCATCAGGTTAATCATGGTTCAGACAATGGACAAGCAGGCCGCCCCGGTTGTCTGAACCCTGATTCACCTGATTAAAGGATTTTCATGATGGTTTTTGGTATATTCATTTTAAAAAATAGCCTTATACCAATTCTCCATTCATTTTATACAATATTTTCAGTTTTTCCGAGGTTCAGCGTGCGTGTGCAACAAACCGCTCCGCTTAATTTTTGCACTCCTCCGGATTTGCATTCTGTATTGTATAGAATCAATGGCGATTTGCTATTAATTCGCATTGATAACTGATAACTGAACACTGGGACCTCAAATGTATCTTCGTGAAAAAAATACAGACAGCATACGCCTGAGCGATCTTCCGGAAAATGAACGGCCCCGTGAAAAACTAAGGGAAAAAGGCCCCCAAAGTCTTTCAGACAGGGAACTGATGGCAATTCTGCTGGGCAAGGGGCTCAAAGGACAGGATGTACTGGCTATGGCCGGCAGTATTTTGGATGCAATGGACAAAAACGGCGGTTTTCCCCAACTGGATATTTTGCAGAAAGTCAGAGGTGTGGGGATTGCCAAAGCATCGGTAATCGTGGCTGCACTGGAGTTTGCCCGGCGCAGAATCCGTCCCGAAGGAACCAAAATTGCATCTCCGACCGATGTTCTTCCCCTGATTAAGCATTATGCTGACCGGAAACAGGAACATCTGCTCTGTCTGAGTCTTAACGGAGCCAATGAAGTGATTGCCACGCGTGTGATTACCATAGGACTGCTCAACAGAACACAGATTCATCCCCGCGAAGTTTTCGCTGATGCGCTCACAGACAGAGCTGCTGCCATTATCCTGGCCCATAACCATCCTTCCGGCAGTGTATCCCCAAGCAAAGAGGATGAGGCAGTAACCCGGCGCATAAAGGAATCCGGTGAAGTGCTTGGCGTGCAACTTCTGGATCACCTGATTTTCACCCTGAAGGATTATTACAGTTTCAAGGAGCATGGATATTTGTAACCTGATTATATACTTGTTTAATTTTTGCACTCCTGAAATTTTCCAATCTGCGGCAGTACTCTGTCAGCCTTGAATCTGTGCGTTGCAAAAACCGGATTTTTCCAAAAAATCCGGTTCTTTTCTGCATTTCAGCTCATAAAATCAAAATTGACAAAGCAGCAGTGCATTGTTTCACCTAAGGTGATTTCCGGAAAATAATATACCATCATTGTAGGGTGGGCACGGCTTTTTGTGCCCGCCGTTTCAGCAGGACGGCGGGCACAAAAAGCCGTGCCCGCCCTACGAAAAACGGTATAATCATTAATGGAAATCACCTAAGGTGATTTCCGGAAAAAAATATACCGCCAAAGTATCAAAAGCTTACAGCTTTTGCCCTGTGCCTGTGAACTGAACCGGGATATTTATTTTCAGAAATCACCTAAAACTGCTGGTGTATTTCACGGCGGCACCGGATGAAAATAATGGATTCAGGCTTTCTCCGGAATAACGGTGAAAGAGGGTAATCTCCTGATTTTTGGAAAGGCCGCATAAGGTGAGTTAATGATTGATTCCGAACGAATTTTTTGATATACAATATAAGTTTGACTGTGCCCATAACTCCCGGAAAGGAAAAAAAATGAAACAAGCAGAGAACTTATCTGTTTTTGACAACATATGGAAATTTTTTGCCTCAGTGCGTCTGACTGTGGCGGTGCTTCTGACTCTGGCAGGGGCCTCGGTTATCGGCACCCTGATTCCCCAGAACGGAAGTCATGAACTCTATTTCCGCAAATACGGCGAAGTGCTGTACCGCATTTTTCATGTATTTGATTTTTTTGACATGTACCATTCCTGGTGGTTCCGTCTGCTGATTCTGACACTGACCGCCAACATCATTGTATGTTCCTTTGACAGGCTTTCCGCCCTGTGGAAGGTGGTATTTGTCAAAGAACCAGCGTTCCGCATTTCCAGTTTCCGGAATATTTCCCGCAAAACAGAATTCACGACCGGCAGCTCTGCCGGAGATCTGAAACAGGATATTGTCTCCCATCTGGGAAAATATTTCGGATATGTCCGTGCGGAGGAGACAGAGACAGGTTACTGCATTTTTGCTGAAAAAGGACGGTGGACACGGCTGGGTGTCTATATCGTTCATTTCAGCATTGTACTGCTGCTGGCAGGCAGTCTGATCGGTTCTATTTTCGGATTCGAGGGATTTGTGAATATTCCCGAAGGCGAATCAGTGCGCTCCATAATGCTGCGGAACTCAGATAAAACACAGGCCCTGGATTTTGAAATCCGGTGCGAGGATTTTGATGTGAGTTTCTATGAAACCGGTGCACCCAAAGAATTCCGGTCCAGTCTGGTGATTCTGGAAAACGGCAAAGAGGTTTTCAAAAAAGATGTTATTGTCAACGATCCCATCCGCTACAGGGGCATCAATATTTTTCAGTCCAGTTACGGCAAAATTCCCGTCAATCCCCGGATTTCTGACAAAGATGAGATAACCCTCTCCTTTACAAGCAGAGCCTCAGGCATGCTCTATAATAAAAAGGTGTATATGAACCAGGCCACAGAGATTCCCGAAGGGGGCGGAACTCTTGTTCTCCGTGAGCTGGTTCCTTCCTACATGTTCATGGGACAAAAAGATCTGGGGCCAGCATATGTCGGAACGGTCACCCAGCCGGACGGGACTGCCTCAGAAGTTCACCTTCCTGTCCGTTTTCCCCGCTTTGACAGAATGCGGCAGGGGGCAGATTTCACCATTGCGGTTGAACACACTCACACTGATATGACCGAGAAATATTATACCGGTCTGCAGGTGACCCATGATCCGGGTGTGCTGACTGTGTACGCTGGATTCATTTTCATCATTGTCGGCTGTTATATAACTTTTTTTATGTCCCATCAGAGACTCTGTGCGGAAGTGATTCAGAAAGAAGGGAATAACCGTGTAATCATAAGCGGTTCGGCCAATAAAAATCCTCTGGGCATGGAGAATACAGTCAGGAAAATTTCACAGGAACTGGCCCGGCAGGAGAACGGCAAAATGATACTGGCTGAAGAAATCTGTTGATGTTTGGCACTGCGTATCGTAAAAAGAGGGTCTGTATCCGGGGATCGGAGTCCAGCCTTTTGCCCGTATGGGCGGTCTGCAGGAATATTGCAGAAAATCAGAAGGATTTTCCCGGATAAACAGATTCATACGGAGAAAATACCATGAAATGTACCATATGCGGAAGTGAAAATGTGACCCGCTCCCACCGGAGGGGAATGGAAAAGATAGGCAAATATATTATTCCAGGAACTCCCTACCGGTGCAAAGAATGCTGGGGCAGATTCTGGGTGTTTGAAAATCCTTTCAGCACTACTGCTGCAAGGATTGCGGGAGTCTGCATTGTATGCCTTCTGATTGCGGGGCTTGCATGGTATTTGCGGCCCGGCAAAGACGAGACTTCCTGGCAGGCGGTTCAGAGGAATGTCGGGGCAGTACCGGAATCCAGTCCCAAAGAACCTTCCACTGTGGCCTCCCCTTCGGATTTGCAGAGCAAAACCGCGCAGGTGAAAACAGATGAAACCGAAGCGAAATCCGCAGGAATACCGGAGCCGCAAATGTCTGTCCATGAAAACGGAAAAACAGAAACGCCTGTGACTGCGGATCGTTCCGAAAAACCTGCGGACTCCGGGATAATATCAGTTACCCCGATACCGGACGATGTTTCCAAACCGGAATCCGAATCAGGGAATAAACAGGATACCCCGCCGGACTTACCCGGAAAAAGTGACGGTGAAACAACTCTCCCTGAAAGCGTAACAAAGGAAAGTGAAACCGCGGCTGCTCCGGATAAAAAAACAGAACCGGACAAAGAGTCAATGCCTGTCATGCCGGAAACAGCAAAGGCAGTTCCTGCCGCATCCGATGCCGGGCCTTCCGTTCCTGCCGGATCTGAAGCACCGAAAATCCCTTTGGCAGAAGCACCGCAGAAAATCCGGGCTGAACATACGGAAAAATCCGATTCTTCTGATGCCGGATCTCCGCAGACCGGAAAAAAGGAAACAGATCAGGCCGTGACAGCAGGAACAGTTCCTGAGTCTGCCCCTGCTGTAACGATTGCCCCTGCAAAGCTGATTTCAGAACCTGCTTCTTTCCGTGAACTGAAAACGGTAAAAACCAGGTCCGGAAAAGAGGCGTTTGAGGTTTTTATTGTGGCAGACGGGCCGGTGCGTCAGTATAATTCTTTTTTGCTCAAGTCCGAATCCCCTCCCAAACTGGTGGTGGATCTGCCGGGAAAATGGAAACACCGGGGAAATGACCTTTTCAAAGTGAAGGACAGCATGGTATACCGGGTGAGAGTTGGGCAGCATCAGGATTTTATCCGTGTGGTTCTGGATTTGAAAATAAGCGGACCGGTAAAACCTGTGTTCTCAGACACAGACCGGGGTATGACAGTTACCCTCAGCCGGAACGCGAAATAGAAAATCTGTCCGATGATTCCGAATACGGAGTATCAAACTGAAAACTGGGCAATCTTCCGCCCGTAACAGTGGCGCAGAACAGGAAACATTTATAATTTTTTAATTTTATTTTTAATTTTTTTCAGAGGTTACAATAATGAACAGTTCCGTATTATTATCTGTCGTAACATTTGTATATGGTTTTTCTGCCCTGCTTTATATTTCCCAGTGGATTTTCAGAACAGAAAAGCCGGGAAAACTGGCCACATGGGCAGCGGTCATCGGGGGAACAGGAAATCTGATCGGCATTCTTCTGCGCTGGATTGAATCCTATCAACTGGGGTACGGACATGCACCCCTGTCCAATATGTATGAATCCCTGGTTTTTTTTTCCTGCGCCATTGCCTTTATGTGGCTTTTTGTGGAATACCGTTACAAAAACAGAATGATCGGGGCATTTTCCATGCCCATCGCATTTCTGGCTATGGCCTATGCTTCCCTTTCTCCCAACATCAGTGACCGGATTCAGCCTTTGATTCCGGCCCTGAAAAGCAACTGGCTCATAGCGCATGTCATCACATGTTTTTTGGGATATGCGGGCTTTGCCATTGCTTTCGGCATCAGCATTATGTATATTCTCCGCCTGAGAGAACCGGGGAATATTTCCCCGGCATCCCGTTTTCCTGCTCCGGAAGAGCTGGATGACCTGACCCATAAAATGGTGCAGTTCGGTTTTCTTTTTCTTTCCGCGGGCATCATCACAGGAGCGGTATGGGCCAACTCGGCATGGGGGCGTTACTGGGGATGGGATCCCAAAGAAACCTGGTCTCTGATAACATGGTTCATCTACGCTGGAATGCTCCATGCCAGACTGATGCGGGGATGGCATGGCAAAAAAATAGCGTATATTTCCATCATCGGATTCATGGCTGTGCTTTTTACCTATTTCGGGGTAAATCTTCTGCCCGGACTGCACAGTTACAGCACACAGTGATTTATCCTTGACAAAAACAGGCTCAGCAGGTACAGAACATCTTTGTCTGTTCTTTCCTTTTGTGCCCTTTGTCAGGAGTTTAGGCTGGTTGGTTGTTTTATATAGGCATTAATTCTAACAGGTGACGGAGTTTGTATGAGCGAATCAGAAGAGAAAGCAAAAGGGTGTTCCGACAGCGGGGGATTTGCCATCCTCTTTTTTATTGTCGGACTGGCCGCAAGCCTGATTGTCGGATGGGTGATCTTTCCGAAACTTCTTTACTCCCAGAAGAAGCAGCCCTTTGACTTCAGCCACGCACTGCACAACACTCTGGTGGACAACGGGTGTGAGAGCTGCCATTTCTTCCGTGAGGACGGGAGTTATGCCGGTGTTCCCAAACTGGAACAGTGCACGGGATGTCATGAGGATGTGCAGGGAGAAACCGCAGACGAGGCCGTATTTGTAAACGAATATGTGAAAAACGGAAGAGAAGTGCCCTGGCTGGTTTATTCAAAACAGCCGGACTGTGTATTTTTCTCCCATTCTGCACATGTCAAATCCGGAGGTATGGACTGCAAAACATGCCACGGCCCCATCGGAGAATCGGAAACTCTGAAACCCTATGAGGAAAACCGGATTACAGGTTACAGCCGGGACATCTGGGGAAAGAACATCGCAGGTTTCAAGAAAAATACCTGGGATCGGATGAAGATGGATGACTGTTCTGAATGCCATGTGAAACTCGGGGTCAAGCAGAACAGTGTTCAGACCGGAAAAGAGGCCTGTTTTGTGTGTCACAAATAACTATCAGGTTTTGAGGGGTAGAATCTTATGAAAATCGACAGAAGAAGTTTCTTGTCTCTGGGGGTGGGCGCAGGAGCCGGCATTGCCCTTTCGCCTTTGCCCTGGAAGATTACGGATGACCTTTCGATATGGACGCAGATGTGGCCCTGGACGCCGGTTCCCAAAGACGGTGAAATCAAGTATGTGAATTCTGTCAGCACCCTGTGCCGCTGCGGCTGCGGCATCAAAGTGCGCAAAGTGGATGACAGGGCCGTCAAAATAGAGGGACAGGAAGGGTATCCGGGCAGTGACGGAAACGCATGTGTGCTCTGCATGTCCGGCATTCAGATGCTTTACAGCCCCAATGCCATACAGACACCGCTGAAAAATGTGGGCAAAAAAGGCGAACCCGTATGGCAGAAGATTTCCTGGGATGCGGCACTTGGAGAAATAAAGGAAAAACTCTCAAAGCTCAGAGAGGAAGGCAAATCCCATACCCTGGCCTGCATCACAGGTTCAGACAGGGGAACTGTACCCGCGCTTTTCAGACGCTTTCTGCAGACATACGGATCACCCAATTTCATGACCATGCCCTCTTATGAGGACGCGTATGAAATGACCCTGAAACTCATGCACGGTGCAGAATTTTCCTTGGGATTTGATCTGGAAAATTCCGATTATGTCCTCAGTTTCGGTTCCGGTCTTCTGGATGGATGGGGATCTTCTGTGCGCATGTTCAAGGCAAAAAGCGCGTGGAAAGACAAAAAGGTGAAAGTGGTTCAGGCTGAGCCCCGTCTTTCCAACACTGCTGCCAAAGCAGATCAGTGGCTGGCCATAAAACCGGGAACAGAATCTGTCCTGGCAATGGGAATGGCGGCTGTCATCATTTCAGAGAATCTGTATAACAAAGAATTTGCCGAAAAATACACGTCCGAATTTGACAGTTTCAAAAATTTCGCTGTGGAGAAATATCCGCTCAGCACTGTTGCGCAAACTACCGGAATCAGAGAAGATGTGATTGCCGCAGTTGCCAAAGAATTTGCTGCGGCATCCGCTCCGCTGGCTGTCTGCGGACGGGGGCAGGGAAACACTCCGGGCAGTATCCATGAATTCATGGCTGTTCATGCACTCAATGCTCTGGTGGGCAGTGTCAACCGCAAAGGCGGTGTATGGGCCATGCCGAAACAGGAATATGTGAACTGGCCGGAACCTGCTTTGGATGAAACTGCACAGAAAGGTCTGGCAGTTGCAAGGGCAGATGGCGCGGGAAGTGAAAAATATGCCCTGAGCAAATGTCTGACCGCCCGTCTGGCCGCAGTCATCAATGAGGCAAAGGAGTCTCCGGTAGAAGTGCTTTTTGTTTCCGGAGCCAATCCTGTCTATTCTCTTCCTGATACCAAAGCTGTGAAAAAAGCCTTTGAAAAAATTCCCTTTACCGTGAGTTTCGCCTCCCATATGGATGAAACTGCGGAAATGGCGGATCTGATCCTTCCCTCTCACGGGCATCTGGAAAGATATGAGGATGTTCCCGCATCTCCCGGAATGAACAAAACCGTCCTCGGACTGGCAAAACCTGTGGTCAAACCTCAGCACAATACCCGGTATCCGGGCGATTGCCTGATTCTTCTGGCTCAGGCACTGGGCGGCACTGTGGCAGAGGCATTCGCGTGGTCAGGGTATGAGGAATGTCTGGAAAGAACTCTGGGCGACAAATGGGAAACCCTGAAAGAAAAGGGATTCATTGCCGAAGACTGTACGCCTCCGGCATGGAATCAGGCTTTTGGATCCCAGAAATTTGCCTTTATGTCCGGAGCATGTGCGCACGGGGAAAAAAGCGGCGTTTCCGCAGCACCGGAGATCGAGGGAGATGCAAAAGATTTTCCCCTGATTCTTCTGCCCATTGATTCCATGCGGCTGGCCAGCGGTCCTGTGGCAGATACGCCCTTTCTTGTGAAAACTGTTTCAGACAAAATGCTCAGCGGCAAAGAGAGCGTCATTGAAATCAATCCGAAAACCGCAGCAGGTCTGGGACTGTGCGAGGGAAAAACCGCGCTGCTGACCACTCCCAGAGGTGAGGCAAAGGTCAAAGTCTGCCTGAGCCAGAGTGTGGATGCCGGTATTGTGGCAATGCCCAGAGGACTGGGACATGGCGGCCCGGATGAATACATCGCGGGAAAGGGAAGCAATTTCAACGAACTCATCGGGCCGGTGGAAGATCCGGTATCCGGTCTGGACGCAGCCTGGGGAATCAGGGCAAAATTGGAAAAAGCCTGAATCAGTGAACAGTAATCAGTCAACAGTGAACAGTAATCAGTCAACAGTAATCAGTAATCAGCAGAAGTGATTGATGTAAATGATCACAGATAACTGGTAACTGGTAACTGAAAACTGGTAACTGGTAACTGACAACTGGTAACTGACAACTGATAACTGATAACTGAAATGAGGTTCTGATGAGTGCAAAAGAACATATAAAAGCCAAAAAGTACGGAATGGTCATTGATCTGGACAAATGCACCGGGTGCGGGGCCTGCATGGTGGCCTGCATGGCGGAAAACAATGTGCCGTTCAAGAAAGACGAAAGCAACAAACTCGACAGCATCACGTGGCTGCGTGTGTATCAACTGACAAACGGCAAACCCTGGCCGGAAGCAGATACCTGCTATCTGCCCAGACCCTGCCAGCACTGCGAAGGACATGACGGGCATTCCCCATGTGTTTCTGTATGTCCGGCAACTGCGACCGATTACAGCATGGAAACCGGAATTGTCAGCCAGATTTACACCCGGTGTTTCGGATGCCGTTACTGCATGGCAGCGTGTCCCTATCATGCCCGATATTTTAACTGGTGGGATCCGGTCTGGCCCAAAGGCATGGAAAAAATGCTCTCTCCCGATGTCTCAGTCCGTATGCGCGGCATTGTGGAAAAATGCAGTTTCTGCTTTCACCGCTATCAGCGGGCTATGGACAAGGCCCATTATGAAGGACGCGAAGAGATCGCTGAAAATGAATACCAGACAGCCTGCACACAGGCATGTCCCGCAGGAGCCATCACCTTCGGGGATCTCAACAATCCTGAACATGCGGTATACAAACTGAAGCAGAACCCCAATGCCTTCCGCCTGCTGGAGCGTCTGGGAACCAATCCCAAGGTGTATTATGTTTCTGAGAGGGAATGGGTGAGAAGAGCCGGGGATAACTATCTGGCCCATGAAAAAACCGGACAGTTGGCTGCGGCACATCATTAAAAAAGATGCTGAGGCAGAAAGTTTTGACAAAAACTGCACAGAATGAGGAGTACATCATTTATGGATTCTGCATTGATACCTGAAGGCGTCAAACGCTGTTCCTTTGGCAAATTCATGGTCTTTATCGGTATTGTCAGCGTGGTGCTGCTGTGGGGCGTGTATGCCATGCTGCTGTGCTGGCTCAAGGGCCTGAACCAGACCAATATGAACGACTATTACGGGTTTGCCCTGTGGATATGGGCGGATCTGGGCGTCATCGCACTGGGCGGGGGCGCGTTCTTTTCCGGATTTCTCAAGTACATTGTCGGAAAGGATGAACTCAAAAACATCATCAACTACGCGGTTCTGATTGGTTTCATCTGCTACAGTTCCGCGCTGCTGATTCTGGCCATTGACATCGGCCAGCCTTTAAGAGGATGGTTTATCTTCTGGCATGCCAATGTCCACTCCATGCTCACCGAAGTGGCTTTCTGTCTGTCCTGCTATTTCGGGGTTCTCTGCATTGAGTATATTCCGCTGGTGCTGGAAAACCGGCAGTTGAACAAGGTTCCCTTTTTCCACAATCTGGCGCACAACATGCACGAGATTATGGCCGTGTTTGCCGCAACCGGCGCATTCCTGTCTTTTTTCCATCAGGGATCACTGGGCGGAGTATCCGGTGTGCTGTTCGGACGTCCCTTTGGTTTCCGGGAAGGGGTTTTTGTATGGCCCTGGACCTTTTTCCTGTTCACATGGTCAGCCGCTGCCTTTGGCCCCTGCTTCACCCTGAGCCTGACCAAACTGCTGGAAAAAATCACCGGCAAAAAACTGGTAAAGGACAGTGTGATTGAACTGCTGGCAAAAATTTCGGGCTGGATGATTTTCACCTACAGCATTGCCAAAATTGCCGATACCCTGTACTGGGCTGCGGTCACAGCACCGGCCAAAGGCCAGACCCTGATGGATTTCTATTCCAACAATCCGGTTTACGGTATCTGGATTCTGATTGCGGAAGTCATCATCTGCGGACTGATTCCGGGCCTGATCCTGATTACCAATACAGGACGCAAAAACAAATATCTGCTGATTACAGCCATAGTTCTGGCCTGTATCGGTGTAAGCCTTAACCGCTGGGTTATGGTGCTGCAGGTAATGGCTGTTCCGGTTATGACATTTGATTCCTGGGTTATGTATTATCCAAGCTGGCAGGAAGTGGCAACCACGATTCTGCCTGTGGCCTACGGCGTGATTCTGGTCGCGATTTCCTACCGCTATATGCCGATCTTCCCCCAGGAAAAGGAACTCAACCCCATAGACTGAACAAGGGTGGCCCGGCCATCTGTTTGCTGAGGAGGAAATTATGTTTCCAGGTTTTTTTGAATGGATTTGGGACGGCGGCCACATGCTGTTCATGGGTGCGCTGTGGTATGCTTTGAGCATCATCGGCATGGGTATGACTTGGTGTGTTATCAAGGCAGCCATTGACACTGCACAGTGTGAAGGCGGACATCACGGCGATCACCACGGCGGTCATCACTGATACCGCTTAAACAACAAATCAAAACGCCCGTTTCACAAAAGTGAAACGGGCGTTTTTTATATCAACATGAGTTCGGTATAAATAATGATCAAGACCCATCATCTCACGAACCTCATCCATGATTTTTCTGTCTTTTCGCTTGACATAAACCGCCCTTAAAGATATAATTCATTTACTTAGATAAGACAGAAATATTGAAAAAGGGAAAATTTGTCAGGACAAACTTTCCCTGATAAGCGGCGTTTTGGGGTGTTATCAGGGCGAAATGACCTGATAACCCGCCGTTGAAGCGGACAGACCTGTTTCGTGACCGCCTAAAATTCATTCCATTTAACACATCTGCTGGAAGCAGGGAGCAGCTGTGTCTTCTTTGCCGGTCTGCCGCTTAACTTTATGTTAGCGTATATTGTATATTGAGTGCGATGTTTGTATAATATATAAAAGACAGAACAGAAAGGGAATTTTAATGGCATTTGTAACTATCACACTTCAATATCTTGGGGATGAATATATAGTTGAGATTGATGATTCTTTAACCCCTGATGAACTTCTTGAAATTTGTAAGGAAAACTTAGAGATTGAGGGCACTTTTTATTTGGTTCCTATAAGTTCATTTGGATTAACAAATGGTTCAAGATGGGAAATTACTCAAGCAACACCTAAAACAAAGGTAGTGCTACACAAGTAATGCTGAATTGAATTTCCAGATAAAATAACGGATTGAGCGTATATGATTATCATCTTTTTTGGAAAAGGAAAGAGTCTTTCTTACCAGCCGCGAAACGCGCTGCCGGA
>JBFXEJ010000146.1:0-12555 GCA_050180235.1 Desulfococcaceae bacterium
TCAAGTTCCTGACGTTCACTGTCTGTAAGACTCACAAGATATTTTTTCCGCATTGTTTTCTCCCTCAATTTTTTTTTCAGATTGAGAAATTATAATGCGTCAGTTTAATTTTGACAAGACAGTAGTAAAAGTGGAAGGACTGAATGACGTGCCTGTTTACAGCAACGGCAGCCTGGCCGGTGTACTTGACAACGGGGAAACCATGCTGGTTCCCAATCTGAACTCGTATCAGGAAAACCGCATAGACATTCATCCGGGGGATTTGCCGATCAGTTTTGAATTTGAAAACAAAACATATGACATAGAAATTGCCCAGCGCGGGGGCGCACGCGCGGATTTCAAAGGATTTCGGTACAGTGCTGTGGAAGGAAATCTGTATCTGATACTGGCAGATGGCAAAAAGGAATATCTGAGTGCCCTGCCATTGGAAATTGAAGTTGCCGGAGAAAAAAGAACCTCGTTCAGCGGCAGGGAAGGATATTTCTATCTGGAAAATCTGACTCCGGGTGAATATGTGCTGCATGTTCTCCGCGCGGAATGTGAGTGCAATGCCCTGATTTCTGTACCGGAATCAGATAAAATCGTCAGCAGTCTCGGAGAAGTGCTTTGTGAGCGGCAGTAGCAGAAATATGCAGAAAATTATTGTCCGCTGCTGCCTGCACATGCTCCGAATCATTTCACAGCCTCAGTCCATAGCCTCTTCAATCTCATCAATAAAACGGCTTTTGCGTTTATAGTATTTTCCTCAACTGTTGTCCTCTTTGCAAAAAACCGCTCCGCTTAATTTTTTCGCTCCTCCATTATGTTTTGGAGAGGACAAAAGTCAGTAGATCGAAAACTTTCCGGAGGAGTGCAGAAATTATATTTTTGCACTGCTGAACCGGTATGAAACAGAGCATTTTATGCCGGTCAGTCATGCAAAAATGCAATTTTCGCACTCCGGGAACCGTTCTGAAACCGGTCTGCGGAAAACTTTTCGATCTACTGAAAGTTGTTGGTAAAAGAACTATAAAATTTCCTTTTCTCATATCTGCATGGTGCGGTACAGATATTTCTCGTAATCACCGTATCCTGTTCTCCTGCTTTGCTTCATGCGGTACGCATCTCTTTCATCATTTCCGCAGGGCTTTGTCCGAAATAAAGCTTGAATTCGCGGCTGAACCGGGACGGGCTTTCATACCCGGCATGAAAGGCCGCGCTGGCTGCATTCAGACGTTCCGTGAGCATCAATCTCCCTGCTTCGTGCAGCCGCAGCCATTCTGCTGATAATATCCAGAATTAATCCACCTGTAAATTTTTCTGTGAGATACCCCGGCGTCCCTGTTTCAGGTATAAAGAATCAACTGTCTGAAATAAAAAATATATCAATATCAGAGCCGCCTGTGCCGCAATGCCTTTTTCTGCAAGTGATGCGCAAATTCCGTACTCATGTGCGCAAATTCCGTACTCATGTGCGCAAATTCCGAACGGATCATTGTTCACCTCCCCCCATATTTCAGAAATCTGTTAGAAATCCGTTAGAAGTCAGAAATAAAAATAATTGGCATAAAATTTGCATATTGCAGATCAGCATAAAATTTCGGGTATAAATTTTTCAGAAAAATCCGGTTTTTCTGAATACACGAAAAAATTCGTTTGCCTGCCTGACAGACAGGCTGACATGAAATATCTTAATCATTTTGGAGATAAACAATGAAATCAAAACAATTATCAGCAAACCTGTCATTAGGTCTGGCTTTTGCATTAATTACATTTGCTTTTTGGGCATTTATCAATCAGCCTTCCTCAGAACCGGCATGGCCGACTTCGGTTTCGGGGATGTCTTTTTCCCCCTATCGCATGGAGCATGATCCCACTGTCGAAATCCATCCGTCTCTGGAAGATATTGACAAAGATCTGGCTTTGCTTTCAGGCAAAGTCAAATCTGTACGAACCTATACCGTCAGCGGTGTATTCGGAGAAATACCGGGACTGGCAAAAAAATACGGCATGACCGTTACCGCAGGCGCGTGGCTTTCGGGTGACAAAGCCAAAAATGAGATGGAACTGGCCAGACTGATTGACGTGGTAAGGAACAATCCCGGCAATATAGATCGGGTTATTGTCGGAAATGAATGTGTTTACCGGCAGGAATTGACCGTAAATGAGCTGACAGCCTATCTGGATTCTGTCCGGAGTCAGGTGAATATACCTGTCAGCACGGCTGAGACCTGGAATGCCTGGCATAAAAATCCGGAGTTATCACGCCATGCGGATTTTGTTGCAGGTCATTTTCTGCCCTATTGGGAAGGCATCAGTCTTGATGATTCCGTCAGATTTGTGAATAACTGCTATGAACTGCTGAAAAAAGCGTATCCGCATCTTCCCATTCTGATAGCGGAAGTCGGCTGGCCCAGCAATGGACGGACAAGAAAGGATGCAGTCGCCTCCGAAGCAAATGAGGCTATATTTTTACGGCGGTTTCTGGAAGATGCGCATAAACAGAAATATGACTATTTTTTAATGGAAGCATTTGATCAGCCGTGGAAAAAATCAACAGAAGGAGGGGTTGGCGCGTACTGGGGTATTTTTGATGTTTACCGGAACCAGAAATTTCCCTTTATCGAGCCTGTTGTCAGAGTTCCTGCCTGGCGGATGCTGGCGGCATGTTCGATTACGGTTGCTTTTGTCACCTTTCTGATCCTTTTGTTTGACAGTTCCACTCTGACTGCACGGGGGAAAATTTTTCTGGCAGTCACAGCAAACACTGTAGGCATCAGTATGGTGTGGGCAGGCTATGATTATATCAATCAGTATCTTACCCCCATTACCGTTCTGATCGGGTTTCTTCTCGGCCTGGGCTATCTCGGTGTCAGTCTCGTAGTGCTGACAGAAGCCCATGAGTGGGTGGAAACGTCATGGGTGCATAAAAGACGCAGATTTTTTGCTCCGAAACCCAAAAAAATATCGGTGTCAGGCAAATGTCCCAGAGTATCTGTCCAGGTTCCCGCGTATAATGAACCTCCGGACATGCTTAAGGCCACGTTAAACGCTCTTGCCAGACTTGATTATCCCAATTTTGAGGTTCTTGTCATTGACAACAACACCAAAGATCCGGACATATGGCAGCCTGTTGCGGAGCATTGCCGCATTCTGGGGAAACGCTTCCGGTTCTTTCATGTGGATCCGCTCAAAGGATACAAAGCCGGAGCTCTGAATTATGCCATGTCAAAAATGGATCAGAATGCGGAAATAATTGCTGTGATTGACAGCGATTATCAGGTGGAACGGTCATGGCTCAAAGATCTGGTCGGCTATTTCAGCCGGCCGGAGATTGGCTTTGTCCAGGCTCCCCAGGATTACCGTGACAGCCATGAAAGCGTTTTCAAAGCCATGTGCCATTCTGAATATCAGGGCTTTTTTCATATCGGAATGGTGACACGCAACGACCGGAATGCCATCATTGAGCATGGAACAATGACCATGATCCGGGCATCTGTTCTGCGCAAAGTCGGGGGCTGGGCAGAATGGTGCATTACAGAGGACGCGGAGCTTGGCCTGCGGATTTTTGAAAGCGGATATGAGGGTGCCTATGTTGAAAAAAGCTATGGAAAAGGGCTTATGCCGGATACATTTACCGACTTTAAAAAACAGCGTTACAGATGGGCATACGGTGCTGTTCAGATTCTGAAACGCCACAGCAAAGCCCTGTTCTCCGATAAGAAAAAGCAGCTTTCTTTGGGACAGAGATACCATTTTCTGGCCGGGTGGCTCCCCTGGATTGCCGATGGTATGAATCTGTTTTACACTCTGGCAGCAATTGCCTGGTCAGTTATGATGATGATCTTCCCCCGTTATGTGGACCCTCCCCAGGCAGTGTTTATGATTCCGCCTGTGATGCTTTTCATATTCAAAGTGCTCAAACTTGTCTATCTGTATCGCACACGGATCGGGGCCAGCCGTATACAGACGATATCAGCCGCCATTTCAGGACTTGCCCTGTCCCATACCATTGCAAAGGCCATTGTGAACGGCTTTTTCACTTCGGAAAAGCCCTTTTTCAGAACCCCGAAATGTGAAAACGGGCCGGCATTGATAAAGGCACTGGTTTCATCTTTTGAAGAAACATGCCTAGGAATGACCCTTTGGCTTGTGGCATGGGGTGTTATTATGGTTCAGGGGCAGGATTCACCGCTTGCTGTTCTCTGGGGTGAAATTTTAATGATCCAGTCGCTGCCGTATGTTGCTGCATTCTTTATGTCTGTGATAAACGTCATGCCCAAACACAAAAAGGATTTCAATGTTCAATCCTGTTCTCCTCTTGTGGCAACGAAATCCATAAGCGGCTGATCCTTTCGGAACCTGCGGAGAAACATTTTCTCCGCAGGTTCTCATAAGGTGATTTCCATTAAAGATTATACCGTTTTTCGTAGGGTGGGCACGGCTTTTTGTGCCCGCCGTCCTGCTGAAACGGTGGGCACAAAAAGCCGTGCCCACCCTACAATATGGTACATTTTTTCATGGAAATCGACTAACTTCCCCCTCAGAAAGCACTGCTGACAGAATTACTTTCAGATAAATCAAAGAAAAAAAATCCAGGAACTTCGGCGAAAGCAGTAGTTTATAAGCGATTTAAATAAACCGCATTGTTTCCAGTCAGACTGAAACATGCCTGATTTTTTGAGGGAAAAAAAGTGATTAAAAAATGGAAAGATGTTTTCCTGAACCGCTATATAATTTTTTTTGCTTTTATGCTCACCTATACCTGCATCATGGAGCATTATGGAAGTCTGTTCAGTCTGCTGCCTGCCTACAGGCTTGAAATCCCCTTGCTTTTATATTTATACTGCTATCTGAATTCCATAACCCGGAAAAACAAATATCAGCCATTTGTCACAGCCGCACCTCTTGTTCTGCTGTATGCAGCCTTTGACATCTATTATTTCCAGCTGGGAGGATTAATGCGCCTGGCTGATATTGCAGAATTTCCGGAACTGCTGTCTGTCTCCCCGCCTACAGCAAAAGTTGTTCTTTGTCTTATCATTGCGGTCCCTCTTTTGGCTTTTCTCATTTCCGTAAACCTGCGGCGGCCGCATGTTATCATCCTGGGATCTTTACCCATAGCTGCCATCATCCTGACGGCTGAACTGGCTCCGGATTTTTTTGTTGAGGCATTTAAAAACTCGCAGAGATCCATCGTATCTTATTCCGATATTAAGAGCGTCCGTGAAAACGGAAGGCTTTCTGTGGCACTTTACAAAGAGGCCAAACGCAGATCCTCTGTAGCAAAACTGTCCGACTATAAGGACAATATATCGATTTTAAATAAATTTGACGAAATAATTTCCCAGATTGCCGTACTGCCGGTTAAAAAAAATATCCACCTGATTGTACTTGAAAGTTTTATTGAACCTGAACTCCTGAAAGGGGCAGTTTTTTCCCGAAACCCCACTCATCCTGATTTTGCAAAAATCGTCAAAGATAAAGGGACACTCTCCCTGTCGCCCGTATTCGGCGGAGGAACTGCCCAGGCAGAATTCGAAGTGCTTTGCGGAGTACCGGCCATGCGGGAAATCTCAGGGGTTGAATTTGACATTTTTTCCGGAGCTGAAACGCCCTGCCTTCCCTGCATCCTTGCAAAGGCCGGTTATCATACAATTGCCACCAATGCCTATGTGCCTGATTTTTTTAATTCGGTAAAAGCCTATAAGGGGCTTGGTTTTGAAAAAACCTATTATCCCAAAGAATATGCGGGTTCATCTGAAACATATCTTTCTGCCGGTTATGCAACAAAAAAAGAAAATTATATGTTTGACGGTGATCTGCTGAAACAGAATCTTGAATTTATAACCGAGTGGATAAAAAATAATCCCTCTGCCCCGCTTTTTAATTATGTTATTACGGTCTACGGCCATACCCCCAATTTAATGGATGAAATCAGGCGTCCGAAAATCATTGGCGTAAAGGGGGCAATCCATGATGAGCAACTGGTCCGCGCGGTGAATCAATATTACTACCGCACACAGGCGCTTGCCGAATATATCAGCGGAATCTGCAAAATAGATCCGGACAGCATGATAATATTGATAAGCGATCACATTCCCCCCCTTGTATACGGGCCTGTCACCTATCAAAAACTGAATTATGCAGATGGCAGCAAAAACTTCATGTACATCAACCGTGCGTTTGTCTTTGAGAACGGTAAGGCTGTAAAATATGATGATATTCATCATTTTGATATCCCGCATATTATCCTGAATTATATCAGCAGCGGCACCTACTGCAATACACATCCATGCAACTTTGAAAAACAGTCAGTGATGACTGTTGACAAAAATCAATACAGAGAATTGTATATGACAATTATGGCCCAGGCTATGCAGGACAGGGACACATCCCTGAAAAGACAGTGAGTCAATAAACATACCTACTACATGACCAATTTGGATTTTATGGTATCAATTCCCCTCTTGAGAGGGGCAGGGGTGTGTCCGGAACTGCACAGTCCAATAACACCCCCCCTGCCCCTCTCAGGAGGGGATTGTATAAAAACTAAATTGGTTATGTACTACTGCAAATACAGATTTTCTCACCCACCTTATACCAATTCTCCATTGATTTGATACAATACCGTCAGTTTTTCCGCAGTTGGGCATATGCAAAAAACCGCTCCGCTTAATTTTTGCACTCCTCCGGATCAGCTTCAGTTCAATGGAGAATCGGTATTACGCACCACAGTCATACTGGAGAAAGCCGGTATCCAGTATTTTCAGGAAGTTCTGGATTCCGGGTTTTGCCGGAATGACGAAAAACCGGATCATCAGTAACTGTTCCCATGAAAAAGCCCGCGGGGCTCAACTCTGATCCTGGGGGGCAGGGTCCGGTTTCCAACTAAACCGGGAGCCGAAAAGAATATCGAAGTTGAGAATTTTCAGGCCGTTCAGGTAGGGATCTCTGCTCCTGTCATCCAGACTGGCCAGGTTTCCGCCAGAATCCTCCAGAAAACTGCGATGGATAACAGGATAATGGGTCAGTCCCTGCCGCAGATAGCACAGGAACGGAGGAAGTTTTATCCCCATCTGATGAAGCAGTATGGCCGGAAGATATGCCGGACTTATGCGGTCGGGAATATCTGACAAATCTGTCAACTCCTTCCGGTTGGACCAGATCAGTCCGGGTACCTGGGATATGAGCACATCCTTTTCCATACCTTCTTTCATAATTCCGAGCTGATTGTAAAACGAATAGCTGAAATCGGGCTGATGATCTCCGAAGAAAAGGAAGAGCACCGGTTCTTTCCTCCGGCTCAGGTATTCAGCAAGCCGGCCAAGCTGCATGTCCGCATCCCTCAAACCGGTCAGGTACGCACCAAGCTGCATACGCAGCCATTCAGGCAGGGAGCTGTTTTCGATCCTGATATCATCCGAACCGTAACGTCCCCGAAAATAAGGCCCGTGATTCTGCATGGATACGACATGAATCAGATACGGGCTGTCTGAGGATTCTATCACTTCTATGATTTTATCCACCAGTGCCTCATCTGAAATGTATATCCCTTTTTTGGCATTTTCGGGAAAACTGTCCAGGCTTATGAACTCCCTGAATCCAAGATTGGGGTAAACCGCATTCCGGTTCCAGAACCAGTCGTGAAACGGATGAACCGCAACCGTGCGGTAACCTCTTTCCTGAAGAATCCAGGCCAGCGAAGGCGTTTTCTGGCTCAGGTAATGATCGAAAGGGATTGCCCCCGCAGGCAGGAATGCATTGGAAAGACCTGTCAGCACTTCAAATTCAACCAGGCTGGTGTTACCGGCAAAGGTTGGGGAAACAAGATGAAAAACCGGATAGGCTTCCGAAATTTTTTTCAGGTTCTCCAGAGGAATCTTCCATTCCGGGGTTTCAATGCCCTCTCCGTTAAGATCGGAAAAGGATTCGCTCATAAATATGACAAGGCTCACCGGTTCCCCTTCAGCACAGTCGTTTCCATCAGGATACTCATTGTGTTCCGTCAGACGGGATACCAGATTTTTGTTATATCCGCTGGGCTGGCGAATGATGGCCGGAGAAATGTTCATGGAGAATGCAAGAAAAAAACCGTTTGAACTGTAGTTCTGGTTCTGATCCCATACCATATTTCTGATATTGAGTGTATTGCCGGGACCTGTTTTGTCCCATGCAAAAAGCCCTGCCGCGATCAGCGATAAAACCAGGGCGGAAAACCGCGTTCCCATGCCTAATCTCCTGCGGTCACGTCTGATGGCATAAATGAACACAATCGCCACCAAAATCCCGGATATCACCAGGATGGAAAAAAATTTTCCGGAGAAAACCGCTTCACCAAGTGCAAGCATCTGACCGGAATAAAGAAAATCCCATGCAAAAAGAGGCGTGTGCAGCACATGGATTTTCAGGGCATTGACTGCTGCAGTGAGAAGGATGAAAAAAGACCCGAGCGCTACGCCCGGAATCATCCGGCCGGTGAGGGCCACCGTCATTGTCAGAAAACAGGAGACCAGCACGGCATTCAGAGCAAAGGGCAGGGGGCTGCCGGCAATCCAAAGCGATACCTGGCTGATGCTCCCCCGTGCAAGTGTTTCCACAGCGAAAACACAAACAATGGCAGAGGTTAAAAAAAACAGGATATTGACCCGCATATCCGGATGCTGTCTGTCTGGTGCGGATCCTTTGGGGACCGCGTGCTGTTTATCTTTAAACATAAATCAATTTTTTCCTCGCTGAATTCATCTTTTTTGTCCGTACCCATCCGGACATATCATTTGAATTTTAAAATAAATCAGGTTGTTAAAATGGAATATCCGGGCATGCTCCCGGTTCATCCCTGTCAATTCCGCTGTAATTCGGAACAATATCCGAAATCAGCAGGTTCTTTGTTCGGCTCTTCAATGAATTTTGCGGAAATTTTTTCTGAATGTCTGCTTTCACATACATGATGTGATTGCAGCAAAAGCAGGCATCTGAAATTCCGCAAAACATATTGAAAAATCTTTTATTTTAATCGCCTGCCAGGGTCAAGTCAAGTCAATTGAAGGTATGATTCGAACCGGGGGACACGGGATTCGGGCTGATTGTGGTTATAAAACATCGTTATATATCATTATTTGAAATTATTGCCGATCTGACGATGATTATCTCATAGAAACTGTTTTATACTGCTCCTGTTTTGCTTTTCTTTGGTATCATTTCTGCCTGACAGTCCGGCCTGAAAAACACAGCGGACATTCTGAAAAGACCTTCTTTGGTGCATATGCAATTTACGTGCCATAAAAAACCGAAACAGGAGCAGTATCATGGCAGTTCAATTCCAAATAACTCAGGTTGCCAGTTATAAAGAGGTTTAATTTTTTGAAATATTGTCAAAACAAAAGGTTATAAATTTTACCTGTTTTCTGCATAAAAATCTGCCTCCTGAAACCGTTACGATTTTTTGTAACTGGCAACCTGGGTTAATGATACAGCCACGAATTGCACCAATTGCACGAATTATGGTTTGCAATTCGTGCAGATTCGTGTCATTCGCGGCAGATTTAAATTATGTTAAGGAGGATTCGGTCTGCTGACTTACGTCTCAGTCCATAGCATCCTCAATTTCATCAATAAACCGGCTTTTGCGGTTGAAATTTCCTTTTCGCATCTGTGCATGGGTAAGGTACAGATATTTCTCGCTCCGGGTCATGGAAACATACATCAGTCGACGCTCTTCCTCCAGATCGCTTTCCTTTTCCAAAGACCGCCAGTGGGGAAAGAGCTGCTCTTCGCAGGCTGCCACAAAAACTACATGATATTCCAGCCCTTTGGAAGCATGGACAGTGGAAAGGTTCACGGCTGCGGAACTCGGCCCGTCCTCTTCTTTGTCTTCGCGCACCAGATTGGCTTCTTCCAGATAATCCGCAATGTTTGTATGCGCCGCGGCTGACCACAGAAGCTGCTCCACGTTTTCCTCACGGGAGATCAGATCATTCTCATTTTCCGAATATCCTTTCATGTATTCCCGGTATCCGGTGCGCTGCAGCACTTCCCTGATCGCTTTGTCCGGCTTCATTTCCTTTATATTATCAAGCAGTCCGAGCAAATCCTTTATGGCATTGTAGAGTTTCGGGGTCAGGATTTTTTCTCCCAGGGCTTTGCGAGCGGCCATCTGCAGGCTCATATCCGAAGTCCTGAGACCGTTGATTTTTTTGATCGTACCAGGGCCAATACCCCGTTTGGGAACATTGACAACCCGATCAAAGGCCGCGTCATCGCGGGGAAATACCGCAGCAGTCAGATAACAGTTGAGATCCAGAATTTCCCGGCGTTCAAAAAATCCCCTGCCGCCCAGCATCCGGTAGGGAATGCCCAAATAACGGAATGCCTGTTCAAAGGCCAGAGAGCAGAATTTGGTGCGGTACAGTATTGCCATGCGGGAAAGGGAAATGCCGGTTTCGCTCAGGGATTTGATTTTTCTGCCCACCCACCGGGCCTCGTCCTCATCACTGAAAAAATCATGGATTTCAATCAGACCACCCCGGATTTCCGAATAACATTCCTTTTCCATTCTGTGCCGGTTGTGGGAAATCAGATCATTTGCCAGCCGCACGATTTCATGCGCGGAGCGGAAATTGCGCTCCAGCCGGAAAATCTTTGCCTTTTTGTATTTTTTTTCAAAAGAAAGAAAATGATCCACATTGCTCATGCGGAAGGAATACACGCTCTGCCAGTCATCTCCGACCGCAAACAGATTGCCGTTGGACAGGATCAGCCGGGTGATTTCCTCATTGATATTGTTGGTGTCCTGATATTCATCACAAAGAATATACTGAAAATAATCCCGGTACTGTTTGCGCACCTCCGGGAAATCCCGCAGCAGATTGCGGGTCAGGAGCAGAATATTGTCAAAATCCACAGCGTTTCCGGTTTTCAGGGCTTCCTCATAGAGTTTGTAAACCTCGCTGACACGTATCCGGGAAAAATAGGGTTTCTGCTGAAAATACGCGTCCGGATCTCCGAAATTCTTGGCGTTGGAGATTTGGGACTGCACGCCCCGGACATGCTTTTTGTCAAAATTCAGGCGTCCCACCACAATTTCTGTCAGCAGTTTAAGCTGCTGGTAATCCCCGTAAATCTGAATGGGATAAGTGAAACCCAGAAGATGGCCGTGAGATTTCAGGATTCTCAGGCAGGCCGAATGATAGGTTCGCACCCAGGGAAACTGATCTTCGGGCATTCCGGTCTGGGATATAAGACGCCGTTTCATTTCCTCAGCGGCCTTGTTGGTAAAGGTGATGGCAAGAATGCGCCGGGGATCATATCCTTTGCGGATCAGATGCGCGATCTTGGCTGTCAGGGTGCGGGTTTTGCCTGATCCCGCGCCTGCCACCACAAGGGTGGGGGTTCCGATATATTCCACAGCGTCCTGCTGCTGGGCTGATAATTCCATAGTATCTGTATTCCTTTGATAATCATGATGTTAATCTGAAAAAAAATTGATTCTTCAGGGATTTTTGCGGAAATGCTTTTTTCAGCCACGAATTGCACGAATAAACACGAATTGGGAGTTACGCAGTTGACCGGATAAACCCTGAGGGTTTTCAAAACCCTCAGGGTTTCAGGACTGATTTTTTTATCAACTGCGTAACACCTATCAAATTATGAAACTTCGTGAAAATTCGTGTTTATTCGTGGCTGAAATAATATCGGCTCCGCAAAAAATCTGCTGCCATTCAGATTTCCTGAAGCAATCGAAAATATTCATCCCGGCTCATTCCGGCTGTACGCATATTGTTTTTGATAATATCCGCATCAATTTCATCATACTCAGGTATCACAACCGCCCGTCCCGCATTCGGACAGGTCATAATGTGATGTGATCCCTTTTTGCGTTTATACCGGCATCCGAACAGTGCAAAAATCGGTAGTGGCTCTGCACGAACTGATTAAAATTTAACTGTCTTATATTATTATGTTTTCAGAAAATACTGATTTTTGTTTATACATAATAAATACAGATAGTTATACGATACATCCATGATACTGCTTATACTGATTATAAATAATATATTGATTTATATATTAAAAAAATCAGCATGAAAAGTCCCACTACCCAAAAATCTGAATCAGGGTTTTCCAGTTTACCGGTGTTATTTTCGGCATGATTCATATACCCTGCAATGAACAGGTTTCCGAAACCAGCATCCTGTCCGGAATCATTAACAGTCTGTCTTTTTTTTCATATCCGCATTCATAGAGATAATCATCCAATGTTCCGTTTTCTCTCATTTCCTCAAACTGAATTTCAATCACTTCCAGCAGGTTGTGTTTTGCTTCGGCCTGATCTCTGCCCTGAGAGATGAAATCCAGTTCCGGGCATCGGGCAACAAACTACCGGCCTTTTTTCCGAATTTTAATGGTAATATCAAGTTTCATTTTGAATCTCCATTGCAAAAAAATTCGGTAGTGGGTCAAATTGGTTGATTATGTGCTGTCCGAATAAAGACCACTCTTAAAATAATAACGGTTGATATACATTCCGATAACATTGTCGTGTATTTTTTCGTTCTTTGAAAAACAGATTGTCTT
>JBFXEJ010000147.1:0-12474 GCA_050180235.1 Desulfococcaceae bacterium
AG
Organism: Desulfococcaceae bacterium; assembly: GCA_050180235.1. Taxonomy (GTDB): domain Bacteria; phylum Desulfobacterota; class Desulfobacteria; order Desulfobacterales; family Desulfococcaceae; genus JAABRU01. Next base: position 3 of record JBFXEJ010000147.1, read on the forward strand.
ACTGCCGAATGGTATAAAGAACGGAACAGGAATATGAAAGGTGTGGACTGGCAGTTCAGAACAAAGGATGCGAGAATAAAACTGAAGCGACTTTATCCGTCAGTTAAACCTTGACAGAACATTAGTGAGTTCACAGATATTTTCCGGCTCGTGCTTTCAGTTCTGGATTTAGGAGATAAAAAACTGATTGACATTATGACAAAACAGTTGCAGACTCTTGCGGAAATGGCGGGCAAATAATAGAGAGGAACAATAATAAAGGAGAATAGTATGAATGATATTTTTACAAGGTTTGTGATTTTCTTTTCTCATGTGGTGATTCCTGTTGTTCTTGTTTTCTGGGTGATGTATTTTGCTGGGTTCAGAATGATTACCCGGAAAAGTCTCCCCGCAAAGTGGCTGTGGCTGTCTTTTTTTGTTTCATGGTTTCTTTCGTCTCTTCCTGGTTTTTTTTATGGCAAATCAGCCTATGCAGAATGGCTCTTCCTGTGCATCCCCGCATTCTTTTCATTTATTTCTCTATCTATTTTTTCGCATAAATCAAAGTGATAAAAGGAGAATGCTATGGGGTTTCTGGTATTTCTTATTGTGATGTTTTTATTTGTTTTGGGTATGGTCGGTTTCTGCCGTATGGTGGCATGGCTTTTTACAGACAGAAAGACAGTGCAGTATGATCGTCTTCAGCAGCAACTTGATGATGAGGAATTTGAAAGAGAAGAAGACAGGCGAAGAAGCATTTCAGAAGAAAACAGACAAATAACCATTTCATCCGAAAGAAAGAAACCAAAAACAAACCAGCAACACAAACATCCTTCTTCCTGTACTCCGGCATCATTTATCACTGAAACCGAAGCAAATTTATATAAGGCAATTTTTTCTTTGGTGGAAAGGAATGGTAAAAAAAAGGATATTTCCAGTACTGATCAACTCCCTGTTATTCTGTCTGGTCAGGAACTGATAAAATACAAGCATGTTGCAAAAAAACAGTCACCTGAAGAAATTATTGAAAGCATAGAAAAAGAACTGAATTACATAAAGACAAAGGGAACCATCGATCCTGATGTTGTTGACGCAACAATGTATATTTTTATGCTCATATATATGAATTATTCTGAACGATTTGAAGAATGGAATATCGCAATGATGGATACAGTCCTTAAGAAAGCAGGAATATAACATTCCGGGATTATCCTGGAATTGGGAGATTTTCTCCCCATTCCTATTGTGTGCTTTTCTTTCCATTGCCCGCCGTTTCCGCAAAAACCCCCGGCCCCGGTTGCAGGCGGTAAACCGCCTTAGCCTTTCAATATAAAAAATCGCTTTCCGTCTGATTTTAAAATCTTCTGTACCGACCATAATAAGTGGGGGAGGAGTCCCGGTCATGGGGTTTTACCTTTTCCTCTCATGTTATTCGCCCTGTCAGATATGGATTACGGCTTTTTCTCTCATATAACCACGTGAAAAAAGTAACAATCTGGTTACATCTATATATAACTATCTGTTTTTATTATTCCGTCTCAAAATGCTTGATTTTGAAACCTTATCCTGCTAAAACAGAATTTACACAGCAGGAAAAATATTTGATTGACCGGGTGCAGAGATAAAGTTTTCCCACAGAGAACACAGAGAAAAAACACAGAGGACACAGAGGATTCAGCAAAAAAAAATTGTTCTCCGTGATAAGTTTTCCCACAGAGAACAAAGAGGTTCAGGCAGGACAAAAAAATCTCTGTGTTCTCTGTGGGAAACAAATAAAAAAACTCTGTGTCCTCTGTGGGAAACAAATTTTGATTCTCCGGCTTCGTTTCCGGAGAATGCCGGTCAGAACAAAATATCTCTGTCCGGATTTTTTAAAAAAGGAGAAAGGTTGAAAACACAAAACAGAACAGGGGAAAACTGCCATCCGGTCGCGGTTATCGGCATGGGATGTTTTTTCCCAAAGGCTTCGGGACTGAAAGAGTACTGGCGTCTGCTCTTTAAAGGTCAGGACGCGATTGGCGAGGTGCCGGAAACCCACTGGTCTCCGGCAGATTATTATCACAAAGATCCCAAAAAACCGGATCATGTGTACTGCAAACGCGGGGGGTATCTCTCGCCCATATCCTTTGATCCTTCGGAATTCGGCATTCCCCCCAGCGCGCTGGAGGCTACGGACACTTCCCAACTGCTGGGACTGCTGGCAGCCCGGATTGCACTGGAAGACGCTGGATACGGTCTGGATCGGGAGTTTGACCGGGATCGCACCGGTGTGATTCTGGGCGCTACCGGAACACAGGAGCTTGTCATTCCCCTGGGCGCACGGCTCGGGCATCCGCACTGGCGCCGTGCGCTGGAAAAAGCCGGAATTTCTCCGGAAAAAGCAGAAGAGGTTATGGGGTATATTTCCGATGCCTATGTTCCCTGGCAGGAAAATTCCTTTCCCGGTCTGCTGGGCAATGTGATCGCGGGAAGAATTGCCAACCGCCTGAATCTGGGCGGAACCAACTGCGCTGTGGATGCCGCGTGCGCCAGTTCCATGGCTGCCATGCACATGTCTCTCATGGAAATTTGGAGCGGACGGGCAGAAATGATGGTCAGCGGGGGTGTAGATTGTCTCAATGACATTTTCATGCACATGTGCTTTTCCAAAACCCCGATTCTGTCTCCCACCGGTGACGTGCGGCCTTTTTCCGCAAATGCAGACGGCTCCCTTCTGGGTGAGGGCGTGGGGCTGCTGGTGTTCAAGTCTTTGGACAAAGCAGAAGCGGACGGAGATCGGATTTATGCAGTCATCAAAGGCGTTGGCTCGTCCAGTGACGGAAAATCCGGCAGCATTTATGCTCCCCGTGCCGAAGGCCAGATCAAGGCTTTGCGCACAGCTTATGCGCAGGCCGGTTTTTCACCGGCCACAGTGGAGTTGGTGGAAGCACACGGAACCGGAACCCGTGTGGGCGATGAAGTGGAATTCCGTGCGCTGAAGCAGGTTTATGCAGAGGCGGGTCTCAGGGGAGAGAAAAACCGCTGTGCTGTGGGAACCGTCAAATCCATGATCGGACATACCAAAGCCGCAGCAGGCGCGGCAGGTCTGATCAAAAGTGTGCTGGCTCTGCATCACAAGGTTTTGCCCCCCACACTCAAGATTGACCAGCCTGATCCACGGCTGCAAATCACTGACAGCCCTTTTTATCTCAACACCCGGACAAATCCCTGGATTTCATCACCGGATCATCCCCGCAGATGCGCGGTCAGTTCATTCGGTTTTGGGGGCAGCAATTTTCACATGGTGCTGGAAGAATACCAAAAGCAGAAATCTGATCCTTCCTGGGACGGTTCTGTGGAAATTCTGGCTCTTTCCGGTGCAAGTCCAGCGGAACTGGAAACCCGGCTGGCAGAACTGAAAACCGATATGGCGCAGGGAATGTCAGATGAGGAAATCTCCCGCAGGGCAGCAAAGACCCGTGCGGAATTTTCCATGAGCAGACCCTACCGTATCCTTGTGGTGCTGGAAAAGGCTTTGGATCGGTTTGAAAATCTTACAGAAACCTTTTCTGCCGCCATAGAGCAGATCAAATCCGGGGCCGGGGAAAAAGCCCGGAATATCCGCAATATTTTTTACGGAGGGCCGGAACATCCGGGAAAAATGGCCTTTGTTTTTCCGGGCCAGGGCAGTCAGTACACAGAAATGGGCAGGGATCTGGTTTCCTGTTTTCCGCAGGCATTGGAAACAATGGAAAAAGCAGATGCCAAAACCCATCTGCCGGACAAACTGAGCAGTTATATTTATCCTGCTCCTCCGATGAATCCGGAAGAAAAAACAGAGCAGGAAACCCGGCTGCGAAGCACAGATGCTGCCCAGCCCGCGATTGGGGCAGTCAGTCTGTCCATGATTAAAATCCTGAAATATTTCGGCATAAATCCTGATGCTGCCTGCGGACACAGTTTTGGGGAACTCTGCGCTCTGCACGCGGCAGGCCGGATTGATGAGGAAACACTCATGGAACTGGCCGCAGAACGGGGCCGTGTCATGGCAGAGGCGGGAAAAGCAAATGCCGGAACCATGACAGCCGTGCAGGCTCCTCTTGCGGATATTGAAAAAATCATCCGTGAGGAATGCCCGGAAGTGATTCTTGCCAACCGCAACAGCCCGGATCAGGGAGTTGTTTCCGGTTCTGTTTCTGCCATAGAAAAAGCAGAACGCGTTTTTGCCAAACACGGTATTTCTTTCAAACGGCTGCCGGTTTTTGCCGCGTTTCACAGTCCTTTGATGAAAGATGCGCAAAAGGCATTTGCCGCCGCGATCAGCCGCATCATGATGAAACCTTCGGATATACCGGTATTTTCCAATGCCAGCGCGCAGCCTTATCCTGATAATTCCGAAGCCGCGAAAACCCTGCTGGCCGGGCAGATACTTTCTCCTGTGGATTTTGTCAATGAGATCAGAAATCTGTTTCAGATCGGTGTCCGCACCTTTGTGGAAGTCGGCCCGAAATCTGTGCTGACCGGACTGCTCAGAGCCATTCTCAAAGGTCTGCAGTTCAATTCCCTGAGTCTTGACGCATCCGGGGGACGGGGATTCGGCATTTCGGATCTGGCCCGTGTTCTCTGTTATCTTGCTGCGCTGGGACATCCGGTGAATCTGAAAAACTGGGAACAGCCCCTTCCTGAAACACGCAGACAGCGCATGAGTGTTCCTATTTCCGGCGCAAATTACCGTTCTTCAAACAAAAACAAAGCAGATGAAAAAAAGATTCCCCCAGCCAGAGGCATGGGGAATGCACAGAGTGTTCAGACAGGGGCACCGCATCCGGACGGGAAAACCAGGCCTGCTGTAAACGCATCAGTATCCGGAAAAGCGGAAATTCCGTCAGTTTCTCTGATGTCCGCGGATCAAATGGGAAAACAGCAGGCATTGCCTGAAAAAAAACCTCCGGTCAGGAGTATTCCGCCCAGATCGGACAATCATACAAAGATGGTGAGAGAGATAAAGCCAATGAATAAAACCAATCCCCCCTCTGCATCGGGACAGGCACGCCACAGTCTGATGTCAGACGCATTCAAAGCAGTGCAGGAAGGACTGAAATCCATACAGAATCTGCATTTTCAGACTGCTGAAACCCATAAAAAATTTCTGGAAGCCCAGACCCGTGCAGGCCGCACTTTGCAGGAGATGATGGAAAACACCCGGCGTCTGGCGGAAATTTCTTTGGGAATACCGATGCCCGCGTTTGCGGAATCCTATGTGGTTCCTGCATATTCAAGTCCCAATATTTCCGGACAGGAAAGAATTTACCGGCCTGCAAATGCACAGCCTCAGGCGGAAAAAGCCGCGCCTTTGCCGTATTCCTCTTTTTCCCATCCGGAGACGCAGGCAAAGTCTGCTGAGCCTTTGCCATACAGCACCCGGCAGGCTCCTGCGCCTGCTGTTTCAGCACCCTCTCAGCAGATTTCTTCCCAAACAGCAAAGCCCCAGTCCGCTGTTCCTGAGAAGACTGTCGCGCCTGCTCCAAAACCTGCACCGAAAAATGATGCCCGTCAGAAGATTGAAAAGACCATGCTGGAAGTGGTCAGCGAGCTGACCGGTTATCCTGCGGAAATGCTGAATTTGGAAATGGATATTGAGGCGGATCTGGGCATTGATTCCATCAAACGCGTGGAAATTTTATCCGCATTTGAGGAAAAAATGCCGGATATTCCTCCGGTTTCGCCTGAAATCATGGGAACCCTGAAAACTCTGGGGCAGATTGTGGATTATCTTTGCAAAGAGAGTGTGATTCCGGATCAGCCAGAACCCGCAAAAGAGGCTCCCAAATCTGCCGTTGAAGCAAGCGCAACTCCGGCAAAAGCAGATCGGCAGAAGATCGAATCCGTGATGATGGCAGTGGTCAGCGATTTAACCGGTTATCCTGCGGAAATGCTGAATTTGGATATGGACATTGAGGCGGATCTGGGCATTGATTCCATCAAACGCGTGGAAATTTTATCCGCATTTGAGGAAAAAATGCCGAATCTGCCCCCGGTTTCTCCGGAAATCATGGGAACTTTGAAAACCCTGGGTCAGATTGTGGATTATTTATGCAAGGCCGGTTCGGTTTCAGTTGCTGCGCATCCGGTTCAGGAGCAGTCTGTGCCTGTTTTTTCGCAAACTTCGGGAACCTCAGTTCACCGGACTTCGGAAATTTCAGCCACCCAGACTTCACGAGCATCGATCAAAGAGATTGAATCTGTGATGATGGCAGTGGTCAGTGATTTAACCGGTTATCCTGCGGAAATGCTCAATCTGGATATGGATATTGAGGCGGATCTGGGCATTGATTCCATCAAACGGGTGGAGATTTTATCCGCATTTGAGGAAAAAATGCCAAATCTGCCCCCGGTTTCTCCGGAAATCATGGGAACCCTGAAAACCCTGGGTCATATTGTGGAATATCTGAACAAATCCGGCACAGTCGCAGATGTACAGACTGTTGCGAAAACAGAAATTTCCCATGTCCAGCCGCATCCGGATCTGAAAACAGAAGTTTCCCATGTCACGCCGCATCCGGATCTGAAAAAAAAAATTGTCACACTGACACCTGCGTCTGCTCTGTGTGAACCGGTGAGGATTCCCGCAGATCGGCCTGTTTATATTACACAGGACAGAAAAGGACTGGCAAAAGCCATCGCTGACGCTCTCCAATCTCAGGGCGCGGGAGCCGTGCTGATTTCCCCTTCCCAACTGCCCGGAAAAGCTGAGCCGCCACTGCCCGGAGGTCTGATTGTTCTTGCAGACGCATGGGAAAAACAGGACAGTGATTTTCTCAAACAGGTCTTTGCCCTGACACAGGGATTTGCAAATGATCTTCTGGAATCTGCAAAACAGGGCGGAGCGATTTTTGCCACAGTTTCCCGCATGGACGGCGGATTCGGATTCACCGGAAAAAGTTTTGAAAATCCGTATCAGGGCGGGCTTGCGGGACTGTCCAAAACCGCATCAATGGAATGGGAAAAAGTCTGCTGCCATGCGCTGGATATTGCACCGCAATGGACAGACACAGCGGAAATTGCAAAAGCAGTGGTAAGGGAAATCCTTCATCACAGCCCAGTGGAAGTGGGTTTGAATCCCAATGGCCGTTTTACACCGGAACTCAGGGAAGCCGCATATCCGCAGGGAAAAATCCGTTTACAGGCAAAAGATGCGGTAATTGTCACGGGCGGAGCGCGGGGTGTCACTGCTGCGGCTGCTTTGGCTTTGGCAAGGGAATTTCAGCCAACCCTGATTCTGGTGGGACGTTCTCCCCGGCCTTTGACAGAACCGGAATGGCTTGGCGGTCTGCATACAGAGGCGGAGATGAAAAAAGCCATTCTGAAACACAGTTTTGCAGGAAAAAATCCCCGGCCTGCGGAACTGGAATCCGCGTTCCGCAAATACCGTGCAGACAGGGAAATCATCAGCAATCTGGAACAGATACGCATGACCGGAGCGACAGTGGCCTATTTTCCCGCAGATGTGCGGTCTGCCAATGCTGTCCGTGCAGTTGTGGATCAGGTACGCTCTTCTTACGGCCCCATCCGTGCGCTGATTCACGGAGCAGGAATTCTGGAAGATCGTCTGATAGCCGACAAAACACAGGAGCAGTTTGACCGGGTTTTTGATACCAAAGTCAAAGGGCTGGAGATTCTCCTTGATGCACTCAAAGATGAGCCACTGAAATATCTGATTCTTTTTTCTTCTGTGGCCGGACGCATGGGAAATCAGGGACAGGCCGATTATGCCACAGCCAACGAAGTGCTGAACAAAACCGCGTGGTGCCAAGCCCGGAAACGGCCTGACTGCCGGGTAATTTCCTTTAACTGGGGTCCCTGGGACGGAGGCATGGTTTCTCCGGGACTGAAAAAAGAATTTGCCAAAAGAAATATTGATTTGATTCCAATGGATGCAGGCGTTCAGTCCATGCTTGCGGAAATGTGCGGAACCGGAAATGAGGCTGTGGAAGTGGTCATCGGCGGAATGCTGGCCGGAGAAACTGCAACTGTATCAGTACCCTCATCCCCAGCCCCCAATCCCCAGCCCCCAATCCCCAGCCCCCAGCCCCTTTCCGGACTGAAAAGGGAAATTGATCTCCCCCGTTTCCCCTTTCTCAAAGATCATATGCTTGATGGCCGTCCGGTCGTGCCTTTTGCCATGATGGCAGAATGGCTGGGACACAGCGCGCTGCATGAAAATCCCGGACTTTTCTTTCACGGTCTGGAAGATTTCCGTCTGCTCAAAGGCATTTCCCTGAACAATGGAGCCTCTGTTCCCATCCGTCTGATTTCCGGCAAGGCAAAACGCAACGGGGCATTGTATTCCGCTGATGTGGAAATCCGGGGAGGAGAAAACGGGGAAACTCCCATGATTCATTCCAAAGCAAGGGCAGTGCTGGGGGATACTCCGCCTTCCCGTTCACCGGCTTACAGTTCCCGTTTGGATATTCATATGAAATCCTATACCCGGAACATGGATGAAGTGTATGGAAAAATTCTGTTTCACGGCCCTGAACTTCACGGCATACAGGAAATCATCAACTGCTCGCCTGAGGGAATTACGGCAGATCTCTGTGCTGCTCCCCATCCGGAACAGTGGATGACAGAACCCCTGAGAAGCCAGTGGCTCAGTGATCCTCTGGTGCTGGACTGTGCATTTCAGATGGCAATTGTCTGGTGTTATGAAGAAAAAGGGCTTTTCTGTCTTCCTGTGTATGCAGGATCATATCGACAGTTTCGTCCTGCTTTTCCCGCAGACGGTCTTACAGCCGTGCTGGAAGTCACAGAAACCGGACAGCACAGAATGAAAGGGGATTTTGTTTTTCTGGACAGAAATGAACAGATGGTGGCACGGATACAGGGATATGAGGCTGTGATGGAGAAATCTTTGGAACGCGCGTTTTTTGCCCGGCAGTGAAATAAGGGAATTCCCAAGTGCGTAGGGCGGGTGCAGAGTAAGCGTAACCCGCCATGTTGAACAATATAACTCACTGTTTTTGAATTGTGCCCGGTGGCGGGTTACGCTTACGCTGCACCCGCCCTACAACTCCAGCCTGAACCAGTTTTGTTTTTTTTACATAAAAAATGGAATGAAACCCATGACCTCCTCACAGATTTTTCTCAGTTTTGCAGATCAGGACAAGGAATCGGCCAGAAAATTATATTCTCAACTGATACAGAAAAATATTTCTGTCTGGTTTGAGCCGGAATCGTTGCTTCCCGGACAGAAAAGAGAAGTGATGATCCGGGAAGCCATACAGAACAGCCGCTTATTTCTGGTGCTGCTGTCTTCTGCATCTGTTGAGAGAGGAAAAGTCAACAAGCAGGTGGTTCAGGCTTTGGATATTCTTGATGAATTTCCTGAAAATGATATTTTTGTCATTCCTGTGCGCCTGAATGATTGCCAGCCTTCCCATGCCAAACTGAAAATGATTCACAGCGTGGATATGTTTCCAAACTGGGATTTGGGTTTTCAGGAAATCATGAGAAGCATCCGTGCGGTTTTTCCCCGCCTGCCGGAAGCGGAAACCGCTTTTGCGGAAAGTCTGTTTGATCTGTTTGATACCAGACAGGCTGTGATTCTTCTGGCACAGGAAGGCAGAAATGACATGACCGCCATGCTGAAAAAATGCGGGGAGGAGCGGTTCGGAAAAGCCAATCTCCTGCATTTGGTTCCACCGTCATATCCTTCTGATCTGAAAGAGTATTTTTCCGGACTCAACGAATCTTTGCAGAATGTTTTTAGCCCGGTTTCCTTTATGGCTGCCGTTGAAAAACGGCTGGAGCAGACACGGAAACTCTTTCTGCTGATCACCCGTTTTGAACAGGGAAATGAAAAGGAAAATCAGGAATTTGCCGGAGTGTTGCGCTCTCTGCTGGAAAAACACCCGAATCTGTATATTCTGATTTGCGGGGGCGAAAAACTGGCTGATCTGTATTTTGGCGGGGAACTTTCCCTGCTGAATGCAAGTGAATCTGTGGAAATGCCGGAAAACGGTTTTTCAGGCCAATATTCTGATGCAAATACGGCAGAACGCATCTGCCATATCAGCGGGGGACATCCGAAACTGACAGAGGAATGTAAGCGGTTTTATCAGAAATGCCCTGATTTCAGTGAAAAACAGTGCAAAGAAAATTTGATCCGCCTGCCTTCGGTACAGCATATGTTCACGCCGTTTAAAAGATCGGCTGATGTCCGGCAGCGGGTGTGCGCTCTTTTGGAAAATGAGGATGTGGAAAAGTTTGTCACCCTTGATTTTTCCGATCCGCTCATCAAACGCCTGTACTGGAAAAATCTGCTGAAAAAAAGCCCTGACGGAAAGCGGCTGATATGGAGATGCGAACTGCTGCGGGAAATCGGGCGAGATATTTTGGAATGAGGGATTGTCTGAACCATGATTTACCTGATTAAAGGATTTACCATGATTTTCCAACAGATAAATCCTGAACATCTGTTTCAACGAAACCAAATTGCAATTTCAGGAGGAATTGATGCAGGCTTATAAAATTGAAAAAAGAATGAAGGAAAACGGGCAACTGGTTTTAAGCGGACTGCCTTTTATGGCAGATGATCTGGTTGAGATCATTATTCTGCACAAGCAGGGAACAAAAAAGAAAGAGCCTTATCCATTAAAGGGAAAAATCATAAAATATGAATCCCCGTTTGAGCCGGTCGTGCTTGAGGCGTCGGTGTATAATGAAATATGAAATCGAATTTGCAGAATCAGAAAACGGTCACAAGCCGTTTGAGGAATTTATCCTGAATTTGCCGATAAAAGAAAGGGCAAGGATATTTGAAGCAGTCAATTATTTTCTTGAACTTAAAAACATGGGATTACCCATAAAGGAAAGTCTGTCAAAACATTTGGAAGACGGAATTTTTGAATTAAGAGCATATCTGCATGACAAAACCGCAAGAACTTTATATTTTTATCAGAGAGGGAAAAGAATAATTATAACAAATGGTTTTATTAAGAAAAGTCAGAAAACCCCGAGAAAAGAAATAGAAAAAGCCAAAGCATTGAGGAATGAATATGAAAGGAGACCAGCCCATGACAAATTATGAAAAACTGTTTCAGGAACATATGAAGAATCCGGAATTTGCAAAATTCTATTTCGAGGCAGGAACGGAAAGAATGCTAAACGAACTGCTTGACAGCCTGAAACAAAAAATTTCTGATAATGAACCCCATGAAATTCTGCTGAAAACTGTGGAATCCATTCAGGTACAGATAAGGGATAATTTGCATTTCCAGATTTTCTGAAATAGGAATGAAAATTGAATATCTTCCCTTTTTCCGTCATACCCTCGAAAGCCGTTATCCGGAACCGACTGAAAAATACTGGATTCCGGCTTACGCCGGAATGACGGTGAAATGATGTTCCAATGATAAATCATGGAAATCCTTTAATCAGGTAAATCAGGGTTCAGACAATAAAAATCCCGGTTCATACAACCACCCCACAGGAGAACCACCATGCCCAAACCAATACACCACTTCATCTTCTGCCTTTGCCTTATTTTCCTGCCTGCTTCTGGCGTTTTCGCGGTGGAATCCATGCCGCCCATTGTGCCGGAAGGGGAATATATTGAAAACGTGGAAGAGTTGCTGAAAAACATCAGCGGGCATACAGCACGTATAAATTCTGTATGTTTTTCCCCGGACGGCCAAACCCTGGCTTCCGGGTCAGATGACAATACCGTGCGTCTGTGGGATTTGGAAACCGGGAAAGAAAAGTCCGTTCTTTCCGGCCATACGAATTCTGTAAACAGTGTGAGTTTTTCTCCGGACGGCCAAACCCTGGCTTCCGGGTCAGATGACAATACCGTGCGTCTGTGGGATTTGGAAACCGGGAAAGAAAAGTCCGTTCTTTCCGGCCATACATCTTCTGTTTCTTCAGTGAGTTTTTCCCCGGACGGCCACACCCTGGCTTCCGGGTCAGATGACAATACCGTGCGTCTGTGGGATGCGCAGACCGGGAAAGAAAAGTCCGTTCTTTCCGGCCATACGGATTCTGTAAACAGTGTGAGTTTTTCTCCAGACGGCCACACCCTGGCTTCCGGGTCAGATGACAATACCGTGCGTCTGTGGGATGCGCAGATCGGGAAAGAAAAGTCCGTTCTTTCCGGACATACGTCTGATGTCAACAGTGTGAGTTTTTCTCCGGACGGCAAAACCCTGACTTCCGGGGCGGGTAATATTTTGGATGGTGACAATACCGTGCGTCTGTGGGATGCGCAGACCGGGAAAGAAAAGTCCGTTCTTTCCGGCCATACGTCTTATGTAAAAAGTGTGAGTTTTTCTCCGGACGGCAAAACCCTGGCTTCCGGGGCTAGTGGAGCCTCTGGTGACAATACCGTGCGTCTGTGGGATGCGCAGACCGGGAAAGAAAAGTCCGATCTTTCCGGCCATACGGATTCTGGTTATTCAGTGAGATTTTCACCGGACGGCAAAACCCTGGCTTCCGGGTCATATGACAATACCGTGCG
>JBFXEJ010000148.1:0-12372 GCA_050180235.1 Desulfococcaceae bacterium
CACACATTCTTTTCCCACTTCATCTTTTCCATTCTGCTGTCAGAGTCGGCTGCTGTCTGTATTGTGCTGGAAATTATAGAATTTTTTGATAGTGGGTAAAATCATTTGATTCTGGAATTCCCCTCCCTTGAGGGAGGGGTTAGGGGAGGGGGAAAAATGCCCTGCAGTTATACACTTTTTCCCACCCTCCCCCTGCCCCTCCCTCAAGGGAGGGGAGATTTTTTTCCGCGTCATCAACCGGTTTGACCCACTACCCATTTCTGACTCTGAATAAAGCAAAGGCTGTGCCAGAAGTGGTATTTAAATTTTTTTGTTTAAATTGTAAAGACTTAATTCAGACAAGCACAGATGTTCCAAAGATTTCTGATCATATTTTGTATATCTGATAATCAATTTATGTATGGCAGATTTCTGAAAACATGATTCCGATCCTTTTACACTTTGTAAAAATTACCGACAGCCGAACCTGTTCCGATACAGGGCAAAATCTGTCTGTAAAATTATAATTATCTGATATTAAATGTTTTTATATTTAGATACAACTTGGCACAGTGCTTGCTTTTCTAAAGTTCCGAAGTCATAATAATTAATAAGGGGTAGTGGGTCAAATCCGTTGATAAGGTCTCCCCTCCCCTGGTGGGAGGGGCAGGGGAGGGTGAAAACATCACTGATTATCCCCCTCCCCTGCCCCTCCCACCAGGGGAGGGGAATTTTTGGATCAACAGATTTGCACCACTACCTAATAAGGGAAGTGAAACTTCTTAGGCGATTTCCATGAAAAAATGTACCATATTGTAGGGTGGACACGGCTTTTTGTGCCCACCCTACGAAAAACGGTATAATCTTTAATGTAAATCACCTTAACGTACAGCAGGTGTCAGGTGTCAGGAAAATAAAACACTGAAACCTGAACGCTGAAGCCCAAAACCGGTATATCAGGAATTTTCAGCTTCATTATATTTGCAGCACTTTTGAAATCTTCATAGGCAATGAACCGGGCCGGGTGAATCCATTGAAAAAGGAAACAACCATACTGATAGCCGACCGCAATCCCCATGTGCGGGAATTCCTCAGACGGGAACTCTCGGCAGCGCATTACCATGTCCGTCTGGCGGAAAGCGGGAAAGATCTGCTCTGCGCGATTTACAAAGATCCCGGCATAGGTCTGGTAATTCTGGATCCGGATTTTCCCGACATGGATCAGCATATACTTTTGGAAAAACTGCAGAACAGACTTCCTATGCTGCCTGTGATTCTTCATACCTATCTTTCTGACTGCGAAAGTATGAATCTGAAAGACATGTATTGTGTGGTAGGGCTTATTGAAAAAGAGGGCGGCAGTGTGGAAAAACTGATTGTCGCGGTTTCGGATGTTCTGGCAGGAGAAACCGGGAATACAGTCCCGTAATTGTAACTGTATCTCCTGCATACGCAGCCGCCCTTTCCGGCAATGCCGTTAAGTTAAGGAAAAGGCATTTTATGGGAAAGCCCTGAAAGGGCGTTATGTTATAGTAGTAGGGTGGGCACGGCTTTTTGTGCCCGCCGTCCTGCTGAAACGGTGGGCACAAAAAGCCGTGCCCACCCTACGAAAAACGGTATAATCTTTAATGTAAATCACCTAACTTAATGGCATTGCCCTTTCCGGAGGAGTGCAAAAATTAAGCGGAGCGGTTTTTTGCTTTCCGGAGGAGTGCAGAAATTAAGCGGAGCGGTTTTTTGCTTTCCGTGCGGATTCAGAGATTGAAAAATTTTTTTCAGGAATGCCTGGGGTATTAAAATTTTTGCGAGTTCCACGCAATTTCTCTAAAAAAAATTTCATGTTTAATATTTTTTTCCTTCCTTACTGACTTGTCTTCTTTACATCGTAAAAACGGCATCCTGCCGTTTTCGGGGGGCGGCAGGATGCCGCCCCTACCCTCCCGGCTTAATTTTTGCATTCCTCCGGACTTACTGACCGGTCTGTCAGCAAGGTTTCTTTACATCGTAAAAACAGCATCCTGCCGTTTCCGGGGGCGGCAGGATGCCGCCCCTACCCTCCCACCTTAATTTTTTGCACTGATTCGGATTTTTTCTGACAAAAATTGTCATTATTTGGACAAAAATTGAAAAAAACATATTTTTTTCTATATGCCCCGGTTCGGTTTACCCGCGAAATGCGAAACAGAATCTGAATTCAGTTTGTGTTTTTTTCAGAAATGCTTATATTCTCATATTATAAAATACATAAACTATCCAAGCACTAAGCATATTTGACATAAGTTATTTTCTATAACTTTTAATATAAGTATTGACGCAATGCTGTCTGATTTCAATTTATTGGTTTTTATAAATTTATATAAAATATTTCACGGACAGGATCACGTAAAATCAAGCAGTTGAAAGGTGGAAGACAAATTCCGGCATATTTAAAAAAATAAAGGATATGGCATATTTTTTGCATATACTTTTGGTATAAAACAAAGGAGCGGAAAAATGAAACAGAAAATGCACATGATAAAATCGGAAAACAAAGGTTTCAGTCTTCTGGAACTGATGGTTATAGTGGCTATTGTAGGTGTGCTGGCCGGACTGGCAATCAGTTATTCCACAGGAACTCCCCGTGAACGCCTGAAAGCCGCATCACGGGAGGCGGTTTCCATGATGATGTCTGCAAAAGTGAATGCCGGGAAAACAGGGACAGCATGGTATGTGGAGTTTGACACAGACGCTGGAACATTCACCCTTTATGATGCAGAAGACAAAGCCCAGCGCACAGTGGAACTTGCCAAATACAACGGTGTTTCTTTCGGTTCCGGTCATGGAGCGGACACCGGCAAGAAAACCTATACCAAACAGAACGGCGAAACCTTTGATCTTTCTTATGATCAGGGAAAAGACAGTATAGATGACGGGGTGACAGTTTCCAATAACCGCTTTGTATATGGCCCGGATGCGAAAGCCAGTACAACTTCTCTGGGGGCTGTTTACCTGAAAGTCAGCAATGGAGATACAATGGTTGTGGAGCGGGTGTCCGCAACCGGAATGATAAAAACCCGCCGGAATTTCGGCGAAACATGGGAGGAATAAAAAATGGAATATATTATTGGCAATAAAAAAACGGCTGGGGTAATCGGTGAAGGCGGTTTCTCCCTGCTGGAGGTCATGATTGCTCTGGTCATTCTTGGTTTCGGGCTGCTCGGAACCGCTTTGATGCAGGTAACGGCCATTCAGGGAAATGCCTTCAGTATGAAAGTGAGCGAGGCAGATGCACTGATCTCTGCCAAGATTGAGGAATACAAGGAGATGAAGTTTGAGGACATCAAAGATGATGAGAAAACCGTCAAAATTCATCCGGATGACACAATGGTGTACAAACTGAAAACAAAGGTGACAGACAATACACCTATGACAGGACTGAAAACAGTAAAGGTGCAGGTCAGTTGGCAGGACAAGGGGAATCATTCCACAGCCTGTGAAACCATTATCTCCAATTCATAGCAGGGAGCGTGAAACATGAGAAAAAATATCTTAGAAAACAGAAAAGGTTTTACGATGGTCGAGCTGCTGGTGGCCCTGGCCATTTTTTCGGTGGTGATAGTCGGAGTGATAGAGGTTTTCGGCAACAGTTACAAGTCCTATGTGGTTCAGGATGAGGTTGCTGAGGTGCAGCAGAATCTGCGCATGGCCCGCTCCCTGATAGAACAGGATTTGCGCATGACCGGCAGCGGGATTGGAAGCAAAGATAAGGATGGGAATGGCGGTTTTGTTTTTTTGGGAGGATACAATTTTCAGGGTGAAGTAGGTGATGTTGTTCCCATCACCTTTGAAAACGGTGGAGAAGGTGAATCTGACAAACTCACCATCAACTATGTCAACTGGGCCACCGGCTGTGGAGTTGCTCCAACCGGAACAACCCTGCTGGCCTGTGATGAACTGTCTATCCTTCATCTGAATGAAGCTATGCCGGCTGCTTCCGCCGAGCTTAAAGTAAAGGAAGATCTGAAGGATGATTCTTACGCTGACTGGGACAGTGGCTGTTACTGCGGTGGAAAAACCTATCCAAGTCCAAAACTGGGTTTTATGGCTATTATTACTGATTCGCAGGATTCGGATAAGTCGGATGTGGTAATTATCACACAGTCTCAGCCAAACAGCAGCAAATTGCAGAACAGCCCGACTGATTATGATTTGAATGGGGATGGAACCATTGACAACAAAACAGAGAAATTTGACAATAAAGTTGCCAACACTTTCAGTGATGACAGCACCATCCAGTTTTTCCATCCGGAATTTGCTGTGGCCGCCACCTATGAACTTACCACAGACGGAACCCTGCTGCGCACTGATAAAAATAATATTTCTGTCCCCATAGCCGACAATATTGAAGACCTGCAGTTTGCTTTCTGCGGAGATTTTGATGGCAGCGGCACTGCGGACTGCCCTCAGGACATTACCCAGGGGGAATGGATATATAAGGATGCGGATCTGGATGCTGACGGAGATCTGAGTGCGGATGACAGAGACTTAGTACGGTTTATCCATATCAGCCTTCTGGGCAGAACTGCCAAAACCCACAGCAAAGATTTGACCAGCAAACGTCCGGAACTGGGAGATCGGGCAGCAGGTGACACTGATGATCATTTCCGCAGACGGCTGATCCAGACAACAATAGAGTTGCGGAACATGGGATTATAGGTGATTTCCAGAAAAAAATATCCCTTCAAAGTATCAAAAGCTTCCAGCTTTTGCCCTTTGCCTGTAAACTGAACCGGGATATTTATTTTCAGAAATCACCATAAAAGTAAAAAAAGGAGGAATTATGAAAATATCAGAATATATCCGCAGAAAAGTTTTTGACAATGAAAGAGGAGCCGCAATGCTGGCCGTAATGGTCACCCTTGTGGCTCTTACGGTTATCGGCATTGCCGCAACCCGCACAAGCACCTTTGAATCAGCCAGCAGCGGAAACCAGAAACGCAAACAGGCAGCCTTTTATGCAGCGGAAGCCGGTCTGGAGCATGGCAGGGCTGTGCTTGGCAATGATGTAAGCAAATGGAGTTCTGTATTGGAGGATGCTGAGGGCAAAAGTTATAAAGATGGTGCTTCTCTTCTTTCCGATGTTTCCTTTTTTGACGGCAAATATACCTATACAGTAAAGGTATGGAACAATAAGGAAGATGCGGAAGTAGACAGAGATACAGACAGTACCATTATCATGCGTTCCCAGGCTGTAAGTAAAAACAATAAAGATGGCGAATTCGCGGCTGTGGAAATTTCTCTGGGCGCGGGCGTTGGTGACGACGATTCAAGATTCACACAGGAACAGACCGCACAGGACGGAGCCGGAACCGGAAAGAACTACAATGCCAATGACAAAAATGCAGTGGATGTGACTGCTGATGACGGTTCCACCAATTTTCAGTTGTAATCTGAATCCAAAGTTCCAAACCCTAAGGGTTTTAAAACCCTTAGGGTTTTTACGGTTTTTATGGAATACTGATTTTCTGTTGCAGTCGCGTAACAGGAGTCAGGATATTTTTTTTTAACCCCTTTCCCAAAAGGAGTTTGTCATGAAAACAAAGCAGACAAAAAAAACCGGGTATTGGCCCGGTATGTTTGTTCCGATTATTGCAGTTGCGGTTGTACTGATGACTTTTGTTATCAAGGCTGATTCCGCTGATGAAATCAGCGGATGTGCGAACAACCCCTTCAAATCCTACGGCGGAATTTTTGATCCGGCTGACTTTGCCCTGGATGATGTGGCAGCCGGAACCGGTCTGACACTGGAAACCGGCAAGGATGCCATTGATCCCAACAGTATCATCATTCCCAAAGAACAGGAAGTCTGGGCCACCTATTTTTTTGAGGGCGCAAGATACAACTCGGATTTCGGATGGTTTCTTTACAGTGATGCTGTGGATGACAAAGGCACGGAAGACAAAAGCGATGACACGTTTATCGGATGGGATGCTCTGCGGGCAAAAGATACGGCCAAAGGTGCCAAATCCGTGATTCATCCGATTTTCATCAATATTCAGGATCAGTCTAAGGACTCAGACTGGGAAAAAGCCAAAAACCGTGAAGGTGTGCTTAACACGGATTACGGAGCAGGCAGCTTTCCCAACAATAATGAAACAAGTCTTAAAACATACAATGACGGTTCTGACATTTTTTTTGTTGTGGACGGAGATGGTGCGGTGACACCTTTGGACATGCGGAAATCTCTGGGCAGCGGTGCAAAATTTGCACCCGGCACGGAAATTGTTTTCTTCCTGGCCTCCAATCACCGCTGGAATACATCAGGCAATGTATTTTACACCAAAAGCAACTGGAACCCGGATACCTATGAGATGAAATGGAAATACGAGGCTGATGTGGGTACCAGTACGGGCAAAATATCAAATACTGCCTGTACCAGTCTGTGCGGTAATGCCAATAATAATACCAATAATGCCTGCTTCAATGCCTGCTTCATCGAGGCACAACTGGAGACTCTGCTGAAGACCACCGGAGCATGGTCTATTTCCAACCGAATGGTTCCTCTGGACAGTGAAGTGGCAGCGGATGCAAATTCTCCCGGATGGCTGGACTGGACACGCAGTGATTATACCTATAATGCGTACAGCATAAAATACAAAACTGCTGACAGTAATGATTGGAAAAATTACAGTGATATAAGCGACGGAAGCAAGGGAAAAATCACCAAAATTACGCTGGAATCGAAATTCAATCCCATTGATCCGCCCGGTGATGACATTGGGCCTGCGGTGGGCAACCGGCGGTTTAAACTGGGGGAGTCCGGCGGAGAAGCATGGAAAACCGATTACGGCTGGCTGACAGCCAATGCTGTTAAAAACATGAACGAAATCTTTGGTGTCTATCTGGATAAGGATGATACCAGAACCATCACACTTACCAACGGGAAGAAATATCCCCATGTGATTGTGGGTTCTCCCAAAGATGATCCGGATCAGTGGGTTCTGGGATGGGATGACCAGCCCGGAACCGGATGGACAGACACAGACTTCAATGACATGGTCTTCCGCATTGAACTGGAGGCTATGGGTGTTGCCCAGTTGACGGCTGAAAAGGCCATCACTCCTGACGATCCTGAACTCAATTATAACTCGGTCACCATCCGGGTTAAGGATTGCATGCCTGTCTGCGGTACGGCTGTAACCAATATTGATTATTATATTGCGCTGGATGGCGGAGCCACAGATGAATCCTGGATCAAAGTGGAATGGAGCACGGTCAAAGCTTATGACACGAAAGACACTGCTTCCATAGCAGATGATACCGTTGGGAGCAAAGTGGAAAACTGGAAACCGGGAACTCCCTCATGCACCTTCCGGGAAGGACGCATTGACTTTGGCGAACTGGGCCTCAGCGGCAACCAACTGGTATGGAAAGCCGAACTCCGCAGTACCCTTGAAACCTGTCTGCCGACCATCATTGATGTGGAACTGCAGGGTGATGTGGCCAGAAATGCGGTATTTTCCCGCTCATCCCCCATTGTCCGCACCAATGTGGTTTATTCCGGAACCTATGAAACACCTGCCGCAGACTGGACTGACAAATACATGCGGGGCCATGTGGTGGCCACCCGCACCTATGATCCTGCAAATCCGGGGGAAAAAGAAACCGGAGAGTCTGTCACAAATGCAGTGGAACTTTGGGATGCGGGTGTCACCATGAACACACAGGAACCGTCTGCCCGGAAGATTTATTTTCCGGAAATTGTTTACCAAGAAGTAAAGACGAAACCGGAGGTCATCGGCACGAGACTTGTGAAAAAAGGTGTTTATGAGGGAACCATTGCTCATACAGTCATCCAGCCGGGAACCCTGTTTATCACGGACGGGGTGGAAACCTTTTCTGACAGCCATACCAGCCAGTTGGTGGGCGACAAAGGCGGAACAGGCTGGATCAACCGTTTTACCGGTGACTATACGCTTACTTTTGCAGGAACAGGAACTGCCGGAGATAATATCACTGCCACATATAAATATTATGAGACAAAAGGGCTCAAAGACTTTACCACGGCAAATGTGAACGCCGCCATGCTGAACCTGACAGATGAATATGTGATTGGTGATTCGGGCAAGGAGTACAAAGATGATCTGGACGGTGACGGTGCGTTTGATGCCACAAAGGACAGTGCGTTTCTGGTGAACTGGACACGGGGTTACAAGGACGGAAACACCACCAAGAAACCCTGGCTGCTGGGAGCCATTGACCATTCCGCACCTGCCATTGCCCATGCACCGGGAAAACCTTCCTGGTATGAATCTTTGGGAGATACGGAAAAAGAAGCCTATAAAACATTTGTCAAAACACATAAAAACCGGCAGTCCCTGGTGCTGATCGGAGCCAGAGACGGCATGCTCCATGCCTTTGATGCAGGGCATTTCCGCTGGTTCAATGACAAGATTGACAGTGTTAATCTTGACGAAATCGAAGCGATGAATACTGCCCGTGTATTTGACAATCCCAAACTTCCTGACATGGACATTTACAGGGGTTATTTTGACTGGGGTAAAGATGCTGAAACAGATCTGGAGGACAAGGCATATACATACGGAACCGGAAAAGAGGAATGGGCATTTATACCGGCCAACCTGATTTCCCGGCTGAAAAACAATTTCAAAAAATCCGGAGCGCAGGCATTTGTGGATGCCTCCCCGGCAGTGTCTGATGTTTATGTGGACAGCGCCTGGAAAAGTCTGGTGTTCAGCGCCCTGGGCAATGGCGGAGACACAATTTTCTGTCTGGATATTACATCTCCGCTTGTTCCCAAACTCATGTGGGAATTTATTGATCCGGATCTGTACAGAAGCAAATCCTCTCCTGCTGTGGGACAGGTGGGCAAGGTGCTGGTGGGCGGCAAATCCAAATGGGTGGTATTTTTCGTATCCGGAACACCCACCAACTGTGATGGCACGGACACAGATCCCCATTGCTATCCCTCTGTCTTCATGATTGACGCGGCAGACGGACGGGTCATCACCCGTATCTTCCTGGATTCGGAAGTAGAGGGAAAAGGCGGTGTTCCCAGCGGTCAGCCCGGAGTGGTGGATTATGACAACAACGGTTATCTGGATGCCATGTATGTGGGAACTGACAAAGGATTCATGTACAAGGTGACACTGCCGGATGAAAGCGGTTCTTTGGCAGATATTGATGACTGCGTGATCAATGATAAGGTGCTGCCCATCTATGCTTCTCCCACGATTGTTGTTACAGAGGATGGGGGGACAAAATATGTGGACATCTTCTTCGGAACCAGTGACAATCCCTATGAAAGCGGGGACAGTCCGGCCGGAACCATATACACCTTCTACGCATACAGGGATTCGAGCGGAAAAGGCGGATGTTCAAAGGCAGAAAAAAGATGGTGGCTGGACATGCCTGCGGGTCACCGGATTTTTGCAACAGCCTTTGCCGCAGCCGGAAAGGTTTATTTTGGCACATCCACACAGGATACGGAAGATCCCTGCAGCACACCGGATGTTGAGGATGCAGGACTGGGCAGGGTTTATATGGTTGATCAGAATCGGGAAGACGGAGACCCTGTAAGCTATATTGAAGTCGGAAATGTGCGAAGCGCGCCGGTTGTGGATGATGAGCATCTGTATATCAAAACTCTGGACGGAGCTGCTGACGGAGCCTCCGGACATATGCTGTCCATTGGAGCTGGTATATACAACAATGAACCCAATAAAGTGCAGTTCAGCGGACCTCCGACACCGCAGATCAAGTGGTGGAGAGAAGTTACAGAAAAGGTGATAGAAGAAGAATAGAATCAGAATCCCTTCCCCTCTCGTGAGAGGAGTTTAAGGGTGTGCACAATAAAAAACCGCTGTTTCCGGCCGTGCCGGAAACAGCGGTTTTTTGCATTTATTGTTCATAAGCAGGGTGGGCACATGTTTCTCCGTGCCCACCTGCAAATATTAAAAAACCGGATTTTTCCAAAAAATCCGGTTTTTCTGTGAAATAAGGCGGGTTATGCAAAAAACCGCTCCGTTTAATTTTTGCACTCCGGACAGTAGGGCGGGCACGTGTTTTTTCGTGCCCGCCTGCAAATATTAAAAAAACCGGATTTTTCCAAAAAATCCGGTTTTTCTGTGAAATAAGGCGGGTTATGCAAAAAACCGCTCCGCTTAATTTTTGCACTCCGGACAGCAGGGTGGGCACATGTTTTTCTGTGCCCACCTGCTATGCAAAAAACCGCTCCGCTTAATTTTTGCACTCCGGACAGCAGGGTGGGCACATGTTCCTCCGTGCCCGCCACCAACCGGAAAGGTGGGCACGGAGAAACATGTGCCCACCCTACGAATGCTGTTCCCTTTTTAGGATGGAAGTTCTCAGAAAGGTGGGCACGGAGAAACATGTGCCCACCCTACGAATGCTGTTCCCTTTTTAGGTGGGGAGTTTTCTGTGATTCTCCAAAATTTAAATTGGTCATGTTCTACTTTGCCTGTGCAACTTCCCTGAGAACAAAAATCACTTCTTCCATACCGATTACCGGTGGATCATTATTATTCACTTCAGCATTGAGAGTTACATTTTCACCGGAAATATCCGCTCCGGCCAGGATTTTCAGGCCCAGAATGGCATCAGCCAGGGTCAGGCCGTCTTCGCCGTTAATATCACCAGGAGTGACGGGGATGACATTGGAATAATTCCAGTACTCAAGACCGATATTTGAAACGGTTCCCACCAGCATTTTCATTTCTCCGTTTCCGAACAAATTTCCGAAAGCAGGATAATAATACTTGCCGAAAACTTCTTCGATGGTGCATCCACTGTCATATTTCGGTGATTGCATTCTGTAATAAACAATTTTACCCCTTTCTCCCAAAATGAGGCCGTTTTCATTTGTAAAATCAGGGGTTGCATCATTAAGAGGGGCTGGAATTTCATCAAAAGGATTACCCTCAACTGTCGGCTCTGAAGGAAATGCCGCTAACTGTTTTGTCCCGTCATTTCTATAATATTTGATGGAACCATCGCTCATTCCGAAAAGTGCATCCATGTCTCCATCATCCCCTTCAATATCTGCGAAAGCCGGTTTGAAAGCGTTATAAGAGAGAGGTGTAGCTGTATCTATGGTTTTTCCTTTAAAGGGATTTTCATCATTTCCTGTGTAATCATCAAACTTAGGCACAATCATATCCGGATCCAGATTCGGATCCTCCGGATCATAATTTCCGGTATTCTTATAATAATGTAAAGATCTATCAAGTGACACACTGAAAAAAAGATCCGGTTTTTTATCTCCGTTAATATCAACAAAGCAGGGTTTAATGATAAAATCTGGAAAAGATACTAAATTCAAAGGATTTTCACTACCTGTCATTGGCGTGAAACTTGGTGAATCCGGGGAAGTGGTGGTATTTTTAAAATAATAGATTTTCCCGTCGTTTGATCCCACAAACACATCCAAATCCCCGTCATGGTCAATATCCACCAGCGCAGGGCTGTTCATGCCATTTGTTCCAATTGTTTTTCCCTCGAACCAGTTAGCCGTTCCGGTCACTTTGGTGAAACCGGGGCATTCTGCCATTGCCGCACCCGAAAAGAAAAACAGGATGCTGCTGATAAAAAACACCTGAACCATAATTGCCAATACGCTTTTGCCTGTTTTCATAATACCCTCCGTGCAAAAAAATGCTTTTTAAGGATTAGTTTTGTCTTTTGGAAAAAAATGGTGAATCTGCAAAAAAAGAGATTCCCGCCCCCGCTGCCCATGCCATTGGATTAAAGGGCAAAGGACTGCCAAACTGAAAGTCTGGCATTTATTCCGGAATCACTTCTCCTCCATATGAAAGAACTGCATGAGGAATTTTGCAATTTGAGCAAGTTTACATGATTTTTGTATCTTCTGTCAAGCATTCCCTTTTTACCGGTATATCCGCTGTCTGCATAAACCGTGTAAAATCAGACATTGTCAGGGCTTATGCTCCTGATTTTTTTATTGCGCAAGTCCTCAAACAGCCGGATTTACCTGAATACAGAATAATTCTTTATTTTTCATCTGATTTGGTGTAAGGACACTGACGTTACGCAGCCGTTTTGAAAATCGGGAAGTTACCCTGTTTTGCTGTCATACCGGCTTTTGCATGTATAAGGGCAATGCGTAAATCAGCAATTAAAATTTTCAGGATTTACTGATGTTACGCAGATTCGTCATACCGGCGAAAGCCTGTATCCGGAACTGTTTGATATTACTGGATTCCGGCTTTCACCGGAATGACAGGAGGTAGTGGTTCAAATCCGTTAAAAATCCCTTCCCCCTGCGGGATGGTTTAGGGGAGGGGCAAAAATAATATCCTGTAATAAATTGATGTTTTCACCCTCCCCTGCCCCTCCCTCAAGGGAGGGGAGACC
>JBFXEJ010000149.1:0-12226 GCA_050180235.1 Desulfococcaceae bacterium
GGGCAGTTCATAAAGAAATCCTTTCACTGAACATTGTGATTTTTAAATTTATCCAGAAAATAATAATACAGATATATCTGTTTGTAAAGTATGAATATTATAACAGCATTACTTGTGTAGCACTACCCAAAATTTGTATCTGCAATCTCTGCCTTTGCCCGAATAGTAACAAAACCTGTGGAAACCAGCAAATTTGAAGGCGGATTCTTTATTATTCCGTAATGTTTTTGGTTCGGACGAACCGTTGAATAGACTATATCACCCGGCAATATTTTTCTTTTAGCTCTGCTCGGAATCTCGTCTTTTCCAACAATCAAATGCTGAATTTCAGAAATGTTGTTTTCCGTGAGATTTCCGGTATCGAGATAATTTATAAATTCCCAATTATCTTTGTTTGAATAAGTGAAGTCATTGGTAACAATTATATTGCCAAGCGTTGTTTTAGTCCAATCATTTCCCATTCCCCATCACCTCCTGATTCTCATTTCTGTTGTTTCTGTTGTTTGAACACGATTATACAGGATTATACAGAATGCACAGGATTTTATTCATCGTGTAAATCCTGAATAATCCTGAATAATCCTGTTCAAAGAATGGTATGAACACGATTATACAGGATTATACAGAATGCACAGGATTTTTTTCATCGTGTAAATCCTGAGAATCTTTTCATAGTAGGGTGGGCACGGTTTTTTGTGCCCGCCGCCAATGGCGGGCAGCGCTCCGCTTTTGCCCACCCTACCATCTGTCACGGCAGTTTTAAGCCCCGAAGGGGCGGATTGATATAGCCCAGGCCAGCGGACTGGGAAAATGGAGCAAAATATAATCCAAGCCCTGAAAGGGCGCATTAAAATAATGATTCCGGAATGTTGCCGCTATATAATCCTCCCTTTCAGGGCTTATGCTTTTTTGTGTTTATTCTCTCCCAGGGCTTCGCCCTAGACTATAATATAACGCCCTTTCAGGGCTTTTTTTTGCGAAGCAGCCTGCTTCGCAAATTAGGCAACAGACTGTTGCCCAATTCAGAAAAATTGTTACTCCCCATACCCCAGCACTTCCAGATTTTTGCGGATAACCTCATCCAGCCGCACCGATTCCCGCATCTGCTCATAAAGCGCAGCAGAAAGTTCCCCCATTTTTTCCTCAAAGGGAATGCCGTCATCTTCCACTGCTTCGGCTCCCACATACCGCCCCGGTGTCAGGATATAATTATGGGACTGAATTTCTTCCAAAGTAGCGGATTTGCAGAACCCGGCCTTATCCGCATATTTCACCCTTTCCCCTTCACCCTTTACACTTTTTCCACTTTTCCACGCATGATAGGTATCTGCAATTTCTGCAATATCATCAACAGACAGTTCCCTGTGAATGCGATCCACAAGAGAACCCATTTTCCGGGCATCAATAAAAAGGGTTTCCCCCTGCCGGTTTCTGTATCCTCTTTCTGTATCAGCTTTTTTGGATTTTGTCAGAAACCAGAGACAGACCGGAATTTGGGTAGTGTAAAAAAGCTGCCCCGGCATCGCGATCATGCAGTCCACCAGATCATTTTCAATCATTTTCTGCCGGATAGCCCCTTCTCCGTTGGTGGTGGTGGACATGGAACCATTGGCCAGCACAAATCCGGCCACACCTTTTTCAGAAAGTTTGGAAACCATATGCAGAATCCACGCATAGTTGGCATTGCCTGTGGGCGGCACTGCATAACCGGCCCATCGGGGATCATCGATCAGTTCATTCTCTGCCCGCCACTGTTTCTGATTGAAAGGCGGATTGGCCATGATGAAATCAGCTTTCAGATCTTTGTGCTGATCATTGAAAAAAGTATCTGCTGACACTTCCCCCAGATTTGCGGAAATCCCGCGCACAGCCAGATTCATCTTTGCCAGTTTGTAGGTGGCTGTGGTGAATTCCTGACCGTATATGGAAATGTTTCTGGTGTTGCCGTGGTGGCTTTGCACAAATTTTACAGACTGTACAAACATGCCGCCGGAACCGCAGCAGGGATCGTAAATCTTGCCTTTATAGGGTTCAATCATTTCCGCAATCAGGTTGACAATGCAGCCCGGTGTGTAAAATTCCCCGCCTTTTTTGCCTTCGGTTGCGGCAAATTTGCCCAGGAAATATTCATAAACCCTGCCCACCACATCCTGCTCTTTGTCCTGTATGGTCTGAATATTGCTGATGGTGTCAATAAGGGCAGCCAGTTTGCTGACATCCAGCCCCAGACGGGAAAAATAATTGTCCGGCAGCGCACCTTTGAGGGATTTGTTGTTTTTTTCCACTGTAAACAGGGCAGTATCAATTTTGACCGCTATATCATCCTGCTTGGCATGTTTTTTTACATAACTCCACCGGGCTTCTTCAGGCAGATAAAAAACATTTTTCATGGTGTAGAATTCCACCATATCCGCATAAGCCCCTTTGCCCTCGGCCATCAGTTCCTTTCTGCGTTCCTCAAATTTGTCGCTTGCAAATTTCAGGAAGATCAGGCTTAAAACCACATGCTTGTATTCCGAAGGCTCCACACTGCCGCGCAGTTTGTTTGCGGAATCCCACAGACTTTCCTCAAAACCCGCCTGCTTTTTTGCTGCTGCTTTTTTTGCCATTATGTTCCTTGATATAAGATTTGACAACTTTCCAAAAGCTGTCAAATCTCAGAGTATCTTTATTTTATCGGTATAAACTGCCGAATCCATGACCCGAATCCTCTGGGATTTCTGGTCTGAATCAGGACCCGTCCGGGGCCGCGAAAACGGCAGACCAGTCCCTCTCCGGAGGTAAAAGAGGATATCCAGCCGGATGAGGCTTTTTCCACATTGTACTGCATGGTTTCGGGCCATGCAACGAGATGGCAGTTGTCAATGATGATTTCCTCGCCCGCTGCCAGATCCATCGGGTGAATGGAACCGTAGGAACTGACAAACAGTGTTCCCATACCGCTGACTTTGATGATAAAAAAACCTTCGCCGGAAAAAAGCCCTTTGGCAAGATTCTGCATTTTTGTGGAAACATTCAGCCCCTCGGAACCGGCAAAGAAACCGTCCTTCTGCAGAATATAGGAGTTTGTGCCGTCCATTTCGATTTCCATAATATCTCCGGGAACAGCAGGAGCAAGATACACATCTCCGGGGCCATGCTGAGCGTGAAGTGTCTGAAAAAAGAACTTTTCCCCGGTGAGCATCCGGCCCAGACCGCCCAGAACCCCGCCTTCGAGTTTTCCCTCCACACTCACATTGGGACTCATGGCAACCATTGCATCTGATTCGGCTTTTATGCGTTCTCCGGCATTCAGCCGGATTTTGAGCATGGTAAATGCGCCCCGGTACAGATATTCAAAATTTTTACTGCCGCTGCCCTGGGAAAAAGGGGTCGGTACGTTTTGCGGCTGTGATTTTTCTGTCAGTTGCTTTTTGTAATCTGCAAACATATCAGCCATTTGTTCTTTCCTTTCCTGATTAAATAAGGTTCCATAACTTTTCGGGTATAAAAGTAGCATAAGGCGATTTCCATGAAAAAATGTACCATCATTGCAGGGCGGGCACGGCTTTTTGTGCCCGCCGTTTCAGCAGGACGGCGGGCACAAAAAGCCGTGCCCGCCCTACGAAAAACGGTATAATCATTAATGGAAATCACCTAAGCTTCCAGCTTGTGCCTGCTGCATAAACACAGTCCCGAAAATTTTCAGAAAAACCTGATTTTTCGAAAAAAATCCGGTTTTTTGAATACACGAAAAATTTCGTGGTGTCCTGCTCTGATTGAAAAGCCTTTTCTGCCGGGCTGTTGCATATGATTCTGAAAATTTTACAATCCGTCCGGAAATCATGATCCTGCAAACGGTCAATGCGTTCTTTTCAATTATCGCAGGACACCACTAAAAATTTTGTTTGCCTGCTTATATCTTTTTCTGATTCACCAGACGGGCAAAATGCTCAAAGGAACGGTCATAGGTGCGCTCTGCATCTTTGGAAAAACAGCAGCCCGGAAGTTCACGGGATTTGAGATGAAAGGCTATGCACTCACAGCAGATCCCTTTTTTCGCGCAGGGTTCATAAGTGCATCCGCAGTTTGCAAGATTTTTCTCTTTTTTGCATTCCATAGAACAACTCCTTTATTATGAGTAACATATCTTTCTGACGGAAAGACTCGGAGAGTTTTAGTTTCCCACAGAGGACACAGCATTTTTTTCTCTGTGATCTCTGTGGGTTTTCTCTGTGATCTCTGTGGGAAACTTTTCTGTCCTGATCCAAAGTTGCCCAGAGTTTCCCACAGAGGACACAGAGATGAAAAAAACCACAGAGAACACAGCGTTTTTTTGTTCCAGTTTGTGCATGAACAGGCTGTAAGCCTGTTCTACTCAAACAGGCTCACATCTCCGGCTCCTTTGCGGATGACTTCCGGCACGTCATCCAGCAGGGAAACCACGCTGGAGGGATTTCCCGAAACCGGGCCTCCGTCTATGACTGCATCCAGACGTGATCCGAAATAATCGTGTATGAAAGAGGGATCATAAAATATCTCACCGTCCGGTTTGGTCGCGCTGGTGGAAAGTATGGGATGACCCAGGGTTTCCACCAGAGCCAGACAGATGGGATGGGCCGGAACCCGTATGCCTGCTGTCCTGCGTTTGGTCAGCATTATTTTGGGAACCAGTTTTGAGCCCTCCAGAATAAAGGTATAGGGGCCGGGCAGGAGCCGCTTCATGGTTTTGTAGGCATAATTGGATACTTTGGCATAATCGCTGATATTTTTCAAATCCGAACAGATAAAACTGAAAGGATTTTTCTGATCCCGCTGCTT
This sequence comes from Desulfococcaceae bacterium, assembly GCA_050180235.1. GTDB lineage: Bacteria > Desulfobacterota > Desulfobacteria > Desulfobacterales > Desulfococcaceae > JAABRU01. Next base: position 4,801 of record JBFXEJ010000149.1, read on the forward strand.
GATTTGATAGATGCGCTGAATCGCTTTTTTGTTCATAATATCGCAGCCTATGCCGTAATAGGTGTCGGTGGGATACGCGATCACCCCGCCGTCTTTGAGTATCTCCGCGACCTGCCGTATCAGCCGTATATGCGGATTTTCAGGATTAATCTCTGTAATCATGTTTTTTTTCCGATCTGTTTTGTAATCCGGGATAATTCTGCCATAATTTTACAACTCTCTTTAATGCTTCCTGCCTGTATCTGTCAAGATGACAAATAAAAGATTGCGAAATATTCATGCCTTTGCTAAACATAAGGATTAATTATCCGTGAAACCGTATTTTCACTTTATCTTTCTGATATTTCATTTTAAACATTTTTAACAGCAGGTTTTTGAAAATCCTGCATCCTTTTCGGAGGCAATTTTTATGACAGTTATATCCCCGGAAGAAGCCTATTCCTTTGACGATGTCCTTCTGGTTCCGAACTATTCAGACGTACTGCCAAAGGATATTGATACCCGCACCCGTCTGACCCGTAACCTGAGTCTTTCCATCCCGGTCGTAAGCGCTGCTATGGATACCGTAACAGAATCCCAGGTGGCCATCAGCATGGCCCGTGCAGGCGGACTGGGATTTATTCACCGCAATATGGGCATTGAACAGCAGGCCAGGGAAGTGGACAAGGTCAAGAAATCCGAAAGCGGCATGATTGTTGATCCTGTCACCGTGCATCCGGATCAGTCCATACGTGATGTTCTTACGATCATGGAGCAGTACCGCATTTCCGGCCTTCCTGTAACCAAAGATGACAATCTGGTGGGCATTGTCACCAACCGTGACCTGAGATTTGAGACTGATCTGGAAAAAAGGGTTTCCGATGTTATGACCAGTGAAAATCTGGTGACAGTGTCTGAAGGTATCAGTCTGGAGGATTCCAAAAAAACTTTGCACAGACACAGGATTGAAAAACTGCTTGTGGTCGACAAAGATGGGAAACTGACCGGCATGATCACCATCAAGGATATTGAGAAAATCAAAAAATATCCCCATGCCTGCAAAGACAGCCGGGGAAGGCTCCGGGTGGGCGCAGCCATTGGTGTGGGGCCGGATGCCGAAGAAAGGGCCCAGGCACTTCTCCGGGCCGGTGCGGATGTGATTCTCATAGACACTTCCCACGGCCATTCCCGGAATGTTATTGAAACCGTGAAAAAACTCAAAACCGCTTTCCCGAATATCGAACTGATAGCCGGAAACGTGGGCACAGGAAAAGGTGCGCAGGCTCTCATTGAGGCTGGGGTTGACGGCGTGAAAATCGGCATCGGTCCAGGATCAATCTGCACCACCCGCATTGTGGCGGGTATCGGGGTTCCCCAGTTCACAGCCATTATGAACTGCAAGGATATATCTGAAAAAACAGGGGTTCCCCTGATAGCGGACGGGGGCATCAAGTTTTCAGGCGATGTCACCAAAGCCATTGCCGCAGGCGCTCATTCGGTAATGATCGGCGGGCTGTTTGCAGGTTCAAAGGAAAGTCCGGGCGAAATGGTTTTTTATCAGGGACGCAGTTACAAGGCATACCGGGGCATGGGTTCTCTGGAGGCCATGAAACAGGGCAGCAAGGACAGATATTATCAGGGAGAAAATGAGCAGGATGACAAACTGGTTCCCGAAGGAATTGTAGGCCGGGTTCCCTATGCCGGGCTGCTGTCGGAAATTGTGTTTCAGCTTGTGGGCGGACTCAAGGCAGGTATGGGATATGTGGGCTGCCAGACCATTGAGGAACTGCGGCAGAACGCCCGGTTTATCAAAATCAGCGCGGCGGGTCTGCGGGAAAGCCATGTGCATGATGTTATCATCACCAAAGAGGCTCCCAACTACCGCATGGACTGATAATTGATTATTTTTTGCCTCAGCCCGGAGACGGTCTCCGGACTGAGGCATTGACAGATTTTCCTGAAAGACAAATACGGTACGTGCTGCCTGATACAGCGAATCACAAAAAAACAGGAATGCCTGTTTAAGGCGATTTCCATGAAAAAATGTACCATCATTGCAGGGTGGGCACGGCTTTTTGTGCCCGCCGTTTCAGCAGGACGGCGGGCACAGAAAGGCGTGCCCGCCCTACGAAAAACGGTATAATCATTAATGGAAATCACCTAACTGATCCTGTGTGGATGATTGCGGTATACAAAACGATTGTCCATGAACTGCATCCTAATCAGAGGGACGTTTGTACCACAGGCGGCAGAGGGTTCTGGAAAAGGGCGCAAAGGGGATAAGGAATACGGACAGGGTGAAGAGCCAGGTCTGAAGCGGTGAAAACCAGTGCAGTTTCCGCTGTGAGGATATAATGAAATGTTCCCGGATGATGCAGAAATCCATTCCTCTTTTTTTTCCCCACTGCCGGACTTTGATGGAAAATCCGATTTCCTCGGACGCATACACTCTTTCATCAAATCCGTGTACTGCATCAAAAGCCTCCTTCAGGCAGAAGACAAAAGAGCCTGCTGCCAGTCGGAATTTCAGGGAAATCATATTCCAGAAATCAATGACTCTCTGCACAAAAGGGGAGGAAACTGTTCCGAAATCCACCCGGATACCGCCGCCGCAGCATTTTCCGCTTTCCAGTTTCTTCAGGGCAGTTTTCAGAATCACAGGTGTGATAAGGGTGTCAGCGTCCAGAAAAATCAGATAGTTCCCTTTTGCTGCTTTAGCTCCGGCATTACGCGCGCGGGCAATCTGGCTGATGGGTTCAAACACCACCTGTGCGCCGTATTCACGGGCAATCCTGCCGGTCATATCCGTGGAATTGTTTTCTGTAACAATGACTTCGCCGGTCATGGCCGTTTTCTGCATGGCCTGTGACAGAGCGTCCAGAGTCTGCGGCAGCCATTTTTCCTCATTGTATGCAGGAATTATAACAGAATATGTTTTATCCATAAAATCCTGAATTATCTGTTTTCAAACAGCAACATTCATGTTACTGTCCGAAGATATTTTACATGAAACTGCAGTTGGGTGGAGTGGAACCCGCCATTTTTTGCGAATCAGGGCATCCCGATGGCAGGCTGCAATTCTCGCCAGACATATTAAAAAATTGTGATTTATGCAGCCGATTCATCCTTTTTCAATGCTGAAATCTCTGAAATGGCGGGTTAGGCTACTGCTTCATACACCTGCTTTCAGTTTTTGCTGCGGACATTTTGCCTATGGCGGTTTATAAAAAAATTTCTGTTTATTTGCAAGTGCCTATTTTATGAAACCTGCATACTTTCCCCTTTATTTTGTCATTCTGACCCTGGCTGCCGCTTTTTCCGGAAACAGTCATGGTGCTGAAAAAATTTTTTTCATCCGGAATGCTGAAATTGCCGCATCTCTCAGAGGAGCCGCACCGGATTTTCCCAAATACACGGGTCAGATTCTCAATCTGGCCAATCAGAACGCTCAGGCGACAAGGCCGAAAACAGTAGGGCAGATTTCTGAACTGATTCAGCAGTTTCCCGGAAGGGAATATGAGGAATGGGTGCGGTGGTACACAGCGCAGAAACCGGAAGCCGTTGATCAGGCAACGGAAAAAATATATGATATGATTGTGAAACTCCGCAGGGCAATGGAGGATATTGACAAAGCCCTTGTGAAAAAATGGGTGGAAAATCTGATTCTGACCCAAAGCTATGCAGGACTGCGTTTTCAGAAAAGCATTCTGAAGCAGATTGCAGATACAAAAAAAACAGACTTCCGGCTGGCAAACCCTGAGGAGGAATCAAAAGGAATTGACGGATATATCGGAGATATGCCTGTATCTGTCAAACCTGTCACATACAAATCCAAACCTATGCTGCCGGAACAGATTGAGGTGAAAATCATTTATTATGAAAAGAAAAAACACGGCATAAAGGTTTTTTATGATTTCTGAAAGGAGACAGGCAGGATGAACGGCAAAACAGACGTTTCACTGCTGCATGTTCCGGATGTTCTGCTGATTCTGGGCACGGACGCATCCGGAAAAAACCATGTCACCAATTTTATTGTAAATGAATTGGGAAAGGCCGGTTATGAAGTTGAAAAAAGAGAGGGGTGGTTTTCCAAAGAACCAGGTGATGCGGTATCCAGCGAAGGCAAGGGATGGTTTGATCTGATGAAGGAAAAGGTTTTTCTTGCCACCTTTCCCCTGACAAAACACCTTATGCCGGTTCTGCTGTTTTTCCTGCTTCAAAATGATTTGAAAAGATTCAGAAAAAGCCATAAAAAAATCATTGTGATCAGTCATACGGCCCTTCGTGTTCTGGCCTTCTGGCTGGGTCACAGATTTGAAAGGGAAGAGGACATCAGACTGCCCGGATTTCTGGATCGTGTGCTGAAAAATATCATCCCGGTTACCGGAACAAAAACCATTGTGCTGGATATAGACCATGAAATCCGCAAAAAAAGAATCCGTAAAAGACGGGAAAGCGGAAATGCGGATAATTTTGATCTGTATATGGCAAAAGACAGTCTGCGCGCCGAAAGAATTGAAAATTTCCTGATATGGCTGGGAAAAAACCGGCTCAATGCCGTCATCATTGAAAACAATGACCTGGATGATAATGCCCTTTTCCGCGGGATTTTCCGTGCTTTTTGTATATTTCAGCAATAAAAACGGGTAGTTCATTCGGTTTCACCGACTTCATCCTGTCCCGGATCCGCCAGATTTTTAAGGGGAATCCATACATGAAATACTGTGCGGCCGGGCCGGCTTTCAAATTCGATTTTCCCATCATGCTTTTGAATAATTTTCCGGCAGATGTCCAGCCCGAGTCCGCTGCCCTCACCTATGCCCTTTGTGGTGAAAAAAGGCTCAAAAATCCGGTTGCGGATTTGATCGGGTATGCCGATGCCGCTGTCTGCAACAGAAACGAAAATATAACCGTTTTTTTCGGAAATGCTGATTTCCAGAACTCCTTTGCAGGACATGGCCTGAAGGGCATTGTGGATCAGATTGGTCCATACCTGGCTGATTTCATCCCTGAAACAGAGAAGCGGCGGGACATTCCCATACTTCCGTATAACATCCACTCCCTGTCTGATCTGGTTCTGATAAAGTGTGAGCACGGTTTCAATGCAGTCCGGAATATCGGTCAGCGTTCTTCTGTCTTCCGCATCCCGGAGCGTAAATTTTTTCAGGGCAAATACGATTTTGGATGCCCGTTCCACGGCTGCCAGAATATTTCTGCCGTCTTCTTTCATTCCGTAAATGCAGTAAACTGTTTTCACTACCTCAGATGCTTCCTGCCATTTCAGCAGGAGCATGAAATCAGAGTTTTTTTCCGTCAGTCCCATATCGGCCATCATATCAGCAAGAAATTCGGCATCCGCAATGCCCGCATTTTTGAGATAGGGGATCAGCATACGGCGGTTTTTCCGGATTTCCCTGGTAGACAGATTCTCTTCCTTGCGTATAACCTGCTCCAGCACCTCAAAAAGGCAGGGATGCAGTTCTTCGGGAAGAATCTGAAGCACATGGAGAAAACCGGATACCAAAGTATCCAGTGCAGCAGACATATTCTGGGCAGCACCGCGGACCACACCCAAAGGATTGTTGATTTCATGTGCAATTCCCGCTGTCAGTTGCCCCAGGGCCGCCATTTTTTCAGACTGGATCAGTTGCGCCTGGCTTTCTTTGAGTTTTTTCAGGGTAAGTTCAAGCTGCTCATTCATCCGGGACAGGGCTGTGTTTTTCTGTTTCAGTTCAGCGGTTCTGGTCATAACATTCTGCTCCAGGGTTTTGCTGTATTCCTCAAGTTTTTTGTAGGAATGCTGCAACTGACTTCCCATATCCGCAAATGCGCGGGCCAGCATTCCCACCTCATCCTCTGTGCGGATGTCAACATGTCCGGAAAAGGAAAAATCCCCACCGGAAATTTTCCTGGCCAGATTCGTCAGTTGAATCAGCGGATTGGTAATACGGCGGGAAAAAAGAAACACAGCAGAAAAACAGACTGCAAGCAGACCTGAGGAAGTCAGAAGGGTTCTGAGCATCATGGTACGGATATGTTCTTCTATCTGCTCTGCGGATCTGCGAATTTCAGCATCGAGATTTCCCCGTGTGTAAATGACTCTCAGAACTCCCCATGGCTGGGTGCTGATTTGGACAGGTGCAATGATTTCGGTCTCCGGGCCGTCTTCCCCATATTCGGATACGCTCAGTGCGCTCCGGTTCAGTGCCGTCAGATTTCTCTGATCTGTCAGTATGTTGCGCACATATTCCGGATGAAGTGTATGAACAAAGACCACACCCGAAGAGGATATGAGAACTGCATATTTAATATCCCTGTGTTTTTTCACATTCGCGTTTACCGATTCCGCAACCCCGGAAAAATTGAAGGCCGCAATGTCTTTTTCCACCTGTATGACCAGGTTGGACACAAAACCCTTTCCCTGTTCGATCATATATTCCTTCATCAGCACAGAACGTTTTTGCAGTTCGGCATCCATCATTTCTGCCTGAACGGAAATCTGCATCCATGTCAGCAGGGACACAGCAATAAGCATCATCAGGGTAATAACGGCCGTGAGTTTCCAGCGGATGCTCCACCGGATTCCCTTCGGCCTTTCTTTGACCGGATTCAGGATTTTCTGGATGAAAGTCTGTAATTTTTTCATGGTGGGGTGGTCAGGTGCCGGTTTATGGCAGATCTCTGTCATGGATTGAAAACGGTCTGTTTTAAGGTGATTTCCATTAATGATTATACCGTTTTTCGTAGGGCGGGCACGGCTTTCTGTGCCCGCCGTCCTGCTGAAACTGTGGGCACAAAAAGCCGTGCCCACCCTGCAATGATGGTACATTTTTTCATGGAAATCGCCTAAGCACAAAGCATATGAAACAGAATCTGAAAAGGATCTGTTTATAGACAGCTAACTGTATCTCATTGTTATTTCAGGATCTGTACTGTATAATAACTGTGGAATTGCCGGGGCAGATGCAGTTCCTTTGAGCCCTGGCAGGATGTATGGGACAGGTTCCGAAACCGGAACTCCAGTTTTACTGCATATATCTGGTTATATGACTTGTCTGCAAATGTCAAAGATTTTTATTTGAGCAATATGCCAAAAATATATAACAATTTTGTTTTACTGTTTTTTATGATTATGGAAAAAACGTGAATTATTCTGATGGTGCAGATTTTTATTTTCATGGAAACCGGGAGCTGTGCAGTTGTTTTTTTCAAATATTTGATTTTATAGTAACTCTCCATTTATTTTTTCAGAAAATCCCCTCTTGAGAGGGGCAGAGGTCTGTTTCATAAATATGTTTTCAATGGCGAATCGGTATTACATAACTAAAGTTTCTTTACATTAATCATATCTTGTTAAATGTCAGATTGTTATATTGTTATTTATGCTGAAATAATATGCAAGTTGTTTATTTTGATTGATTTATTTTTGATTATATGTTATTCTGAC
>JBFXEJ010000150.1:0-11608 GCA_050180235.1 Desulfococcaceae bacterium
ACGGCGGGCCGGTTTCCCAACTGTGAGCATAAGCTTATTTTCTCCTGTTCTGTCAGTCGCAAATTCTCAGAAATAAATATCAGAAATCTTCTGTTAAGTCAAATTTTGGAGTTTTGCAGGAGGTCTATTTTTTCAGAAAATCCCCTCCTGAGAGGGGCATGGCTTTGTTTCATAAGTATGTTTTCAATGGAGAGTTGGTATAAGATATGGGAAAAATGATCAGTATCAGGAATTTTGCCGCAGCCGCGTGCCAAAGTATTCCGGATATCCCGCGTCAATGATTCTGCGGATGACAGCATCAATATCATAAGGAATATATTTCACCTCCAGACTGTCAGCCCTACAGTCCCAAATCACATATTTGGCCCGATCATCGCCATCCCTGGGCTGTCCAACGCTTCCCGCGTTTATGATATATCTGCTGTTCCGGTTCAGTTGTATGCTTCCCAAGCCCGGAATACTGTATGAAACCGAAATTCCGTCATATTCAACCAGATTCAGTTCATGGGTATGGCCCACAAAACAGATTCTTTCGTTTATTTTCCCAAAAGCCCGGATCACTTTTGCAGCATTCATCTGAAACAGATAGAGAAAAGGTGATTTAGGCGGAAAACCGTGTACAAAATAAGCATTCCAACGGCACAGAAAACGGGGCATTTCCTGAATCATCCTGATACTTTCCGGGGACAGTCCCTCAAGGGTCTGCTGTATATACCGGCGGATAACGGGATTGAACCACAGACTGAACCTTTCGGACTGGACAGAAATTTCATGGTTTCCCATGACAGAGGGAATTTTACGGGTGCGAAGAATCTGCATAACGCGTTCCGGGTCAGGCCCGTAACCGATATTATCCCCCAGCGAAATAATATGACTGACTTCGGATCGGTCCGCATCAGCCAGCACCTGTTCCAGCGCCTCCAGATTTCCGTGAATATCTGACAGAATAGCAATTTTCATAAGCAATGCTGGTTTGACATAGTTTTTTAGGTGTCCTTTGACGCCTGCTCCGCATAATAGGTGATGATACCAAATTGTTTTCAGAGATGGAAAATGTCTGTATTTTTTCAACCGCAAAAAAAACGGACCACACGAAAAAAAGGCTTTGGAAGCAAAGCAAAATCTGAATTGGCCATATACTATTCAAAAACCAGCAGATTTCTCAAATCCCTGATCTGATCCCGCATTTGTGCGGCTTTCTCAAAGGCCAGATCCTTTGCTGCTGCTTTCATTTCCTTTTCCAGTTGTACGATTCTTTTTTCCACTTTGTCCGGTGAACCATATTCTGCCATTGTCTCAGCCACCTTTGCCAGAGGTTCATCTGCTTTGTGATATGCAAAATCAAAGGTCTGCGTAATATTTTTCTGTATGGTGGTGGGGGTGATTCCGTGTTCCGTATTATACGCCTCCTGAATTTTTCTGCGGCGCCCGGTTTCCTCCATTGCTTTCTGCATGGATGCAGTGATGACATCCGCATACAGGATGACCCTGCCCCGGACATTGCGCGCTGCTCTGCCGCAGGTCTGAATCAGGGAACGGGCAGATCGCAGAAATCCTTCTTTGTCCGCATCCAGCACAGCCACCAGCGAAACTTCCGGCAGATCCAGTCCTTCCCGCAGCAGATTGATGCCGATCAGCACATCAAATTTTCCCAGCCGCAGGTCACGGATAATTTCCATGCGCTCCAACGTATTGATGTCTGCATGAAGATACCGCACCTGAATGCCCAGATCCGTATAATAATCACATAAATCTTCGGCCATGCGTTTGGTCAGGGTAGTGACAAGCACTCTTTCGTTTCTTTGGATCCGGATCTGAATCTCATCATAAAGATCATCGACCTGATGCTCGGCTTTTCTCACCTCAATTTCCGGATCTGTCAGTCCGGTGGGGCGGACAATCAGTTCTGTGAGCGCGTCTTTTCCCTTTTCCAGTTCCCAGTCCGCAGGTGTGGCTGAAACATAAACGGTCTGTCCGATCCTTTGGAGAAATTCATCAAATTTCAGGGGCCGGTTGTCCAGAGCCGAAGGCAGGCGGAATCCGTAATTCACCAGTGTCTGCTTGCGGGAATGATCCCCGTTGTACATGCCCCGGATTTGCGGCACGGCAATATGGCTTTCATCAATGAACAGGAGAAAATCTTTGGGAAAATAATCCAGCAGCGTAGGCGGTGGTTCTCCCGGTTTTCTGCCGGTCAGATGCCGGGAGTAATTCTCAATGCCGCTGCAGTAGCCCATTTCCAGCATCATTTCCAGATCAAAATTTGTCCGCTCCTCAATGCGCTGGGCCTCAATCAGCCGGTTTTCCGCGCGGAAAAACGCCATTCTTTCTTTGAGTTCGGCATTTACAGTTTCCACAGCCTTTTCCAAAGTGCTTTTGGCCGTGACATAATGGCTGGCCGGAAACAGGGTGATCTGATTCAGCCGCCGGATGACTGTACCCCGCAGCGGATCGATTTCCGCTATGCTTTCAATCTCGTCTCCGAAAAATTCAATGCGTACAGCCCGATCCTCCTCATAGGCAGGAAAGATTTCCACCCGGTCTCCCCGCACCCGGAACACACCCCGGTGAAAATCCAGATCATTGCGCTCATACTGCATTTCCACAAAGCCTTTGAGCAGAAAATCCCGGTTCCGTTCTGTTCCGCTTTCCAGATCCATGCGCATTCCCAGATAATCCTCGGGCGCGCCCAGACCGAAAATGCAGGAAACACTGGCCACCGCAATCACATCTCTCCGGGACAGAACCGAACGGGTGGCAGAGTGCCGGAGTTTGTCAATCATCTCATTGATGGCCGAGTCTTTCTGAATATAGGTGTCAGTGCCGGGGATATAGGCTTCAGGCTGGTAATAGTCGTAATAACTGACAAAATACTCAACAGCGTTTTCCGGGAACAGGCTTTTGAATTCATTGAACAACTGGGCCGCCAGGGTTTTGTTCGGGGCCATAATCAGCGCGGGCCTTTGCATCCGGCTGATGATCTGGGCCATAGCAAAAGTTTTGCCGGAGCCGGTCACGCCCAGCATGACACTGTGGGGTTTTCCCGCGGAAATATGCCCGCAGAGTTCCTCAATGGCTTTGGGCTGATCCCCTGCGGGACTGAATTCTGAGACAAGTTTAAACAAAGACATGGCTTCAGTTTTCCTCTGTGAGAATCATACCCTCACCGGGCCGGATTTTTTTTTCTGATGCCGGAGTGGGATTCTGCACATCAGGCCAGTGTCCGGGCCGGGGTTCCGGGCCTTCCAATGCTGCGGGAGTCGGTTTTCTGTCCTTCATTTTGGGATTTCTGCGAATATCTGCTCCCGGAACTTCCGCGCTGAACTCAATGGGGATATTGTTGGGATCAAAAGTATACAGGGAATGAATGAAACCATGATCCACAATTTCCGAAACCCATATATCGGCTGCCGCAAGCCGGTCTTTGAGTTCCCAGAGCGCATCACCGTTTTCCACACCCAGCGCGATATGATCAAAACCCCCAGGGCCTTTGACCGGAAATCCATGATCCTTTTCCGCCAAAGGCTCCACACCGGGCCATTCAAAGAATGCTATCATATCTGTTTGGGATATTTCAAAAAAATACTGACGGTAACCTGGGCGTCCCAGCCCGGCCACCAGCCGCATTCCCAGGAGATCCCGCCAGAAACGTATGGTCATATCCATATTGCCGGTTATCATTGCCAGATGATGAATGCCACTGAATTTTGCCATATCTGTCTTTTCCGAACTGCCTATGATTCAGAAGGGTGCAGAGAAATGATCAGGGGAACAGCATGAAGGGAACGGGAAATTTCACGGGTCCTTCCCACACGCCAGTCTCCGCATCGGCCATTGCCATTGAGGAGCCTGTCAATTTCCTGCACCAGTCCCTGCACATTGATGACAGGATGACGGGAAAAAACCTGGGGAAGTCCATAGGTGAGATTGCAGGCCAGACATTTTCCGGGCCGCTGTTTCAGGCGGAATTCAAACACCAGTTCCTTTCTGTCCGGATTTTGGCCTTTGTAGTCCAGATCAATATCATAGGCCCCTTCCCCTGCATCGCAGTAAAGGGCATCAAAAAAACGGTCAGCCCGGTCACGGGGAAAGATTTTTTCAAGGGTATCTGCCGTAAAGGTATCGCTCAAAATGTCTGTCTTCATGGATTCTCCTCAGAAAAAATTTCAGCAGCACGCTTTAATTAAGTCAGCATAAATTTTCGGGTATAAAGTTTTCAGAAAAATCCGGTTTTTCCGAAAAACCGGATTTTCTGATTGCTCTGTCAAATAAATTTTTTAACAAAGCAGAACCGGCATCCTGCCTCCCCCACGATACAGAATATGTGAAAAAATTTATTTGACAGACCACCTATGGTCTGTATCAAAATAAGCTGTTTCAAACCCTTAGAGTTTTCCGGACATCAAAACTGCACAGTTTATTTTTTTACAAACACCTGTTGCCAAAAAAGGGGGAATATCCCAAATTTTTATCACCGATCTGCTGATTTTTGATTTTCAGAGGAATTTACACTATTGTGATCATGACGTCAAATATAAAAGGAAGGATATTCCCAGGGGAAAGGGAAAAAAACGGGCGCCTTCCGTTCCGCTGACCGAAGGCGCCGGGGTATAAATATAATCATTGGTGTAATTAATTGAATTCACATCATTGCAAAGGCACTTTGGCAATTTTCATTTTCTGCTCATTTCTTCCATCGGGATGCTGACAGGCACACCTTCATAAGGGGTCCTCCGATGGGATCTGCTTTTCTGCACTTCTTTCATCCGTTTCAGTATTTCAATGCTCTCCTTCTGTCCCTGGTACAGACGGCACATCTCAACTGCCATACCGGCAAACTGGGCCAGGGCATGAACAAAATTCACATCCTCCAGCGTAAATTCCCAGGGTTCTGCTGTGTAAACCCGCATGGCTCCGATAAGTTTCCCCCTGCCGAAGATGGGCACGGCCAGAATCGAGGCAATACCCTCTTTTTTGGCTGCCTCAGGATACTGAATTCTGGGATCATCCGCGACATCAAAAATTGCCACAGGGCCGGGGTTGTCCTGCAGAGACTGGGCAATGGATTTCATCGCGCTGACCGGTCCCTTGTTGAGGTATTCCTCACTCAGACCGAAGGAAGCTGCAACTTCAAGCTCATCGGTCTTGCGGTTGATAAGGAACAGAGCGCATCCTTTGACATCCAGAGCGGATTTGATGCTCTCAACGGTCAGCAGTACCACCTCCTCCGGATCTCTGGAATGGGAGATGGCTTTGGAAATTTTAATAAAAGTCTCATAATTGATCAGTTGTTTTTTCATAAAACCTCCTTTGCACAAAGAGTTGCTGATTTTCAGGAAAACTTTCCGGCAGGCCGGACTGTCACACAGGAAATATTCCGGAACCTGCGGACTGCCGTCCATACTGTGCCGGACAAAAGACAGAAAATAAAAGACAGGATCTCCGCTTCCGGCAGTATCGGGTATGTCTGCCGGAAGCCTTATAGGCAGAGTTTCAGTTTCATCAAAACCTCCTTATATACTAAGGTTGCTTTTCAGAAATCCGTATGAAATGGAGTTATAATAAAAAAAAATATGAAATTCAAGCAAAAAAATATAATTCATTACCAAAACAGTGTTCAAGATTTTTTTTTCTGTCCGCTCCGAAAAGTTTCAGGAACATCCCCGCACGGGTCATGACAGTGGATTATATATTTTTTTTAAAGCAGTTTCAAATTATTATGCTTAAAAATACTGCCTTTTCCCCTGTCGCCGCGCTGTCATGGCATATCCGCTTTTTCAGAATTTTCAGAAAAATGGTGATAAATTTTCCGAATTTATAAAAATATTTTGACAGTCTGTCTTCTTTTAAGTAAAAAGAATATCTCAGACATATATCAGACGGAAGCCTGTCTATATATAAATATATCATGGCAGAATATAACTGACTGTTTTTGTTTATTTAAACTTGAAAATACAGAAAAAATGCCCGTTTTCTGTGCAAATCTGAAACTGCGGCAGGCAGACATTTCCGGCTGTCCGGAAATTCAGCCCCGGCGTTTGGTCTGATGCGTATGGGTGTTGACCAGTCCCTCACTTAGTGATATAGACTGTGAGCGATCTTCAGAAAATGCATCAGGCTTAAGACCGGTATGAATTTCTGTTATAAAAGGTTCCGGAAAATGATTTTCGCTGATGTACCGGCAGGACTTGTATTTTTTCTGACTGTCCGGCAAAATTGTTTTTCGGGAATCTGCATTATGCGTGGGGGAGGCTTTTCCTGTACAGCATTCTGGCGGAGATTAATATCATCATGGAGGGGAGGGTTTGATTTTGGCGTTCGTCAATCTGAAAAACAAAGAAGTCCAGGCAAAGATTGTATTTTACGGTCCCGGAAGAGGGGGAAAGACAACCAATCTGGAATATATCTACAGTAAATTCCGGGAGCGGATCAAATCGGATATGGTCAGCATCAAAACCCATGGAGACCGGACGCTTTTTTTTGACTTTCTTCCTTTTGACATCGGTAAAATTATGGGATATGATGTCAAGATACAGTTGTATACGGTGCCCGGGCAGGTGAAATACAATGCCACCCGGCGTCTGGTTCTCAAAGGTGTGGATGGAATGGTGTTTGTTGCGGATTCCATGGTCAAGCAGCGGGAGAAAAACCTTCTGTCCCTGAAAAACCTTCAGGAAAACCTTGCTGTTTACAAAAAGAGCATTTTCAAAATTCCCCTGGTTCTGCAATACAACAAGAGGGATCTTGCAAAGGAGGGAATTCCTGTCATGTCCATGGAGCAGATGGAAAAGGATCTGAACAGTCAGCTGAAAATTCCATCCTTCGGGGCCAGCGCACTGTCCGGTGACAATGTGATTCCCACTCTGAAGAAAATAATATCATTAACAATGGCTTCCCTGCAAAAGGTACTGAAATAGGAGGACAGGCAATTGGCAACCGATTATGATGACGATATTACGTATACCGAATACACGCTGAGCCAGGATCAGTTGGAGAAAATCGAGCATGTTCTCATGGATGATCTGGTGGCAAGCGGTGTTCACAGCGTTCTGCTGATTGATATGGCCGGAAATATCATTGCAAAGGGGGACAACGGGCATTGCGAGCATGATGTTTACTCCCTGGCTGCGCTGGCATCCGCTAATTTTGCGGCGGTGGACACCATGGCCAAAATCGTGGGCGAGGATGAGTTTTCCCTGCTTTTTCACAAAGGAGAGAAAGAGAGCATCCATTTCAGCAAGGTGCAGAGCGAATTTCTGCTCATTTCCATATTCGGAAAACAGGTATCCCTGGGCCTGCTCCGGCTGAAGGTTGCAGAGGCGATAGAGAAAATCAAAGAGGTTTGGAAGCAATGATGTCTGCTGTTTATCCGCTTTTATCTGTTTCTTTTCATACTTATGACCGGAATGGGAGGATAAACAATTGGGAGCCAAAAAAGGGAACGTCATTACCGAACAGGTAGACAGCCGTCTGGAAGATCTGTTCGGATCGGATGATGGCAGGCAGAGTGCCGGATCGGATCATGACGGCATACCGGATGAAGGGAGCGGGCAGCCGGCAGCAGGACTGGATAGCCGTCTTGACAACTTCTTTGAAAAAGAGGATAAACCGGAGGAAAAAAAAATTATTGACCCCAAAAAAGTCGAAAATTCCATGATAAAAGATTTAAAATCGGTAATACTTTCCCTGGAATGGGAAATTACAGATCAGGTCATGCAGAAACTGGGGGAGGAGATCCGCAAACTGGAAGGCAAATGCAAAGACGACAAGATTGTCGTGGCATTTCTCCAACTGCTTGGGTCTCTGGGGAAATATATCCGCAAAAAAAGGGCAGATGCGCATCCCGATTCCATACGGCTTCTCAATTCTGTCTACGAAAACCTTGAAACTGTAATGCTTTCCGATGATTTGAGCGAAGCGGAAAAACGGAAAATGCTCGTCACCCAGGTCGGCAAATACAAAAAACTCAAGGATGAGATTATTGTCACAAAATCTCCTGAAGCCGCGAAAACGGAAAAATCCAAACCATCTGCCGGGGAGGATGCAGAAGAACCCTCTGCTGAAGCGCCGGTAAGTGAATCAGATTACAGACTGGCAGAGGACAGAAGTGCGGAGAGCGAACCGCTTTCCGGGGATACCGGGAATGCAACGGCTGCCATAAGCGGTCCTGACCAGATTCAGCCTGTTCTCAGGGCACTGGAGAATATCCGGCTGACCATACAGTCTGAAATCAGGGCATTGAGAGAAGATATTCGGCTGCTGGGAAAAAAAGAGTGACATTCTGAAAAATGCAGGGATTGTAAGTAATGATTGTCTTTTGTGAGGATTGCGGAGAAAGAAATATCGTAGATACGGATGAGGTTGCAAAAACGGGAAAAGCTCCCAGATGCCGGTCATGCGGTGATATACTCAGAATTTCCCTTCCGGATCAGTCCGATGAATCCCCCAAAACAGCGCAGACAGCACCAGACCTGCCGGCTGTGCTGGAAATCCGGTACGGCAATACGGTTTTGGAAATCAGCCAGACCCGTCCATCCGTAACAATGGGCAGACAGGAACACAATGATCTGGAGGTCATTGATACACGGGTCTCCCGTTCCCATGCGCGTATTGAATACCGCAATGGCAGATTCGTGCTCATTGACCACAGCACCAATGGCACGTTTATGATGGCAGACGATGGAAAAGGTGCCAATCTCAAACGGAGTGAAACTTTTCTGGAAGGCAGCGGCATTATCACACTGGGCAGAAAAGTGTCCCCCGACTCCCCCAAGTCCATCCGCTTTTCCCTCAGGACATCCTGAGATTCACACCCGCGATAAAAAAACGGTTAAGGAAATCCGTAACTGTTTTTTTATCGCGGGAACCTGCGCTTTCAAACCCGAACTGAAAATCCGCCACAGACAGACATCCTTTCGGCAGATCTGCATGGCAGTTTCCGGCATATTTCCCTCAGATTCTGTTTCCTGCTCCATGCAGTAAGGTGATTTCCGGAAAGGAATATCCCACCAAAGCAGCACAGACTTCCGGCCTGTGCCCTGTGCATGTAAACTGAACCGGGATATTTATTTTCAGAAATCACCTAATACCAATTCGCTTTCAAAACATGGGCATAGCAAATTCTGTTTTTTTCGTGCTGTCCGTGTCTTTCGTGGTTAAAAAAAAAGAGGCATTCCCCGAATTTTGAAAAAGATTCGGTATAAAGGTTCGGTTCAGTTCTTCCCCCTGCAATTTCATACAGTAAAGACAAAAAACATTATGATCCTGTCAGAACCATGTCCCCGCCAAAATCCTGATTTTACCATATTCTCACAGAAATTAAATAAAATTCTAACAATACGGGTGTATAAGTGCTGGTTTAATAACTGATGTTACGCCGGATCGTCATACCGGCGAAAGCCGGTATCCGGAAGCCGTTGAAAATACCGGATTCAGGCTTTTGCCGGAATAACGGTCAAAAAGAATAACTGCCTGATTTTTGGAAAGGCTGCGTAATATCAGTTATATACGTCAAAATTACAGACAAAAGGATACAGTTATGGATAATTTTTGCAACAGCCGTCCGGTATGCAATTCCCTGCTGAAAAAACAACTTCTCGGCAGCCGGTGGATGTACCGGCTGCGTAAAATTGACTTCGCTTTTCAGCCCATCGTGAATATCCATACAGGAGTGTGCTACGGATATGAAGCCCTGATGCGCAATTTTGAGGCAGCCGGATTTCAGAGCATTGACGATCTTTTTGATCAGGCCTATCATGAACACTTTCTGTATCCTGTGGAAATTGTGCTGCGGGAAAAGGCCATTGAAAAATTCTCCCGGCTGGAATGGAAGGATCATGTCCGGCTTTTTTTCAATCTGGATAACCGGGTGCTGAATACAAAAGATTATCAGCCGGGAAATACGGTAAAAATTCTGGAAAAATATGCTCTGTCCCAGGACACGGTCTGTTTTGAAATATCGGAAAAACATGAACTGCGGAATTCGGAAGCGGTCATCGGAATTCTCAAAGCATACCGCAGACAGGGCTTTAAAATTGCAGTGGATGACTGCGGAAGCGGTTTTGCAGGACTGAAACTTCTTTACCATACCCGGCCGGATTTTATCAAGATTGACCGCTTTTTTATTCAGGACATCACCCATGATCCCAACAAAAAACTTTTTGTTTCCAGCATTGTCAATCTGGCCCATGTCATGGGCGGCATTGTGATTGCCGAAGGCGTGGAAACAGAAATGGAATATTACAGTTGCCGCAGCATCGGCTGCGACCTGATTCAGGGCTATCTGGTGCAGCACCCGGAATCAGACACAGGGAACTTAAAAAAAAGCTATGATCATATAGCGCTGCTGGGAGAAAAAGATCGGCGGGGAATTCCTGCCGGAGATGAAAAACTTCTGCTTGCGGAAATCGAATATATCGAACCCATACCAAATCATTCGGATCTGTTTGCGGTTTTTGAGCAGTGCCGGAACAAAAACAGCACTGCTGTTTTTCCGGTGGTCAACAGCCGGCAGGAACCGCTGGGCATTGTCAGTGAAAAAAGTTTCAAAAATTATGCCTATTCCCGCTATGGTGCAGAACTGATGCAGAATCCGGCCATTGGAAAAAACATGAACAAATTCATCATTTCATATCCCATAGCCGACATCCGCACACCTGTGGAGAAAATACTGGAGATTTATTCCCAGAACGAAAACATGGAAGGCATTATCATTACAGACAATCTCAGATACAGGGGATTTCTGGGCGCACGATCCCTGCTGAAGGTG
This sequence comes from Desulfococcaceae bacterium, assembly GCA_050180235.1. Lineage (GTDB taxonomy): Bacteria > Desulfobacterota > Desulfobacteria > Desulfobacterales > Desulfococcaceae > JAABRU01. The sequence goes on from JBFXEJ010000150.1 coordinate 10,769, forward strand.
CTTAACGAGAAAAATATTGCCATTGCCAGAGACCAGAATCCCCTGACCCGTCTTCCCGGCAATACCCTGATCAGCCAGTATATGGCTGAGGCTTTGCAGGACAGGGATTCTGCTTATATGTTCATTTATTTTGATTTTGATCATTTCAAACCCTATAATGATCAGTACGGATTCCGCAGCGGGGATCGCGTAATTCTGCTGTTTTCGGATCTGCTTAGAACCATGACCCAGTACGCGTGCCGTTTCGCGGGGCATATCGGGGGCGATGATTTCTTCATGGGTCTGAAAAATACGGAAAGGGAAAAAGCCCTTTCTGATGTCCGGCATCTGTGCAGACAGTTTGCCAGGGATGTGGAAAGTTTTTATGATCCGGAAACCAGGGAAATGGGATATATGACGGGAAAAGACCGGAACACGGGAATGAATACAAGGTTTCCGCTTCTGACCGTGAGTGCAGTCATACTGGAACTGCCCGCGGCGCGTTCCCAGGTGTATTCCACAGAAAAGATCGCCAATATCATGGCAAAGAACAAAAAAATCGCGAAAAACAGCCCGGACAAAATCTGCATGGAACAGATTGAAGGCGGAAAATGGCTTTCAAACGGACTGAACTGACTGGGAAATTCCCTATTCCAGAGAACCGCTGATCCGGTCAATGGGAATCCAGTCTCCCGCGTCCTCAAATCTGCCTTTTCCGGCACGGACAATTCGGGCATAGTGTTCTGTCAAGGTTTAACTGACGGATAAAGTCGCTTCAGTTTTATTCTCGCATCCTTTGTTCTGAACTGCCAGTCCACACCTTTCATATTCCTGTTCCGTTCTTTATACCATTCGGCAGTC
>JBFXEJ010000151.1:0-11441 GCA_050180235.1 Desulfococcaceae bacterium
CTTCCGCATCAGTCCGTATTTCAGCTTCCAAATCCTGGGTTTTTCCGGTACCGGTCAGAAAATACGGATTTATCCCGGCAGGATCTTTTTTTTGAGTTCAGAAATTACTGTATTTTTGGAAATTTGAAGGTTTCTGCTTATATCTCTGACTCCGCTGCTGTTCAGGGTCTGTTTCCCAATCTGCTCTCTGACACCGGGTTTGCAGGCATTACAGGAATATTCTGTCCTCAAACTTTTTTTGCAGTTATTACAGAGGTAACGCTGCTTACCGTTCGGACTGTGTCCGTTTCTGACGGGGTCATCACTGCCGCAGTGGCGGCAGGTAATTTGAATATACTGTTTCATAAAAATAATTATAAGATATTTAAAAAGACAAATCAACCTTTTTGACCCACTACCAAAAATATCTGCTTGGGCATCGTATTCGATATGTGCGATATAATTTTTATATTCCATTTTCGGGTTCAAAATACTGCTCTTCCGTTGTGCCGTATGCTTTATGAATATTCACTGTATGACCTGCACGAAAGGCTTTGGCATATTTGCAGCGAACACCGCCTTTCATTTTGGAAAAATCATATTCCGGCTGCATCCCGTCATCTGCCGTCAGTTCAGAATTTTTCCTGCTCATAAAATCTCCGGTTTCTCAAAAAACCTGGTTTCTCCGGGAATCCTGGTTTTTGATATACAGTCGAGGTTTCAAATCCCTCTTTCAAATCCTTAAGAAATTCCTGACTGTATCCTGCTTCCGTGAATTCTCTGATCACATTTTCCAAAGGAACATTTTTATCATATTCTTCCAAATTCAATGTTTCTTTTCTGATAACTGTATCCATATTTTGTAAAAGCAGTTCTTTTATTATATTCAGTATATTGTCATTTATATCAAATATTTTTGCATTCAGAATTGCCCGCATTTTTACTGAACGATTCAAATATCATTTTTCTTTCTCTGTCATTCAGTATTCCGGTAAACGGACTTGAAGATCGGAGCCGGATGGATTCCTCAGAGTCACTTTCAAGCACATTCAGAATTCGCTCTCTGCTGTATTCATTCAGAATGTGTTCCCATTCCATTATGGATGGCATTATGCTTTTTCTTTCTTCTTTCCATCTGCGGATATTGTTTTTCGGAACTGCCCATAGTTCCGGCCGGTTTCTGAGTTTTCTTGCAATCTCCCTGTGAAGAACTTTTGATCTTTCATCCGAGCGTTTCTGCATGTTCATTGTGAAAAACCTTTTCAGCCGGATCGGATAATCCATCAGCTTAGTCTTCTGTACAATTCTTCATTCTTCTGAAGGAGGTACTCTGCTGCTATACGGAAATCCTGATCTTGATCATTAAGAATTTCAGACAGTTCTGTTTTGACATCTTTTTTAAGCAATTGCTTTTCAGATTTGTATTTGCATTTATTCATCCCATATTTCTTTATGGGTAAAAAATTCCAGATCATTTTCCTGTTTGCGTTTTTTTATTTCCAGCATATCCTCATAAATCGGCATACCGGGTTTGAGATGAAATTTCCGGCTTTTTTTCAGCAGATTCAGTGCCTCGTTATTGGCAGCCTCTGCCCTGTTCCGGTAAAACTGTATCAGTTCATCAGGGGGTAGTGGGACTGCTCATACTGATTTTTTTAATATATAAATCAATATGTTATTTATAATCAGTATAAGCAGTATCATGGATGTATCGTATAACTATTTGTATTTATTATGTATAGACAAAAATCAGTATATTTTTTAAAATATAATAATATCAAATAGTTAATTTTTTGTCAGTATGTGCAGACCCACTACCCATCAGGGGACATATCTTTTGTAAGCGCATACTGTTTATCCCTGATATTTCTTACCATATTCATTGTTTTAATTTTTTTCATAAGTTTGTATAGTGAATGAAGCAGAACGAAACCAGCCACAATATATTTATTGGATATTGAAATGGTTTAAAACATAATCAGTATGGAAAATTTCGCTATCCATATATCTATAAATTACTATTAATATTTGATAAAATTGGCGGCTTATTAGTCTCCAAATATTCAAAATAGATATTCAAAACTGTTAATGTAAATAATAAGATTTTTTTAAAACTAATCTCATCTATTAACTGTTTTCCCTCTCCATGTGCATAACGACATCTTTCGGAATAGAATTCTGTATTGAAATATTCCAAAAAACCTGGCCAAAAGAAATCACGATACATTGAATCAAACATCAAAGTTTCAATACTTAACCATTCTTCTTTTTTATTGTTTTTCCTGCTTATGTATTGTCTATAGTTATTGATGTCTGGAAATATTTCCATTTTTTTAGTTTTAAATAATTTATCATTTATTTCCAATGCCAAATCTAAAAGGATTCCTTCTGTTTGAGTAAATAATAATAGCGAAGCCGCAGTGTAACATTCAGATTTTGCTGATTTAATCACTTCGTTTAAAATACCTTTTCTTTCATTTAGAAAAGGCTGTTCATTGAAAAAATCAAATAGTTTATAAAGTTCAAATTCCTTTTCTATTCTTTGAATGGCATTCATTTCCAATCGTGAAGTTTTCATAATATCATCAACATCAGAATATGCTGATACTGAGATCCAATATAAATGTCTAAAAGGATTTGAAAAAGATAAATCTTCCAAACTAATATCCGATGGTAACAATTTAATATCCATATCAGCTAAAAATCCTATATATCTAAGACTGTTGGGGTTATTTTGAATGCTATTCTTTCTCATAAGTTTATTGGATGAACGATCTATCAATGGAGCATTCTCTAACTCGCTTTTTAAATAATTTTTTACTTTTTTTATTTTTTCTAATCTATAGGTTAGGTAATAATATTTTCCTTTATCTCTCTTTCTGCTTAAAGATTTTAATGTATTTTTAACACTTGTTATGGTGTTCTCAATTATATCCAAATTTCTCTTAATTTCTTCTTCGTATTTATATAGTTCAATTTGAAGATGTATTTGTTTAAAACCACATAATTGTTCTCTAAACTCTTCAATTAAATGTTCATTATCAATTATATTTAAATTTGCAGATTGTAAATTTTTGTTCCAATAAGATGCATTGCGATTACAATTCAGTACATTTTTAGCAAATTCTATGTTCGTACCAGAAAAATTTCTCCCAAAATATTTTTTCCAGTTTTCAATAAACTGATCTAAAAACGCATGAGACTCAAAATCCCAATTTTCATGTATCCATTTAATGTCGCAAAATTGGATCTCAAACATATCATCGCCCTGTAATTTTATTTTGGGGAAAATCATAATTTTCAATCCTTATAAATTAGTTAGTTAGTAGCAGGAGACAAAGCTCCGCTTTTGTCCATAATAGACAGTTGGTAGGCACTTTCGTGCCTACCCTACTGCTATTACTCCTACTACACGGCCAATTTAGATTTTATATTATCAAAATCACAATGTCGGATTACGCTCACGCTAATCCAACCTACTGATCATCCTCTAAAAATCAAATTGGTCATATAGTGCTTTTACATATTCCGCCGATACTGCCCGCCCACATCATACAAGGCACGGGAAATCTGACCCAGAGAACAGCAGCGCACTGCATTCATCATCTCCGCAAAGATGTTGTCACCGCTCAGAGCGGCTTTCTGCAGGCGTTTCAGGGCTTCCGGAGCTTTGTCTTTGCCCTTTTCCTGAAATTCTTTCAGGCGTTTGAGCTGGGACTGTTTTTCCTCTTCCGTGGCACGGGCCAGTTCCACACAGCCGAAACCGCCGCCTTCCACCAGATCTTTACCGTCTGCATGGGGATCGCGGAAGGTATTTACACCGATGATGGGCAAATCGCCAGTATGCTTGAGGATTTCATAATAAATGGACTCTTCCTGAATCTTGCTGCGCTGATAACCGGTTTCCATTGCACCCAGCACGCCCCCGCGCTCGGTAATCCGGTCAAATTCAGACAGAACCGCCTCTTCCACCAGATCAGTCAGTTCATCCACAATAAAACTGCCCTGCATGGGATTTTCATTTTTTGCCAAACCCCATTCCCGGTTGATAATCAACTGAATCGCGAGCGCACGGCGCACAGATTCTGTTGAGGGTGTGGTAATGGCCTCATCAAACGCGTTGGTGTGCAGACTGTTGCAGTTGTCATAAATCGCGCACAAAGCCTGCAGCGTGGTGCGGATGTCATTGAACTGAATATCCTGACTGTGCAGAGAGCGTCCCGATGTCTGAATATGATATTTGAGTTTCTGTGTCCGCTCGGATGCGCCGTATTTTTCCCGCATGGCAACCGCCCAGATTCGGCGCGCAACTCTGCCAATAACCGTGTATTCCGGCTCCATGCCATTGGAGAAGAAGAACGACAGGTTGGGGCCGAACTGATCCATATCCATACCTCTGGAAAGATAATATTCCACATAGGTGAAACCATTGGCAAGAGTAAAGGCCAGTTGGGAAATGGGATTTGCACCGGCCTCTGCAATGTGATAACCGGAAATGGACACAGAATAGAAATTGCGCACATTGTTCTGCATGAAGAATTCCTGAATATCGCCCATCATCTTCAATGCAAATTCAATGGAAAAAATGCAGGTGTTCTGTCCCTGATCCTCTTTGAGAATATCAGCCTGCACGGTTCCGCGCACATTGGACAGGACCATTGCCCGGATTTCATCATATTCTTCCGGAAAGGGATCTCTGCCGTTTTCGCTTTTGAATTTGTCCACCTGCTGATCAATGGCCGTGTTCATAAACATGGCAAGCATAATGGGCGCAGGGCCGTTGATGGTCATGGAAACCGAGGTATTGGGAGCGCAGAGTTCAAATCCGCTGTACAGCACTTTCACGTCATCCAATGTGCAGACACTTACGCCGGAATTGCCGATTTTGCCGTAAATGTCAGGCCGGACTTCCGGATCATATCCGTACAGGGTGACAGAATCAAACGCGGTGGAAAGGCGTTTTGCTTCGTAATTGCCGGAAAGCAGACGGAATCTCCGGTTGGTTCTTGCCGGATCGCCTTCTCCCGCGAACATGCGTGTCGGGTCTTCCCCAACGCGTTTGAGGGGAAATACGCCTGAGGTAAATGGAAAATAACCGGGCAGATTTTCCCGGCGCATCCACCGGTAGATTTCTCCGGGGTCTGTGAATCGCGGCAGAGAGACTTTGGGAATTTTTTTGTGGCACAGGGATTCGGTGTACAAAGGCACACGGATTTCCCGATCCCGCACATAATAGACCAGATCATCTTTGGTATAAGCTTCGCGCAGTTCTTCCCACTGTTTCAGCAGATCAGCGGTTTCTTTATCCAGTATTTTCTGCGCGGCTTCTGCCTCTTTTTTCAGACGATCCAGCAGTTGGCCTTTGTCACCGGACAAATCACTTTCACTCAGGGTTTTTGCGGTTTCTTCCAGATGCCAGGTTCTGCGCACGACTGCTGCCTGATCTTCGGTATGAACATGATAATTGCGAACAGTTTCGGCAATTTCTGCCAGATACCGGGTTCTTTCCGGCGGAATAATGATGGTCTTGGAACTGGATGTTTTGCTTTCCGGTCTGGGCAGATGCGATTCAATTTTCACACCGGTTTTTTCCGCGACCGTATCCAGCAGGCAGTGATACAGGGCCGTCACACCGTCATCATTGAATTTGGATGCAATGGTTCCGAAAACCGGCATATCTTCCGGAGCTTTGTCCCACGCGTTGCGGTTGCGCTGAACCTGTTTGCGCACATCGCGGACAGCATCCTCACCGCCCCGTTTTTCATATTTGTTTACCACAATAATGTCAGCAAAATCCAGCATGTCAATTTTTTCCAACTGGGAAGCCGCGCCGAATTCGCTGGTCATGACATACATGGGAATATCCACCAGATCCGTGATAATGGAATCGCCCTGACCAATACCTGCGGTTTCCACAATCACTATATCATATCCGGCTGCTTTGGCAACATTGATGGCATCAGGCAGAAAATCCGGAATTTCCACATGGGAACGCCGGGTTGCCAGAGAGCGCATATACACACGGGGATCATCAATGGCATTCATGCGGATACGGTCGCCGAGAAGCGCACCGCCTGTTTTTCTCCGGGAAGGATCACTGCTGATAATGGCAATTGTGACATTTTCAATATCATGCAGCAGCCGCAGAATCAGTTCATCTGTAAGAGAGGATTTGCCTGCGCCGCCAGTGCCGGTGATGCCGATCACCGGGATTTTTTTATCTCCGATGCGTTTTGCCAGTTCTGCCCTGATATTTGCCAGCCGCCCGTTTTTCTGGGACGTTGCCTGCTCCACTGCGGTAATCAGCCGGGCAGTGAGGAGTTTGTTCTGGGGACTCAGTTGGTCATAATCATAACTGTCTTCTTTGCCCAGAGGAAAATCCATCTTTTTGACCATATCATTGATAATGCCCTGCAGTCCCCATTTGGCTCCGTCTTCAGGCGAGTATATTTTGGCAACACCGTAGGTTTCCAGTTCCCGGATTTCTTCAGGAACAATCACGCCCCCGCCCCCGCCGAATATGCGGATATGGGTTGCATTTTTTCCCGTTATCAGGTCAACCATGTATTTGAAAAATTCCATATGGCCGCCCTGATAACTGGAAACCGCAATTCCCTGCGCGTCCTCTTCCACAGCCGCATCCACAATCTCCTGCACAGAGCGGTTATGTCCCAGATGGATAACTTCCACGCCTGTGCTTTGCAGGATTCTGCGGAAAATATTGATGGATGCGTCATGCCCGTCAAAAAGGGACGTGGCTGTGACAACTCTTACATTGTTCTCAGGTTTGTAGGGTTGTACTTCAATGCTCATATTTTTTCTCCTTATTTGATAAAAGGTATCCGGTTTTCAGGGTTGATCCCGACAGATCAGAAAGCCCGGAAGGATTTTCTTCCGCTGAAAGACAGGGACGGAAAACCGGGGGACAGTTATCAGTGAACAGTTATCAGTTATTAATAACTAGTGCATAAACACGTTGAATTTTATGGGATCAAAAACCGAATTTTTCCAAAAAATCCGGTTTTTCATTCCCTGTTTTATCCTATAAAACTAAGTTGGTCATGTACTAGTGGCTGTTCACTGGCAACTGGCAACTGACAACTGACAACTGATAACTGATAACTGTTCACTGATAACTGTTCACTGATAACTGATCAGTGATAACTGATCAGTGATTTCCGCTTCCTGTGGAAAGCCCCAGGATAAACTCTGTCTGCAGTTCGATATAATCTTCAATGCTGTAGTGCCGGGCCAGAAACCATCTGCGGAACGTCCACATATGACCCAGAACAGAAATATTGTGTGCCACCAGATCAACGGATCTGCTGTCCATATGCGGAAAACTGCCGGATTCTATCAGCCGGGCCAGCACCTTGACAAAAATTCCTGTGATATTGACTTCGTTTTCCAGCACTTTTCTGCGCCACTGGGGAGGCAGTGACTGGGTTTCCTGATAGATCATAAGGATATGATCGCACATGCGGTGGCAGACCAGGAAATATTCCCGGATGACTTCAGCCAAAGCCTCTCTTCCTCTTGTGGTGCGTTTGAGTGCCTCAGCCACACCGCGCTCCACCTCGGCATGAATGGCTTCGCAGACCAGATACAGCACATCCTCTTTGCAGGAAACATATTCATACAAAGAACCGATGGAAAACCCCGCTGCTCTGGCAATCTGCCGGGTGGTGGTTTTGTGGAAGCCTTTTTCGATAAAAAGCTGCACTGCCGCATCCACAATCTGCCGCCGTCTTTTTTTCACCAATTCGGGATTTTTTATCTGTGTGGGAATATCCTTCAGACTGCCTGCACTGCCCATATATGCTCCATAATATCCTGTAATCATTTTTTATACATCGCAGCCCGCCGGAACATTCCGGAATTATCTGAACGAGCGCTCAGTCATGCGTTAGCACCTTCAGATTTTTTTGTCAAGCATTTTATAAAAAATTCTGTCATTGTTTTTCAGTATGGTTTTGCGATGTGTGATTAATATTTCTGTCTCTTAACAGCCTGATTCACTGATGTTACTCCGAGCCTTCAGAATCCGGCAGTCTGCTGTGTTTCCCGTCATTCCGGTGAAAACCGGAATCCAGTATTGTCAGGCGTTCAGGATACCAGCTTTCGCCGGTATGACGATTCGGCGTAAGGTGATTTCCATTAATGATTATACCAAATCGCCATTGATTTTATACAATACTGTCAGTTTTTCCGAGGTTCAGCTGGCGTGTGCAAAAAACCGCTCCGCTTAATTTTTGCACTCCTCCGGATCAGTCCGGGGCGGAACTGTAGATTGTATCAGGTCAATGGCGAACCGGTATTATACCGTTTTTTGTAGGGCGGGCACGGCTTTTTGTGCCCGCCGTTTCAGCAGGACGGCGGGCACAAAAAGCCGTGCCCGCCCTACAATGATGGTACATTTTTTCATGGAAATCGCCTAACATCAGTTTCTCAGTTCCCCCTCCAGCATTTTTTCCGGCTCCTGTGACAGAATCAGTTTTTTGAACAAAGGCACGCAAAAGGAATACACCTGCTTTTCCCTTTTCAGGACAAATCCAAGTTCCAGCCTTTCCAGAGACTGCCGCACCTGCTCCGGTTCATACCGGAATTGGTGCTGATCCAAAATAGCAAATATATCCGGCAGCCTGAGCTGTTCAAACCCTGCGGCAGCATAGACAATGATGCGGTCAAGCCGGTCAGATGCTTCATTTCCGGAAAGCTTTGTCCAGCCCCCGAACGCGGCACGCACGGACTGACTGTCCAGCACGGTTTCCAGATTGGCAGATTCCAATATCCTTTTTCTGCCGGATTCCAGATTTTTCAGCATTTCATCACAGATAATGGCAATGAGATTGGCCCGCTGTCCGCTCTGCTGCACAATGGTGTCAATCATTTCCTGGGATTCATAGCGGATATTGAGCAGATTCATGGGCTTTTCTGCCAAATCCCGGCACGCGTCCCGCTCCAATGCACCAATGGTCAGGGTTTCGGCAAAATTTTTCACCGGAGACTGATAATCAAACGTGGCAGCATGATACAGATGCCAGAATCCGGCCAGAATAAAATGACACCGCCCCTCTTCGCTCAGTCCCCGGAACAGATGCAGGGTTTGATAATTGTTTCGGGCCTGTGCCGCGACAAACGTATCTGCCTCATCTATGAGAAACAGCCGTCTGCCGCGTGCGGATTTTCCCATATGGTTTGACAGTTCGGGCCAGTCCGTATCCAATGCAAGATCCAGCGCATTTGCCAGATGCTCCCGGATGTCCCCGCCGGACAATACCAGATAATGACATTCCACATCCAAATCTTTCTGATACCGCCGATGAATGGCTTTGAGCAGACTGGATTTTCCAATCTGACGTGCGCCCGTAAGCAGATAATTGGCAGGTTCCCGGTGCATGATGTGCGCCAGAAGCTGTGTGCGTCCGAAAAACACGCCTTCCTTGTTCACACCGCTTCGGGTCTGATACAGTGAAATGCGGGAAAAACCAATCTGCGAAGAAATCACGCGCGCAAATGCGTCTGTGGCATGGGGAGAAAGCAGCAGCCCGGTCAACTCACGGGAATCCGGCGTTACAAAGCGGTTGCTCAGATCCAATGATTCTTTGCGCAGTTCTGTCTGCTGTTCCATTGCCGTGCTGACAATCAGGCAGGTGGTATGCCGGATGTCCTCCTTCTGTTTGAGATTAGCAAATACCTGAGAAGCGGACATTTCCCGCGCAGGAAAGGCCAGAATGCACTGATCCATATTGAGCATGAAATCCGGATTCATTTTCAGACGGAATAAGGGAAAAGCGGCATTTGGAACAGATTCGCAGATGACTTCCATGTGTTCTGTCAGTTTTCTGCAACGGAATTCAGGGTTGGGACTTTGGTAAAAGGCAAGGGCCTGTTTTAAGCGATCTTTGGGAACCGAAACTGCGGAAAGAACCGAATCCAGCCGCCGGGTGCGCTGGAGAAGGGTCTGGGTGCGAAGCAAGTCTTCCATTGGGGTCTGGAGTATGGATTCCGGAGATGCGGAGATTCGGGTGACAATGGGATGGCGGTATAAATACAGAAAATAAATGCCGGTGAAAATAGCGCAGCCAAGCAAAGAAAGCAGGCCGTAAACCTGCCACGCGGGCATGGGCAGGATAACGGGTTGATTAAGCATTTCCCAAATATGAAAGGGCGCAACCGTCTGTTGGACAACGGATAGATTCACTTTCATATCTTTGGGGATTTTGAATGTTTCAGGCACGGCAAAGGAAAGATTGAAGATTTCCCCTGCTTTGACCTGATTTCTGCTGACAGTATCCAGTTTGGTATCAGCAAGTTTGGCAGAAAAATCTGTTTTGTCCGTCAAATCCTGCTCCCCGGAATTTTTCACGGTAAGCGTGAGAACCGGTTTGTCGCTTTTTTGAAGTTTTGCCCGCGTCAGTTCAAATTCCGGGACATGGGTTTTGACCGGAATATTCAGAGGAAACGGATCTCCGTGTGCTGTGGTGATTTTCAGATTCAAATCTGCGGATTGCCCTTTGGGATTGGTATAAGATGATGCTGCCGAAATTTTGCAGGGCAGATCAATAATTTCATTTGGTTCTAAAATGACTTTTGTAGGTGATGGATGAAAAATCAGGGGATTTTTCAAATCAATATCCTGAGATGTATTGATCCAGAACAATTTCCCCTTTCCCGTATTCTGTATTCTGATGGAAAATTCCGTCAGATTGCCGTCATTGGTAGTCAGCATTTCCGGTGCGGAAAGAATTTGCAGCCTGCCTTTTTCTTTGGGTTCGGGCGGTGGAATGCGTAAAAATGTGCCGTCATCATAACGCCAAAATCGTTTTTCTTCAGCATTGTAGGACAGCCAGTTTCCTTTTGGCTTTGCCACGAAAACCCATAATACGTTTCCCGTTTCCACATCCCACAGACGCACAGTCTTGTCCTCTGACCCCGAAGCCAGGGTTTTGCCGTCCGGAGAAAAACTCACTGAATTAACAAAATCCGTATGGCCGGAAAGAACCGTCTTTTCTTTGCCCGTCTGAGCATCCCACAACCGCACGGTCTTGTCAGATGACCCGGAAGCCAGGGTTTTGCCGTCCGGTGAAAAACTCACTGAATAAACAGAAGACGTATGGCCGGAAAGAACGGACTTTTCTTTCCCGGTCTGCGCATCCCACAGAGGCAAGGTATTGTCCCAAGACCCGGAAGCCAGGGTTTTGCCGTCCGGAGAAAAACTCACACTCAAAACAGAATCCGTATGGCCGGAAAGAACGGACTTTTCGGTTACTGAGCCTGTCAAAGTATCAATATCCCACAGACGCACGGTCTTGTCAGATGACCCGGAAGCCAGGGTTTTGCCGTCCGGAGAAAAACTCACACTGTTGACCTAAGACGTATGGCCGGAAAGAACGGACTTTTCTTTCCCGGTCTGCGCATCCCACAGACGCACGGTATTGTCACCATCCAAAATATTACCC
>JBFXEJ010000152.1:0-11432 GCA_050180235.1 Desulfococcaceae bacterium
AAGCAGTATCATGGATGTATCGTATAACTATTTGTATTTATTATGTATAGACAAAAATCAGTATACTTTTTAAAATATAATAATATCAAATAGTTAATTTTTTGTCAGTATGTGCAGACCCACTACCTATTTTCAATGGTGATTTGGTATAACATATCTCATTGCACAAAATAAATTCTATCGCGGATGGAATATGTTTACAAAGCAAAAGCACAGTGATGCCGTCAGTCTGTATTGGGCATGCACCGTGAAATCAAAACATGGGCAAAGAATATTCCATTTGTGTATAAGCACATTGTTCCGGCACTAAAAGGAATATTCCAAAGACAGGGCAAGACCGTCCCGGTCAGGGGAAAGGGAAAGATTCACCCTGCTGTTTTCCTTCAGTTTGCGGATGAAATCACGATTATGTTTCCGGTTGTATTTGTGTGCGCTGTTCACAGCCCCGTAAATATTTCCGGCATAAAATCCTGCCTCCACCAATGCAATGACACTGCCCAGGGCTGGATTGTCATTGTCAAAAGCGGTATATGCCCCAAATATCAGTGCTCCGTTGAAAAGAAAGGCGGTGATTCCGTCACGGTATCTTCCGCAGTACAGAAAACCCGCACCCGGAATCACGGAAAGCGCACCTGCCACACGGGGATTTTTCCGTGGAATATTTGCAATGCGGGACAGTTCTGCGGATAAGTGTTCCAGACGGTAACGTTCCCGGTTTTCCCTGCTTATTCTGTCAAAACTGATCTGAGCTTCGTTCCATCCGGCTGTTTCCAGATATATCCATCCGATGCGGTAACGGGCCTCATCCTGCACATCCCTGTTTTTCGTCAGCACAGACAGATTGTGAAGAACCGTGACAGCCTCCTGGGGGTTGTTCATCTGCATATGGCACTGGCTGAGCATAAAATATGCCTGTGTGCTCAGGTGGGAGAGTGTCAGATATTTTGCTTCTGGCAGGGAAATCATTTCAGAAAAAGAATCAGCAGCCTTTTGGAAGTCTTTGTTTTCAAAATAGGCCATGCCGATATTGTAACGGGCCTGGGGCACTTTGGCATCTTTTGGAAAAAACTGGATGAAACGCCTGTATTCCGTAACAGCGCCTGCATAATCCCGGATAGAAAAAAGATGCTCTGCAAAATCAAACTGCTGTCCGGCACCGATCCGCTGATTGCCTTTTGCGTAACATGTTGAAATCAGAAGAAAACTGATGGCTGTTAAAAGAACCAGCGGCAGAAATCCAATAAAGCAATTGTATTTTTTATTTTTCAAGCAAGTCCCTTCCTATGAGGATTTCAGTGTTCGGGTGTCAGGTTTCAGCGTTTATTTTCCTGACACCTGAACCCTTTTTTTTACAGATGCATCATGGCAATACATTTTATTTCCACGCACGCTCCTTTGGGCAGAGCACTCACCTCCACCACTGCCCTTGCAGGTTTGTGTTCGGAAAAAAATTCCTGATAAACCGCGTTGAATTCGGCAAATTTGGACATGTCTGTGATAAAAACATCCACTGCGGTCACACTGCGCAAATCTCCGCCTGCTGCCTGAATAATTTCCCGCATGTTGCGTATGGCCTGCCGTGCCTGATCTGCCAAATCAGAGCTGACAAGTTCGCCGGTTTCGGGTTTCATGCCCAACTGCCCGCTGACGAACAGAAAAGGCGCAGCAACAATCCCCTGGGAATAGGGGCCGATGGCAGCCGGAGCCAAAGGGGTCTGAATGACTTTGCATGACATGGGATTCTCCTTTCTGAAAATGTTGAATGGTTAATGATGAATGATTACGAAAATCTGCAGGACGGATTAACGAAGTGCAGGCTGGCAAAACCGGATAGCGGCATCGGGTAAGCTATGCAATTCATATCTGTATAATAGTGAATACCGGCTTATGTCCGCCAATGCAATCTGTATTAGATCCAATCATTCAGCATTAAAAATTCAACATTAAAAATCATACCGTTTCTCTGTTTCATAATATTCGGGAAAACCCGCTAGTTCCCGCAGGTGGGCAAATTCAGCAAGTTCCTGTGTCTGATTTCCGGTCTGAATATCTTTCAGGGTTTTTTCCATTGCATGGATGCCCGCGAGCATCAGGGTCAGGGGAAAGGCCACAATTTTATAACCGATTTCCTGCAGTTTTTCAGGCCGGAGAAGCGGAGTTTTTCCCTGCTCCACCATATTTGCCATTTTGGGGCCAGGTACATTTTCACAGTATATCCGCATTTCCTCTTCACTGTGCGGAGCTTCGAGAAAGGTGATGTCCGCACCGATTTCAGCAAATGTTTTTGCGCGGAATACAGCCTCTTCCAAACCTTCTGTGGCATTGGCATCTGTGCGTGCCATGATAAGAATATCCTCGCCTGCATTCCGCACATTCACGGCAGCCTGAATACGGGAAAATGCCTCTTTCCTGTCCACTGTCTGCTTGCCGCGGGTATGCCCGCAGCGTTTGGGGGAAACCTGATCCTCAATCATGATGCAGGAAAAACCTGCACGGGCATATCCCCGGACTGTGCGCTGCACATTGACAGCATTGCCGTAACCCGTATCTCCGTCCCCGAATACCGGAATGGAAACAGCCTCGCAGATATTGCGGCCCTGCTCCGCCATTTCTGTATAGGTAATAAGTCCGGTATCCGGCATACCCAGACGGGATGAGGAAACCGCAAATCCGCTCATAAATGCGGCCGGAAATCCGGCCCTTTGGATCAGTCTGGCAGTCAGGGCATCATAACATCCCGGAACTGTGAGTATGTCCGGTCCTTCGAGCAGTTTTCTCAACAGTGCTGTTTTTGACAATTTTTTTCTCCTCAGGATTTGGTAAAATATAACAAAAAATTTAAACAATTTCAATAAGAGATTGTCAGCAGTACCTCTTCACATTAAATTTGGCATGTATTTTTTCTGTAACAGATTTCCTTTTAGGTGATTTTCAGAAAAAATATCCCAGAAAAGCAGCACAGGCATCCAGCCTGTGCCTTGTGCCTGTTCAGTTCACAGAAAACAGAAAGACTTCAGCAGTTTTCTAAACTTCGGAAGTCTGAATGCCCTGTCAGATATATTTCTCTGCATATTATTCGCCGTAGGGGGCGGCAGGATGCCGTTTCCTTAAGGTTTCTTTTTGCAGTAAAAATTTGTAAAACATATTTATTATGTTATTATAACAGGCAGTTCAATTCATAAATAATTTATTTTACAAAGGAGAAATAATCAGATAATAAATCAGGGTAAGTTCATCATTCTGCTGAATGTCATCTGACTGTGGAGCCGGGTCAGTTCTTCCGCAGATATGCCTCTGCCTGTTTCCACAGCGGTTTTTCTTACATATCCCAGCAGGTTTTCAGCCTGTGACCTGTCAAGCCTGATACCGGCTTTTTCCAGTAAATACCGGATAATCCCGGTTCCTGAATGCTTACCCAGAACAAATTCCCTGCTGCTTCGGCCTATGGCTTCAGACGGAAAGGGTTCATAGGTGCGGGGATCACAGAGCAGGCCCTGGCAGTGGATTCCGGATTCATGCTTAAACGCGGCCGCGCCGGTCAGGGGTTTTCCCGCAGGAATTGGCCTGCCGGATGCGCCCGCGACAAAACTGCATATCTTCATAAGTAGAGGGAGTTTCACATTGCAGGACAATCCTGATCCAAATATCAGGGCAGCGCAGACTTCCTCCAAAGGCGCATTTCCGGCCCTTTCCCCCAAACCGTTGACTGTGACACTGAGCCACTGGGCCCCGGCTTCCGCAGCCATGATTGCATTGGCCGTAGCCATTCCCAGATCATTGTGGGCATGGAATTCAAAAGGAACCTGCGGCAGCTTCCTGCACAGCCGAAATATCAGTTGGTAAACCGATTTCGGGGTTCCAATGCCCACTGTATCAGCAATACGGATGCGGTGAACCCCGCATTCCCAGGCAAGAACAGCAAATTTTTCCAGAAATTCAGGCTCAGCCCGCAGCGCGTCCTGTGCGCCAACCGAAACAAAATCCGCATCACGCAGAGCGTACAATACGGTTTTTTCCAGCAAATCCAGTATATTTTTTTCATTTGTATGCAAAGCGTTCATATGGATGCCTGAAACAGGGAAACTGATATGAAATCTTCCTGTTTTGCATTCCCCTGCCATGTCAATGTCCTTTTCAACAGCACGGCACCAGCAGGTAAGTGGTACAGAAAGGTTCAGATTTCTGATCTGCCGTATGGATTCCTGCTCTGCATGTCCCATTGCGGGAATTCCGACTTCCAGTTCATCCACGCCTGCATCCGCAAGCATCCGGGCAATAGCTGTTCTTTCTTCGGGACGGAAGGCAATACCCGGAGCCTGTTCCCCGTCACGCAGGGTGCAGTCAATGATTTTTATATGTTTTTCCATAGAGTTTTATCCTGATGTGAAATCTGAAAAAAATTTCAGCAGAAAATTTTGTGTTCTGCTGCTTCCGGATCGCCGCGAAGGCACAAAGGTTAATGCACAATCAGTTAAATTTTTATGCCGAACTTACTTTATTTTCGCAATTTCCGATTTCCGCAGACAGATAAGGTGTGTGCGTTTCCAGTTGAGTTTTTCATAAAATCCGAGAGCGTTATGATTATTCCGGTCAGCAAGAAGCTGAAGCCGGGTTGCGCCTTTTTCTTTTGTCCATTTTTCAATGTGCTTTAAAAGGCTTCTGCCGATTCCCATGCTCCGGAAATCCGGATGAACAGCCAGATCTTCCACCAGTCCGGCAGGCCCGCCTTCGGCTGTGGAAATCAGCAGTTGAACGGAACACATAGCCACCATTTTTTTTTCACATTCCGCAACCATAATGCACCGGTTTTCTGTGTTTTCCAGCATAACTTCCAAGCCTCTGCGCTGGCGGATTTCGTCAAAACAGAAATCCTTTTCAATGGAAAACAGCATATGCAGCAAAAAAAGCAACTCATCCATATCAGTTTGTGCAGCCTGTCGTATGAGGATTGAATTGCCTAAAGATATTGGAGATTCTGTCATTTTCATGTTTCCTTCCCTTATCTCCGGATTGCAGGGATTATGCAAAAAATCGCTCCGCTTAGTTTTTGCACTTCCGCACCCAGTCTGATCCGGAGGAGTGCAAAAATTGGGCAAAGCAGTTTTTTGCATACTTAAAAGCAAAAGACATGCCAATCCATCTTATGATTAAAAAATATTTATCTAATTGTTATAAAAGAATATTTATGCCGGATGGCAGAAAAGGCATCTGAATGGGATAAACATTTTTGCTGTTTATGCTTTGTACAAAGACAATTTTGAAATAAAAATCAGCGCAGTCTTTCTGCCGCAGTTGCCTCCAGAGCTTCGATGATTTCAGACAGGAAGAGGTTATAAGGCGTTGGAATGCCAATTTGCGCCCCTTTGCGGACAATGGCCCTGTTAATGACATTAACCTCGGTATCCGCTCCCCGCAGAATATCCTGCAGCATACTGGCCCGGTTTGCGCCTGTTTTTTCACACACGGATTTCACCACTGCAAGGGGATTTTCATATGGCAGACGGATGTTCATAGCATTTGCAACTTCCACAGCTTCGGCCACAGCAGCGGACATGATTTTTTCGCATTCCGGTTTAAGCCCCAGCACACCGTTGGGAACCCGCAGAATAGCGGCCAGAGCGTTGATTCCAACATTGATGATGAGTTTTCCCCATACAAGGGTTTGGAGATCATCGGAAACATGCACATCAATACCTGCTTTATGAAACATCCGGATCACCGGTTCCGCAGACAGGGTACGCGTGGAAAAAGCACTGATATAGGTCGGCCCCATGCCTGCGTGACGCACACGGCCCGGCCCAAGAAGCGTTCCCCCGTGTGATGTGACACCTGCAAGGGTCTGTCTTTCTCCGACAATATCCGCGATGATCTCCGCGTTGCCAATGCCGTTCTGCAAAGTCAGAACCAGTCCCTTTTCCGCAAGAAGAGGTTTCGCTGTCCGCGCTGCCCAGGCTGTTCTGCCTGATTTGGTGAATATAATTGCCAGATCAATGCCCGGTTTGACTTCCGATGGATCAGTAGTGGCATTCAGTCCGCAGGTTTCGGCAGATCCGTCTGACCGTTCCACAATAAGTCCGTCACGGCAGATTTTTTTTACATGATCCTCATAGGGATCAATGAGACAAACATCTGAAACCGGAGCCAGCATGGCTCCGAACAGAGACCCCATTGCACCTGCACCGATAATCGCTGTTCTCATGGCAAATCCTTTCGGAAAAAATAATTAACTGATGTTACGCAGCTTTTGCAAAAATCAGAGAGTTATCAGCTTTCACAGTCATTCCGGAGTAAGCAGGAATCCAGTATTTTCAGGCAGTTCAGGATACCTGCTTTCTCCGGTATGACGGTTCTGCATAACATCAGTAATTAAGATTGGGAGTTACGCATTTGAATTTTAACATACTGATTTTTATGTATATCAATCCCGGCATTACAAAGGAGCCCCAAACTTTCCGTTCGTGGCTCCGGAGGAATTCACTCCTTCTTCTCTTTCATCAGACAGCATTTCTTGTACTTTTTGCCGCTTCCGCAGGGACAGGGATCATTTCTGCCCACTTTCTTCTCCCGGCGCACCGGCTGCACAGGTTCATAACTTTCCCGCTCGGAAAATCCGCCCGGAGGGGCAATTCGGGGTTTGTCACTGCCGGTCAACTCCAGAAGACTGTTGTAATAATCACAGTACGCATCCAGAAACTCATCCTGTTCCAGTCCTGAACCTTTGTAATATTTGGGTTTTTCCAGATAAGGAAGTCCTTTTTCCATCCATTCCAAGGCCCGGTGCGCATCCTCTTTTTCTTCCGCTATCCGGGCAAGGGAATAATATGCCTGAAAATACCGGGGATCCGCCTCTATGGCCTGCTGATATATGGCCGCGGATTTGGTGAACAAATCCATGAAGTAGTAAATATTTCCCAGCCCGATGTATTTGTCCGCATCTTTGGGATTTTTTTCTATGGCTTTCTGATATTTTTCTATGGCTTCATCCACTTCCATAACTTTTCCCATAGCCATAGTTTTGCCATACTGAAACGGACTTCTTTCATATGCCTCTTTCATATCCTCTTTGGATTCCGACTTTCCGGCAAACATCAGGCGCATAGTTTCCGCGCTCAGGGCCATCATACCTCTGTCGGTAAATTTAAAATCAGCCAGAGTTCCGCAGTTGATACATTCAATCTCCTGCGCAATATTGGGTTTTCCTTTTTCACTCATGAAAATCCGGTACAGCCGGTAATGGCTGCGATCCCCGCAGTTTTTGCATTCCAGTTCCGCGTCAATATAGGGTTGGGCTATGTCCGCAAGTCTTCCGGACATGACGGCCTCAGACATTGCTGCCTGCTCTTTTCTGCGCTGATAATACTGTTTCAGCAAATCCTCTGTTTCCGGTATTTTCCCTTTGGTGAGCAATGTTATGGTCAACCATGCATCATCAATGAGACGCTGGTTTTTGTTGACTTTTCTGCTGATTTTCTCCAGACAGTTTTCATTGCACAGGGATTCGCACGCGTGCAGAATGAATTCCGGTTCAATGTTCATCAGGGTGTCAAAATACCTGTCTGTGAATGCAACAGCTTCAGGACCGCCAATTTTCCGCACAATTTCCACAGCGGATATAATTGGCATCTCATCTGCCTGATCCGCATAATCTGTAAGAAAAACAACAGCCTTTTTCCCGTATTTGAGCAGTGCTTTTTCCGCAGCTTCTCCGATGAAGTCAATATCTGTTTCCAGTGTCCTGCACAGAGGCTGGATAAATTCATCATAACCCAGTTCAGCCATAACGCGGATAATATTCAGACCGCCATGATATTCAAAACAGTTTTCCAGACCTTTTGTGAGACAGTGAATGGTTTCTGTACGGTCACTTTGCCGGAAAAAAGCAAGAAAACCCTCAAAATCCGGCAGAAATTCCATATTGTCACAAAGCATGGCCGCAGCATCTGCCACAGAAAGTCCGGTCAGATTCAGTTTTTCTGCCCGGAAAAAAGTCGTGATCCCGCTGATGAGCATGGCATAGGCATAAGGTTTCTGCTTTTTGTCATGCAGGCTTTTCATAAAACCCCGGTCTGCAAGCATATTTTCAAACAAAGTCCTGATTTTTTCATCCCGGATATGTCCTTTATGAGTTTCAAAAAAGGACTCAGCATATTTGAAAGAGCGTTTTCCGGTTTTTTGAATCACTTTTTTCAGTTCATCCCCGGGCAGAGGCTCTTTGTAATATGCTTTTGAATATAAAGAAATTCCGGTATTTTCCATGCGATCCCGGATTGCCCGGTATTCATCGGAATTCAGCCCCAGTGCGCTGACAACGTCCTTAATCAGAAAAGCATAATCCTCATCTTGTGAAAACAGGCAGTGACGGAACAGGGCTTCGGTTTCCGGATGATCATATTTCAGTGCCAGTTTCAGCAAATCGCTTCCGTAAGGTTCCTCAATGCCTTTGTCTCCATAGGTCTCGCGATATGCCTCAATGATGTTGAAGGCCAGAGATTTCTGTTTTTCTTCAGGCAGCAGGCTGAAATTTGCCTTCATGCTTTCCCATATGCGGTAGGCATCAAAGAGTCTTTCCCTGTCTTTGCACAAATCCTCCAGCAGTCTGGCCGCTGTTTCAGGTGCATTCCTAATCAGAACCGGCAACGCCCATCCTGCTGTGGTATTTTCCCAGTTCTCCAGCCATTTCAATGTCATCAGATCCGTTTGAGCGGCAAAACGCTGCGGAGATACAGCCTGAAACAGTTGGGAAAGGGAAAGTATGTCCCCCCGGTGAATCAGATGCTCCAGAGTATCGTCATCCAGAAACCGTTCTTCCAGCCTGCGCGCCTCTTCCGGATCAACCTCTTTTTTATCTTTGATGCGTTCCACCACCCATTCCGCAAGAATGGGTTCCCTCATGTCAATGTTTTTCTCTATCTGTGTCCAGTCCATTGTCTGTTTTCATTCCTTTCGCTGTTTCAGAAAAATATTTTGGGTTCGTTGCCGTTCAGAATTATAATTTCAATTGGTTATCTTAACATCATGGAGCAGGAATTTTATAATTTCTGCATTCCGTATGCTTACCCCCTTTTTCAGGGCAGCCACAGATCTGCCCTGAAAAATACCGAAAAATTTGTGAGTGGTTACTTAGGTGATTTACAGAAAAGAATATCCAGTCAAAGCAGCAAAAACTTCCGGCTTTTGCCCTGTGCCTGTGAACTGAACCGGGATATTTATCTTCATAACTGATGTTACGCAGATTCGTCATACCTGCGAAATTCGGTATTCAGAACCATTTGAAAATACTGGATTCCGGCTTTTGCCGGAATGACGGCATCTACAGCAGTCTGCTGATTTTTTGAAGTGTGGCGTAACATCAGTTCATAAATCACCTTAATGGTCTGTCAAATAAGTTTTTTTACATATTCCGTATCGTGGGGGCGGCAGGATGCCGGTTCTGCTGTGTTAAAAAATTTGTTTGACAGGGCACTTAAGCAGGCAAACGAAATTTTCCGTGTATTCAGAGAAATCCGGTTTTTCCGGAAAACCGGATTTCTCTGAATACTTTATACCCGAAAATTTATGCTGAATTACTTATAAGTTAACTCAAGTTGCTGCCTATGGAAAAATTCAATAATATCAGGCAGCGAATTTTAGGCAAAATTACCGTTTTTTTTATAACATCCTGTTTATATGATGTTTATAATTTTATAGGTAGCAACTTGGGTTATAAGTTATCAATAGGTTGGCAATTTTCTCTGCTTTTTGTGCTGTATAAATATAATATCCTGAAATCATTATATTAAAATTTTCAGATGGAATTTTATAACCTTTTGAAATTATTAAAACTGAAATTTTCTACCTAACTATTGCAGTTATGTCAAGCACAAAAAAGAGGAGAATCACGGATGAATACACCTGTAAACAGTTGACAGCCATTAATCATCCCTGCACCTCTTACCATGCCGAAAAACACAGGAAAGGACAGACTGTCTCTGATATTCAGATAGTGGATTAGCGGGGAGTCCGGACACCGCTGCCCCCAAACTTTCAGTTTGGAACCAGGGATTTTTCATTTTTTTCTTGACATCCGATGAAAACAGATATATTTCCGAACGCCGAAACTGACTGTACAGTCAGTCAGTCTGACTGCTTAATCAGTATGTATCTTATATATTTTTCGGTGAGCATATGAACAAAAAAGAGGCTATTCTTCTGGCCGGAGCCAGACTGTTTGCGGAAAAAGGATTCAACGGCACATCCATGGCGGAACTGGCCGAGATGACCGGTATAGCGGGCGCTACTGTTTTTTATCATTTCAAAAACAAGGAAGAGCTGTTTCTGGCTGTTCTGGAACAGGTCAAAGACGGCATTCTGAAATCCTTTGACGAGTATTTTGCCGCAAGCACATTTGAAAACGGTCTGGAAATGGTGGAAGGTGTGATCTCCTTTTTTCTGTTCATGGCCGGACACAAAGAAGAGTGGTTTCTGCTTCTTCACCGGAACCATCCTTACCGTCTGGCCGAGGTCAACCCCATCTGCCGCCGTTATCTGGAAGTGATTTACAACTGTTTTGTGGATGTTTTTGAGCGCGCAATACGGAGGGGAAAGGCCGACGGTTCCATCCGGGACATACCGGCCCATAAAACTGCGCTGATTATTCTGTCAATGGTGGACGGTGTGGTCCGCTTCAAAACCTATCAGTTGTACGATGCCGGAGCCCTGTTCAACAACCTTATTGAATTGTGCCGAAGGATGCTTGAAAATCCTAAATAATAACTTTATTACAACAGGTGGTGTTATGATCGAAAAAGTGTTTCCTTTTATCGGATGGTTCCGGAACTATGGGAAGGATGCATTCAAAGCAGACATGCTTTCAGGGCTTACAGTGGCCCTGGTGCTTATTCCCCAGTCAATGGCCTATGCGCAGCTCGCGGGGCTTCCCTCTTATTATGGACTGTATGCCTCTTTTCTGCCGCCCATGATTGCCGCTTTGTTCGGATCAAGCCGGCAACTGGCAACCGGCCCGGTGGCAGTGGTGTCTCTGATGACCTCCGCTTCCCTGGAACCGCTGGCAACCGCCGGCAGTGAAGGGTATATAGCGTATGCGATCATGCTGGCCCTTATGGTGGGCATTTTCCAGTTGTCTTTGGGAATTCTGCGGCTCGGTCTGGTGGTCAATTTTCTTTCCCATCCGGTGGTCAACGGTTTTACAAATGCGGCCGCCATTATCATCGCGTCCTCCCAGTTTTCCAAGATGTTCGGGGTGAACGTGGATAATGCCGAGCATCATTATGAAACCATTATCCGGGTGTGCAAAGCAGCAGCCCATTATACCCACTGGCCCACGCTGATTATGGGAGTGCTGGCATTTGCCATCATGTACGGGCTGAAAAAACTTTACCCCAAAGTTCCCAATGTGCTGGTGGCCGTAGCGCTTACCACATTGATTTCCTGGG
>JBFXEJ010000153.1:0-11421 GCA_050180235.1 Desulfococcaceae bacterium
ATTTATAAAGAAATCATTGACAAGCAGGCATGTTTTTTATAGAGATAAAAATCATAAAATGTTTGTGTTCTGAACCAGGCTGTTTATCAGGCTTTCAAAAATTTTTGGAAGGCATCATTGAATATGATAATATTTCCAAACATCTTTGACTGTCAAAAGCAGCCAAAGATTTTTTTTAACGCCTGTTATTCATTTATTTTCACTGCGTGTTCTGATTATCGGAGGTGTGACTTCTTTCGGGAAAGACGGAATTCCCGAAAAATTTGTACCTTAAAATTTTCGTTTACCTGCTTATTGATAATAACATTTCAACAAAAAAAGGAGAATTTATGAAGTTAACTGATCTTTTGCCATCTGAAAAATGGCAGAAACTGGCAGATGCAATTTATGAACAAACCGGATTGAGCGCAAATATTTTTGATACAGAGGGTGTCAGGATTTTGCCGCTTGTTAAACCCAACAGACTCTGTCCTGCAATCAAAGCGACCAATGCGGGGCAAAGCTCCATATGCGCTGTGGCTCATATGAATATGGCAAATATCGCCATGAGAAACAGGGAGTCCGTGATTGAGAAATGCGATGCCGGTTTTATAAAACTGGTTACGCCGATCTTTGCAGGTGATGAATTTGTGGGGGCAGTGGGTGCATGCGGACTTTTCATGGATGACGGAGAGGTTGATGCTTTTCTGATCAATAAAATTACGGGCATTCCTGAAGAAGAGGTGATGAGCCTGTCTGAAGGCATTGCATCTTTGACCGGAGAACGTATGGAAGAACTTAAACAGTATGTTGAAAAACAGATTGAAAGCATGCTTTCTGAAAGGTAAATGGGATGGGAAATAAAAACATTCCGGTGATCGGATGCGGCCCGGCAGTATCCGAAGAGCATGGCTGTCACTCTGGTTGAAATATTTGATCAGTTTATGCCCGGTGTTCTGGATTTGCAATTATGGCAGTCACAGAAATTAAGCAGGCAGCCATAAATTTTAGGGTATAAACTTTTCAGGAAACCCGGTTTTTCTGAGAACCCGGATTTTTTTATACACGAAAACTTTCGTTTACCTGCTTATACCTCATGTTAGGTGATTTCCAGAAAAGAATATCCCGCCAAAGCAGCACAGGCTTCCGGCTTTCGGGATATTTATTTTCGGAAATCACCTTACGCTCCACCGTCATACCGGCTTTTGACGGTATGACGGTGAAAGAGAGGGTAGTGGGTCAAACCTGTTGATGAAACAGGAATTCATGTTGCAGAGACAAGGCATGCCCTGTCTCTACGACGGAATCCCGGATTCAGAATCAACGGATTTGACCCACCACCAAAGAGAGCAACTTCCTGATTTTTGGAAAGGCTGCGTAACATCACTTACTTATATGAAATTTCAAAAAAGATTTCAGCAGAAATGACCTTCCTGCCCGGAAGGTTTCAAGCCGCCACCAAGGCACAAAGATGCAAAGTCTCACAAAGGTTACAGCCTTATTGTTTTTTTCAGATTTCATATTCTTTTGTCCAACTGTGCAGCTTCTGCGGTGATTGCAGAATGGAACCGGGCACAATTTTTGAACGCATCGGCAGAAAGTGTCCGGGGTAAAAAAACTGCAACTGTTCCAGATCCTGAAAACTGCCTGTATTTTCAAAGAAAAACAACCCGTCCCTGCCGGGAAAAATATATCTGCATGATACGCCCCCCCACTTTACAGCATTTACGGTATTGACTACAGCAAAAAAATATATCATAGTCTGAAAAAATGAAGAAGAATATCTTTTTTGACTGTCCACTGATAAACAGGGAGAGGTTATATGATACAGATGAAATTTACATACCGGAGATCTGACTGGAGAAATTATCAGTGCCGTCTGCAGAAAAACCGTAGCCGGAATCAGGCTGTCCGCAGGACAGTCCGATACAGTTTTTTTCTTGTATTTCTGACATTTGTGGGGGCTGCTGTGTACGGAGTTTCAGGGAAAGTGACAGACAGTCCGGTATTCAGTTTTCTGTCAGCAGTCATGCCCTCTGCACATACCGCCGAGGTTCAGGAATTTTCTGCCGCGGGCATCCGGAACGTTCCGGATGCCGGATTTTCGGGAAAAACCAGTGGTCTCAGCAAAAGCGATATCCGGACCATTCTCAGCAGTGATGATTTCCTGAACCTGAAAGAAAACCATTTTCAGACTGAATCTGAAAGACGCGGATTTCAGGTGGACACCACCATTGATGTCCCTTTGCAGAATTTTATACTGAAAAATATGGATCGGCAGAATTCCCGGTATATCGGAATTGTTGCAATGGATCCAGGTACCGGCCGGATTCTGGCTATGGCAGGCCATGACAGTGCAAATTCCCGGAAAAATCCCTGCACAGACGCGCTGTTTCCGGCGGCCAGCATATTCAAAATCGTAATTGCCGCAGCAGCCGTGGAAGAGTGCGGTTTCCGTTCCGATTCCACCATAAGCTTCCGCGGGGCAAAGCATACGCTGTACAAATCCCAGCTGAATCCGGAAAATAAGGGAAATTTTATCAGTCTGCAGGACTCTTTTGCCCAGTCCGTTAATCCGGTTTTCGGAAAACTGGGAATCCACTTTCTGGGGAAAGACATCATTGAATCCTATGCAAAAGCATTCGGATTCAACAGGCCCGTCAGTTTTGAAATTCCGGTGGAAGTCAGTACTGTTTCCCTTGTCACTGATGATCCTTTTCAACTTGCCGAGATTGCCAGCGGATTCAACCGGAGCACTGCCATTTCCCCGCTTCACGGTGCGATGATGGTTTCAGCCATTGTCAGCACTGAGGGCAGACTCATGGAGCCGGCCATTGTGGACCGCATCAGCAGTAAAAACGGCCGCATCCTTTACCGCAGCCACCCGAAAACTGTAAACCGGGTTCTGTCTCCGGCAACAGCGGAAACAGTGAAAAGAATGATGGAAGAGACTGTCCGCACCGGAACCTGCCGTAAAGTTTTTGCAGGTTATGAAAAGGATCCCCTTCTTTCCCGTCTGAGTATTGGCGGGAAAACCGGAACCATCAGCAGCCGCAACCATGAGGGACGCAGTTATGACTGGTTTGTGGGTTTTGCAGAGGAAAAGGACGGGCCGCAGAAATTCGTGATCTCTGTGGTTGTAACCCATGAAAAAGTTATCAGCACAAAAGCCAAGCAGTACGCCCGCATGTCTATGGCAGAATATTTCCGGAATTATTATTCAAAACAGGAAGCCCTGCTGCACAAAGCGGATGCAGCCCCCCCGAAACCGGGAAAAAGTATATAAGCACAGGTCAATTGCAAAAGTCAGGCAGAGTCATTCCGGCTTTCTCCGGTGTGACGGTTTTGGAATTGTCCGGCACAATAAAAAATTATGTAATATGGAAGAAAATGCTGAATTCTGCTGTCCTGCTTATCTGACATCAGGTATTCAGCATTTTCATTTTTCACAGAAAAGGAGAAATCAGTATGCCGGGGTTTGAGATCTTCGGAGACGAGGAGAGGAAAGAGGTTCAGGATGTTCTGGATACAGGGGTTCTGTTCCGTTACGGTTTTGACGCTGCCCGAAAAGGGCATTGGAAGGCAAAGAGTTTTGAAAATCTGCTCGCTCAGAAGCTGGGAGCAGAATACTGCCATCTGTGTTCCAGCGGCACGTCAGCTTTGAGCATTGCCCTGGCTGCGTGCGGTGTGGGAGCGGGTGATGAGGTCATTATTCCTTCTTTTACCTTTGTGGCCACAATGGAGGCTGTCCTCAGCGCGGGGGCAGTGCCGGTTTTTGCGGACATTGATGAAACGCTGTGCCTGAACCCGGTCTCTGCTGAGGCCGCAGTGAATGAACGCAGCAAGGCAGTGATTCCCGTGCATATGTGCGGTGCTATGGCCCGCATTGACGAAATCCGCTCTCTGTGCGAACGCAAAGGGCTGATTCTCATTGAGGACGCTTGTCAGTCTGTGGGGGCCTCCTTTCATGGCAAATCCCTGGGAACCTTCGGCCATATGGGATGTTTTTCCTTTGATTCGGTCAAAACTGTCACCTGCGGAGAGGGCGGTGCTGTGGTGACAAATGATCCGGAACTGTACCAGAAGGCTGACGCGTATGCTGATCACGGTCATGACCATATCGGCAGTGACCGGGGTAAGGAAGGCCACCCGATGCTGGGACTCAATTACCGGATCAGCGAACTGAACGCGGCTGTGGGGCTGGCCCAGTTGCGGAAACTTGATTTCATTCTGGAAACCCAGAGGAAGAACAAAAAAATCCTCAAGGACGCTATGCACCGGTGCCCGGATGTCACCTTCAGGGAGATTCCGGATGAACCGGGGGATTCAGCAACCTTTCTTTCTTTTTTCCTGCCGGATGAAAAATCAGCCGGAAATGCTGCCGGGGAACTGGCAAAGGCGGGCGTTGACGGATGTTTTTACTGGTATGACAACAACTGGCATTATATCCGTCAGTGGGAACATCTGAAACATCTGCGCTCGGCTGCCAGACTGCCACTGCAACTGATGGAAAAACAGCCGGATTACAGCAGT
The DNA here is from genome assembly GCA_050180235.1 of Desulfococcaceae bacterium. GTDB lineage: Bacteria > Desulfobacterota > Desulfobacteria > Desulfobacterales > Desulfococcaceae > JAABRU01. The sequence goes on from JBFXEJ010000153.1 coordinate 4,513, forward strand.
CTCCATCTGCCGAAGTCTGATGCGGTCATGTCCCGTACCATTTCCATGCAGATAAAACTTTCATGGACAGAAGCAGATATGGAGAAAAGAATCACAAATATTATGAAGGTGCTGGGCTGAAGAAAAACAGGTGACTCTGATTCTTAGGTGATTTCCATGAAAAAATGTACCATCATTGCAGGGTGGGCACGGCTTTCTGTGCCCGCCGTTTCAGCAGGACGGCGGGCACAGAAAGCCGTGCCCGCCCTGCGAAAAACGGTATAATCATTAATGGAAATCACCTTAGGTGATTTCTGAAAATAAATATCCAGGTCCGGTTCACAGGCACGGGCAAAAGCCGGAAGCTTATGCTGCTTTTCCGGGATATTTTTTTTCTGTAAATCACCTTATGCCAAATTGTTTTCAAAGTTCGGGGAATGCCTATTTTTTTAATAGCGAAAAACACGGACAGCACGGAAAAACAGCTTTTGGCATGCTCATGTTCTGAAAGCGAATCGGTATAAAAGCCGCTTTGGCAGACTTCTGCCGGACATTTTTTCCGCATTTTGGAAAGAACGTCCGGCAGGCTGTGATTCGGCCCCTGAAACGCAAGGAATGTCAATGCCGCCAGTCAATATCGGAATAATCAAGCAAGGATTTTTTTTCTTTTTCCGGTGGTTCCGCATCATCTGCCATGATCTCTTCGGGATGGGCCTCCAGGATGGCGCAGTCAATAATGCTGACAATGCCCTCAGGCAGAATCTCCTGTTCAAGAGCCACATCAATGTTTTCAGCGGCCTGTATCATAGTTCCCGCTATATCTTCGGTCCGGATTTTTCCGTTGGCAGCGGCAGTCAGTATTTTTTCAGCAATCACGAACATCCAGCAGCGCAGATTGATCCCCTTTAATGCTCCATGTCCGGTTTTTTTCAGCATTTCCGGTAAACTGCAGATATCCCTGACACCCAGGGAAGGCAGCAGTTCCATGTTCTGGGCAATGCAGGAGGAACAGATTTTTTTGGCAGATTCCGGGTCATCGCAGACCATTTTGCCGTCAATTTTTCTGATTTTGCAGGGAAGAACTTTTCCTCCCTCAGGAGCGGAGATTCTTGCAAATCTTCGTATTTCTGATATTTCATCAGATATGGGACGCAGCGCCGGTTTTTCAGCCTCCGGTATTTTGGTGGACAGAAATCCGTTTTCCTTCCGTGAACCGATCCTGTCCAGTTGGCTCAGCAGGGTGGGAATATTCCAAAAAGGCAGTTGCCGGACAAGGGATTTTTTGTAACTGTCCCGTATTTCCCTGAGCCGGGAATAATATTCCTCTTCTGTGGCAATACCCTTTGTCCTGAGCAGCGACAGCATGGTGTCAAGATGGATAACGGCTGTCATCAGACCTTCCTGTATTTCTCTGATTTCATCAGGCAGATTTTTTTTCATTCCGTCCTCCTGTTTTTTCATATTTATCCGCTTTGCCGGATTTTTCTGATGATTTCCTCTGTCACTCTCTCCCATTCGCCAGCAGGAATCTGGCAGGTTCCCACCTGCAGATGTCCGCCTCCGCCGTATTCTGACATCAGACGTCCCACATTGGTTTTGGAGCTTCTGTTCAGAATGCTGTGTCCGCAGGAAATCACAACCCTGTTTTTGTCCGGGCCCTGCATCAGCCGGATTTCGATATTCTGCTCCGGAAACAGCACATAGGAAAGGAAACGGTTTCCTGCAAAAATCACATCTTCGTTCAGCAGATTCGTAACAATGATATTTTCTCTGATTTCACAGGATCTTTCCAGCATTTTTCTGTAAAGCTCCTGCTGTTCGGAATACCTTTGCCGGATTTGCCGGATTTCCGGCAGCCGAAGAATTTCCCCAATCTGCATTCTCCGGCAGTACAGGATCATTTTTTCCATAAACAGCGGACGGCTGATCTGCAAATCATCAAAGCGTCCGAGCCCGGTGCGCGGGTCCAGGAGAATAAAAAGCAGGACCCATTCCCTGGGATTCAGAATATCCTCCATGTTCAGAATTCCTGAATCATAGCGGTTTACAGCCTCCAGCCTGTCAGTGAGTTTCGGATCAAAACTGTCCGCACCGCCATAGTAATCCCATACCACCTGGGCAGCACTGGGAGCAATCCGGCAGCCTCCCCTGAATTCGGATTTCCGGTTTTTCATGCGTTCCACCTCGTTTGCATGATGATCAAACCAGAGTCCGCAGCCCCGTGCATAGGGCATGTTTACCACCACATCGTTTTCTGTCACCTTCAGACGTTCATCCTGGATCACTTTGGGATGGACGAATTTGTACTGATCAATGACACCCTTTTCAGCCAGAAACACCCCGGAAATCAGTCCGTCCGGGTCCGGACGCGTTATCAGTCTCATACTCTGTTCTATCCTCCTCACCGGCATTGCGTTAAGCGGAAAAAGATGCATCCCGGAGTGCCGTTCTGAAAATTTGGCACTCAGCGGTTTCCAACTGAATCACACTGATTGCAGGAGTTACGCAGTTGAATTTTAAGATATTGATTTTTAAAGATGATGATATTGCACTGCACGAATCCGTTCATGCAAAATCAAAATCTGAAAACCAGGTGCGCAACGCCTATATTTTTCTCCTCTGAGTGTCTGCGCGAAAACAGAACGTATCCTGTTTACCGGTTTATACAGGATAACAGATGACAGGGCAACAGTTTGCACAGAATAAAAAAAGCAGTCAGATACCCTGTATGGCAGGGCATCTGCTGCTTTTTGGAGAAAAGGGCAGGGAGGAAGAACACAGATCCGTGTTAAATGGCGTCTTTTCCTTTTTCACCGGTTCGGACACGGACTGCCTTTTCCACCGGCAGGACAAAAATTTTTCCGTCCCCCAGTTTGCCGGTATAGGCCGCTTCCTGGATTTTCTGCACCACCTGATCCGCAAAACCGGCTTCCACAACGATTTCTATTTTCAGTTTCGGTATGAAATCCACCACATATTCTGCGCCGCGGTAGATTTCCTTATGGCCTTTCTGCCGTCCGTAGCCTTTCACCTCAGAGATGGTCATGCCCTGAATACCTATTTCGTTAAGGGCCTCTTTGACATCATCCAGTTTGAAGGGTTTGATGATTGCTTCGATTTTTCTCATGTGACCTCCTTTATGCAAATGGTAAATGTGGAATGCTTAATGCCAGTGACAGCCTGCATCATTATATATATTCGGCATCCGTAATTCTATGACAGTTCAATTTCAAAGCCTCTTTCACCGTGAAAGGCCCCGTCCAGTCCCTGCACTTCCTGATCATGCTCCACCCGGAGTCCGCGGGTGATGATTTTGGTGATATAAACAATGATCAGTGTCATAACTCCTGAATACAGGGCGGTTCCCGCAATGGACAGCAGTTGAATCCCCACCTGTTTGGGATTGCCGTAAAGCAGCCCCGCGGGGCCGGAAACAGCGGGATTGGCAAAAATACCGGTGGCAACCGCTCCCCACATGCCGCATATACCGTGTACACCGAATGCGTCAAGAGAGTCGTCATAACCCATTTTATGCTTGAGCACTGAAACGCTGAAAAAACCGATTGCGCCTGATACCAGCCCGATGACCAGTGCGGCAGGCATATTCACAAAACCGGCTGCGGGTGTAATGCCCACCAGTCCGGCCACAGCACCTGAGGCAATGCCCAGAAGCGTGGGTTTTCCGGTTTTAAACCATTCTGCGCACATCCACGAAACAGCGGCCATGGCAGCTGAGGTATTGGTGACCAGAAAGGCCGAAGCCGCGACCCCGTCTGCTTTCAACTGGCTGCCCGCGTTAAAACCGAACCATCCGAACCAGAGCATGGCAGCACCCAGAGCGGTCAGGGTGACACTGGAGGGAAACATGGCCTCTTTGCCGTATCCTGTCCGTTTTCCCAGAACCAGGCACAGTACCAGACCGGCCACACCCGCGTTGATATGCACCACATTGCCTCCGGCAAAATCCAGAGCTCCTATGCCGGCCATCCATCCTCCGCCCCATGCCCAGTGGCAGACCGGGGAATATACAAATGTCACCCATAATATGGTAAACACGATCCAGGATGAAAACTTCATTCTGTCTACTACAGAACCCAGTACAAGCGCAACTGTAATTCCTGCAAAAGTCATCTGAAAGACAACAAAGACGTAGGTCGGAATGGTTCCTGACAGGCTTTTCACATCAATTCCGCTGAGAAAAACATAATCCAAACCGCCTACAAACTTTCCCATATCCGGCCCGAATGCCAGGGAATATCCCCACATAACCCAGATAATGCTGGCCAGGCAGTAGGAGATAAAGGTCATGGCAAAAGTGTTGAGCAGGTTTTTGTAACGGGACATGCCTCCGTAAAACAGGGCAAGTCCTGCCGGTGTCATCATCATAACCAGGGCAGTGGAAACGATAATCCAGGCCGTGTCCCCTGAATTGAGCGCATCTTCGGCAAAAGCTGCGGAAAAAGGCATCATCAGCATCATTGCAGTCAGTATCAGACTTTTTCGTTTCATTGTAAAATCCTCCATTTTTCAGTTATAAGTGTAAAAAATATAAATTCCAGTATCCGGCATCGGTTTCAGTATGTCAGCATATTATAGGAATTTCTCAGTTTTGCGCGGATGCGGGCGGCTTCTTCCCCTGAGCCGATTTTCTGTCCTGCCAGGGTTTTTACATAAAAGGTATCGCAGATCCTTCCGTTTGCCGTGGTGATTTTTGCATTCCAGATGTCCAGATCGCATTTTAGAATGGCATCGGTAACGGTGAACAGCACTCCGGGAAAATCATCGGCCTTCACTTCGACCAGGGTGAAGAGAAAAGAACTTTCATTGTCTACTTCTGCATCCAAAGGTTTCCGCGTTGCCGGTTTCGGATTGCCAACTGTACGGGCTGAAATTTTCTTCCGTAAGGAAACCGGCAGATTCACAGTTCCGTTCAGCACTCCTTTCAGATGCTGTTCAGCACGGTGCAGCCTTTCTTCCCCAGTTCCGGGAACGGGAAGCGCCTTTACCTTGAATGCACTCAGTGTGCTGCTGTTCTGCCGGTAGCTTCTGGCATCAGTGATGTCGAAATCATTGAGTGACAGAACCCCCACCACTTTGGCGAAAATCATCGGACAGTCCTTTGCGATGACGGTTACAGACCGGACATCCGGATCTGAAGTGCTGGTTGCATTCCAGGCAAAACTGCCTGATCGGCCAGTTCCATAATAAGAATCCTCCTTACAGTTCCGGTTTCCGGTATTGCTGTTCCTGCCGGGTGTTGTGATGACATAAGACATTTTGTCTGTATCCTCCTGCAGAGATATAAAAAATAAACCCAAAACTGTATTTATGTATAAGCAAAAGATGTGCCAGGAGTATATATTGTTGTCAATAAATTGATATAATAATAAATTATTGTTTGGACAGATGCCAGATAAAAGAAATGCGGTTTACAATTATGTATTATAAATTCAAAATATAATACATAATTGTAATATTTTTTGTGTTTTTTCGGAATTGCGGAACGCGTTTTGGGAGTTAGCCGATTTATAAAAATGAATATCCCTGTTCAGACAGCAGCCGGATTCCGGCAGAATTTGACAACTTTTCAAAAGTTGTCAAATCTCAGGCTGTTTTCAGAAAAAAATATCCCTGCGGCGGTTCTGTGCCGCTTTTTCTGTGTGAAACTGAACAGGGATATTCATTTTCAGAAATCACCTTATGCCAAAATCAGAAAGAGATCGCCTTGAAAAATGAAAGGGGGAGGAATCCTGCCTTGCAGAATGCAAGACAGATGGCAAAAAAGAAGGGAATAAGATACCGTAGCGTTTTCTACTGTGAAGGCCAATGTCATGACTAATCGGGAAATAATTCATCATGAGTCCCAAACTGAAAGTTTGGGGGACTGAAATAATTCAGAAAATACTGCCAAATTTTCATCTTGAATTTCAGAATGATAATATTGTATTAACTGACAGTCTTTTCTTGGAACTCCAAAAAATATTCATCACCTTTTCCGTATTCTTTATCCTACAGACTGTTGGATTGCAAGTCAGAAATGGGTAGTGGTATTTTTATATTGATTTTTTTTAATTTATAAATCAGTATATTATTTAAAAACAGCATGAACAGTATCATGGATGTATCGTTTAACTGTTTGTATTTATTATGTATAAAAAATCAGTATTTTATGAAAAACATAATAATATAAATCAGTTAAATTTTAATCAGTTCGTGCAGACCCACTATCAATACGGTGAAGAGGAACCGGGCAGACTGGTGAAGGCAACAGAAGGCAGATGGAACAGGGGAAAAAAAGTCTGGTAACTTCCTCACAGAGATGTGGCAGCTTCCGGACAGAGTTGTTTAAGAGCCTGTTTGAAAAGTCCTCTGTGACCTATTGATATTTGCCATCTCCAAAAAAATGTAGATTTTTTGTGTTTATATATTATTTCAGTAGATTGGCAGTCACCAGATCGTGTTTGAAAAATAGGCTCTAACTGATTGTCTAAATACAGACAATTGGGGTTTGAGGAATATTTGTCTGAATATATACAAATTGTCTAAATGCAGACAATCAGGTAATTGTCTAAATACAGACAATATTGTCTGTATTTAGACAACTGTGGATGATTGGAATTTGTCTAAATACAGACAATATTGTCTGTATTTAGACAATTACCTGATTGTCTGCATTTAGACAATTTGTTATGGTGAATAGGCGGAAACCGTATAATCGCTGGTTGGCAGGCATATTACAATCTAATTATGGAGAAAAAACAAAATGATAAATATTAGAAATTTACTAATACTTTTTATAATACAACTAAAGTTTCTCAACGAATAATATAACCTTCTGAAATTAAATGTATAAATAATACAAAATAGGTGTAATTATTATGCAACATATTGAAAACAGTCAACATTGCCATGTACATATTTTTTTTTGTA
>JBFXEJ010000154.1:0-11331 GCA_050180235.1 Desulfococcaceae bacterium
TCAAACTGAAGCATATCCCGGCAGCGGAATTTGAGAAAAAAATGGCTGAAAACCCGCTGGCAGCCGCGTATCTGCCCCTGACGGATTATCCGAAAAAGGACAGACCCCTGATAAAGGCCAAAGCCGTCAACGGCATAGCCAAAGTGCCGCAGGGTCCGAAGCGGTCGGTGCTGTATTCTCTGATCGATCAGAGTCTGCAGCTCAAACCGGAAGAGGAAAGGGAATTCAGGGAACTGGTTCAGAACAACCCCATGTTTCAGGAGGCTAAAATGCTGCAGTCCATTGAAGAAGTTGGCATTGAGAAAGGTTTGGAAAAAGGTATTCTTATCGGTCTGGAAAAAGGAGAGCAGAAAAAGGCGGAGGAAACCGCAGTAAAAATGCTCCTTTCCCAGTGGCTGAACAAGGAGCAGATTTCAGAGATTACCGGGCTGGACAGGAAGAAACTGGATGAACTGGAAAAGAGACTGAAAACATCATAAATGATGTTTCATATTCCAAAAAGAGAATTTTCCCGGTAAGGAGGAGACGCATATCTGTTTTTTTTAAGGGAAACAAAGCATTTTCTGTATGGAAACAGCTTTGTTTCCCTATTTTTGTTTGTCTGAACCCGGTTCAGACAAAAATTCAGCCTTGCAAAATAAGAAAAATCCTGCTAATCCAAAAATCCTGAAAATCCGGGTTCAGACGAAATTATGGGATACTGTTTATGAAACGCAGTCAGTTTATAAAACATCTGAAAAAGAACGGGGCCTTTCTGCTGCGTGAAGGCAGCCGTCACAGCATTTTTCAGAAAAACGGTTTCAAAACACAGGTTCCCAGACACAGTGAAATTGTGGATGAACTGGCAAGAAAAATTTGCAAAGACCTTCAGGTTCCCTTTGTGAGGTAAATGATGAAATACCGTGCAGTTATCAAAAAATCAGGTAAATGGTGGATCGGCTGGCTGGTGGATTTGCCGGGAGTGAATGCACAGGAAAAAACCAGAGAAAAGCTGATTGAATCTTTGACTACAGGCGCAGAAGATATGCTGTCCCTTGAAGTGCCGTTTGAGTCCGGTGCCATTATGACAACCATTGATATACCGGAACAGGTCTGGATGAACGGTTAATGAACCGGATTTCCCTTGTATGAACCGGGTGAGAATTGTCTGAACCGGGATTCACGGGATTAAAGGATTAACCGGGATTCGGCATGGCGCAGAAATCCGGGTTAATCCTGAAATCCTGAAAATCCCGGTTCAGACAAGAATTCCGCCTTGCAAAATAAGAAAAATCCTGCTAATCCAAAAATCCTGAAAATCCGGGTTCAGACAAATGTTTATCTCGTTCCCACGCTCTGCGTGGGAATGCCTTCGGGACGCTCTGCGTCCCATTCAGGTGTGGACGCGGAGCGTCTTGTCTGCATTCCCACGCGGGAGCGTGGGAACGAGGCAAAATCCCGTGAATCCCGGTTCAGACAGAGATGTACCCGGTGAGCATTGTCCGAACCGCAGATTTACGCAGATGAAAGGATTCCGCAGAAGCAGCATAAAAATCTGCGTAATCCGGAAATCTGTGGGAATCTGCGGTTCAGACAACAAAGACAAAATAACAAAACCAAAAAAGGAGACAAAAAAATGCCCCGACACCAAACCCTTATTTTCACGGCACTTCTGCTTGTATTCTTCATCACTCCGGCTTTTGCAGCCTCTCCGCCCTTCCCAATCCCCGACACCGGCCAGACCCTCTGCTACGACAGTGCCGGTGCTGAAATCCCCTGCGCCGGAACCGGCCAGGACGGTGAATTTTCCATTAACCCCATGTCATACACCAAACTGTCAGCAGACGGCACAGAACTGGATGACTCGGCAACGTCATGGGCAATGGTGCGGGATAATGTGACCGGGCTGATATGGGAGGTCAAAACAGATGATGGTTCCGTTCATGATAAAGATAACACATACACATGGCAGGATGCCCAGGATGTGTTTACTGCAGGTATGAATGCTGAAAATTTCGGCGGCTACAGCGACTGGCGGCTACCCTCACGGGAAGAACTGCGATCCATTGTGGATTACAGTGTATCCTCTTCTTCGGGAGAACCGATCATAAATAAAGGATATTTCCCAAATATAAAGTGGTCCGATTATTGGTCTTCTACTGCCAGCGACTCTAATACGAAATATGCGTGGTTCGTGCTCTTCCAAAGTGGCGATGACGACTGCTACTTTAAGACAGGCAGCCGTTATGTGCGTGCTGTGCGTAGCGGACAGTCCCCTCCTTCTCCCCGGTTTGTGGACAAAGGCGACGGCACGGTATCGGACTCCCTGACCGGTCTGATGTGGGAGCAGAAGAGCGATGACGGGGGAGAGCGGGACAAGGATAATACCTATAGCTGGCAGCAGGGACTGGATTACTGCAATAATCTTACTTTGGCCGGACATTCGGACTGGCGTCTGCCGACCATTAAGGAACTGGCTTCTTTGGCAGATTTATCCCGTTCTAATCCGGCCATTGATTCTATATTTGAGAATTATACCGTTTCGTCCAATTGGTCTTCTACTACCTACGCCAGATATGTGACGAGCTATGCGTGGTCTGTGTACTTCAAAAACGGCACTGACTACCACTACCCTAAGTCAGACAGCCTTTCTGTGCGTGCCGTGCGTAGCGGAGAGGGTGGGGTATTGGGCGATTTGATTATTTCCGGAACCGTGAGCATGGAAGACAATACCACATTGGGCAGCATCCCGGTCTGCTTCACCACAGGCAGCGCCCCGAACTGCACCATCCAAACCGACACCAACGGCACTTTCACCATCCCCGACCTCCCGGACGGCATTTACACTGTCACCCCGCAGTCCCCGTCCGGTCAGTCATATCTCTTTGAACCTTCCTCCCGGCAGGTGCGGATTTCCGGGGGCAGTGTTACAGGCGTGAATTTTACGGCGTACACCACAGGCTCTCCCCTGCCCATGACCATCATCCAGCCTGCAAACGGTCTTACCCTGACCCAGGATGATATGCTTCCGGTGGAAATCCGTATGCAGGAAAATCTGAATGCGGAAATAATCGGCATTGCCACCGACCAGAACGGTCAGGCCAGGAACAAAGTCCGTTTTATATTTTACAAGGAAAATGAGACAAAAATTCAGGAAATGTCATTGGCAAGAATGCCGCCGGGCAATTACACACTGACCCTGACGGCAAGATACTGGGAAACAGGAGCGGAGGTCCGTCAGGCCGTTGAAACCCGTACCTTTACCATCACTCCCGGAAACATGTTCGGCAAAGCAGAGGTTGACATTGAATTTTCCGGAACCTGTACGGCCCATGCCATCCCCAAATATCCCTTTGGTGCGGATGTGGATATGAATATATGGTTTTCCTATGACGACAGCGACATATCCGGGGACTGGCCCGGTCCGGCCCAGATAATCCTTACAAAATCGGTGGGCGGCGGAGCAGCGGAAACGCTCACACCTTATGACAGTTCCGGTTCTGCCACCCACAGCGCACTTTATCAGTACAGATTTACAGCAGGAAACACGGATACGGTGTATGATCTCCACCTGAAAATCATCCCGCCTGCGGGTACGCCCTTTCTGGTCTATGAAAAGGATTTTCAGGTAAAAGCCTCTTCCGATATTATGGTAAACGTGGACGGCCCGAACGTAAGTGCTGACGGACAGCCGTATTCCCCCGGAAAGATTATTCTGGCCGGGCAGGAGATTGTATTTTCCCTTACACTGACAAACGGACAGGGGCAGCCCGTTGAAGGGGCCGATGTCAGGGCAAAGGGCAGATATCTTTCAACCGACGGTTCCCCGGTTTCAGACTTTTATTACACGCCGAAAATCGTTCTGGACCCTGTACCCGGAACACCGGGGCTTTACAAAGCGGTCTATGTTCCCTTAACGCCGGGACAGTTGCGCCACATTTTTACATACACCTTTGATATTCCCGGTTATGTCAATCCTGAGCCGGTGGAAAACGAAATCATCGTAAAATCCGACCAACTGATACACAACCGCCTGCGGGCCTATAACCAGAGCCTGGAAAAACTTTTGCAGACACTGGATTCCCTGGCTTACAGAACAAAGGACTCCGGGAATTATTTTGCAGACCGGCTTGCGGACAAACAGGTTGAACTGGTTGCCAACCTGCTCAATGCGGCTCTCAGTGTCCTTGATGCCACCGGCGGAAACAATCCTATGACAGAGAACGATGTTATCAAAGAACTCACGGGAGTGCTCATAAAAGACATCAGCCTGATACCTGCACTGGAGCAGTTTGACGGTGCTCTGTCAGGATATGCTGAATACAGCGGCACAGCGGCAACCTGTGTTACAGAAGGAATTTCCGGTGTAAACCCATGTACAATTGCAATTATCGGGGATTTAACCAAAGCCCTGTGGGACCCGCAGCCTTTTACCAATAATGTTCTTCCCAAATGGAATGAAATATATTTTGATACAAAACTGGCTTTTTGGACTGACGGCGGCAAAATTGAAAACAATTATCCGGTGCTGTCCCGTGACATTCAGGAAATCATATCCACACAACTGGAATTTTTTACATTTGCCAATGAGACCATTGTTCAGGAAGCCAGAGCCGAACTGAGCAAACTGCATTCCACAGAAGACCGGCTCAGAGCACTGGATAAAAATTTCTGGAGAGAATTCAACACTTTCCTTCTCAATGACCTGATGCCGGTTATTCTCGACATTGCAACCATGAATGCTGCAACCGGGGCCGCTTACAGTGCGGTGGCTTCCACTGTGAATGCCGGTTTCAATGCCTATGATATCGTGCTTGCCAATACCATGACAGAACTGGCTGCAATGGGATTTACTTCAACCCTGCACCAGAATCTGGGGGTTCTGGCACGGAATTCAGCCAAAATCTACAGTCATCTTGAATCATTGAAAACAGTTCAGACGCCTTCGGAGATTCCCCCCATTCCCCAGGCAAAACTTGAGGTACTGGGCGAATTTGAGCAGGGTTATGCAAGACTGCTGAAATGGGACCCGGTTCTGAGGCGGTTTATCCGGGTGCGCCTGACAAATACCGGAGAAGAAGAATCGGTTTTCTATGTCAAAATGTTCTATAAAAAGCTCTTCGGCCTGCGGGATTTCGAGCTGTATGAAAACCGTCTGGAAGAAATCACAGAATCAGGATTTCATACCGCAAACGGGGATTATGTTTACGATATAACGCTGTCTCCGGGTGAATCTCAAATACTGGAATTTGATCTGTACCGCAAAGATTCCGGCAATCTCTGGGATGTGGATATGGTTCCGAATAAGGATTTTTCCATTGAGTTCCATGTACTCGGCGCACCAAAGGAAAACTGGAGTCAGAAAGGATTAAATCTCGCAGGTTTTACCCCCTACCGCTTTGAAAATGATTTCAAATTTGAGGCTGTTCAGCCCGGTTCACGCAGAAGCAGCCGCTCAACGGTTGACATCCGTACCGACGGAGCCGATGCGGATGAAACCAGGATCATCATGCCCCTGACCGTTCATATGCTGCGCGCTCCGGGGGATGAAACCGTCACCGTGATCTACAACCTGAAAAACAATTACAATGATCCGGTTGCCTATGAACTGGTGCAGAAACTTCCCGAAGGAATGTCAGTAAACTGCGATGAAGGAATATTATCGGATCAAAGCCTGACCTTTCTCAGAAACCTGAATCCGGGAGCTTCGGCGGTTTTTCAGTGGGCAACACAGTATTCCGGGTCCGGCGATTTTGTCCTGCCTGCTGCAACCCTGAAATTCTTCCATCCCTACAGGGCGGTGAATGTTGAAATTGAGATTACGCCCGATCCCCTAAAGGCCGGGGACAGCAGCGTCATGCAGTTCGGACTGGAAGGTAGCCGTGAATGGTTTAGCAATCAGACCGTAACGCAAATCTTTTCCGTAAACAACGGTTACAGCGAAGATAAAAATATTGCCATCCATGCAGTTCTGACCGACAGTCAGAACCATCAGGCAGTATGGGATTTCAGCAAAACCGCAACTGCAAATCAGAGAAGCGATTTCTCGCTGTCCTTCAATCTTGCAGGCAAAACCCTTTCGGAAGGTGAGGCCAATCTGACCATTACAGTAACACCTGAAAACGGCACTGCACTCACAGCCGTATCCGGAATTCCCATAACAATTATAAACGATGCCGACAATGACGGACTCCCGGACACATGGGAAACCGCCAACGGCCTGAATCCTGCTGTCAATGACGCAGCCTCGGACAAAGACGGAGACGGCCTGAGCAACCTTCAGGAATATGAAAAAGGCACAAAAGCCAATGCTGCCGACACAGACGGAGACGGAATCAGTGACGGCATGGAAATCAATAATTACGGAACTGATCCGCTCCTTGCCGACACAGACGGAGGGGGAACGGCTGACGGTGCGGAAATATCCGCCAGCAGAGATCCCCGCAACAATCAGGATGACACCCCCGAAGTGACCCTCCATCTTCCTGCGGAAATCACCCTGGGCGACTATATCCTGATCACCTGGACATCCTCCAATCCCTTTGCCCCCAATGTCACCTACCGCTTCTCCGTGGGAACATCTGCGGGAAGCGATAATGTCATTGCCTGGACCGACATGGGAGAACAGGATAATTACGCCCTGGATTCCACCCGACTGCCGGATAATCAGACCTGTTACGTCAACGTGCAGCTCCTGCAAAACGGAATGCTCAAAGCCTCGGACAGCGAAAATCTGACCGCATACCGCAACCATCTCTTTGACTCCATCCAATGCTTACAGGCCGTGGCCGGAATTCCTTCCGCCACCGGCTCCTACAGCAAAGACGATGTCAATGGCGATGATCGAATCGGACTGGCTGAGGCTGTTCATGCCTTGCAGAAGGCAGCGGGATTGCGGTAAACGGTCTGTCTGAACCCGGATTCACGGGATGAAAGGATTAACCCGGATTATGCTGTCTGAACCGCGGATAATCATGATATTTATGATTTCGCAGATGAAATTATCACAGTCCATCTGTCTCATCACGGTTATCTGCGGTCAGTAATCCCGGTCAATCCAAAAATCCTGCAAATCCCGTTTCAGACAAAAATTCCGCCTTGCAAAATAAGAAAAATTCTGTTAATCCGTAAAACCTCTAAATCCGGGTTCAGACAATACCGGAATTAATACCAAATCGCCATTGATTTAAAAAAAATCCCCTCTTGAGAGGGGCAGGGGTGTGTCTGTTCCTGCTGCCTGAACACGCTTTTGTCATTTTTCAGGAGGGGAATAAAGAAATGCTCTCAAAAAGGGAATCCAAAAATGGCATTGCAGATGAAACCCCCAAAACCTGCCGAGGATTTCAGCCGTTATGATTTTGATGCGCATGTGAAAATCTTCCACGAGCTGATGAAGGAAAAAATCAGGGAAATTCTGCTGATTTCCACTCCCTATGATGCCTTCATCATGGAGGAGGACGGCAGTCTTACGTCAAAAATTATCAATGAATACAGGGGACTGAACCTGAGCAGCCCGCCCCGTCTGACAAAAGCCTCTTCAGGAGCGGACGGTCTGAAACTTCTGGATCAGAAAAATTTTGATCTGGTCATCACCATGCCGGATTTGGAAGATATGGAAACTCCGGAACTGGTGCTGAAAATCAAAGCGGCACGGCCTGAAATCCCTGTCATTCTGCTGGCCCATCGGGAAAGTGACATTCAGGAGGAAGCTGCCTGCTCCATTATAGACAATGAATTTGTCTGGACCGGCAATGCAGATATTCTCCTGGCTTTGGTCAAAAGTGCGGAAGATCGCGTGAATGCACCGTCAGATACGGCAAACGGCATGGTGCGCGTACTGATTCTGGTGGAGGATTCCCCTCTTTTCCGCTCGGTTTTTCTGCCTTTAATCTACAAAGTGGTGGTCAACCAGACCCTTATGCTTCTGGAAGACACTCTTAACGAAGAACACCGGGTGCTGAAAATGCGGGGCCGTCCCAAAATTCTGGTCGCGGAAAATTATGAATGTGCAATGGATTTATTCAGGCAGTTCCGTCCCTATGTTTTTGGTGTGATTTCCGACACCCGGTTTCCCAAAGACTGCGTAATGACCGAGGACGCGGGCATTCTGTTTCTTTCTGCCATCAAAGCGGAAATTCCCCATCTTCCCCTGCTGCTGCTCAGTTCTGAAACCAAAAACCGGGAACGCGCAGCACAGATGCAGGCTGTGTTCATTGACAAAAACTCCCCCCGCCTTTATGCGGAAATTGAACAGTTTTTTCTGGATTATCTGGGTTTTGGGGATTTTGTCTTCCGCAGGGAGGATAAAAGTGAAATCGGCAGGGCAGGCAATCTGCGGGCATTGGAAAAACTGCTTCCCCTGATTCCTGATGAACCTGTGGAATATCACGCGCGAAGGCATCATTTTTCCAACTGGCTTATGGCACGCTCCGAGATTGCGCTGGCCCTGCGGTTTGCACAGGTGGAAGTCTCGGATTTTGCCTCAGTTGCGGATGTTCGCAGTTATATTGTCTCCAGCATCCATGCGCTGCGCTGCTCCCGTCAAAAGGGTGTGATTGTCCAGTTTCATCCGGATGAATTTGATCCGGATGTTCAGGAATTTCTGCGCATTGGCAAAGGTTCGCTGGGGGGCAAGGCCAGAGGACTGGCTTTTATTTCCCATATGCTGCATCATCGTCCGGAGATACGGAACAAATATCCGGGAATCCACATTGAAATCCCCCTGACTCTGGTGATAAGCACAGACGGATTTGAATCTTTTCTGTCAGAAAACCGGCTCACGTCTTCCCGCTTCTGCAACTGCGGTGATGCAGAAATACAGGAAATTTTTCTCAAAGCTGATCTTCCGGATTGGGTGAGGCAATCTCTGGCGGCATTTCTCAGACAGGTTTCCGCCCCTCTGGCTGTGCGATCCTCCAGTCTGCTGGAAGATGCGCATGTGCGCCCCTTCGCTGGATTTTACCAGACCTGCATGATTCCCAACACTCACCCGGATTTTTCCCTGCGTGTGCAGGAACTGGAAACAGCCGTGAAACTGGTTTACGCGTCCACTTTTTATGAAAAACCTCTGGCTTTTGCCCGCAAAATTTCCCACCAGTTTCAGGAAGATCGTATGGCTGTGATGATTCAGCAGATAACAGGAAAACGGTACGGAGATTATTTTTACCCTGCCATTTCCGGAACAGCCAGATCTGAAAATTTTTATCCTGTGGGAGATATGCGGCCTGAAGACGGAATAGCGCATATTGGTCTGGGTATGGGAAAAATTCTGGAAGACAGTGAATCTGTGCTGCGTTTTTTTCCCCGCTATCCTAGTATTCTGCCCCAGTTTTCCACTGTGGGGGATATTCTGTCCAATGCACAGCGTTTTTTTTACGCGCTGAAAATGAAATCTGATCCGCTCTTTTCCCTGAAAAAAGAAAACAGTCTGGAAAAACGGGAAATTGCAGACGCGGAAGAAGAATTTCCTGTGAAAAGTCTGTGCAGCACGTATCTTGCGGAAGAACAGCGGATCAGAGACACGGGCTGGATACCGGGTCAAAAAATCCTTACCTTTGCGCCTGTTCTCAAGCACAGAACCTTTCCCCTGGCCGATATTCTCACGGATCTGCTGGAAATGGGGCGCAAAGGCATTGGCGGCCCTGCGGAAATTGAATTTTCCGTGGATCTCAGTGAAAACAGGGAACACAAAAGCAGTTTTTATTTTCTGCAACTGCGTCCCATGTCACAGGAAGGGGAAGAGATTCGGATCAGTGAAAACGAGATCGCTGATGCCTTCTGCTTTTCCACCCATGCTATGGGGCATGGCACAGACAGCCATATGCAGGATATTGTGTATGTGAAACCGCAGGATTTTGATCCTGCCGCGACAAGGGAAATTGCCTGGGAAATCGGACAGATCAATGCAGAACTCATGAAAGCGGATCATCGGTATCTGCTTATCGGGCCGGGACGATGGGGTTCTTCGGATCACTGGCTGGGCATTCCCGTGCAGTGGAAAGATATTTCCGCAGCAGGGGCCATCATTGAACTGCGCGATGGAAAAATCAACGCGGATCCTTCTTACGGAACCCATTTTTTTCAGAAAATCACAGCGCGGGGGATTCATTACATCACGGTGAATCAGGGAACATCGGACAGACTGAACTGGGAGCAGATTCAGGATCTTCCTGCTGTGCAGGAAACCCGTTTTCTGCGGCATGTGCGCACAGAAAAAGCCTTTACCGTGAAAAATGACGGACGGACATCCCGCTGTATTCTGATTATGCAGGATGAACATTCTGGATTTTATCCATTTTAAACTGTGTGCTGTCAGGAACATTTATGGAATCAATCGCAATCTGTAAGGAACTGGTAAAAAACTACCGGATGGGGAAAATGGAGGTACAGGCTCTCAGAGGTGTGAGTCTTTCCATTGAAAAAGGCGGTTTTACAGCACTGGCCGGGCCTTCGGGTTCCGGCAAAACCACCATTCTCAATCTGCTTGGCGGGCTTGATCTGCCGGATTCCGGCAGCATAATGGTGGATGGAAATGATTTCACCCTGATGAACCAGTCGCAGCTTGCCCAACTGCGTCTGCACAAAATCGGCTTTGTTTTTCAGGCATACAATCTGATCCCGGTTCTTTCTGCTCTGGAAAATGTGGAGTATGTTATGCTTCTGCAGGGTATACCCCTTAAAGAAAGAAGGGAACGCTCCAAAGTCATACTGGATGAAGTCGGGCTGTCAGACATGTATGAGCGCCGTCCGGCAGAGCTTTCCGGAGGACAGCAGCAGCGCGTGGCAGTGGCCAGGGCCATTGTGTCAAATCCCGCTCTTGTGCTGGCAGATGAACCCACAGCCAATCTTGATTCTGAAACTGGCAGGGGACTGCTTGAGATAATGAAGGAAATGAATGAAAAACGTGGTGTCACCTTCATTTTTTCCACCCATGACGCCCAGGTGATGACCTATGCCCGGCGGCTGATTCACATACGGGACGGCCGGATTGCTGAGGATATGCGCAAATAATGTGATTTCCAGAAAAGAATATCCCGGCAAAGCAGCAAAAGTTTCCGGGTTTTGCCCTGTGCCTGTGAACTGAACCGGGATATTTATTTTCATAAATCACCTAAGGGGACAAATTTTAATTAGGAACTGTCTTTTTCATCCGGAAAACTGCTGAAATCCTGTCTGAAAAGAGAATTCCTTGATTAAAACCCAAAGATGGGTTATGCTGAAAAATATGGTAGTGTCTTGTCAAAATTAAACTGACGCATTATAATTTCTCAATCTGAAAAAAAAATTGAGGGAGAAAACAATGCGGAAAAAATATCTTGTGAGTCTTACAGACAGTGAACGTCAGGAACTTGA
>JBFXEJ010000155.1:0-11255 GCA_050180235.1 Desulfococcaceae bacterium
TTTCTGACACATCATATATTTTCTTTTTCGGCATTTTCATTTCTCCTTTTAAAAAAAATATCATAATGAAATTATCCATCATATTATAGCACATTTTTTATATAATTTCAATAGCGAATCGGTATAAAGGCAGTTGTCAGGGGCAGACCTTCGACTGCACCAATATAAGTACGTTTCCATATATTTTCATACCAATTCACCATTGGTTTGATCCAAATATTGTCAGTTCCGCAGTTCCGTGTGTGCAAAAAACCGCGCCGCCTAATTTTTGCACTCCTCCGGATCAGTCCGGGACAGTATCAGGTCAATGGAGAATTGGTATCAGAAATAAATTTTCCTAAAAACCGGATTTTTCGTAAAAATCCGGTTTTTTTAATACACGAAAATTTTCGGTTGGGTACTTATTACACACATTCTCAAAAAAACAGCACTGCAAGAACTGATTCACTGTATATTTTTCTGATCCATCTCGGAAAGCACCTTGCGCATCTGGCGCAGGGCCTGACGGATGCGGTGTTCATTTTCCACCAGAGCCAGCCGGAGATACCCTTCTCCCTCCTGACCGAAACCAATGCCGGGCGCAACCGCAACATTGGCTTTTTCCAGCATCTGAATGGCAAATTCCATGGATCCCATCTGGCAGTAAGGTTCCGGTATCTTCACCCAGACAAACATTCCTGCTCCGGGTTTGTTCACCTCCCAGCCCATCTGCTCCAGTCCTTTGCACATCACATCCCTGCGGCTCTGGTAGATTTCCACCTGACGGCCAACGTCATCTTCGCAGTCTCTGAGCGCAATGATTCCGGCTATCTGAATGGGCGAAAAAACACCGTAATCGTAATATCCCTTGATTTTTCCCAGCCCCTGAATCAGTTTTTTGTTGCCCACGCAGTAACCCAGACGCCATCCGGCCATATTGTAGGATTTGGAAAAAGAGCCGAATTCCACGCCCACCTCACGGCTTCCCTCCACTTCCATAAAACTCGGAGCCTTGTATCCGTCAAAGGTAATCCGTGAATACGCGAAATCATGGAGAATGATAAACCCGTATTTTCTGGCCATTGCCACAGCCTGCTCAAAAATCTCTTTTTGGGCAAGCATGCCGGTGGGATTGTGCGGATAATTCAGCACCAGCACTTTGGGCCGGGGATACAGGGATTCGCACATATCAGCCACGCGTTTGAGAAAGGTTTCATGGGGCGCAATGGGAATGCGGATGACATTGCCTCCCGCAATGGTGGCCGAATAAATATGAATGGGAAAAGCCGGAGCCGGAACCAGCACTGTATCGCCAGGGCCGACAATCGCGAGACAGAGATGGGAAATTCCCTCTTTGGAGCCGATGGTGCAGATAACTTCTGAATCCATATCCAGTTCCACACCAAAATCCTGCTGATAATATTTGGCAATCTCCCGCTTGAGATTCTTCATTCCTGAAGCTGCGGGATAGCGGTGGCTTTTGGGATCACGGGCCACTTCGCAGAGCTTTTCCACAATGGGTTCAGGTGTGGGATCTGCGGGGTTTCCCATTCCCAGATCAATGACATCATCGCCTTGCAGCCGCTTTTCGCTTCTTTTATGATTGATCATCCCGAAAAGATAGGGGGGCAACTGCTCCATTCTCCGGGCATACTGTATTTCAAACTCCTTTTCCATCTCATTCTCCCTTTTTAATTACAATTTATCGGTCTTATAATATAAAATACAGTGTATTGTTTCTGAAATTGCAGGTCTGTCTAATGTGAGCGAACCCAACATCAACAAAGATGCGTGTCAGATCCATCCACTATTTAGGTGATTTCCAAATATAAATGTACCAGTCTGAAGGAGTCACAAACTGAAAGTTTGTGACTTTTCAGACACTGACAAACTTTCAGGTTGGCACTCCTTTGGTATTTTCTTTTCAGGAAATGGCCTTAAAAATTTGCCACAATTTTATCCAAAAACATTTTTCTGCCTTTACATCCCACTTCTCTGGGATATAGCCGATCTTCAACTTGACAACGATGCCAAGAAAAATACACTATCTTTTGTATTAATTGTATTGAAGTGATAGGTAAATGATTAGCAAATCTGTTTTTATATTCATCAATCCTTGAATATACATTTTCTTCTTTAGTTTCATTTTGCTGTTTACCAATTTCGGACTGAATGAATTTTATAATTCTTCTATCATATATCATCTTTATATCATTTAATATATCTTCATCTTTAAGTGCTTCTCCATTTACACAGATAAAATAATCCCCATTATACAGCCACTTAGTATTATCTTTAGATATTCGTGCTTCTTTGTTTCCCTTGCTAAATGAGAATGTGTAGTTACCAAAAGTTCTGGTAATATTATCTGGAATTTCCAAAACCTTTGTTGGATTATTAGTATCAAAGCGTGGAAAGTCTTTTGTTGAATCAATAGCCATATCATACCTCTCTACAGTGAAAAATTTTAGCCTATTATCACAAAAATTTTAACTGAAATAATGCAATAACTCCGTTCAAAGTGGTACGGTCGGATATTATGTTATAAGTTGTCAGGTAAATATTTGACTCTTGAACACCGATATCTGACAAGTTTTCAAATTCCCTCAAACAGACGCGCTGCCAGAAATTCCGGCAGCCCGGCTGCCATGATTTTTTCCGCAGCCCCTGCAATATCATAGGGAACCCGGCGGAACAGTACGGTTTTGCGTTCTGTGTCATAAATTATATAGGATGCGCCGGGGTTTCCGTCCCTGGGCTGTCCCACACTGCCGCAGTTGACAATAATCCGATCCGAGCCTCCTGCATACATCAGGGATCGATCCTCAGGACTTTCAAAGCGGATGCTCAGTTTTCCTCTGGAAATCAGTTGGGGCACATGGCTGTGTCCGATAAAGAGAATCTTTTCCTGTGTCCGGGAAAATGCTCTTCGTGCCTGATCTGTGTTCATCACATACCGCCATTCCATCGGAGCCCAGGGTGCGGCATGGGCAAAAATCATATGCTCCTTTTTCAGCAAAGGCCCCAGGGATCGCAAAAAACTCCTGTTTTCCTCTGAAAGTCTTCTGCGTGTCCAAAGAATTGCACGGGCTGCCTCCCTGTTCATATTATATACCGGACCATCGTGTCTGGCAATTTCATCATGATTTCCCAGCACGCATTCCAGCCCCGGAAGAGAGAGAATGCGCCGGATGCAGAGATTGGGATTTGGGCCGTAACCCACAATATCTCCCAGACAGATGTAGCGGTCAATGCGGAATCCTGCGGCATCCGCAATAACGGCTTCCAGTGCATCCATATTGCTGTGTATATCGGAAAAGATTGCCAGTCTCATGGTTTTATACCAATTCTCCATTGATTTGATACAATACCGTCAGTTTTTCCGCTGCTGGGCGTGCGTGTGCAAAAAACCGCTCCGCTCAATTTTTGCACTCCTCCGGATTTGCATTCCGCATTATATAAAACCAATGGAGAATCGGTATTACATGAAATAAATGGAAAAATTCACAGTTTTTTCAGCACAGAATCTTCCGGATGGATTTTTTCCAAAGTTGCAATGGTGGCCGCAACGGTTCCGCAGGTCGGAGCAATGAACCATCCCAGTACCGGAATCATCAGAATGGCTGTAAATCCCATTCCCACACCGATGATACGGGAACGGTTTTCTTTGGAATACGTAATGCGTTTAGCCACAGGCCAGCGTTTCCGTTCCAGTGTATAATCTGACATGCTGAATCCGTTGTAAAAAGACTGGATCAGAAAAATCAGGGCAAAGGACAGAAGCGAGCCGATCAGCGGTATAATCATCAGCATCCAGGCGATGAGGACAAAAATAACCATCCGCAGCAGATTTCTCAGGTTGATGACAATACTCCGGAGAATATCCTGCAGAATATGTTTCAGGTTCAGGGGAAGCGAAGGCCGACCGTATATCCTGCACTCGGTGATTTCAGAAACATAACTCAGCACCGGGCTGAAAAGAATCAGAATCACAGGCTGCAGGGTGACATATCCTGTAAGCAGAAACAAAATCCAAAGCAGCATATGCGTAAGAAATACAACTGTATCCCTTTTCAGAAAAGCAGGAATCCAGTTTTGGGTGACATACGCGGACAAATCAGGCATCCAGATGCTGCCCGCCCATACCAGCAGCAGGAGATAGCCGAAACTCATAAATCCCGGAATCAGCATCCAGGGCCAGAGTTTATGACTGATAATCACGCGTCTGGCTTTGCCATAGGCACGCAGACCTGCAAACAGTTCTTTCAGAAACATGGAAATCCTTAGCTGAAAATATTCTTTCAGTCTGCCGCAAAGACGCAAAGTTTCAAAAAGGAGTTTGAATTTTACAGCATCAAAAACTGAATTTTTTCAAAAAATTCAGTTTTTGTTCAAACCGCAATGCTGCACTGCACTCTGATCCAGCATTTGTGCAAGCCCGCCTTTCTCATCAGGAACAAATCCTGTGGATTTGCGCCAGACTTCCTCATCTTCCATGCAGAAATACACCGTCACCTGCGGGGCAATCTCCCGTATCCGGGAAACAAGCCTTTGGTACAGAGCAATGCGCAGGGGTTTGAAATACCGCATTTTTGCATCAATCCCTGTGATAAACTCGCCAAAAACAATTTTGGAATCCGGAAAACGCTTTCGGACAATGCTTTTCAAATCCGGCATAAAGCGGAAGGTTCCCAGGCTGATCCACAGCACATTTTCCGGAGATATATGGCTGAAAATCTGCTCGACAACCTTTTCATATTCCGGTTCACATCCCTCATAAACAATCATGGGATCAAAATGAAAAGCCAGCGGATAACCCCAGGATTCACACCGGGCAGCAGCTTTCAGCCGCGCGGACAGCGAAGCTGTGCCTCTTTCATTGGCACGGATTACGGTTTCTGTGTTCACTGACCAGGCCACTGCGGTTTTGCGATTATGATCCAGTTTTTTCAGGGTATCCACATTCACGGTCTTAGTTTTGAGTTCCAGCATGATATGCGACTGCGCGGCAAATTTGGGAACCAGCACCTGTGAAAGATCTGTCCACATATCCCAAATCAGGCTGTCGGTAAATTCACCGGTTCCGATTCTCCGCACTTCTTTTTGTGCAAATGCCGCATCCAGTTCCGTTATCATATCTTCATGATTGACAAAATACTGCAGAACCGGCGGATGAAAATAGGATTGCAGAATGCAGTAAGCGCAGTCCATAGTGCAGAAAGTTCCCACATGTAGAATCATGTATCCGCAGCAGGTATAATGCCGGGTTCCGGGACATTTGCGGACAAAGGCCCCTTTGTTCCGGGTGAGGAAAAGAACCTCTTTTCCCTTTTGCACCGGATCAGGCGAATCCATTACGCATTCATACACTTCCCGCGAATCATCCACCATGCGCACAGGCAGATCAAGGCGGGAAAGAATTGAACGGGTTTGGGGAAAATCCGCGACACTGCGATCAGCAAATATTTGTGATAAGGACAAAATAGGCCTCCGCCACAAAGACACAGCATCCGTAAATTTCACTAAAATTCTTTAGGTGATTTATGAAAATAAATATCCCATTTCAGTTCACAGGCACAGGGCAAAAGCTGGAAGCTTGTGATACTTTTCTGGTATATTTTTTCTGGAAATCACCTTACGTGTCTTTGCAACTTTGTGTCTTTGTGGCAAAAAAATATATGGTGCTGCTCTTATACCAATTCGCCATTGATTTGATACAATATTGTCAGTTTTTCCGCTGTTCCGCCTGTGCAAAAAACCGCTCCGCTCAATTTTTGCATTCCGCATTGTATAAAACCAATGGCGAATTGGTATTACCCGGCAGATTTACAATTTGGAATTTATAACCGCAAAGGCTGTGCACAAATTCAAAATTGACAATGCACTGATTATGCAAAGGGGCAGAATACAACCTGAGAAGTTTTTTTCATCAAAACAGAACAGGCTGTTTCCCCATCCGAAACCCCAAAGGGATGAAATTATAATGTCAGCCCTTTGGGATTCGGAATCCTGAAAGGATGAAATTATTATACAGATTTTAAGAAAAACATTGTCATTCTGAAACCCTAAGGGTTTTAAAAACCCTTAGGGTTTTTTGGACAAACATTTTTTTAAACACTATAGAAGTCAGACCGGACGGGAAACCATTCTGTAAACCAAATCTTCTGCCATGTCCATATCCATTTTGCTCATGTTCAGCACCATATGATAGAGACCGGGCTGTTCATAATCCTGTTTGCCAAAGCTCCTGTACAGATTGATCCGGCGTTTTTCATACACATCCACCACTTTTTCTGCTTCAGACCGTGACAGTCTGTAATGTTTTTCCATAAACTTCACTCTGTCCTCCTTTTTGGCAATCAGAAGAACATGAAATGCTTTGGGATGATCCTGGAGAATATACTGACCGGCCCGGCCCACGATGACAACA
Source organism: Desulfococcaceae bacterium (assembly GCA_050180235.1). GTDB lineage: Bacteria > Desulfobacterota > Desulfobacteria > Desulfobacterales > Desulfococcaceae > JAABRU01. The sequence goes on from JBFXEJ010000155.1 coordinate 6,410, forward strand.
TTGTCCTCGGCTGCTGCATGAGTGATGATTTCACGGAGCGCATCCACATAAACCTCTTCGTCAATATAGCCTTTATCCCCGCCCAGAATCCGCTCTATATAATTTTTGGCTACAAGTCCGGACATAAATTTGAGCAGAGGGCCTCCGGCTTCCTGTTCAACGGATTTCACGCAGTCTTTGGATACATTGACTTTGTCAGCAACCTTCTGGATAATGTCCTCATCGGCCAGGGTATATCCCATTTTTTTTGCAAGCAGTTTTCCAAGTGTCCTGCCGCCCGCGCCAAACTGTCTGGAAATAGTGATCACTGCCATAAACCATCCTCCTTTTCTGATTGAATACAGATAATTCCGAAAAATAATTCCCAGGAATCTGATGTAAGCACAGGTTCCAAACCCGTCCTCACGCTCTGTACAGGTAAGCGGTTTCCGATTTTCCTTGTATACCTTATAATATATCAGGAGTGAAGGGCCATCGGGATGAATGGAAAAGCATAAACCAAATTATAAAAGATGAATATAACGAAAAACAGCAGAGGGTCAAGAAAGAAAACACTGGAGGTTCATTTTTTCAGCTTTTTATGAAACTGACGATGGCAGTCGCGACAGGATTCACCAAAGGACTGAGCAGCGGAATGTGAACAAATCTTTCCAAAAGAAAGACAGTCACAAGAAGAACAGGGCCGATCATTTCAATATATTTCAGAAACCGGCTCTGCGGAGCAAGAAAGACCGTAAATAGAGTTGCCCCTGCCAGCGGGGGAATGGGAATAAGACTGTACGCTGCCACAGAAGCATTGACAATCATTACAACGGAAAAGACCCGGTCTTCCACACCGTATTTTCCCATCAGCCAGACAACACTTCCCGCAATGCTGGCCAGAAGGAAATTGGACATGGGGCCTGCCATCCGTACAAGAAAGGTAAAAAAACGGGGACGGGAAAAACGGGAAACGTCAATATCCATCTTCCGGGGCCATCCAAAACCGGCAAGAAAAAAACAGATTGTTCCCCATAAACTCAGATGAAGGAAAGCATTGAAATGAAAACGCTTTGTGCTGTTCTGTGTATCGCCCAGGGCTGTGGCTGCAAATGCCTGTCCCTCTGCATTAACCATGACGGCAAGCAGCATTGCCGCAATGAAAGCCACAAAATAATCTATGGCAAAATTCTGAAAATCAGGGATATAGGGAATGGGAAGATTCATTTTTTCATGATCCGGCTATGGGTTAAGTACTCAACCGAAAATTTCCGTGTATTAAAAAAACCGGATTTTTCTGAAAAATCCGGTTTTTCGTAAAATTTATGTCTGAAAATATATGGAAACGCACTTACAAAAAGGAAGGCAGGAAGAAAACCTTCCTGCCTTCGGTTTATTCTGAATTCCTTTATCAGATTATGATGCCGGAATCAAGGGTTTTAATGCCCGGCTTCCATCTTTCTGATGGCATCAACCACTTCGGGGTTGGCCAGTGTCATGGTGTCACCCACATCCGTGCCATTGGAAAGAGCGGCAAGAATACGGCGCATGATCTTTCCGGAACGGGTCTTGGGCATGTCAGGAACCACCCAAACCTTCCGTGCCTTGGCAATGGCACCGATTTCGTCAACCAGAGCCTGCTGCACTTTTTTGGCAATCTCGGGGCTGGCTTTGTATCCGGGTTTCAGAGCCACATACATATCCGGAACCACGCCTTTGATTTCATCTTTTACCGGAACAACTGCGGCCTCTGCAATTTCTTCCACGGTCAGGGCTGCGGATTCCAGTTCCTTGGTTCCCAGACGGTGGCCGGACACGTTGATAACGTCATCAATACGTCCGAGAATACGCACATAACCGTCTTCGGCCATAATGGCGGCATCACCCGTGAGATAGGGCCAGTCTCTCCAGTCCTTGCTCTTGGGATTCTTGCAGTATCTTTCAAAATACTGGCGCACAAAGCGGTCGCGGTCTCCCCAGATGGTCTGGAACATGCCGGGCCAGGGGTTCTGGATGCAGATATTTCCTGCAATACCCTTTCCGCTGGGAACTTCGTTTCCGTCATCATCGAATATAATGGGATGAATGCCGGGCATACCGGGGCCTGCGCTGCCGGGTTTCATGGCTTTGATGGCCGGAAGTGTGCTGCACAGGAAGCCGCCGGTTTCTGTCTGCCACCAGGTGTCAACAATAGCAGCCTTTCCTTTGCCCACGGCATTATAGTACCATCTCCAGACTTCGGGTTCAATGGGTTCGCCCACTGTGGTCATGTGTTTGAAATGATAATTGTATTTCGCGGGTTCATCCGGCCCGATCTTCCGCAGCGCACGGATGGCTGTGGGCGCTGTATGGAAAATATTGACGCCCAGATCCTGCGCGATACGCCAGCAGCGTCCTGCATCCGGATAGTTGGGAATGCCTTCATAAATAACCGAGGATGCGGCCAGTGCAAGGGGGCCGTATACAATATAGGAATGTCCGGTGATCCAGCCAATGTCTGCCATGCACCAGTAAACATCTTCAGGATGAATATCCTGAACATATTTGGATGTGGCCGTGACATATGCCAGATATCCGCCGGTGCTGTGCTGACAGCCCTTGGGTTTGCCGGTGGTTCCGCTGGTATACATCAGGAACAGGGGGGCTTCCGCAGGCATGGGAACCGGATCTACGCGTTTGCCGTAGTATTTCTTCACCAAATCATTGATGAAAAAATCCCGTCCGTCCACCATGGGGGTCTGGGCAGAGTATTTGCCCGGATAGCGCTGCCATATCAGGACTTTTTTCACTTTTCTGCCCTGTTTGGCTGCTTCGGCACAGGCCTCGTCGGCTTTTTCCTTGTGATCAATCAGTTTGCCGCCCCGGTAGTAGGCATCCATAGTGATCAGAACATCACTTCTGGAGTCCACGATTCTGTCCGCACAAGATTTTCCGCTGAATCCGCCGAAAACCTGGGAATGAATGACGCCTATGCGGCAGAGGGCCAGCATGGTGATGGGCAGTTCCGCAGACATGGGCATATGCAGTGTTACACGGTCGCCGGTTTTGAGACCACAGAAATCCTGCAGCATTGCTGTCATTTCATTCACCCTCACCCAGAGTTCCTGGTAGGTGATATGATCCACTCTTTCCTCTTCCAGTTCAGGCACAAAGTGGATGGCGGTTTTGTTGCGGTTTTTGGCCAGATGTCTGTCTATACAGTTATAGGAGGCATTGATCAGACCGCCCTTGAACCATTTGTAGCAGGGAGCATCGCTGGTATCCAGAACCGTATCCCAGTATTTGTACCAGTCCAGAAGATCCGCGTATTCCTTGTAGCATTCCGGCATATTTTTCAGGGACATGCGCTCATATATGCCTTCGTCCGTCATATTTGCCTGCGCTATGAATTCTCTGGTCGGGGGATATACGCCCTCCTCTTTCCAATGGGACGCGATAGCAGCTTCTGATACATTCAAGTTTTCGTCTTTTTCTTTAGCCATTTTTTCTCTCCTGTGTGTTTTTTGTTTTACGTTAAGATAAAACAGTTTTTATCCTTTAATGTATTCCGGCTGTGTGAAATGAGCGATTCCACCGCATACCGGAATATTATCCATAATAAACAAACTCAAAACCAGGGCTCTGCGAATTCCGGATAATCCTTATGCAGCACTGCCCTGCACTTCCCCTGCAAAACTCGGTCTTTTGGTGACCCGTGAAAGGATAACTCCGATAATCAGGAGCACGCCTGAAATATAGAAGGCATTGTCCAGACTTCCGGTCACGTCCTTGATGTATCCGCCGACTCTGGCCATGAAGAAGCCGATGCCCCATCCCATGAATACCAGACCGTAGTTGAAGCCCAGGTTTTTGGGACCGTAGAAGTCACCGGTGAAAGACGGCATGAGGGACAGACCTCCGCCGTACTGCCAGTAGGCGATACCGACAGAGATAAACAGCAGGAAGACGCTCTGGCTGCTGATGATCATGGGCAGGGCAAAGAGACACAGAGCTGAAAGACCGCAGTTGAGTGAATAGGCATTGACCCGTCCGATCTTGTCTGAATACCAGCCTGTTCCCACACGTCCGCACGCGTTGACCAGACCGCCGTAAGATACAAGAATCCACGCATTATTGGCAAAAAATGCTATCTTTTTGGCAGTGGTGGCCAGCAGACCCGCTGCATTGGCAATAATCAGAAGACCCGACTGTGTGGTGATGATGAACATGAAAACCAGTGCATAAAACTGCCAGGTTTTCATCATGTCACCGGCTTCCCAGTTGTATTTGGTGGTGGCAGCGGCCTGTGCTGCGGTCTGCTGCACTTTGGGTGCGGGCGGCACATATCCTGCGGGCGGGGTTTTCAGGAACTGGCCCGCGATGATAACCACGATGGCGAAAAATATTCCCAGATAGATGAAACTGTTTGAAATTCCGAAATTTTTGATAAGATAATTGGACAGGGGGCCGATATACAGGGCAGCTCCGCCATAGCCTCCGACCACAAGTCCGGCAATGAGTCCGCGTCTGTGCGGGCCGAACCATTTCAGCGCAGCAGGTGTCGGAGCCGCATATCCGATGCCCATGCCGATACCGCCCAGAAAACCGAAACCGATAATAAGTCCGGTATAGCTTTTCATCAGACCGGCAAGTATACATCCCACAGCCAGACTGAGACCGCCCAGTGTGGCACCGAATTTGGGACTGATTCTGTCCTGAATCCGGCCTCCCGGAATCATGAAAACAGCAAAGATAATAACGCATATGGAAAAAGGCGTTGCAGCTTCGGCATTGGTCAGATAATGCCAGCCTTCATTGAGACCGGTCATCGGTTCTCCGGCTTTTTCCAAATTGATGAGTTCCTTGCCCCACATACTCCAGGCATAAA
>JBFXEJ010000156.1:0-11153 GCA_050180235.1 Desulfococcaceae bacterium
TCTGACACATCATATATTTTCTTTTTCGGCATTTTCATTTCTCCTTTTAAAAAAAATATCATAATGAAATTATCCATCATATTATAGCACATTTTTTATATAATTTCAATAGCGAATCGGTATTATACCAATTCGCCATTGATTTTTTCAGAAAATCCCTCCTGAGAGGGGCAGGGTGTGTTTCATAAGTATATTTTCAATGGCGATTTGGTATTATACCAAATCGCCATTGATTCAATACAATATTGTCAGTTTTTCCGCTGCTGAGCGTGTGCAAAAAACCGCTCCGCTTAATTTCTGCACTCCTCTATCGGGTTTTGCAGAGGACAACAGTTGGCAAAAGAACTATATCTGTCAGCACCCGCAGTCACACCCGTCACAGCAGTTGCAGCCATCACATCCGGAACTGTCTCCGCATTCGGTACACTCGCAGCAGTCATCACAGCAGCAGTCACAATGGCCCCCGCATTTGTCAGAGAATTTCCGTTTTTTTGCTTTTTCTTTAAGAATACCCAAAGACATTGTTAGACACTGCTCCCCGATTCTTCCCAGATGCCCGGTAAACAATGCTTCTGCCGTGTCCGGATGAAAGAGCCGGAGTTGTGCAAAATTCTTCCGGATTTCCTCATGCGCGTGACAAAAAAGCATCCGGGCATTTTCCTGCACCTGATGCAGAGGAAAAGACCGGGCCAGCGCGTTGAATTTTTTCTGTGCCTGATCCTGTGCATAATCCCGGTAACTGTCGAGCAGAAATATGATCCGTCCGAACATTCTGCCAATCTCAGAAAGAGGTTCCAGGTTCTGCGGCATGTGACAGATTCTTGCGGTGTGGACTGCTGCCGCTGCTGCGGCCAGTTCTGTGGGCCGGGAATAAAAAAGAAAATCCCTGCCTGTGCATTGTTCAACAATATTCTGGCAAAGCAACTGTTTTTCAATGCTGTCCGAATCAAATCCGAAAACACGGGAGAGACTGCGTGCGCTCTGATGCCATTTTCCGGCCAGATGGGAAAAAAAGCTTTTTGCATAACAAATCCGGCTGTCTCTGTCCTGAATATGATCAGAAATCAGGGCAGAGGCCATGAATGCGGAAACAAGGGAACCGTAACCCGGCCCCGGAGCATCAGGATGTACGATCAGCCGGGCTTTGGCTCCTGCAAAAAGACAGCGGTGATTTGTTTTTTTGTATTTTTGCCGAGACTGTGCCTCACAGAGAACAGACAGCATAACTCCGTCTCCGTTGAGCATCATCCGTGCAGACTGTCCGTGATATTTCCCCAAAGCCAGGCAGAGTCCGCAGTAATGGGCTTTCCAGTCTTCTCTGTGCCTGCGCTCCAGACCGCATCCTCTGATGATTCCGAACATTTTTTCTCCGATCGGTTTCCTAAATGAATGAGGCAATATGCCTGACTTCGCTTCCGGATACGTTTTCCTGTTTCAGGGGCAGGCTGATAATGAATTTCGTGCCTTTTCCCGGCTCCGATTCCACCCGCATTGTTCCTTTGTGATTGTTTGTGATGATGAAATAGGAAATGGAAAGCCCCAGCCCGGTTCCGCATTCTGCGGGTTTTGTGGTGAAAAAAGGTTCAAAAACACGGTGCTGCGTATTTTCATCCATGCCGGGGCCGCTGTCTTCCACTTCCATAAAAACCGAATCCTCTTCCCGGTAAACACGCAGAATGATTCTGGGAAGGATGGAATATTTTCCTGTGCCAGATTCGCTGCTCAGGAAGGGCTGAACCGGAAACATGGCCTGGGCAGCATTGCGGAGCAGATTTAAAAGCACCTGCTCAATTTCCGTGGCCATGCAGATCACTTCAGGCAGATCCGGATCAACTTCCCGGATTACTTCAATATTGCGGAAATCATATCTTCTTGCCGGATCATAATCATGTGAGGCCAGTTCCACAGTTTTATCAACCAGTTCCGCCAGATCCACAGGATGCATCTGCGATCCGCTTCCACGGCTGAACCGGAGCATATTATCCACAATCTTTGCAGCACGTTCCCCGGATTTCCGTATGCCTTCCAGAAATTGAAAAATATGCCGCTGTTCCAGATAATTGCGTATAGTATCCAGATCCGTTCCGCAGGCAGCGGCTGTCTGTATATTCACAGACAGCAGGGACGAAATTCTGCGCTGTATGTTCTGGACACTCTGGAGAATTCCGCCCAGGGGATTGTTGATTTCATGGGCCATGCCTGCGGCCAGTCCGCCCACGCTGATCATTTTTTCAGACTGGATAATCATCTCTTCCATTCGGACTTTTTCTGTAATATCATCAATCCGGATAACTGTTACTTCGGTATTGTCTGAGGACAGGGGATAGACAATGACATCGGAAAAACATTTTCCCTCTGCTTTTTCCCATACCAGACGTTCCAGTCTGCATGCCCTGTTTTCCCGGATCAGTGTCTGTATCCTTTCCCTGTCTTCAGGTGTAAACGGAAGCATATCATACAAAATTCTTCCTTTTGCAGCCGCAGCCGGTATCCCTGTGATCCTTTCCGATTCCCGGTTCCACAGTATCACCCGGCCCATGCTGTCAATTCCGGCCAGCATGGAAGGCATGTGACTGACAATACCAGCCAGCAGATTTCTCAGGCAGCCCAGTTCTGTTTCAGCGTTTTTCTGCTCTGTTATGTCAATCCCCATTTCCAGAACCATGGGGGAACCGTCAATATCAGGCAGATAATTGTCGTATATCCTGTATATCTGTCTGCGGAATTCATCGATCCATTCCCACTGCTGCGGAGCATGGGAATCAAATACGGCAAATGTGGGACAGTTTTTGCAGGGTGCATCGCTATGCTGAATGATTTCATAACAGGCCCTTCCTTCGGGATCACCGAAAATTTCCCGGAAACGGCGGTTGGCAAAACGCACAGAATAATCAGGGGCCTGCAGATATACAAACGCTGGAATGGCCTCAAGAACCGAAAACAGCCTTTTTCTTTCAAAATCAAGCATTTCCTCCCGATGTCCCAGTTCCGTGATAAACTGCTTCTGCTGGAGATTCCGGTAAGCGGTCTGGGACATGAGGTTGGCAATCAGAAACAGGGCCTGGCTGATTTCCATGAACTGATTCTGAGACATGACAGGCACCTCTTCCAGGGCTTTCCGGAATTCGCTTTCATCAGCTCCGATTTCACGGGCATACTGCATCATTTTTTCCATATCCAGATATTCGTTGCGCACCTGACCGATCAGCCAGTTTGCAATATGATGCTCTCCCGCACTGATGCTTGCCCCGCCATCCCACAGTCCGCCGCTCAGGCAGGGACGGATCACCGGGCCTGAGGGATTGTATCTGCCGATGACCGCATCCGAACGCATACAGTTAATCCTTCCTTTTTCTGTTTTCCGGATAATATCCATACAGAGACGGCAGAAATTGCTGGGTTTGGTAAGGGGTTTTCCCTGCGGGGTGGTAATCATGGAGGCCACACCTGCTGCTTTGGCAAAGGCATCCTGAATTTTCTGTATTTCATCCATATCAAAGAGATCGGAAAAGCAGAGCGTTTCATCTGCCGCACCGCCAACGGAGAAAAACGGATTTCCGGAACATTCACGGACACCCGCAGCAGATTTTTCATCATTCCCAAGCAGTGCCTCAATTTCAGCGGCCCGCTTACGGAGCATTTTGAGTTCATTGATGAGATCATCCCTGTTTTTGTACTGGTTCATGCACAATATCCTCTTTTTTCAGGGGCATTGGCCCGGCAGAGTGTCAATGGACAATACAAAGACTGTCTCATCTTCAAATTTCCACCGGATATTTGTATCAAAAATCCGTGTGCCGAAAATGTTTTTTTTGGGGTTTCGGGAATAATATGCAGGTCTGGGATCATTTCCGAGCATTTGGCAAATCAGGCTGCGGAAACCGGCAATGCCTTCCTGCTCTTTCATGATGCAGGTTTCCAAAGCCGTATCGGAAAAAATCACAGGAAATTTCCGGGGAGGTTCAGTTGCAAATCCGGCCTGTGCATGGGGAATGCTGTCCGCATATGGCAGATAGGGTTTGATGTCCAGCACCGGGGTTCCATCCAGCAGGTCAATGCCTTTGAGAAAAAGCCTTGTTTTTCCCTCATTCCTGCTTATTTTTTCCAGTTCCACAGCAGAAATTCCTATGGGAGATGGCCGGAATCCGGAACGTGTGGCAAAAACACCTGTGCGTGTATTGCCGCCCAGCCGGGGAGGACGCACCGAAAGTCTCAGTTTTTCTCTGTTTTCATTCAAAGAGGCGTGAAAGACAAAAACAATCCAGATATGGGAAAAATCCTCAAGCCCCCTGAATGCCTCTTCCCGGTCATAAGGATGGAAGATTTCAAGCACGGCAGTGGCCTGTGAAACCAGCCCGGGCTGGCGGGGAATGCCAAATTTTTCTTTGAAACAGGAGCGGATAATACCTATGGTTTCAAAGCTGAAAACAGTTTTTTCATCTTCTGTTCTGTTCATTTTTGAAAGTCTGCTTTATTGTCTTTGCGTTCCCTGTCTGCCGCAAAGACCCAGAGTCACAAAGTTTCACAAAGGTTAATATGCTGTTATTTTTCATATTATAGTTTTTTTATCAACTTTTGTCCTCTGCAAAACCCGGTGGAGGAGTGCAAAAATTAAGCGGAGCGGTTTTTTGCACAGAGGACAAAAGTTGATGAAAATACTATACATATTTTTTAAAGAGGGTAAAGGATTATCAAACTGAAAGTCCGGCCTTCGTATGAGGCACTGCCAGAATGAATAAAGTTGGCATTTATCCGCCATCTTGGTGAAACTTTGCGTCTTTGCGTCTTTGTGGCAGAAAAAAAAATCCGGGACAGGTAATTTTTCTGATGAGTTCTTTCTCAGATTTTATAATAGCATATTTCCTGTGAACAAAGCAACAAATTTAGTTTCTGAAAGCATATCACAAAATGAATTTTGTCCATATAACGGCATTTGCAAAAAAACTCTTGTATAAAAAATGCAATTTGCGTAAACCATTTTTTTCAAACAGGGTACGAACGACCGGTTTGAAATCTGAACAGGGAGAAAAGAATGCACTACGAAGGAAACATTATCAGACCGCCCAGTGAGGCATACAGTATTTTATTACAGGCAACTGTGGGATGTTCCCACAACAAATGCACCTTTTGCGGAGCCTACAAAGGGGAAAGGTTCAAAATCAAGTCCGATGAAATTATCATGGCCGACATCGCGTATGCGGCAAAGCATTATGCGGATGTGCGCCGTGTGTTTATCTGTGACGGGGATGCCCTGATTATTCCGCACAAACGTCTGCTTGCCATTTTGCAGGAAATCCGCAGACAAATGCCCTGGATCACAAGGGTTGGACTCTATGCCAATACCAAAGGGATTGATCTGAAAACGCCTGAACAGTTGCGGGAACTTGCGGAAAATGGTATAGCGATTGCGTATATGGGGCTGGAAACCGGCGATGACGAGACACTCAAGAATGTACGAAAGGGAGCGGATTCAGACAAAATGATTCGCATGGGCAGAAAAATCCGGGAAGCCGGAATAAAACTGTCCATTACAGTTCTGCTGGGAATCGCGGGAAAAGAGCGTTCAGACATTCATGCAAGAGAAACCGGACGGGTTCTTTCAGCCATTGATCCGGAATATGTTGGCGCGCTGAGTCTGATGCTCATTCCCGGAACGCCCATGTATGATGATTATGTTTCCGGAAAATTCAAACTTATTGAACCTGACGAAATGCTAATGGAACTGCGCACCATCATTGAACATACCCATATGAGCAGAGGACTTTTTCACGCGAACCACGCGTCCAACTATCTGCCCATCAAAGCCCGGCTGCCAAAGGACAAGACTGCGACTTTGCATACCATTGATCAGGCCCTGTCCGGAAGAATCCGCCTGAAACCCGAATGGCTGCGGGCATTGTAATTGTAAGGAGATCGTAGGGGCGCCCTTATGAAATGTACGGATAAAACTCTACCTTCAAGCCGTTTGGCTCTGCGTTATGTTTATTTATGAGAATATTTTTAAAATATATAAACAGAATTCTAAAATGGTATTTGCTTTTATGTCTGTTTAGCACTGTTCTTTTTGTTCCAATATTTACAACCCTTATACTTTTTTCACCAGATATGTTTGGATATTCAGCAGGCTTTGGGCTTGCGGTAGCACAAAATATGGTTTGCACACTATTCCCCTTTAGCCTTGTTGGTGCAGTTACGTCATGGGTAGATACAAAGTTTTTTGATGCAAAAAAGTCCCACATTAAAAGTTTCACTTATGGAACACTTTTTGTAGCAGTTTATTGGCTTGGTGTCCTGTTGTTTACAGAATATTACGCCAAAACATAACCATTCAATCCAGCGGACGGCAAAAACGCCGCTGCTGATAAATAGTTCATGGAAATGCGGGGCGGGAGTGAGGAGCGGAGCAACTCGCTATTACAGATTTGCATTTCCTTGCTTCAAACTCAAAAAACATAGGCGCTTTCATTATGAAATGGAAAGATTATGTAAGCGTCAACCCTGAAATATGTCATGGAAAAGCCTGTGTCAAAGGAACCCGTGTAATGGTATCCGTTGTTCTTGACAATCTGGCAGAAGGGCTGAGCCCGGAAGAAATCATCCGCAGTTATTCCGCTCTGACCCACGAATCTGTAAAGTCTGTTTTGGCTTATGCGGCAGAGCTTGCACGGGAACAGATCGTTGCCATACCTGCATAAGGGATATGGATACGAAATAAACCTCACAGATTCTGAAGATACCGGCAGTCACTGCTGATGAAAAATTCAGCAACTATGACGTGGAGATTCTTTATTGATATGAGAATCCAAATAACAATGGATAAACAGGAAAGAAATTTCTCACGGCAGGATTTCTGAACCTCATCTTTTCACAGATATTTTTACTGTCTGTTTTCAAGGGGTATGATGGAAAAATTTGTTAAAATTCATATTGAGAAACTGCCGGAAGGTGTTTATCTGGCAACTTCAGATGAAATACAGGGCCTGATTGCACAGGGCCGGACAATAGCAGAGACATTGGAAATTGCCCGTGATGTGGCTCGCAAAATTGCAGAATCACAAATGGAAAAACATAATGAGATTCTGCTGACTCAGGGGGAAATATCCGGGTCATTTGATTATCCTTTGCTGGTAAGCATCTGATTATGGGCCGGTTATCAGGTTTTCGTTATCGGCAGATTATAAAAAGGCTGAAATCACTTGGATTCCGATTTGATCGTCATGCGGCAGGCAGCCATGAAATCTGGTTTAATCCGCTCTCAAACCGTTATGTAACTGTTCCCAATCATTCGGGAGATATGCCGGAAGGCACATTGCGGGCAATTTTGAAACAGGCGAATATCAGTGCTGATGATTTTTTGACACTTTAAACAGGACACTGACAGAAATCAGTGCTTCACAGAAAAGTCATAACCATTTGTTAATGGAAGATACAAATGAAAATTTCATTCATTCCTGTGGAGCATTCAACCTTAACCATTCAATATTGACCATTCAGCATTTCATATAAACACAAAGGAGAAAACAATGAGTCAGAACAACAGTGAATGCCGTATCGCAGACGATACGCGCTGCATCAACACCATCCGCACCCTTGCTGTGGATGCGATTCAGAAAGCCAATTCCGGGCATCCGGGCGCGCCCATGGGAATGGCTCCGGCAGCTTATGTGCTGTGGACCCGTGTGATGAAACACAATCCCAAAAATCCGCAATGGCCTGATCGGGATCGCTTTGTGCTGTCCGGCGGACATGCTTCCATGCTGCTTTACAGCCTGCTGCATCTGACCGGATATGATCTGAGTCTGGATGATATTAAAAATTTCCGGCAATGGGGCAGCAGAACACCGGGACATCCGGAATACGGTCATACGCCGGGTGTGGAAACCACGACCGGCCCGCTTGGACAGGGCGTTGCAAATGCGGTGGGAATGGCTATGGCCGAACGTCATCTTGCAGCGCGTTTTAACCGGGAAGGCCATGAAATTGTGGATCATTACACCTATGTGACATGCGGTGACGGCGATATGATGGAAGGCGTGGCCCATGAAGCCGTGTCTCTGGCCGGGCATCTGGGACTGGAAAAACTGATCTGCCTTTATGATGACAACAAAATTTCCATTGAAGGCGGCACTGATATTGCCTTTACAGAAAATGTGGGACTGCGGTTTGAAGCCTGCAACTGGCATGTGCAGAAGGTCGCGGACGGCAATGATATTGACGCGATATACAAGGCCATTGAAAAAGCAAAGGCAGAAAAGGAAAAACCGTCTTTGATTATGGTGCGTACTGAGATCGCGTATGGCAGTCCCAACAAACAGGGCAAGGCATCTGCGCACGGGGAACCTTTGGGAAATGAGGAAATCCGCCTGACCAAGAAGAATCTGGGATGTCCTGAAGATGAATGCTTCTGCGTGCCGGAAGAACCCATGACAATATGCCGGAACTGCGTGGAAATCGGAAAACAGGCAGAAGAACTCTGGCAGAATAAATTCAGGGCGTATGCAAAAAAATATCCGGAAGATGCAAAGGAATGGGAACGCGTGATGAGCGGAAATCTGCCAGAAGCATGGGAATCCGCGATTCCGCTGTTCAAGCCGGAGGAAAAAGCAATTGCAACACGTTCCGCATCCGGAAAAGTGCTGAACGCGATTGCTGCAAAAGTGCCGGAACTCATGGGCGGATCTGCGGATTTGGCTCCGTCCAACAAAACATGGCTCAGCAATATGCCGGTTTTTCAGAAAAATGCCTATCATGGCAGAAATATTCATTTTGGTGTGCGTGAACATGCTATGGGTGCAATCATTTCCGGCATGGCTCTGCACAAAGGCATCCGTCCATACGGCGGAACATTTCTGGTTTTTGCCGATTACATGCGCTCCACCCTGCGGCTGGCTGCGCTGATGAAACTGCCTGTGATTTATGTATTTACCCATGACAGTGTGGCAGTGGGCGAAGACGGGCCTACACATCAGCCGGTCGAGCATATTGCAAGTCTGCGCGCGATTCCCGGACTTACGGTTATCCGTCCTGCGGATGCTGCGGAAACAGCCGAGGCTTGGCGTATGGCATTGCAGTCAAAGGACAGTCCCACCGCTTTGCTGCTCAGCCGTCAGGATTTGAAGATTCTGGACAGAAACAAATACGGGGCAGCGGAGAATCTGGCAAAAGGGGCTTATATCCTTGCGGACTGCAAAGGAAAACCGGATCTGATTGTTATTGGAAGCGGTGCGGAATTGCATGTCAGTCTTGCAGCAGCAGACGTGCTGACAGAAAAGGGAATCGAAACCCGTGTGGTGAGTATGCCCAGTTGGGAACTGTTTGAAAAAACCGATCAGGCATACAAAGATGCAGTGCTGCCGCCGGAAGTGAAAGCGCGTGTGGCAGTGGAAGCCGGAATCACAATGGGATGGGAACGCTTCACCGGATGCCGTGATGCAGTTGTGGGCATTGATCATTTCGGCGCATCCGCTCCGGGCGGTATGCTGCTGGAAAAATTCGGGTTTACCAAAGAGAATATTGTCAGCGTTGCATTGAAGGTGCTGAAGAAGTAGGCGGTATCCGACCAATTTCTTCAAGACAAAATGCTTGACAAGTCTGAACAACAGGATTAAGATGCTGACGTAATTTAACGGGCTGGAGACAGTTTTTGTCTCCAGCCGCCAGCCGGATTTATTGCTGTAATTGATGGAGTTGTTGCTAACTGAATATGTTAGCATATTTAAAAATTCAATTTTAAAGAGGAAAATATGGAAAAAACAACACTTTGGAATTTTCTTGCTCCTGCTGATAGGGAAACATTTATTTCCGGGACATTAGCATGGTTAATGGATTGCAATGGAGATCATGGTCTAAATACTGAATTTTTGGAAGGAATCCTTCAAAAAATTGACAGAAATATAGAGTTATCAAAGTGTATTAAAATAATTCCGGAAGAATCTTTTGCTAGTGATAAAAGATTTGATATTTCTGTGAAAGAGGATGAGAGTCGTTTGCTTATATTTGAAATAAAATGTAAAACAATGGGTACAAAAAAACAACTTGAAAGATATTCAAAAGAAGCCAAACTATTGATTAGAATAGGCTTTGATGAATGGAATTTTCCTGATTTAGATGATAATGACAGAGAAATATATCCTTTAATTAAATTCTCTGAAATCAATGAGATACTAAGAAAATGTGCATCATTTCATCGTTCTCAATATGCTCATTTTCTTGCTAATTTTGCAGAGCATTTGCTTAATGAATCTAACTATTTTGAATTATTAAAAAATTATTATATTGATGAAAAAGAGGGGGCGGTATTTCCAAAACTCCCTAATTTTCATCGTTATTCTCAACGATTTTATAATATGTTGTATTGGACATGGTTTGGTGAACGATTAAAAAGAGAAGATGAAGATATATCCAAAAGTTTCGTTTTGAAAACAGAATCGGAAAGATCTGGGGTGTGGTTTGCACTTTCTCCGAAGAAAAATATTATTGATAGTCAGTATGCGAAATGTTTCAAAATTATTAATCTAACAATACCGGGTAAATTTTACTATTGGATTCATATAGAACTTATAAATAAAACAGGTATTATAGCTGAAGCTGAGTCATCAGAAAAAGTAGGTTATATCCAATTGAGAATTTCTGAAGAAGATGATAGGGATCGCATATACAAAATTATATCAGATGGGAAATTGGAAGAATATAACTTTATAGTAACACATAAAAAACCAAGCAAAAAAAATTTTTATTACAGTGCACTTAGACGGGATTTATCAATAAAAGATTTCAGATATTCTGAATTAATTAAGATAATAAAATTGCTCATATAGAATGGAATATCAGTAACCCGCAGAATCAGAGGACACGTGTGAATGCGAGTATCTGACTTTTTTTTCACTGTCTGTAAATAGAGAAAAGTGATTAATAATATTGAATATTGTCTCTAAAAATCCTGCCACTGCCTGTATTCCAAAACCGGTCAATCTGAAATGAAAATCATGGTTCCCCCCCATCAAATGTCAGGGAATCAAGACCAAACTTGGGTAGTGGGACTTTTCATGCTGATAAACTTATGCTATACTGCTCCCGTTTTTCTCAACATGCCATTGCCGAAGGAGCAGAAAAATGATTGCAGCAAAATGCCGCCGCTGCGGCAGTGAAAATAT
>JBFXEJ010000157.1:0-10522 GCA_050180235.1 Desulfococcaceae bacterium
CTCCGGGCCAACCGGGAGCAGCTCGAACTTTCCGCCAAAATGCTGAGGCAGCAGAACGCGGAGATTGAAGCCCGGCGTCAGTATATGGAAATTGTGCTGAAAAACGTATCCACCGGAGTCATCAGTCTGGATGCACGCGGTTTTGTCACCACAGTCAGCAAATCAGCCGAGCAGATGCTGCAAATCCGCTCACGGGATATTGCCAACCGCAACTGGCAGAAACTTCTTTCCGGAGAACACCTTACCCTGGCCGGTGAAATCATGGAAAGGATCTCGCTTTCCCGCGGCAGCACTGTGCAGATTAACCTGCGCGTAAGCATCAGCGGACGGCCCCGGAGTTTCATGGCCCATATCAGTGCGCTGCGGGACGACACGGGAAATCATATCGGCATAGTCATTGTCTTTGATGATCTCACGGATCAGGAAAAAGCCCAGCGCATGGCCGCGTGGCGGGAAGTGGCCCGGCGCATAGCCCATGAAGTGAAAAATCCCCTTACCCCCATTGCTTTGTCTGCCGAGCGTCTGAAAAGAAAATATTCCGCTCAGATCAATGAGAAGGTGTTTGATGAATGCACCCGTATGATTATTGATCATGTGGAACTGATCAGGAATCTGGTCAATGAATTTTCCCGCTTTGCCAGATTTCCGACCGCAAATCCTGAACTCTGCCAACTGCTTCCCATTATCAGCGAAACCATTGCACTTTACCGGGAGGGGCATCCGGATGTGAAATTTGAACTGATCGCTCCGCCTGAGCAGATTTCCCTGAGTCTGGATCGGCAGCAGATCAAGCAGGCTTTGATCAATCTGGTGGACAATGCCATCAGTGCCATGAAGATGAAAGGGACACTTACCATTACGGTAAACCATGATCCGGTGCTGAAAACTGTGCGTCTGGAGGTGTCTGATACCGGGCCCGGCATTTCCGATGAGGACAAAACCCGGCTGTTTGAGCCGTATTTTTCCACAAAAAAAACCGGCATGGGACTGGGTCTGACCATTGTCAGCACGATTATTGCAGATCATAAAGGCACGATCCGGGTGCAGGACAATGAACCCGCGGGAAGCAGGTTTGTGATTGAACTGCCTGTATAAACTGAGAAAATCTGATCAGCACCAAAAAACCGGATTTTTTGGAAAAATCCGGTTTTTGCAAACCGCAGATGCAAACCTGACAGCGTACTATACCTGATTCAGAATTTTTTGGTGGTGGCCCAAATCCGTTGATTAGGCAGATTCCAAGAATTTGCCCGTTTTAAAATAATAACGGTTTGGTAGTGGTGCAAATCTGTTGATCCAAAAATTCCCCTCCCCTGGTGGGAGGGGTCAGGGGAGGGGGATAATCAGTGATGTTTTCACCCTCCCCCTGCCCCTCCCTCAAGGGAGGGGAGACCTTATCAACGGATTTGACCCACTACCAAATCAGTATACTTCATCATGCGTGCCTATATCAATAAGCAATACCCTGTTTTCTGACAGAAACCGGAATACAGGGCGGTATTCATATGTAATGCTCAGCGCCCAGTATCCTTTCAGATTTCCGGTCAGACTGTGGGTTTTCAGAGAAGAATGGAAAGGGCTGGCTGCAAACAAAGAAAGAGATTCCTCAAATTTCCCCATAAGATCAGGATGCTTTTTTCTCCATTTTTTCAGAGTTTTCACAAATCTGTCATCCCAGACAAGTTCAGTCATTGTTTGCAGCTTTCATAAGGTCTGCCACATTCCCGCTGAATACTCTGCCTGTTTTGCAATTTTTCTCTGCCTCCGCTGCTCTCTGGGCAAGCTGTCTGCGTTTCAGATCACGGATTCTTCTGCTGAGAGTTTCGGAAATAAAATACTGATCTTCAGGCGGAAGAACTGAAATACCCTGAAGAATTTCGTTGACAGTCATTGGCTGCATAACTATCTCCTTTTCGTCATTTTCAACTTTCATCCCGATGACGGGTCAGGGATTATGACATGCTTTTACCTCAGAAATCCCTGTTCAGACAGTCGGACGCAGAGCGTGGGAACGAGAAAAACGAGAAGGCTACAGGGATTGTTTTAAGCAGGGATTTGAAACAACCGGCAATCCCTGCTTATAGAAAATCCCTGTAGTTTTGCCCGAATTTCAGAGTTCGTAGGGCGGGTGAAGTGATAACGTAACCCGCCATCGGGAGTCACAATTCCCCGAAATGGTGGGTTCCGCTGTCGCTTCACCCACCCTACGTTTTTCAAAATTATCCTGCTCGTGTTTTATCCCGGAAATCCCTGTTCAGACAGCCGGACGCAGAGCGTCCGGGCGGCATTCCCACGCAGAGCGTCCGTCAATGCCATTAAGTTAAGGGCGGAGTTTTGTAGTTTTGTAGGGTGGGTGTAGCGGAGCGTAACCCACCGTTGCCCGGTTGTGGTGGGTTACGCTCCGCTACACCCACCCTACGAACTGCGCGTGAAGATGGGCATTTCTTTGTGTTCCATAAGGCATGTCTCATGCAAATTCAAAATTCTGCCGCGCGTGTTTTATCCCGGAAATCCCTGTTCAGACAGTCGGACGCAGAGCGTCCGGGCGGCATTCCCACGCAGAGCGTGGGAACGAGATGCGCGTGTTTTTTCAAAATTTTGCAGCGCGAATTCAGAGCATCAGAGTTCAGAGGGATCAGAGCCCAGAGGAAAAGGGGACAGCAGCACACGAAATCCGCTGGGGACGTTCCTGCCGTGCGGATGGTGTCTGACACGAAACCCGCAGCAAGCATATTTATCTTTAAATTTAATACAATAACTTCCACCTCTGAACATAATAGCTCTGTCTCCTGTCACCTTTTCCGGATCTTCCCGACCGTCACCCGGATCATAAGGATATTCCCCATCCAGACTCCGTGTCCTTTCCCATACATTGCCGCTCATGTCTTCGCATCCGTAAGGACTTTTCCCAAAGGCAAACGCGCCGACTGCGCTGGTGGATTCAATGCCGCTTTCCTTGACATTCGCGCAGTGAATATCTTCCTCACTGCCCCAGGGATATATTCTCTCAGGATTTGGATTTTTTTGCAAGTCCGAATCCGCATTTTGTGAAATAAAGGTTCTGAAATCTTTCATGGAAACAGACAGCGGTTTTTCCGGAATCTGCAGCCCGCCCCGTGCGGCCTTTTCCCATTCGGCCTCTGAAGGCAGACGCACAGCCCATTTTTCAGGCAGCATTTCTTTCCATTTTTCCGTCAACCAGCGGACAAAGGCCATCGCCTCATACCATGTGATGCCCACAACCGGGTGATTGGGATAGGTAAAAGGGGTTCTAAACTCATAAGGTCTGTCGCGGAATTCGTTTTCCCATCTGCCTTTGAATTTCCCCTGTTTCCAAAATCCCTCTTTCACGGCCTCTGTCCAGTATTTCTCTTCCCTGTATCCGCCATACTGCACAAAAATATTGTACTGCGCATTGGTCACGGGAAAACGCCCCATCCAAAAATCATAATGCAGGCAGGTGTTTTCATGGCGTTCCTCTCCGTCTCCCATAAGGAAATTTCCCACAGGAACCCGGCAGAACTGCATGGCTTCCAGTGTAAGGACTTCAGGCCGGGGATCACCGGTTCGGGCCAGGATTCTTCCGGCTTCGGCTCTCATGACAGGTTCAGCTTCCCTGCCTTCCAGCGTATGCAGCAGCGCATGAATCACTTCTTTCCTGCACGCGGCTGTCAGTCCTCCGGGCCAGGCATCCAGCAGCACTTTTCCGGCCAGCACAGGGGCCTGTCCGGCTTTTCCCGGAGCCTGCCGGAGAAAGTCCGAAACAATGGCAGATGCCTTTTCATCCTGCTGCAAAACAATGCCGGTGTAGGCCACAGAAAGGCGTGTGACTTCTGCCCATGCCGGATCATCGGCATGTTCCGCAAGCATCCGCACCACAGGTTCATTATTCATCTGGCCTTTCTGCGCCACTGCCACAGCCGCAAGATATTCCTGAAATGTCAGGTGAATGAATCCGTAGGTTCCGGGGCCGCGTTCGAGCAGCAGGGCTGTATGGTTCCGCACATCTGCCATGAACAGATTTGCATTTTTTTCCGCATCCTCTGCGCCACGGTCTGTGTAAATCTGCTCCAGTTTTCTGCGCACTTCCTCTTTTTTCACCAGCCCCAGACCGGGACTGATTTCGTGCATCCACAAAGCCAGCGGAGCCAGAATGCGCACGGTTTCCACATCATCCAAATCCCGGCGGTAACGGTGATCCAGCCCCCGTGCCAGATTCCAGTGCCTCAGCAGGGTTTCCACATATTTCTGATACAACTGCACCCGGCGTTCCGGCAGGGAAATGCCCTGACGTTTCATCAAAGCCAGAATCGTGAGCAGCAGGGGATTCGCGGCCAGTTGGCGCACGCCCGGATTGCGATCCACCGAGGCCAGGAGTTCGGATTTTTCTCTTTCCGCTTCGGCTTTTGCCAAAGATTCGCCTTCCTGCGCAGCCCGTTCCAGAGCCAGCGTCCATTTGTCAATGAACAGGGCTATTTCTTCCCGGTCAAAATCCGTGAGTGTGCATTCGGCCAGTCCCTCGGCCACAGGCCGCACTTCCCGGTATCCCACAATGCGGCTGGTGAGAACAAATTTATTGCCTTTTTCCCGGTGAAAGGAAAAAAAATCTGTCACCCGTTCCACCACCAGCATGCGCCGGGGCAGGGACTGCACCTCATCGAGTCCATCCAGCAGGAGCAGCGCGCCGCCCTGTTTCAAAGCCTCTTCCATCATGGAACACAGGGGCAGTTGAATACTGCGGTTGCAGTAATACTCATCAATGAAACGGTTCAGGGGAATGTCGTTTTCTTCCAAAGCATTGGCATAGGCAGAAAGCGGAACCAGCACAGGCAGACGCGTGCCAAGTCCCAAAGGCTGTCCCTGCCCCATAGCCAGCATCAGGGTCAGGTATTTGATGAACGTGGTTTTGCCCGCGCCCGGATCTCCCAGCACAATCAGCCCCTCATTTTTTTGCAGCAAATCCAGCACTGGAACCGGTTCACTCATGCGCTGACCGGTCTGTTCCGTCTCTTCGGAACACATTTTCCGTCCGGCCAGAAGCAAATCCCTGGCCCAGCAGTCCCCTTCCGGCATTTCAATGCGCGCACGCAGCGGCACATACATGTCTGTCAGGGACAGGCGCAAAGGCACGCGATCCGAAACGCCCATGCCTTTGAAATCCAGATACCGGTACCGGCGCAGGAAAAATTCCAGATATTTGCGGGTGGATTCCTGCAATGCGCTGTCCGAAAGCCGCGGGGGAGCGAGTGTCTCCCACAGTTCACGGGTGACTTTTTCCGCAGTGATGACAATATTGTAGTCTCCGGTGACAAGAGTGCTGCTGTCCACATCGCGGGATACAACCCCGCGCTCTCCTGCGGATACGCTTTTGCTGAACAGTTTTTTCAGAAATGCAATCATAAAACCGTATTCCCGTCACCGGTGACAATGTTTTTCCCCACATTTCCCGCTACAAAAACGCCTCTTTCCCCAACAGCCACACCCTGAATTATCTGCTCTCCGCCGGGCTGCTCCCGGAGTGCGGTCAGGAGTTTTTCCGCAGCCTTCACAATATCCTGATCCTTGTCAGCCTTTGCAGCCTGCACTTCCTCTGCAACTGCTGCTTTGCGGGCCGGAGAATCCGGTTTTTTTTCCAGCTTTTCCACAGCCTCGGTCACATCGCTCTTGGCCCCGAATTTTTTGACAAGCAGAGCCTTGAGCCCCTTGTACAAATCTGAAATCATTGCAGTGCCGACCTGCTGCGCTCCGGCAGCGGATGCCGCAGCAATGGCCTGTGTCACAGTATCCAGCGCGTTTGCTTCCATGTGATTCTCCTTTTTTCTGTTTTGCATAGTATACTTTGTCAGGGGGCAAACAGTCTGTTTTTAACCGCAGAGTAACGCAGAGTTTTCCGCAGAGCCGCACAGAGTTTTTTCTGTGCGAAATTAAATCAACTGTTTTGACCCTGTGCTGATGTGTCATCTTTTTGGATATTACACAGAGTGTCATACCTGATTCAGAATTTTTTCAAACTCCTGCAGACTCCCGCAGCGGAAAACCTGACGGAACAGTCCTTTCAGCACATCCCGGTTGTCCATGTTCCGAATACGCTCTGATATATGCTGCGGAATCAGACTGAATCTCTCAATCAGCGCATCTGTGAGCATTTCACGGGTGTTTTCAAGTATTCCCAAAAATCTTCCTTCCCTCATGCCTTTTTTGATTCCTATGGATTTGCCCTCCTCAAATCCTGTGCATCTGCCCTCCTCAAATGCTTTTTCCTTTGCAGTTTCAAGAGATTGTTGCATTTGAAAATACTCAAACACTTCTTTCAGATATTCCATGTCGTGTTTTCTCCTCAGAATATTTCCAAATTCTTCTATATTCTTGGATCTTAAAACCTGTCTGAGCAGTTCTTTGATCACATCCATGTTCCGTATATCACGGATCAGATCAGAAACAGACTGCGAAATCAGACCGAATTTTTCAATTACTGCCTCCACAAGCATTTCATGGTAACTTTCAAGAAGTTCCAGACTGCTGCATTCTTCATGCACCAGGATATTCTCACTTTTGAGGCATTTTTCCTTTGCAGTTTGAGTAACATTCAGCATTTTTACCTCCTTTTCCTGTTTTCTGGGGTTCACCCGGAAAATGACAGGCTGCAAAGCGGTACAGGTCGGATTTTTTCAGATTCCGCTGTTCCTCAATGTGATAAATGTGTTCCCGGTCGTCGCGGAGCATGACATCCACCCGGCCTGATGTCACTTTTATCTCCGCAGGCTCAAACCCGAAAACCTCCTCAATGCGGCCGGTTTCCAGTCCCAGAACCTCAAGTGTCTGCCCCTGCAATGCCCCGGCCAGCCATTTTACAATAATGTCGTAATTCTGATCGCATTCCGATCCGTTCCGGTTTTCCATCATTTTCTCCGGTTTAAAAAAATTTCAGGTAGTGGGTAAAATCCGTTGAAAATCCCCCTCCCCTTGTGGGAGGGGTTAGGGGAGGGGTAAAAATAATATCCTGCAACAAACTGATGTTTTCACCCTCCCCTGCCCCTCCCTCAAGGGAGGGGAGACCGTCATCAACGGATTTGACCCACTACCAAATTTCAGATAAATACCAAAGGTTAAATATGATTGTCTGCATTCGGCGTCAGGAATGTTTTTTGGAACACGCGGGAGCTGATGAATCTTAAGATACTTTCCCGCACCTGTTTATGGTATTCTTCTGCGGAAAACACCTTTTACAGCATAAGTCCCTCATTTTACTCCCTGTAAAATGCGTTGACAATTTCCAGATACTCGGCCAGCAGAATCTTGCTGACCACGAAAATATGTCCCACATTCTTTTCTATGGTGCGGTTCAGACCCCCGCGGGTCACACAGATATTGCCGCTTTTCTGATCCTGCACGCATTCACCCACCTGTCCCCACAGTTCGCTGGCAATGCAGGAACCGGTGGGAGCAATGGGATCACGCTCTCCCCGGTAGTCAAAAATGGCAACCCCGCCTTCCCGCAGCATAGCCATATTCACAGGTTTTCCGTCCAAATCCGGTATGGAACCGGGAAGCCGGTATTCGCCTGTGTAAATCTGATTGCCGATGAAAATATTGCTCAGCCATTCCCGGTGGGCTTTGGCCGCAAATTTGGTTCCGTGCGTAAGCCAGTAAACAAAGGGCGCGGAATCCCGGATCGCGCCCGGAAATCCTGCCCGTCCGTAAAAACCGGAGCAGATATAATACTGAACTCCGGGCTGAATTTCCTGCATGCCAATGTCAATGATCTGGGGAGGAATATTGACATCCCCGAACAGTTCCTGCATGAGAAGAAGATTGTACTGTGCGCGGATGACTTTGCGCATGGGGCCGTGACCGCTTTCCCCGTCATCAAATTTCACAGGCGAGGCCATGAGTGCCACTTTGCGGATATCCATTGTTTTGCCCAAAGCCCTGCGTTCCTCCACCCGTCTTGCCAGATACGGCATAAACAGGGTTCCGGCCATGCAGTAGGCCATTGCGTAAATTTCCTGTCCCGGATGTCTTTTTTTGATAAGATTCAGATAGGTGTCATGAACTGTCTTGCCATAGAAATCCAGTCCCAGATCTTTTTCTTCAGGACCGGGATCTCCATGATCAATGAGATAAACCGCATATCCCTCTTTCAGCATTCCCTCCACAACGGATTTGCCCCTGTCCAGATCAAAGATTTCCGGTTTGTTGATCAGAGGCGAGGCCATGTACAGAACTTTGCCGTTGGGAGTCACCCCTTCAGGCAGGGAATAATGGCGCAGCCGCACCGTATGCAAATCTGAGCCGGGAACCACTTCATAAGGGGAATATCCCAGTTTTCCGCGTGTTGTGCGTTCAGAAAATCCCACAATGTCAAAGGCATCCTCGTTGTACAGATTTTCCAGCCGGATACGCAGTCCTTCCAGATATGCGGGAAAAGGCATGGCAGGAGAGCCGTCTTCATTGCGTTTTGCATAAGGCATTTCCCCTTCTTTCAAAGGCTGTTCTGTAACCAGAAGCAGCAGACTGATCATCAGTTCCTTCATGGCCTTCAGACGGGTAAGTCCTGCTGAAAAATAGCTTTTCTCCAGCCAGGAAAATTCATCCATATATTCTTCCAGCAGTTTTTTCCCTTCTGCGGAGCAGGTGAGTTCCAGTGCTTTTTCCGGATCAAATTTCCCGTCTTTTATGAAATGTCTGCACAGATGACGGATAAGTGTGGCATATTTCTGTTCCGTTCTGCGGTTATGCTCCACAAAAAAATCCGGTTCGGCCCCGGTTTTGGCCGCAATCCTGGCCTGGGTGCGTATGGGCCTGAGCACAAAAACATCCAGAAGAATCTCCTGCCATTTGGCAATGAACGCGGCAGAGGCAAAAGGGCCGTACAGTTCAGCGGAGTTGCCAAGGGAACGCAGATATTCCCGCAGATCCATCAGGCTTTTGACCTGCTGTCCTACGAGCTGGCTTACCCAGTTATGGGTGTTTTTGTATTTTTCCGGATTGTCCGCAGGTGTGGTTCCCACGATTTTCAGCAGAGCATCCGGCGATATTCTCTCTGTTTTTTCCTTGTCACATTCTGTTTTCAGCATTTCTGTCACCTTTCATTATAATATGTGGTATATATGGTTCATCATCAGTTGTTTGCTGCGATCTGAGAAATAACAGGCTTTTTTTGCTGAAATTTTTTTCAGATTTCATATTGGGGATTTCCCCAAAAATATATCATTGCACAGAAGATTTGGCAGATATTCCAGAGGTTCGGCACGGTCTGTGTAAACCTCCTCCGGTGTAATCGGGCGGATGGCCCGGGGGAAGGGGCTGATTCGGGTTCATGGGAAATCTCCTTTTTGTATGGGGAAAAGCGGGACGGGCGGCTGCACTCATCACAGACTGTTTTTTTTGGCTTTCTGCAAATAAAACAGATCCGGCGCAGCAGATTCATTTATACCTGCCGCGTCCGGAGCCGTCAATGAAAAGTCTGAACTGCTGGCGGCAGGAACGAAAAATTTTAGTCTGCTGTCAGTCTGATACTCTGAAATCTGTCAAATCCTGCATCTGTTTCCCACAGAGAACTGCAAAGAGAACACAGAGAGTTTCTGTGCGAATTAAGACTTGGATTCCGGTGATTTGACAACTTTTCTGAAAGCTGTCAAATCCTGTGTCTCTGTGTCCTCTGTGGTTTTTTATACTCTGTGTTATCTGTGGGAAAGCAAAAAACCGCTTTGCTTAATTTTTGCACTCCTCCGGAACATATGTCTGACTGTGCATCTGTTTCCCACAGAGATCACAGAGGACTGCACAGAGAACACAGAGATTTTCTGTGCAAAGCAAAAACTGGATTCCGGCAGGATTTGACAAGTTTCTGAAAGATGTCAAATCCTGTGTCTCTGTGTTCTCTGTGGGAAACCCACCGGACTGCAGAAAACCGCTTTGCTTAATTTTTGCACTCCTCCGGGAAAGCAAAAAACCGCTTTGCTTAATTTTTGCACTCCTCCGGCAATGCGAATCGGCAGGAAATCATGAGGGTTTTGAAAACCCTCATGATTTGGTATTTGGAAAGACGGTTTTACCGCAGTTTTGCGGCTTTCTGCAGGTTGTAAACAACTTCCCCCATTCCCCAGATGCCGTCATATCCCAAATCAGTGATATAAGCGGTATCCTCCGCGGGAATCCCGGTCATCATTTTCAGCAGGTAAGTACTCATCCAAAAGTTATTTAACATAAATTTTAGTTGTGATATATAGAAACCTTCATACCTTTATTAAATTTGTTATACGGAGATTTCCTATGAAATATATATCACCTTTATCGGAAAAAGAACAGAATACTTTGGAATCCGCAAGGGCTGTTCAATCCTCTTTAATACCTTTATATTTCAGAATATTTTTGATATTGATACAGTTAGAATACTTAAGTTTTTTGTCTAAGACTATATTATTCTTTGTTTTCAGTGCGTTATTGTCAAAATTTTATCCGGAAAACTATGCAAGTTATTGATTTTTAATTATTTAATCCGACATGATTTGATTTTATC
>JBFXEJ010000158.1:0-10504 GCA_050180235.1 Desulfococcaceae bacterium
GGGGTCTTTTATCTCGGATAAAAAACTCTTCAGCATGATGATAACTCCTTCCGTACAGAATTCAGTTTTTCATCTTTTATAGAAGATATTTTTCAAAAGATCAACCTGAGAATTGAACAGCCCTGGGATTGCCGGTTATTACACACTTGCAGTCGGGGCTGTGGATCATGTTACAGCAACGGAAAGAATCAAAAAGGGATTGGCCCGTCATCCATTTAGGTGATTTCCAGAAAAGAATATCCCACCAAAGCAGCATAAGCTTCCAGCCTGTGCCTGTGAACTGAAATGGCATATTTGTTTTCAGAAATCACCCAAGAACCTGCTGGTTATAGTAAAAGAAAGCTGAATCCGTTGGATACAAACGGGTGATCTGTCAAAATAAAACTGACGGATACAGTTTTTTTGTGAACTTTGCGCCATCTCTGTGACCTTTGTGGTTAAAATCCGTCAGAATAAACTTGACAAAGCACGAGTTCAGGGTGAAAAATAAATAAGCAGCCTGGAGAAAAAAACAGTTCAAAAAAGTTGCCAATTTTTTTGTATGAACATATAAAAATTTGTTTTTATTAATTATAAAGTTTTTAACTTTTAATTTGCATAAACAGTGCATCGGAATACCCGGAAACCGGAACCCAGCACCAAATCGAGATTATTTTTATGATAAGTCCCATCAGTTTTGAACAGGCCCGTGCGTATCTGAAACGTATGCCGGGACTTGCAACCCGTTCCCAGATTATTGCCCGGCTCCGATCTGCCGCAGGAATGCAGGGAGCAGATTTTCAGGAAAAGGCGGCAGAAGAGCTGCTCAAAGAAACCCGGCCGGAAGATGCCGTGCCTGAAGTTTACAAAGAATACCGGCCAATTGTGAAAGACGGCATCCGCTTTCTCTTTTCCCGTCTCTCGCGGGAACGGATTTTCGGCATCACCGCGGATCAGCTCCTGATGAAGCAGGAAGTGCCGGTGAAAGAACGCCTGATCGCTTTGGCAAAGCAGATTCCCACTCTGCACAAACTCGGTCAGATCATTGCCCGGAACCGCAATACTGATCCGGAATTCCGGAAATGGCTGATTCAACTGGAAAACGGAATGCACGGAACTGATATTTCCGTCATAACACATGGAATTAAAAATGAAATATGGAATTATCTGGTTCCCTGCAATGTCCGGATTGATGAGCGCATTCTTTCCGAAGCCAGCGTGGGAACCGTGGTTGGATTCACATGGACTGCCCCGGATACGGGAAAAAGTTCACGCGGGGTTTTCAAAGTGCTGCGTCCCGGCATCCGGGAATATCTGACCGAGGAATTCCGGCTTCTGGATCAGCTTGCCCGTTTTTTCCACAGGAACCGGAAAAATTACCCGCTCCGGGATTTCCGCTTTATTGAAACATTTGCGGATATACGGGATGCACTCAAAGAGGAAATCAACCTGGCCGGTGAACAGGTGCATCTGCTGCGCGCACGCGGTTTTTATCAGAAAAACGAATCTGTGCGGATTCCCGCTCTTCTGCCTTTTTCCACCAAAAACATGACGGTCATGGAATTCATGGAAGGGGAAAAAATCACGGATATTCCCATGAATGCGGAAGAGCGGAAACAGTGCGCGGAAAAACTGTTTGAAACCGTAATCTGGCATCCTTTGTTTTCACGG
This sequence comes from Desulfococcaceae bacterium, assembly GCA_050180235.1. Taxonomy (GTDB): domain Bacteria; phylum Desulfobacterota; class Desulfobacteria; order Desulfobacterales; family Desulfococcaceae; genus JAABRU01. The sequence goes on from JBFXEJ010000158.1 coordinate 1,651, forward strand.
GAGGAAAACCCGCTTTTCCACGGAGATCCCCACGCTGGAAACATTTTCGGAACCAGGGATGGAAAGGGGCGCATTCAGCCGGTTCTTCTGGACTGGAGCCTGACCGGCACGCTTTCCAGAGAACGCAGGATGAACATGGTGCGCCTGAATCTGGCCATTCTTCTGGGCAATGAAGCCCTGATCTGTGAAACACTGGGTCTGCTTTCGGAAGAAAATACCGGAAATGGGGCAGTCAGACCGATAAAGGATATTGTACGGAACCTTATGAAAGATTCTGAATACACAAAATGCGTGTTCATGGAAAAAGCCTTTTATTTCATAGATCAGACTGCCATACAGGGACTTGCCTTTCCAAAGGATCTTATGCTGTTCCGCAAAACTTTTTTTACTCTGGACGGTGTGCTGCGATCCATTGATCCGGATTTCAGCATGGACTCGTGCGTGTTCCGGCTGGTGGAAAAAATGTTTGCGGAAGAACTGCCCGGAAGGTGTCTTGGCGGAATCATACCCAGGCTGGATCACTGGGAAAACTACAGAAGTCTGGTATCCAACCGGGATTTGCAGTTGCTGCTTTTTGAATATGTCATGGAACATATGCGCAAAAGGGCCGGTGTGTTTTCCACTTTCATGGGCGAACTCTTTCTCCGGGAGTGGCAGCGTTTCTGCCGGGAATAAAGCCCTCTTTTGTTCCTTACATTTTCAGAAAGCTGTTTCCTGCCCATTTTCTGCCCCAGGTTTTTTAACGTCAGACTGCAAAAAATTGACATCTGAACACTCAGCATCTCACAAATGAGAAACAGGGTGCGAAAGAATAATGATTTTTCATTTCTTTTGTGCTATAGTTTTTTCAGAAGAAAATCCGGCAGAGCTTCCATCCGGATATCTGCTGATTTCTCACTTTGCAGTGCATAAGGTGATTTCTGAAAATAAATATCCCGGTTCAGTTCATGTTCATAAATTTTGGCACATTTCTCTATGGCAAAGTTCCGGTCACTGTTATCTGCCGCCTGAATCAGCGCACCAATGCCATCAGGTTGGGGAAAACGGGGTGAAAGTCTGAAGGCTTCCGGGTTTTCAGTTTCGGACTCCGGATCGACTACTCCCGCTTAGTTTAAAAGCATTGAATGCCATGCAGAGAAACTCCGGTTTCCGGACACGCTGTATGCAAGGAATAAACATATGTCTGAAGAAATTTCCGAATCTGATATTTTTGCCAGGATATACCCGCATTTCTGTCAGCAAAGTTTCACAGCGGAAGAATGCAAAAAATTCCGGGTGAAGGGACTGACAGGACCGGTGGCGGATCGTCTTGTCCGCACACTGAAAAACAGTCCGCGTTTTCCCAAAGTGCTGCTGATGGGCCAGGGCGGATGCGGAACTTCCGATGTTCTGCGGCAGGTATCTGAAAACAAAGACCTGAAGAAAAAAAGGAATGTCATTCTTTTTTCCCTTTCAGATGAAATCTGTCTCGCGGATGCACAATCCTCTGACATTCTTTTTGCCATTTATTCCAGGATCATCCGCTCCATGCCTGCGGAGGATTTATCAGCGCCTCTGGATGATCTGCGGGAACTGACCGAACCTGTTTTTGACAATGCCGGAATAAAAGAAAAGGACATAACTCTGACTGATGCTGTATCCTTCCGGATTCGTACAGATGCCGCATTCCGGCAGAGCCTTAGGGAGAAACTGAAGGCCAGATCCGAAGATCTCCGGAGATATACGGAAAAACTGTGCAGAAACTTTTCCCGTACCACTTATGACTGTTTCCGGCTTTCAGACAGCACCTTTGCACGGCTTCGGGAGGAAGATGTCTCTGACAATATTCTCTCCAAACTGGAAGGGATCAGGGACAGGGAATATAAAAGCGAACTCCGCTTTTTAAAGAGCATAGAGGAAAAAATAGGGGAGGTGCAGGCCCTTCACTATAAAGACCGGATCCTCAGACATGCCTGGACCGAAGAACCAGCGGATCTGCTTATCCTCATAGATGACGGGGACAAACTGGAACCGCGTGCCGCGGAAAAGATATTTCTGGAGGAATTTTCCGATCTGATGATGCCCGGAGCCGGGATTCTCTTTACCGCTCCCCTGCATATTTTTCATTCCCCCCTGTTTTCCCATGTGAAAAAGGATATTGCTGTTGAAACCATCCGGCCCCTGCGGATATCTGATTCTGCCGGAAATCCGGATATCAGCAGCCTGGCCCTGTTAAGGGAAATGGTGCGCAAACGCATATCCGGTGTTTTGGATGGTTCGTCTGAGCCCGCGGCAGCAGAGGTTCATAATCTGCCCCTTACGGAAGAGGCCCTTGTCTGTCTGATTGTACAGAGCGGGGGAGTGCTGCGCGATCTGAACACACTGATCCGGACAGGCTGCAAAATTGCGGTCAGTGAAAAGAAAGAGCAGATGGATGAAAAAACAGCCGGACTTGCGGTCACTGAAATGGCAGATACCTTTATGCGTTTCTTTGATTTTGAGGAATACGGAGATACGGTGAAAAAAATCATCCGGACCAAAAATATGAAGGGAACAGGCAGCAAAACCCTGGGATATTTGCTGAAATACAGGTTTGTGCTGGAATACGGCAGCGGGGATGAGCCGCAGCAGTCTGATGCGCATCCCTGGCTGAAAGAGGCTTTGAACAGGATATCATGATGGATATAGCCAGAATCACACGACACAGAATATACAGGGAACTGAAGACTGAACTGGAACTTTCCGGAAACACAGGCGTTTTTTCAATTGTGTCTCCCAGCCCGGAACTGACCGGGGCTGTGATCGCGTATCTGAAAAAAGATATGCCGGATATTCATGCAATTTCAGTAACTCTGAGCGGAAATGCAGGGGATTTCGCAGAACTTTCCAAAGCGGACCCAGCGCAGCCGGTCAGGGGAAAACGCGTGTTTCACATACAGAACATGGAAGAACTGGAGGAAAGTGCATGGGCTGATTTCATGGGATTTCTCCAGACCTTTCCCCGCTGTTTTCCCTCCGGAGACTGCATACTGCTGTGGATCAGTCCGGAATTTGAGGATCGCGTGTTTTTCCACTTCCCCCATTTCAGGCAGCGGCTTTCTGCAGCTTATGATCTGAGTTCCCTGACAGGTGACAGGGAGTCTTCCGGCCCGGTGATCCGCAGAAAATCCCAGATCATTCCTGTGAAAAAAATCTGCGAATGGCTGGAAAGGGTGATCGGACAGTTTGAAAACTGGCAGACCGTAAAAAACCGGAATGAGGATTTTCTTATCGGCCCTATGGGAGATGCTGATTTTCACACCTGCGGGCTGCCCACATATTTCAGCAGCAAAAAAGGGAAAACCTTTCTGCTGGATGATATGGTGCGGGTATTTATGGAAAACACCTCTGTAAATTTCATGACCCTGCTGGGTGAACAGGGAAGCGGGAAAACCTCCTTTCTGATCAGTTATTTCATCACTCTGGCCCGGCAATTTCTCAAAAATCCGGATCAGTCCCGCATTCCGGTCTTTCTTTCTCTCAAAGGCATGGACGGTCTGCTGGATACCGAGGAACTGCTGATCAGGGAATTTTCGAAAAATTTTGGCGTTAAACTCTCCCGGATCAAACTGCAGGATCTGCTGCTGAAGGGCAAATGTTCTTTCCTGGTGGACGGTTTTGATGAAATGACCAGTGCCGGTGATTTTCACATCAGCCGCAACAATCTGGAAAGAATAGCGAAACTTTCTTTCAAAAATATCATTCTGGAAGACGGTGTGGAAAAACCCCGTCCGGCCAACAAGGTGGTGCTGAGCTGTGTTCCCCATTATTTTCTGACGGATATCCGGGAAACAGATATGCGGAAAAGCGATTATTACACCCCCCTGTACCGGGATTACGCGGAAAAAGAAAATTACCAGATCATCCGCTCTGATCCCAAAAAACCGGATGACAGCCACCTGAAAACTTATATTGTGGGCAGCAGCGGAGACGGAATTACCGCGCGGAATCTGCTGGGCATTGTCAGTGATCCCTTAAATCTGAACAGACTGTCGACCCCTGCGCTGCTCAAAGAGATGCTCATACGGACAGCAGGCTGTTTCCGTGAGAAAAAGGAAGTCAATATTGCCGATATATACCGGGCCTTCACTTCCATGTGGATAGAGCGGGATGACTGGCGGTTCCGGATCACCCGGGCAGGAAAACGGGATTTTGTCCACAGCCTTGCCCTGTCCGTCTTCACCCGGGGAGGAGGATTTTTTCTCCCGGCTTCCGAAGCAGACACCCCGCCTGCCGAAGCTGTAAAAGAGGACTGCAAAGATGAAACTCCGATCCGTTTCCGGGATGAAATCCGCTTCTGCGAGTATATCACCGTGGATGAGGAAGGAAATTTCCGCTTTGTTCACCGCTCCTTTATGGATTATTTCCTTGCGGAACACTATTTTGACCGGATCCGGGAGAACATGGAACCATCTGTTTCCTATTCCCATCTGGAAGAGGATGTGAAAACCTTTATCCGGCAGATCATTTCTTCTGAAAAATCAGACCTGCGGAAGATGAATCTCAGCGGGCTGGAACTGGAGAACATCAATCTGTATCAGGCAGATCTTACGGGCTCCAATCTGAACAAAACCCGCCTTGCCGGAGCTGTGCTGATGAATGCCAGTCTCGTGGACGCAGATTTGACAGCAGCCGATCTGTCAGATGCCAAAATGACACGGATCTGTCTCCGGGATGCGGATCTGAGCGGTGCGAATCTCAGCGATGCCCGGCTCAGGGAGGCTGATCTCTCGGAGGCCAAATTCAACGGTGCCAATCTCCGGGGCGTGGATCTGCGGGGAGCAAAACTGAACAAAGCCCGTCTGGCATGGGCGGATCTGCGGGGAGCGGATCTCAGCGACGCGGATCTCAGCGGGGCCATCCTCACGGACGCGGATCTGAGCGGAAGTGATCTGAGCCGGGCCATTCTAAGCGAAAGCGATCTTTCTGTTGCCAATCTGAGCCGCTGCACTCTTACCGGTGCGGATTTGAATGCCGCCCGTATCAGCAGCGCGGATCTTTCCAATGCTGATCTTTCCGGAGCAAACTTCAAATGGGCAGAACTCAGCGGAAGCAATCTGAGTCTGGCAAAAATGGGAAATGCCAAATTCCGGGAGGCAGATCTCACCCGTGCCTCACTTGATGATGCAAAATGCCGTCAGGCAGATTTCCGAATGGCAAAACTTCACGGGGCAAAGTTCCGTGACGCGGATCTGCGGGAAAGTGATTTCAGCGGTGCGGATATGGGCAAAGCCCGCCTGAGCGGGGCAGATCTCACATGGGCCAACCTCAGCAGTGCCAATCTTGAAGGAGCGGATCTTTGTGCCGCAAAACTTAATATGTCCAAACTGAGAGAGACCTGTCTGAAGGATGCCAATCTCACAGATGCTGATCTGACATGGGCTGATCTGAGCAAAGCGGATCTGAGAGGTGCGGATCTTACAAATGCCAACCTGAGCGAAGCAGATCTGTCCGAAGCCCTGCTGGTGGGAGCCAAACTGACCCGCACCGGTTTCAGGGGGGCAAGTCTCCGGGGGGCAGACCTTCGGGAAACAGACCGCGGGGAGACAGATCTGGAAGATGCGGATCTGAGTGAGGCTGTGACGGAATGAGTCAGGTGGGAATTGCAAACCCAAAAAGAATGGGGGTAGTGGGACTTTTTATGCTGATTTTTTTATTTTATAAATCAGAATATTAGTTAGAAACAGCATGAACAGTATCATGGGAGTATCGTCTAAATATTTGTATTTATTATGTATAGATAAAAATCGGCATTTTCAAAAAAACATAATAATATAAGATAGTTAAATTTTAATCAGTTCGTGCAGACCGGCTACCTCTTTTTTTCCATCCGGAATTTAAGGTGATTTCCGGAAAAGAATATCCCCGCCAAAGTATCAAAAACTTCCAGTTTTTGCCATGTGCCTGTGAACTGAAATGGTATATTTATTTTCATAAATCACCTAAGATGAACCTGTTTCAAAATGAAGATGTTCTTCCGGAATATGCAGAACAGCATTATTCTCGGAAATCTCAACCTGAATTTTTTTTCCGTGCCAGATTTTCTTTGATCTCCGTCAATATCTGTTTGCGGATTTCTTCAATCTGTTTCAGTTCTTCCAATCCACGGGTGACATCCTTTCGCAGTTCTCTGGCGGAATCCTCCTGCTCTTTTGCGTTATCTGTCTGTGCATTCCGGAGAAATCTGACATAAAACAGCAATGCCGGGAGGCATAAACCTTGATTCCTGATATGTTTTGCGGTAAGAATATTCCCGCGGAGAAAAAATTTTCCGTATGACGGAATGAAACAGGGGAAAACAGAATGAACTTTTGCGCCCGGCGGCTGGCAAAAATTCCGTCTCATGCCAGGTCACTTTCAAAACCTGTTTTTTCGTTTAATTCGTGGTAAAAAAACACCGGTAAAAAAAGCCGCAACTGCTCAAACTGTCACGCTTTTCCCCATACAAAAAAGGAATTTTCCCATGAAACCGAATCAGCCCCTGCCACCCTGGGCCATCCGCCCCATTACACCGGAGGAAGTTTACACCGACCGTGCAGAACCTCTGGAATATCTTTATCAGTACGCTCTCAAGGCCATTACCCGCCGGGCCATGTCCACCGTGCTGCTCGGCCAGCGCAGAATGGGCAAGACCGAAATTTTCAAACGGGTGGTCAACCGGCTGTTTTTTGAGCAGGAGAATTATGCTGATCCGCACAATTCGGTCGTGCCGGTGTATTTCTGCTTTGAGGAGAGAGACACTGACCGGTGGCAGTTTGCCCAAAATTATACAGAAAACTTTGTCCGATGGTATGCGGCGTTTCGCCTGCGGAATCCGGAACTGCTTTCTGAAAAAGCATGGAAAGTTAAAGATCTGATCTGTCTGATGAAGGAAAAAATTCCCCATACAATGGGGTTTAAAGGTATGCTGAATCTCCTGAATTTTATCCATAACAAAGAGCTTTCCGATCCGGAATCCAGCGCACTGACTTTGCCCAGATGGGTTTCGGATCGGGATGACAGCACAGTTGTCATGTTTCTGGACGAATTCCAGCACACCCGTCTGCCCCAGTACAATTTCGATATTGTGGGACTCATGCAGGAGGCTGTTGAATCCCCGACCTGCCCGCATTTTGTCACAGGCTCGGCCATGAGCATTCTGGCCTCCGAGATTCTGGGACGCGGCTCCCTGTTCGGACGCTTCCGCAGCGAACCCATCGGCCCTTTGACCGAATACTGGGGAAGTGAACTGGCCCGGAAATCAGCACGGTATTACAGGGCGGAACTGCCGGAGGACATGGCTCCGGTTGTATCGGCACGGTGCGGGGGCAATCCCTTTTACATCACCGCAGTGATTCAGCAGGCATCTGAACAGAAAAAACCTCTGGCAGATGAGGAAAAAATCAATGAAATTCTGGCCGTTGATCTGTCTTCGGGTTTCATCTGGGGCGAACTCAATGATCAGGTGGATCGCTGGATTCACCGCATCAATGAAAAAGGAATCACCAAATGGATTCTTTACCTGTCCGCACTGGGTGAGGATGAGTTTATTGAACCGGAGCGGATTCAGCGGGAACTGCGGGAGCGGGAGGAACAGAATGTTTCCCTTGAAGACATCCGCAGTGTTCTGGTGAAACTCTCCCGTGGTGATCTGCTGGAATACAATGAACTGGGAAAATGGTTCCGCAAAATTGATGATCCCATTCTGCTGGAATTTCTGAAAGTATGGGGAAGAATTTCCGCTGAGAGGCAAAACCCGGCTGTTGTCAGGGATGATCTGCGCTCCCAATACCGGACACTCAAACGCCGGATTAACGATCACCTGGGATACATCGGCGAGGTTTACATGTCCCAGATTCTTTGGAACAGCCAGAACAGAACCCTGCCCGGAAAATATTTTCATTTTCCCGAAGACATACCGGTGAACTGGAGCTTCAGTTACATTCATCACCGGGTGAGACTCGGCGCCGCGGCTGACATGGAAGTGGATGTGTATGCTGCTGCAGGAAGCGAGGTCTGGCTGTGCGAAAGCAAATGGTGGCGGGGCAGAAAAGCCGGAATAAAAGATGCGGAATCCCTGATTAAAAAGGGAAATCAGGTCAGGGAGAACATGGGGGAAAGGCTGGAGATTCTGCGCCTGTGGTTTTTCGCGCATGACGGATTTACATCAGAAGCAGAGGAATTTATGACAGAAAAAGGCGTTTTGTGGTCAAATAGGGAAGATCTGAATGCACTGCTTGCCCATGCCGGCTTGAAATGCCTTCCAGAGGTATGATACCAATTCGCTATTGAATTTATACAATAAGGTGCGTTGTTTCCTCTGTGTTATCTGTGGTAAACCGAATTATAAGTATATTTTCAATGGCGAATCGGTATGATACCGATTCGCCATTGAACTGATGCAATCTGCACTCCCGCCCGGATTGATCAGGAGGAGTGCAAAAATTAAGCGGAGCGGTTTTTTGCATATGCGGAACCGGGGCAAAATTGACACTCTTGTATTAGGCCGTGTTGATATTTCAGATTCAATAAAATCAAATGGTTATACCAATCCGACCATTTCTGATATGGAAAAAAAATCAGATGGTTACAGTAAATGTCAACAGAACCTAAATCAATGAAGAATCGGTATGAAAAACAGCTTTTCAGCCGGATATTCTGTTCCATGAAAAAAATCAATGCCCTTTCTTTCATGCTGATAAGTACTCATCCAAAAGTTATTTAACATAAATCAATACTCCGGTAATTTTTTGAAAAATTATTTACAAACAGAATAATTTCATACAGATATGTCGGCCATGGAAACAATCATAACTGACATATTAAATAAAATGGACGGGTTATCCCGGATCAGGAA
>JBFXEJ010000159.1:0-10493 GCA_050180235.1 Desulfococcaceae bacterium
GAGCATCCAGAAGAGGGAGGCCAGGATGAACCCGGCCAGCACCATTCTGTTTTTATTGACGGATCTGCCGCTATTTGCAAAAAAAAATTACATAATTATTGTCTTCCGCAGGGATTATACCGGCTAATAGAAGTATTATACCGCCAAAGAAAAGATTTTTCAATATCGAAAAGAATCTAATGATATTTTTCATGGATTTTCTGCGAAAAAAATATATTGACAGTTTATATTTTTTTCGTTACCATCTGAACTGTTCATGATTAACAAATATATTCTCAGTATCTGGTGTGTCTGAAAAATACAGCTCCGGAAAACTTGCGGAATAAGGCAGATATACAATGAAGAAACATATCCTCAGCCGACTCAGAAACAGCGCGGATGCCGTATCAGGCGGGTTATTGAGCTCGGAAATGGGCATCTCAAGGGTTTCGGTATGGAAACATATTCAGAAACTTCAGGAGATGGGATACGGTATTGTATCAACCGGCAAAGGCTATCAGCTCCGCAGTTCACCTGATACCCCTTTTCCCTGGGAATTTCCGGAACGTGAGGATAATATTCATTATTATACGGAAACAAACTCTACAATGAATATTGCCAGAGATCTGGCCCGCAAAGGCTGCCCCGGTTTCACTGTGGTCATCGCGGGGCGTCAGACACAGGGCAGAGGAAGATTGCAGAGGCAGTGGTTTTCTGATGAAGGGGGGCTGTATTTCACTGTGGTGGTCCGTCCGGAAATCCCGGCTGTTCTGGCCTCCCGTGTGAATTTTGCGGCATCGCTCACTCTTGCAGGAACGCTCCGCAGGCTTTTTGGCATTGAAGCCGGAGTGAAATGGCCCAATGACATTCTGGTGAATGAAAAAAAACTCTGCGGAATGCTTTCGGAAATGGAAACCGAAGCTGATATGGTATCTTTCGTGAGTATCGGCATGGGTATCAATGTAAATAATGATCCTGCTGTTTCCGAACCCAATGCCGTATCTTTAAAAAATCTTCTGGGATATGAGGTCTCCAAAAAAGAACTTCTGTCCGCATTTCTGGATGATTTTGAAAAACGGATAAGTGACGGGGATTATGAAAATGTGGTGGATGAATGGAAAAAATACACCATCACCATTGGCCGTCAGGTCCGTGTTGTCACCACCAAAGAGATATTCGAAGGCCGGGCAGCGGATGTGGACAGAGACGGTTCCCTGATTTTGGAGAATGCAGAAGGAACAAAGAAAACAGTGAGTTACGGTGACTGTTTTCATCAGGAGTTTTAAACAGAAAAAATGCCAACAGTTAAAAATATTCCAGGCCCTTACCGTTTTTTCTTTTACAGCTTTGACTGCAATGAACCAATGCATGTACATGTTCAAAGAGACAAAGCTGTGTGCAAATTTTGGCTTGAACCTTTATCGTTGGTAAAAAACAACGGTTTCTCCTCAAAACAACTGAATCTGATTTTTAAAACTATCATAAAGAATCAAAGCAAAATCAGGGAGGCATGGTATGAACACTGCGGTCAGCGTTATTGAACCGAGATTGAAAAACATTCAGGTGACAGAAGAAGATATTGTTGCCTATCTTGCGGATGGGCGGACAATCACTGTTCCTCTGGTTTGGTCTTGGCGTCTTTTACAGGCAAGCCCCGAACAAAGGGCAAAATATGAGATCATCGGAGACGGCGAAGGAATACACTGGCCGGATATTGATGAAGACATCAGTGTGGAGGGAATGCTGTACGGTATTCCGGCACCAAGACCTCTGCATGTTCAGAATATCCATGTACAAAAACCGGAAAGAAACGGGATAGACAGAAGTTATCGGCTTTAACATATCAGAAAAATGAAACTGCTTGATGTTGTTGCATTGACAGAGGATATCCCTGAACTGAAACTGTACCGCGGACAGGTGGGAACCATTATGGAAGAATATGAGCCGCAGGTGTTTGAAGTGGAATTCAGTGATATGCGCGGCCGGACATACGCACCGGAAACCCTGAACGCGAATCAGTTGATGGTATTGCGTTATCAGCCTTCTGAGCAAAGACTGGCAGCGTGAAAATTATAAAAATCAAATACATTCAAAGGAGTAATCATTATCATGCAAAGTGACAGCCCGAAGCACAGTCTGCAGATGACTGTGTACGCATCCCTTTTTGCTGCCCTGATTTCAGCCGGCGCATATCTTGCCATTCCCATCGGCCCGGTTCCCATTGTTCTGCAAAACCTTTTCGTTCTTCTCACAGGACTGGTGCTGGGAAGCCGCTGGGGACTGGCTGCAGTTGGCATTTATCTGCTGGCCGGAGCAATCGGACTGCCTGTATTTGCAGGCGGAACAGGAGGAATCGGACGTATTATCGGCCCCACAGGCGGTTATCTGCTCAGTTACCTGCCTGCGGTTTTTCTCATCGGAACCATCAGCGAAAGAAGCAGAGGCAAAGTGCTTTTTGATGTTTTTGCCATGATCTGCGGTTCGCTTGTGGTCTATATTTTCGGTGTTTCCTGGCTCAGGGCCATGACCGGCATGGACTGTACCAAAGCAGTAAGTTTGGGAATGCTGCCTTTTCTGCCCGGAGATGCCATCAAAATTGCTGCTGCTGTTCCCATTGCCAAAACCCTGCGGCCGCTTGTTTCCGGTAAATTCTCTTCGCCAGCAGATACGGAAACTGTCTGAGTTTCCAATAATACCAATTCTCCATTGAAAGTATACTTATGATTCGGTTTCCCACAGAGGACACAGAGAGAAAAAACCACAGAGAACACAGAGAAAACAACTTACTTTATTGTATAAATTCAATAGAGAATTGGTATAAGATATTATCAGACGGACGGCTGGAAAAGCTGCGGTTTAAGTTTTTTCACCGTTGAGCGTGTGCAAAAAACCGCTCCGCTTAATTTTTGCACTCCTCCGGATTGCATTCAGCATTGTATAAAATCAATGGAGAATCGGTATGATATTCATTTCTGAAAATTGCCTGAACAGCCCTATCAGCCGGGGATTTTTAAAGAACTCGGCAACCCGGCCCTTATATCCGGATCACACGGGTATTGCAGATTCTGTCATGCAGGGTACGTTTTTCCTCATCAAAAGCCGCCATGAGATAACCAATGCACAGAATAAGGCTGCTGAGCCATTCAGCCATTGTCCGTCCAAACGCTCTGGCATAAGAAATCCGTTCACCGTAAGCAGAGACAACCCTGAGACTGCAGGCCATCTTTCCGGGAGTCGCTGCATAAGTGCCCAGAAACCAGGTGGTGTAAATAATGGGCAGAATCAGGGAAAAAAGCAGATTCACCCCTTGTCCGATGAGCATGAGAGAGTCAGAGGACTCTGAAAGACCAAGCAGCAGTCCCAGTGGAAAGGAAACAATCACCTGAATAATTCCCACAGCAATCCCGTCAATGATTTTGGCTCCCAGCCGAATCCAGAACCCTCCGTATTCGTATTCGATCTCGTCCGGAACAGATACCGCATCCTCTTTGAGTTTCTGAATGAACAAGGGTTTGCAGGCTGTGCAGACACTGATTCCCTGATACCGGAACATTTCATTTTGGGGAAATGATCCGCCGCACCGGGAGCATATGATCTGCGGAGAGGGGGTTATATCTGTTTCGGCTTTCTGCTTCAGAACAGGTCCTCTCTGCTCTGCCTCTGTGCTGCTGTCTTCTTCCGTAACAGACTCTGCATCTGCTTCGCTGTATTCAGCCGGAATCTCTTTTGGTTCTGCCGGATCTGCTTTTTCTTTTATTTCTGCTTTTTGGGAAGACAGATTTCCCAGTTTCTGCCAGTCTGCCATGCCTTCTTTCCACACAAGAGTGTCAGCATTGATTTGCTTTGCATAAATCAGTTGCTGTATCTCCTTACGGGTGACCGGCCCGACCTGCCTTCCCTCCTGTGCATAATACCATTCTTCCATTCCTGTCCCGCCTTTCTCCTGTATTTCAGGCAAGGTGCAATTTTTTTTAACTGACTGAAATGCTGACACTCCGAGGCAAACCGGAATCCGGCTGTGATGGTCTGGATACCGGTGCCTGCCGGTATGACAGAAAAAAATTGCACATCATGTGTATTTTCATCCCCCGCGGATCATTTCCCGGAGCGACTGCTGCAGTCTGCGCGTGATCGGGCCGGGTTTTCCCTGTCCGACCATACGCTCATCAATCTGAATGACGGGCATAACTTCTGTAGTTGTTCCCAGAAGCATACATTCCTGTGAGTCCGCGAGCTCTTCTGTCAGAATGGGGCGGAGCCGGACCGGAATAGCCAGATCCCGGCATAAATCCAGAACCGTCTGCCGAGTAATGCCCGGAAGGATATAACGGCTTTCCGGATATGTGACAAGAGTGCCGTCAAACACTGCGCAGAAAGTGGTGTGTGAGCCTTCGGTGACAGCCCCGTCCCGGACAAAAACCGCCTCCCGTGCACCCTGTTCCTTTGCCTGCTGACAGGCCAGCACATTGGGAACAAGGGATGTGGTTTTGATATCGCAGCGCAGCCAGCGCGTATCCGGCACGGAAATCACGTTTACCCCTTCTGTCCACTCCTTTTCCGGGGAATCAAAAGCGGCCGCTGACGCGTATACCGTAAGCGGAACATCCCCTGAAGGAAAAACATGTTTCCGCGGAGCCTCACCGCGGGTAATCTGAATATACACGGTTGCCTGTCCAGAATCCAGACCGTTTTCATGAATCAGCTTTTCCGAAACATTCCGGAGAACAGTCATATCCGGTTCTTTGATGCGCAACTCCCCCAGGCTCCTGCACAGGCGTTCAAAATGTGCCCCTGCTTTGAACAGTCTGCCTTTGTATGCCAGTATCACCTCATACACGCCGTCACCAAAGACAAATCCCCTGTCATCCGGGGATATGCGCACCTCATCTTTATGCATGATCCTGCCATTGAAATAAACCAGCATAGCATTTTCCTTTTCTGTCTACACAACCCATACTGTTGTATTCGAAACATTTTCCACAACCCGTATTGCTGCGTCTCCCATAGCAAAATCCCTGTTGCATACGGATTTCCGGCGGCCAAAAACAATGGTTCCGTATCCTTCGGCTTCCTTTAAAATGTCTTTATCCACCCTGGAGCCACCGTCAATAATCTTTTCTGTAATATTTTTTTCCGGAATCCCGGCCTGCAAAAGAATCCCGTGCACCTTTTTCATATAGGGGCCGATTTTCTCCCCGGACTCACTTGACCATCTGGCCCGGAGCTGCGGAATGCTGGAAAGCAGAGATTTGGGAACAAAACGGTCCAGAGCCTGTTTGCTGTGAAAAAGTGTTATCTTCCGGTCTGTCCCGCTGAGCATAAAACCTGCATGATCTGCTGCCCTGAAACAGCTTTCAGATGTATCAACAGGAATAAGCACAGCATCTTTTTTCACTTCTCCCCTCATTATCCAAATTGGACATATATGGCAGCATTCCAGCAGTTTCATGGTCACCTGTCCCATAAAAAATCCCTCCAGCCGCGTCAGTCCCCGGCTGCGAAGCAGAATAGCGTCCACCCGTTCTGTCTCGGCCCATTTGCATATATCATGGGCAAAGCCCAGTTTCTCGGCGCCCCTGACTTCTTTGATATTTTCCTCGGGATAGCCTCTTTCCAGCAGGATTTTTTTCCCTTTTTCCAGTATTTCCGCAGCCACACGCATATTTTCCTCTTTGACTGCCTTGAATTCCTTTGCGATTTCCGCATCTCTCATGCGGTTTTCCACCAGAAAGGGCGGCAGGGAAGGCATGATATAGAGCAGGGCCACCTGAATCCTGTGCGCTGAACCAAAAACCGCATCCAGATAATCAATAGCCTGCAGGGACTTGCCAGATCCATCCAGGGGAACGACCACCATCTTCATAATTTTTTCACTCATTTTTCACCTCTTTGTGTTTAGGAAAAAAAATTGGGGGTACTGGCTATATATTGACTGTTTTTTTAAATTTATAATTTTATTTTTTCATCTTACTTTGAAACTGTCAACTTGTACATAAAAAAGTCTCTGAAAGCCTGAAGATAAAGAAAATGATAAAAAATATATTGTATTTATTATATATAAGTGAAAATCAGTATATTTTAAAAATATAATAATATTAAGGAGTTAATATTATTATCAGTATGTGGAGACCCTATACCCAGTCTTTTATGCATCATCAACGGATTTGACCCGCTAACCATATATTTTCCCATTGAATACCGAATCTTGCCAGATATTTCCGCAGCCGATCCGCATCATTGGCGGTTTTCTTTTTTGCACGGGAAAAAGAAAAGAGTTTCCGTCCGGCTTCGGACAGATTTTTGGACTTCCTGCATATCTCAATGACTCCGGTCAGTTGCATCCGGTCAAACAGATCCAGTTCCTCTGCTTTTTCTCCCAAAATTTCATGCACAATATCTTTTTCTTCATTGCAATATCCCCATGACAAAGCAAGTCGCGTTATTTCCTCTTCCGCAATATCCGGCGTGATGCGTCCGCCTTCCGCGAGCGTTGCCATGCGTGTGACAGCCGCGCTCAGATCCCGGAAATTGGCCGTCCAGAGTGCCTGTTCTGACTGGGCAAATGCCAGAAAACGCTTTTTTGCGTCCTGACTGAAACTGACCCGTGTGCCTGTGCGTTCCGTGAACCTCTCCAGTTCATACTCCAGATTTGGGGCAATATCTTCGGGACGCTCCCGCAGACCGGGCAGCCGGAATGTCCAGAGATTAATCCGTGCCAGCAGATCTGCCCGGAATCTGCCGTTTTTCACCTCAGCAGCCAAATCCCGGTTGGTTCCGCAGATGAGTTGAAAATCACTTTCTGCGTCTCTGTCCGAACCCATTGGCAGAAATTTTTTTTCCTCCACAGCGCGCAGCAGCATGGACTGCTCATCAGCTCCCAGTTCTCCCGCTTCATCCAGAAAAAGCATTCCCTTGTCAGCATGGCGCAGCAGGCCGGGACGATCCTGCAAAGCCCCGGTAAATGCCCCTTTTTTATGACCGAACAAAGCCGACATAACCGCATCCCCGCGCAGGGTTGCACAGTTGAGTTCCACAAAATTGCCAGCGCACTGATGCCGGGATTTTCTCAACTCATATATGCGCCGTGCCAGACAGGATTTGCCTGCACCGGTCGGGCCTGTCAGGAGAATGGGATCTGCTGAGTTCAAAGCCACTTTTTCAATGCGTTCCATCAGCGCGTTAAAGGCCGGGTTCCGGGTTTCAATGCCGGATTTCAGAAAGGAAATATCCTCTCTCGCCTGCTGCTGAAAACGCATGGCAATACGGTCATATTTTGACAAGTCCAGATCAATAATTGCATAGGTGCCGACCGTATCGCCGCTGTCACGGGGCGGGGGGCCGGTCTGAATAAGCCGGGCCGGGAAATGGCGGGATTCTGTAAGCAGAAACATGCAAATCTGGGCTACATGCGTGCCTGTGGTGATGTGAACCAGATAGTCTTCCTGATCCGGCTCAAAGGGATAGGTTTTGGCAAAATCATGGAGAAGGCCGTAGACCTCTTCAAAATCCCAGGGATTGTTCAGAAAAACCTCATGGGAAACCACTTTTGTTTCCGGCGAAACCTGTGCAATATCAGACTGTATCCGTTCAAAAAGCCGGGTGTAGTTTCTCTGCCAGAGCAGTTCCAGACGGTGAATCAGCAAATCCTCATGCTGGCAAAGAGACAGGGTGGGACGCCATTTTTCCCAGCGTTTCGGGCCTTTGCTTCCAAAATCCAGCACAGGGCCAAGCATTCCGATAACAACAAGGGGTTTCATGGAATATCCTCTTCATTCGGATGACCACAGGGTTTCATAGAATATCCTCTCTTATTTTATCTTATACTATAAACCGGCAGAGAATCCCGCGTCAAGTCTTCTGAAATGACCAGGCAGAAAAATAAAATTTAAATTGATGAATATCAGGCAGTTGATAAAAATATGTTTTTATGCGGAAAATATGGCACGCGTCTTGCTTATTCTGTCTGTGACTGAGCCTGACCGGGCCGTCGGCGTGCCGGTCGTCACCTGATGATCCGCTCCGGGCGTTCCCCAACGGGTTCTGACAAAGGCAGGCATCAGTCTCCGCTCATGGTTGAGCACCGTACTGGGATACGGCTTTGCAGGTTCGACTCCTGCTCCTGGGGGAAACCCCACCAGCCGCGAAAGCGGCGATTTTCCGGCCCGCAGGAAACGGGTTTCTGCTGTCCGGTTCCCGGTTTCCATATCTTTGTCTGAAAGGGAATTGCCGAAAGGGAATTGCCGGAAAGCAGGGATTCGGAATCGGACGAACCAGCGCGGACAGATGCCATGCAGCGGGTGGATACCGTCCGGCTGCTTTTTCCGTATAATCCCGGTCTGCGGAAAGAAAGAAGGCATTCGGGAAACCGTGTGCATTTCTTTTGATCCAATGGCATGGGAACACGGAAACACGGCAGGACTCAAACACCGCTCCGCGTCATACGCGCGGATGGCAGAGATCCGCTTTCCTGCGGGCTTTTTAAAAATTGTGAATGATGAATGGTGAATTGTGAATGGTGAATTTTGTCGTTCCCATGCTTTGCATCCCGTAATACCGGATGATTGGGATGCAGAGGAGTGCGATCTGCATTTTCACGTAAATTTCAGCAATCTCAATGACCAGAGCGTGGAAACCGGGATTCACAATTCACAATTCACAATTCATCATTCACAATTCACAATTCATCATTCATCATTCAAAACAAGGAGGCACTATGTTCGGTTTTGATATTCAGAGGGTGAGAGTCCGTTCTTATGAAAAAGGTTTGCTGTTCCGGGATCAGGAATTTCAAAAAATTCTGGATACGGGAATCTACTGGCTTTTCAGTCATCCTTTTTGCAAAACCCGTGCGGATGTGGTGTCTCAGCGTGCGCCCTGGCTGGTTCATCCGGATTTGGATATGATTATCAAAAAAGGGGTTTTGAAGGATCAGGCCCTTGTGCTGGATCTGAAAGATTATGAACGTGCGCTGGTCTGGATTGACGGACGTTTTGCCAAAGTTCTGGGCGCTGGTCAGTATGGGCTTTGGACAGCATTCCGGGAAATCACTGTGGAAATCACTGATGCGCGGGAAGTGCTGTTTGTGCATAAAGATCAGCATCATATTCTGAAATCTGAAGGCATGGATCGGGAACTGATCGCTGTGACGGTGGATCAGGGACATGCCGGAGTTTGCTACAAAGACGGTGAATACCTGAAAACTCTGGTTCCGGGACAGTATCTGTTCTGGAAAAACATGGGGCAGATCAAAGTGCTGCATACAGATATGCGCGAAATTGTGCTGGATGTGTCAGGTCAGGAATTTATGACCGAAGACAAGGTGACGCTCCGAATGAATGCCACAGCTTCTTACCGGGTGCGGGACGCGCGCAAATCTGTGGAAACCTGCGAAGACAGCAGACAGGCCGTTTACCGGGAAATTCAACTGGCTCTGCGTGCGGTTATCGGTTCCTATGATTTGGACAGGCTGCTGACGGAAAAAGAGGCAGTGTCCAAAGAACTGGAAGAAAATGTCCGCAAACGGGCCGCAGATTTTGGTGTGGAAATGATTTCTGTGGGTATCCGGGATATTATCCTGCCCGGTGAAATGAAAATGCTCATGAACAAGGTCATCGAAGCCCAGAAAGCCGCAGATGCGAATCTGATTATGCGCCGGGAGGAAACCGCAGCCATGCGCAGTCAGGCCAATACAGCCAAAATTCTGGAAAACAACCCGACTCTGATGAGGCTCCGGGAACTGGATATTCTGGAAAAGCTGGCCGTAAATGCCAAACTGAACGTGGTGCTGGGGGAAAAGGGACTGGCAGATCGGGTGGTGAATCTGATATGAAAAAAAGTCAGTGGCAGGTATCCGGGAAAATTTCTCTGTGTGTTCAGGCTTTCCCCATATTTCAGGAGCTCAGGAACCCGGCCCGGAGCAAAGATTCTCTGGATATCATGCCTCTGAATTTTCCTTCCGCGTCCAGCACCGGCAGTCGTTTGATGACTTTTTCCGTCATCAGATGTATGGCCCTGTCAACAGTGTCTGTTTCCAATGCAGTCGCGGCTCCGGTTTTCATAATATCCGCGGCTGTCATGGACTGCAGATGTGTGCTGAGATCCCTGTGCTTTGTTTTTCTTTCGGCAAAAGGCAGCCGGGAGGCAAAATATTCCCATATCCCCTCTTTCCGATCCGAAAACGCGGACAGCAGATTCCGGTCGGAAATCAGACCCAGAAATATTCCCTCCGGATTTACAACAGCGACCCTCTGAATATCATTGGAAGCAATCAGTTGCAGCACTTCTTCCGCAGGTGTTTCCGGCAAAACCGTGTGAATATCCCGGCGCATAATGTCTGACACATATTTCAGATCTCCCACCGGAATATTCTGCTTCCGGATGGCATCCCAGTCCGGCATCTGATTGGTAATGGTGCGGAAAATATCCATGCGGGACAAAATGCCTGTGAGTTTTCCCTGATCATCTGTAACCGGCAGCCGTTTGATATTTTTTTTGAGCATGAGAGATCGGAAGAG
>JBFXEJ010000160.1:0-10238 GCA_050180235.1 Desulfococcaceae bacterium
ATACAAAAAAAATATGTACATGGCAATGTTGACTGTTTTCAATATGTTGCATAATAATTACACCTATTTTGTATTATTTATACATTTAATTTCAGAAGGTTATATTATTCGTTGAGAAACTTTAGTTACTAATGAAACCTAACCCGTCGTCAGACTGATACAAAAAAAAATATGTACATGGCAATGTTGACTGTTTTCAATATGTTGCATAATAATTACACCTATTTTGTATTATTTATACATTTAATTTCAGAAGGTTATATTATTCGTTGAGAAACTTTAGTTAAGTTAAGGAAAGTCCTGGCGGAACGCCCTGAAAGGGCGTTATGTTATAGCCCAGGGCAAAGCCCTGGAAAAATTGAATAAAATATGACATCAGCCCTGAAAGGGCGTAATAAAAAACGGTTCCGGAATGTCAGCCTTATATAATCCGCCCTTTCAGGGCTTATAATATTTTTTATCCTGTATTCCCAGGCAGTTGGCCTGGGCTATATCAATCAGCCCTTTCAGGGCTTTCCTTAACTTAGGCGATTTCCATGAAAAAATGTACCATCATTGTAGGGTGGGCACGGCTTTCTGTGCCCGCCGTTTCAGCAGGACGGCGGGCACAGAAAGCCGTGCCCACCCTGCGAAAAATGGTATAATCATTAATGGAAATCACCTTAATGGCATTGACGCAGAACGCGGGAACGAGTGCGAAAGATAAAGGATTCCCATGCAAAACGCAGAACTTCACCATTACAGTGCCAGCGCATTTCAGGGAAAAGATCGTTTTTTCGGAGAAATTTTTCTTGAAGAAGATGCCCTGCATTTCCGTTTTGATAGTAAAACCGTATCCTTTCCTCTGGAAGATTTGAGGATAAAAGCCGGGGGTGCAAATGACCGAATGCTGTTTCTGACCCATTCCAATGCGCGGGACTGGACAGTCTGCACCACAGATCATTCTCTGCTCCGTGACAGTATTATGCTTACTTATCTGCATATTGCAGCCCAAATCGCACAGATTCAGCAGAAGAAAAAACAGACTTCGCTGGTTCTTGCCTTTATTCTCATCCTGTGCGCCCTGTCTGTTTACGGTCTTTTCGCGCTCAAAGAACCGCTGGTGACAGCCATTGCCAAACGCATTCCTCCGGAATGGGAGAAAAAACTGGGAGAAGCCGCATTCACGCAGATAAAAGCGGAAAAACACTTTGTGGATGATCAGGAAATGGAACAGGGGCTGGGAAAAATCACGGGCCCGCTTTTGGGCAAAACCGGGCAGGATCGGTATTCCTTCCGGGTATATATTGCCGAAGATACGGATATTAACGCTTTTGCCCTTCCGGGCGGAATTATTGTAATAAACAGCGGTCTGATTCTCGCGGCAGAATCTCCTGAAGAAATTGCCGGTGTGCTGGCCCATGAGGCAGCGCATGTAATCCGGCAGCATGGAATGCGGCAACTGATTTCTTCTGTGGGAATTTTTGTGCTGATTCAGGCTTTTTTCGGAGATGCCACCGGACTGATGGCTGTTCTCGCAGATAACAGTGCATTTCTGCTTACGCTGAAATATTCCAGAGATTATGAACGGGAAGCAGATGATGCCGGATGGGCCTATCTGAAAGAAGCTCGCATAAATCCCCAGGGCATGATTGATTTCTTCAGGCATCTTGTGCAAAAGCAGAATAAAGAGGATAAAAACATGCCCGGAATCGGGGAATTCCCTGCTTTTCTGAGTAAGCATCCGGCAACAGAGGAACGGGTTGACTATTTGCAGAAAATGTGGGAAAAAACAGACGGGAACAGGGAATATATCCGGTTTGATCTTGATTTTTCGCAGTTCAGGCAGATGGTGGAGAACAAAGTCAGGGGCAGATAAGGGTTTGGGGTTTAGGGGACAGGGGTTAGGGAACATGGGATTGGGAAACCTGCTTATACCGAATACACGTTAAAAATGTAAAGGAATTATGACAGCTTATTTTATCAGACGGCTTCTGCTGATTATTCCAACTTTTATCGGCATTACCATCATGGTCTTCATCATCACCCGTCTTGTGCCGGGCGGGCCGATAGAGCGGATTATTGTTCAAACCCAGCAGATGCGCAATGCAGACGGCGGGGGGAAAAGCATGAGTATGTCCGGAGAGGAGCAGAGCCAGCCCCTTTCCGAAGATCAGTTGAATGAACTGAAAAAATACTATGGCTTTGACAAACCTGTACTGGTCAGTTATTTCCTCTGGCTGGGAAAAGTGCTGAGCGGTGATCTGGGAACCTCCACCCGTTATTATGATCCGGTCTGGGATATGATCCGGGAGCGGATTCCCATTTCCCTTTATTTTGGAATCATCTCCCTGTTTCTGATGTACAGTGTCTGCATTCCTCTGGGAATTGCCAAAGCAGTGCGTCACAAAAGCGGATTTGACAATGTCACTTCGATTATCGTATTTACCGGTTACGCGATTCCGGGATGGGTCGCGGGCGTGCTGCTGCTGCTGCTTTTTGCCTCCCACTGGGAAATCCTGCCTTTGGGCGGGCTGATGAGTGACGGTTTTGATGATTTATCCCTGCTCCAGAAAGGAGCGGATATTCTCAGGCATACAGTTCTGCCTCTGACAGCCTATGTGATCGGTTCCTTTACAGTTATGACTTTTCTGATGAAAAACACGCTGATGGACAATCTGGCCTCGGATTATGTGCGCACGGCCATTGCCAAAGGTCTGCCTTTCCGCAAGGCTGTGTTTGACCACGCACTGCGAAACAGCCTGATTCCCATAGCCACCCATTTTGGCAACAATGTTTCTGTTTTTCTTATGGGTTCTTTTCTGATCGAAACCGTTTTCAATATTGACGGCATGGGGCTGCTGGGGTATGAATCGGTTATAGAAAGGGATTATCCTGTGGTGCTGGGAATTTTGGTAATATCTTCCCTGCTGCTGCTTATTGGCAATATTCTCTCGGATATTTGTGTGGCTCTGGTGGATCCCCGTGTGCAGTTCAACTGAGCATATGCAGGAAACACAGTTGTGCATAACATCTTTTAATAATTATAAATCGAAACAGAAACACGGCAGACTGCATTATGAAAGACATTCTGGAAAGATTATACCGTATAGGCAAAGCAGCCATTCCCCGTCCCAAATGGATGGAAAAATTTATCGGTCCCGGCATTTCTGATGAAGAATTTTTTCGGAAATTCAAAGAATTTTACGGAGATGGGCCCTGGGATGATAAAGGGGGCAGTACCGGAAACGGTTCCGGATACAGGACAGACACGGGAAGCGGGAATAAAGCAGATGAATATCCCGGCATTCCCCGGCAGATCTTAGATGATCTTGCAGTGTTTGACCTGAAACCGCCATCCTCTCTGGCTGAAGTGAAAAAGGCACGCAACCGGGAAATCCGCAAATACCATTCGGATCATTTTGTAAATGATCCTGCAAAATATGAAACTTCCAAAAAAATCATGCAGATTTATAATGCAGCCTATGATCGGCTCAAAGATTATTACGAAAGAAAAGGAATATGAAAGCATCCGTATCCCATGAAGTGATATACTGGAAACCGGAAGAGACTGTATCGGAAACACTTTCTCTGGTTGGGGAGGCCCTGCTTTCCATCATGGTGCAGGGACAGCCCGGATCTGCGGGAATGCGCACGCCCGGAGAGGAAATCGCACACGCGGCCGGTTTCTGTCTGGCCGAAGGATTTGCTGAATCCGCTGAGGATATTGCCTCCATCAGTTATGTGCCTGAATCTGCTCCCAACCTTGTGCAGGTGACACTCAGCCCTGCCCGATGGGAAAAAATATACCCTGTACTGGCAGAAAAAGGAAACAAAGTATCCGGTTTCGGGCAAAGCCCGGAAGATGCTGTGGAATTTCTGGTCAATACTCTACGGCCCCTGCCGGAAGGAAAAAAAATATCCCTGCGCAGGGGTTTTGCCTGTCTGGAAGATCTGAACCGGCATCAGCCCCTGCGAAAACAAACCCATGCCACCCATGCCACAGCCATCGTGACTCCGGATATGGAAATGCTGGCCATTGCAGAGGATGTGGGCCGGCATAACGGCATGGACAAGGCCATCGGAAAGGTGCTGCTGGATCGGAAACTTGCCAAAGCCGGTGCACTGCTTCTTTCCTCGCGCATCAGCTTTGATCTGGTGCAGAAAGGTGCACGCGCGGGAATTCCGGTGATGCTGTCTGTTTCCCGGCCAACAGCCCTGGCTGTGAATCTGGCCTCACGGCTGAACATGAGTCTGGCCTGCCTTGCCAGAGGCGGGGGCGGCTATGTTTTCTGCGGAAAAGAGCGGATGGAAGAATGCTGAATGGTGAATGGAAATGCTGATGCCTGTTTATGAAGGTCCGGAAAAAAAACTGGAACTCATTCTTTCCTCTTCCCTGCCAGGACTGCGATCCGATACAGACGGCAGATGGAAAAGGGTGGTAAAATCAAGCCGCGCCAAAATCATAAGCAAAGTGTCCACAGATTTCATGGATGCGTACCTGCTTTCTGAATCAAGTCTTTTTGTATGGGAAAACCGTGTGATACTGATTACATGCGGAAAAACAGCTCCTTTGCGCTCTCTGCCTCTGCTTCTTGATATTGTGGGAAAAGACAAAGTAGCGTTTCTTTTTTATGAGCAGAGAAACTTCATCCCTCCCGGTGATCATTCCACGGATTTTGAAAAGAATGCGGCTGAAATTTCACGCTGGTTTACGGGAAAATCCGATATACCGGAATTTGCCGGTCATCGGATGAATATGTTTCATTATTTTGATAATGCAGAAAAAACACAGAAACCGCGCACACTTCAGATGATGATGCATGATCTCCCGGATGAAGTAATGCAGACATTCTGCCGGAACGGAAAAATCACTGCGTCTGAAACGCGCAGAATATCCGGACTGGAAGCCTTATGTGATCCGCTGATGATGACAGACGATCATCTTTTTCATCCCTGCGGATATTCTCTGAACGCAATAATGGAAAAACAGTATCTTACTGTTCATGTCACACCCCAGCCTGTCAACTCCTATGTAAGTTTTGAAACGGATATTGTGGAAAGCGGCTGGCAGAAGGTTATCAGAAAGGTGCTGGAAATTTTCAGACCGGCAGAGTTTTCTCTGATATTGCGCATCGGCATGGATGATGAGGATTTTTCTGCCCGGAAAACAATGGAACCCTCTCTGCATGGATATTGGCCCGCTGAAAAAAATCTGTATGAATCCGACTGCGGATATGCAGTCCTTTTTTTCAGTTATATCAGACAGGAATAAACAAATGAAAAACATCGCACTGATTGCTGTCACTGCTGTTGTCATTTTTCTGGGCATCCGCTTTTTTTCCGGCTCCCCCCAGATACGCAATGCCTCTCCGGGCGGCAAAAATATCATCTGCTTTGGTGACAGTCTGACATACGGAACCGGGGCCGGGGAAGGAAAGGATTATCCCTCCCGCCTGTCCGCTCTGCTGTCAAAACCTGTCATCAACGCGGGTGTGCCCGGAGACACCACAGAATCCGCGCTGAACCGGCTGGAAGCAGATGTGCTTTCACAGTCGCCCCGTATTGTTTTTATTACCCTGGGGGGAAATGATCTGAAAAACGGCGTCCCCAGAGAAACAGCGTTTGCAAATCTGAAAATCATTGTACAGTCCATACAGGACAAAGGTGCTCTCGTAGTCATCGGCGGAATTGATATTCCTTTCTGGGGCAAAGGATTCGGTGACGCTTATGCACAACTGGCCAAAGAAACCGGGGCTGTGCTGATTCCCAATATTTTCAAAGGGATCATCGGCAATTCCGGACTGATGAGCGATTCCATACATCCCAATGATGCGGGATATGAAATCATGGCCGGGAAATTCCATGACGCTGTGAAATCATATCTGTAACTGACATTACGCAGCCTTTCCAAAAATCAGTATCAGCAGATCAAAAACTCCCTCCCCCTCAATGGGGGAGGGCCGGGGTGGGGGTGAAAAATCAGACATTTATCCCCCTCACCCCGGCCATCTCCCACGGGGGAGAGGGAGAATTAAGGAAATTTTAGGTGATTTCCATTAATGATTATACCGTTTTTCGTAGGGCGGGCACGGCTTTTTGTGCCCGCCGTCCTGCTGAAACGGCGGGCACAAAAAGCCGTGCCCACCCTGCAATGATGGTACATTTTTTCATGGAAATCGCCTTAGATCTACTGAGTATCGGCAGTTTATTTTCCGGTATCGCAGGATCATGCGGATTTGCCCGGTAATCCGGGGAAATACTGAGGTGATTACTATGGCAGTTTTGAATGTATGGTTAAAACAGATTCGGCCTGTTCATGCGGCTTTCCTGATACCGGGAACCGTTAGCGCAGTTGTTTTTGCCTATTTTTATCTTATCGCATCCCGCGGTGACTGCGGGGTTGTCCGTTTTTATGAATATATTATTGGCATTGCCGGTCTTGCTCTGTGGCTTGCCGGTACCGTACCCGGTTTTATTCTTCTTGCCAATAAAAGCCCGGCTGCATCAGGTATCGGAACAGCCTTAATAGCCGTCACCAATACTCTTATGGTAATTGCTGTTTCCGTACTGATTTACTCGTATCTGGATAACAATTTTTACTTTACCACCACAAAACAGCTTATGGAAAATGTTGCCACAAAAGATGACATACTTGCTGCCCTTGAACTGGGAAAACGCAAAGAGAAAAAAGCGGTTCCCCTGCTTTGCAGGATTGTGCAGGATAACAGCAAAGATATAAATTTGCGCTTTAACGCGATCCGGTCTCTGGGCAGCATCGGCTTATCCCCGGATCATGTGTATTATGACCGGATGATGCTCTGTCTGACAGAAACACTGGAAGATCAGAAGCTGAGGGCGGAATCTGCAAAGATTCTGGGGAAACTCGCTGATAAACAGGCAGTGCTTCCACTTCTTGACGTGCTCAGTAAAGAAAAAGATGAATTTGTGAAAACAGATATAATCCGTTCACTTGGCATGATAAAAGACAAACGGGCCTGTGAACCTCTGCACAATCTTCTCAGGGAAAATGAAAACAGCGGTTATATGCTCCGATCCGCGATCAAAGAAGCATTGACAAAGATGGAAAATTCTGAAAAGGAGAACTGCGGACAGTGAAAAGCGGAAAATGCGGAAAGGAGAAAGAAGATTGAATTTCAGTCACAGCCTGAGAATTATGACAAAAACTGTTTTGAAACAGCGTCACAGGATTCTGATGTGCATGATTGCGGGAATGTGGCCCCAGTTTCTGGCAGCCACGGGGTGCATGATTATGATTGCCGCATCCAGCGCAGCCACAGCCTATATGGTCAAACCTGTGCTGGACGATATATTTTTCAGCAAAAACAATATGATGCTGGTTGCAGTCCCTCTGGCGGTTGTCCTTATCTTTTTTATCCGGGGCGCAGGAGCCTATGGACAGGAATATTTCATGAATTATATAGGTCAGAGCATTATCCGGCAGCTTCGGAACATGCTTTACAACCGCATACAGGATCTGCCCCTGACCTTTTTCCATGCGGAAAAAACCGGTGTGCTGATGTCCCGGATTACCAATGATGTGAATATTGTCAAAGAAATGGTTTCCTCATCTGTCACCAGTGTTCTCCGGGATATATTCACGGTTATCGGCCTGAGTGCTGTAATCTTTTACCGGGACTGGAAAATGGCCCTGTTTGCCATGATTATCCTGCCTCTTGCCTTTTATCCCATTGTCATATTTGGGAAAAAAATCCGCAGAGTCAGCACGGGCTGCCAGGAGGCTATGGCAGATATGAACGCATTTCTGCATGAAACCTTTGCCGGAAACAAGATTGTCAAGGCATTTGGCATGGAAGAATATGAAAAAAAACGGTTTGCGGAAAAAACCGGCAGGCTTTTCCGTCTGGAAATGAAGGGCGTTATGGTGGATGCCCTGTCTTCTCCGGTCATGGAATTTCTGGCCGGACTTGGCATTGCCTTTATCATATGGTATGGCGGTTCCAGAGTGATTGCAGGCACTTCCACAGCAGGAACCTTTTTTTCCTTTATGGCTGCTGTGCTGATGCTCTATGAACCGGTCAAAAAACTCAGCAAAGTCAACAACAAAATTCAGCAGGGGCTTGCAGCAACAGATCGGGTGTTTGATATTATTGAAAGAGAATCAGATATAAAGGAAATCCCTGAACCTGTGCAGATTCAGGATGGTGCGCACCGGGTCTGTTTTGAAAATGTAAGTCTGGTCTATGACAATCGCGGGCCTGCACTCAAAGGGATTGATCTGTGCGTTGAACCGGGTGAAGTTCTTGCTCTGGTGGGCATGAGCGGCGGTGGCAAGACTTCCCTGGTGAATCTCATCCCCCGCTTTTACGATGTCACAGGCGGGAGAATTTGCATTGACGGCACGGATATACGCGAGGCATCCATTGCCTCTCTGCGCAGACAAATTGCCATTGTAACCCAGGACACCATTCTGTTTGACGATACTGTGCGCAGCAATATTGCCTACGGAAAAACCCATGCTTTGAATGAGGAAATTGAACACGCGGCAAAAGCAGCCTATGCCTATGATTTTATCATGTCTTTTCCCCAGGGTTTTGACACACGGATAGGGGAACTGGGAAACCGTCTGTCCGGAGGCCAGAAACAGCGGCTTTGCATTGCCCGCGCACTGCTTAAAAACGCGCCAATTCTGATCCTTGACGAGGCCACATCCGCATTGGACACAGAATCAGAAATGCTGGTGCAGAAGGCTTTGGAAAACCTTATGCAGGGACGCACAACCTTTGTGATAGCGCATAGACTGTCCACCATCCGCTATGCAGACCGTATAGCTGTGCTGGTGGAAGGAAAGATTGCGGAAGAGGGCAGTCATGATCAGCTCATGGCCTGTCAGGGCGAATACTTCAGACTCTGCCGGATGCAGTCTGAATCAACGGAAAACACAGGGATGAAAGCGGATCATTGACTGTTTACAAATATCTGAGCCTTGAAATTCTGAAATATGCCGGTATAGTCCTGCTGACAGTGGTGGGAATTTATCTAACCGTGGATTTTTTTGAGCGGATTGACAATTTTATAGAAGCCGGGCTTCCGGCAGCAAGAACCTTTGTGTATCTGGCCTATAAAATCCCTTTCATAATCACCCAGATTCTTCCGCTTGCCCTGCTTCTGTCCATGGTGATTTCCTTTGGCATCATGAGCAGAAACAATGAAATTCTTGCTTTGCAGAGCGGGGGAATCAGCATTTACGCACTGATGAAACCGGTTTTTGCCATTGCTGTGTTTTTCACGGTATTCCACTTTCTTTTTTCCGAAATCATTGTTCCCCTTTCATCGGAAAAATCCAACCGGATATGGCTGGAGGAGGTGAAAAAAAAATCTGCTGCGGTTTCGCGGGAAAAAAATGTCTGGCTCAAAGACAGCCGCCTGATTACCCATATCCGCTATTACAGCAGGCGGGAAAAGGCCGTGCAGGGTCTGACTCTTTTTTATTTTGATGATGCATTCCGGCTGGCCCGGCGGGTGGATGCCCGGAAAGGGGTTTATGATGAACAGAAGGGATGGATTCTTTACGATCTCATGGAGCAGGTGCTGGACAGTCAAAGCGGAGAATACGCTGTGAATTTTATGGCCGAAAAGAACGAAAATATCAGTTTTACACCGGAAAATCTTGAAATTGTGGTAAAAAAATCAGAAGAAATGAATTTCATTGAACTGTACCAATATGTGAAAAAGGTGGAGAGCGAAGGATACGATGCCACCCTTTACAAAGTGGATCTGCAGGCCAAAGCAGCGTTTCCCTTTATCTGTCTTATCCTGAGTGTTGCCGGACTTGGCATTGCGGCACGGGGAAAGGTCAGGGAAGGACTGGCCGTAAGCATTTCCTACGGATTGGGCATGGCATTTCTGTACTGGATTTTCCACAGTTTCTGCATATCCCTGGGACATGGCGGAATGCTGCCTCCCTGGATGGCAGCCTGGACCGCAAACCTTGTATTTTCCTGTTTCGGCATCATTGTCCTGATGAATGCGGAGCACTGAAAAAACATTCCGGTAGTGGTACAAATCTGTTGATCCAAAAATTCCCCTCCCCTGGTGGGAGGGGTCAGGGGAGGGGGATAATCAGTGATGTTTTCACCCTCCCCCTGCCCCTCCCTTAAGGGAGGGGAGACCTTATCAACGGATTTGACCCGCTACCAACATTCCTGATGAATGAACCACTGGGTAGTGGTGCAAATCTGTTGATCCAAAAATTCCCCTCCCCTGGTGGGAGGGGT
>JBFXEJ010000161.1:0-10078 GCA_050180235.1 Desulfococcaceae bacterium
TCACACCTCTTTCCAAAATCAATTTTTATTCAATAAAATAAATCATGTAAATTCAAATTTTGCAAGAAGTGTATTTTTATATCATTTCCTGTTTAATGTCAACAGTTACTTTTGAAAGAGGTCTATTGGGTTAATCCTCTCTGCAAACTTGCTGCAAAAAAATTGTTTGTGACTCTTTTCAGCAGGCTGATATGAAATGAGATCACAGCCTCCACGGGTAAGGTTTCGCTATATTCTGCCCACAACGAGCAGTATCACAAGAATAATCAGTACCAGTCCGACTCCGCCGCCGGGCGCATATCCCCACGACCGGCTGTGCGGCCAGACCGGGATCATTCCCAAAAATGCCAGTATCAGAATTACGAGTAATATTGTGCCAAGTGTCATTTTCGTTCTCCTTTAAAAGTGATTTGTTAAGCAGGCAAACAAAAATTTTCGTGTATTCAAAAAATCGGATTTTTTCGGAAAAAACCGGTTTTTCTGAAAATTTTATGCCAGAAAATTTATGGAACCTTACTTATCCAAAACAGATCGGTTTCAGGTTTATTTCACAACAAGGCTGTTTTTGACAGATTTGACGCCCTTCACCGAAGCAGCCACTTCCGCGGCCCTGGCTGAAACCTTTGCAGAATCCACGAAACCGCTCAACTGCACGACTCCCTTGAAGGTTTCGACATCAATCTGGAACACTTTAAGCATCGGATCATTGAATATTTCCGCCTTGACTTTGGAAGTAAGAACAGAATTGTCAACATACTCCCCGGTGCTTTCCCGTTTTTGGGTTCCGGCACAGCCTGCAGTGAATGCAAGCAAAACAAGTACGGTAAAAAAACTCCTGATAAAATTTGTTCTGTTCATAATTTCTCCTTTATGTAATATGATATGAGAGATACACCTCAGAAACAGTCGGCTTCCTGCCGGAAGTTTCAGTTGGTATTGTTTCCCGATTGTTATGCTCCTGAGTACCCTTTATGTATTTTCATGTATAAATTTTTCAATAATTCCGGTTTTTCTGAAATTCCGTTTTTTTTAATACATGAAAACTTCCGCCTGTTACTTATCCCTGCTTCTGTAACTTCAATTTCCGTGCCATGTTTCCAAAAATCAGTGTTATATTTTACATCATTCTGATTTTTTTAAATAATTGATTAAAAAATATTTGCGGGGTCTGCATTGTCAGCCATATAAAAAAAGGTCATATTTAACCTGTGATTAAATATGACCTTTTTTCGGTCTCTTTTTCCATTCATGATTCTATCATATACTGATCCAATTTTGTTTTTCTTTGGCATGGGAACTGCGTATGTGCCGGAATATGCTTTTTCAGTATGTCCGAAGGGTTTTTCAGGCCGGAAACGGATGATTTTTCCCCGTCAGACTGTCAGGCAGAAAACATGCCAAAGTAAACCAAAATTGGATCAGTATACATGGGCAGAAGAGTCAGAAAACAGGTGTTTCTGCATAACGGCACAGGCTGGAACCCGGCCCCGGAAAGCGAAAAACTGTTTGTGTATGAGGGCTGGAATGTGGTAAAGGAAACAACCGTCACCGTCCCGAAAGCCGGAAACCGTGCTGCAGGGAGGGGAACAGCAGCAGGGTGTGCAAAACCGCTGCCGGAAATCCGGTCTGCCCTGTACGTAAAGTGATTCTGCACACCCTACCTGCTACAATAATTGTTTTCAGAGGCAATTTGTTTAGATGAAATGGTTCTGTAGCGACTGTGTTAATTGTCAAGAGGTTTTCGGATTCCAGACCTCATTTTTTGCAGCCATGCTGTTGACAATAACGATGAGCTTCCTCATGCAGGCCGTGACAGCCACCATTTTGATTTTACCGGCGGAAACAAGTCTTTGGTAATATTTGCGTATCACCGGGTTGTGACGGATCGCGGCCAGAGTGGGCATGTGCATAAGACTTCTGATTTCGCCCCGGACTCCGCCGGTCATGCGTTTTCCCCGGAACTGCCCGCTGTCCCGGTTCACGGGGGCCGTGCCGGTCAGTGCGGCGATTTCCCTCCGGTTCAGGGTGCCGATCTCCGGCAGTCCGCTTACCAGGGCGGCGGCCGTGTTCTCCCCGATGCCGGGAACAGACTGAATCAGTTCACTTTTCTGTTTCAGTTCCGGGGCGGATGCAATGAGATCACGGATACGATCCTCAGCCCGGCGGATCTGTGTTTCAATGGTGTCAGTCACATCCCGTATGCTCTGTTCAATGAATTCATCGCGGATGTGCTCCGTGCGGTTTTTTTCCGCTGTGCGCATGCCCGTCAGTTGTCGTCTGCGGACAGCCAATGCCCTGATTTCAGAAGAAATGTTATCATGCGCCTTTCTGACAGGGGGTTCCATCCGTGCGGCAGACAGGGCAATGATGCGGGCGTCGATCCCGCCGGTTTTTGCGGTCTGTCCGGCGGCTTTGGCAAAATTCCGGATGCGTGCCGGGTTGACAACAGTAGCGGGAAGTCCGGCAGAGTAAAGTTCCTCTGCCAGGGGAAGTTCATAACCTCCGGTGGCCTCCATGACGATCAGTTCAGGGGCCGCATTACGGAACATGTCAACTGCTTTCCGCATGTTTTCAGGAGTGTAATCAGGATGATGATCAGAACCGTCATGCAGACAGTGAATATCAAAGGTACTTTTGGAAATATCAATACCGATACGGTTTATCATAATAAAATCCCTTCCCTGTATGCGGGGTCATTTCATGTCCCATGCGACTGTCCGGGCTGTTCTGAAGATGCGGCGGCGGATCCGGCTACTGACGGGTTCGGAACCCGGGGTCGGAACGATCTCGCCGCCGCCTGTCCGCCCGGCGGCCGCCGGGCGGACAGAACGGTACAGACTTTCTTAAACCTTATACTCTGACGCATGGGGCGGGTCAACTCAATCCCAACATACAAGGTCGGATTAGCGACAGCGTAATCCGACATCCTGACATTACTTCGGAATACAGCCACAATTTTAGGTGAAACAATGCATTAGATAACGTGAGTTCTATGAGTTATAATTAAAAATCAGCATATTAGCCTGTAAGCAAATTTCGTGCCAAACATGAAATTGTAAATATGTGCTGATATTTTAATCTGTTATTCTTTTAAGAATGTTTGTCTCTTAACCCCTTAATTCGAAATTAACAATCTGTAATAAATGATAAAAAACTCGCCGAACTCACGTTAGATATTAACTGATGTTACGCAGCTTTTCCAAAAATCAGAGAGTTATCAGCTTTCACAGTCATTCCGGCGTAAGCCGGAATCCAGTATTTTCAGGCAGTTCCGGATACCGGCTTTCGCCTGTATGACGATTCTGCTTAACATCAGATATTAAGGTGATTTCTGAAAACAAATATCCCGGTTCGGTTCACAGGCACAGGGCAAAAGCCGGAAGCTTATGCTACTTTTCCGGAAATCACCTAAAACCGATTCGCCATTGGTTTAATCCGATATTGTCAGTTTTTTCCGCTGTTATGTCTGTGCAAAAAACCGCTCCGCCTAATTTTTGCACTCCTCCGGATCAGGTGCAGATTGTATCAGGTAAATAGCGAACCGGTATAAAACTGCAGGGAAAGATGGACAAATCAGAGAATCAGGCCATTTCCCGCGCGAACAGATCACCCATATAAATCAATGCGTTTTCAAAGGTGGAATCATCCATGTTCATAAAGGATATGCGGAAATATTTCCGAAATTCCGGGGAAAAGGAAAATTCCTCTCCTCTGCGCCAGGGAACATGGGGCAGGTTTAAATCTTTTTCCGATTTGATCCAGATATTGTAACCGGACTGTTCCGGAGAGATACTCAGGCAGGAATATGCTGCCGCCAGATTGGAAATCCGTTTTTTTCTTTCCCGGATACGCGTTCTGATTTCCTGAATATAATTCCTGTATCCGCCGGACTGGATAAATATCCGTGCAAACTTCTGCATCAGCCCTGCCGAGGCAAGGTCAGAGGTGTATTTTGCCCAAATAAATTTTTCATACAGATCTTCGGGAACTGTCATGAACCCCAGACGTATGCCGGACACGGTTGTCTGGGAAAGGGATTTGACATAGATGGTTTTTTCCGGGCAGATGTCGGCAAAGCGGGGAACCGGACGGGCCATAAAATCCGCCAGATAATCATCCTCAATGATATAAAAGGGATATGCTGCAGACATCCGGACAATGGCATGTTTTTTTTCCAAAGAGCAGGAAATGCCGGCAGGATTGTGCACCGAGGGCATGGTATAAAACAGACGGACAGGACTGCACAGTTTCTGCTTCAGCATATGCAGATTCGGGCCGTCAGGCTCCAAAGGGACAAAATGCCGGGCTTTGAACAAAGAGATGGCGCCCGGATATGTGGGGTCTTCAAACAGAATACTCTCGGATATGCGGGTGGAAAAAACTTTGGCCGTCAAATCCAGTCCCTGCTGTGCACCGGATATGATGAACATTCTCTGCGTGGGAACATGGTAATATTCGCTGAGAACTTTGAGCAGTTCCGGATCTCCTTTCACCGGGGGCAGCGAGAAAACACCTGCCTTTTCCCTGTGAAACAGTTCTGAAAAAATGGCTGCCGCTTTTTCATGGGGAAAAAAGGATTCAGAAATATAATCGGTTTTAAAATCAAAAATATCAGTGCCTGTGCCCATAGTTTCGGGAAAGCGCACAAAAGAACCGCTGCCGATGATGTTTTCCAGAAACCCCTCTGTTTTGAGTTTTTCATATGCCTTCTGCACCGTGACTTTGCTGCATCCGAATTCCTCTGCCATGCTGCGCACAGACGGAATTTTTCCCCCCGGTCTGTACTGACCTGCGGAAATCCGCCGCCGGATTTCACCGGCAATGCTTTCATAAAGAGGCTGTGCTTCAAATCCGCTGTATGCTTTCATTGGCTGTGCCAATTCCTGTCCTGCCCTTCCGGTGCTGTTTTACCGTATTGTCAAAGGGGAAAAAATATTATTATGCTCTATGCAGCTTCCTTAGGTGATTTCCATTAAAGATTATACCGTTTTTCGTAGGGCGGGCAAGGCTTTTTGTGCCCGCCGTCCTGCTGAAACGGCGGGCACAAAAAGCCGTGCCCACCCTACAATATGGTACATTTTTTCATGGAAATCGCCTTAAGGGTGAAGGAGTCCCAGACTGAAAGGTTGTGAACCTGCGGACTTTGTTATTTTGCCAAACTTTCAGTTTGGCACTCCGGGGATTGCCAGTTAAGTGCAATTTTCCGAAATATCTCCTGATTTCAGATTTCAGGTCTAATACCGGTTCGCCATTGACCTGATACAATCTGCAGTTCCGCCCCGGACTGATCTGGAGGAGTGCAAAAATTAAGCGGAGCGGTTTTTTGCACACGCACGCTGAACCTCGGAAAAACTGACAATATTGTATAAAATTAATGGAGAATTGGTATAAGGAAACGGTGTTAGGCGATTTCTGAAAACAAATATCCCGGTTCAGTTAACAGGCACAGGGCAAAAGCCGGAAGCTTCTGATACTTTGGCGGTATATTCTTTTCCGGAAATCAACTTATGCAGATAAACAGACTTTCCTTTGTCTTTTTTAGGATTCCCTAACTTTCATTGCCCCCTGATAAATATGCCCTTTCTGCCCGTCAATGCTCAGAAAATCGCCTGAATACACAACCATGTTGATATTTTCAAAAACCCCTTTCCTGTCCTTTTCAAAACAGAACAGGTTTCCGCATCCCACCACGCAGGTTTTCTCCAGCCGGTGGGCCACCACAGCAGCATGGGATGTAACCCCGCCTCTGGCTGTGAGAAGTCCGTCTGCCGCGTAAATTTCCTTAATATCATCAGGAACCGTATCCCCGCGCATGAGGATCAGTTTTGTATCAGGTTCCTGTTTCCGCCAATAATCAATCTCTTCCAGGGTAAACACAGCCCTGCCGCTCATGGCTCCGCCGCTGACACCAATGCCGTTGCCCAGCAGTATCCTGTCCGGAGTCATGCTGTCCTCATCAAAAATGCAGAATTTTTTCTGCCCGCGGATAGCCATATTCCTGCTTTGAAGCAGCCAGAGATTCTCCGGTTTCGGCCCCTCAAAGGTGAATTCAATCTCCTGGGGACTCCAGCCGTGATTATAAATCAGTTCTGAGGCCCATGTTTTCAGGGTTCTGAAAATTTCCGGGAAATGACTTTCCAGAGTGATGTCTGTCTCCTTCATTTCACTGTCCTGCTGAATAATGGAGACCGGCAGCGTGTTGACCAGACCGGAAACCACATCCTCGCCCTGGTTTCCGATGGTGAAATCCCCCCAGAGCCGGACACTGTCTTCAGACCATCTCGGTGTATGGGTGAACACCACACCGCTGCCGGACTGACGGGAAAGATTGCCGTATACCATGCTCTGCACGGTCACGGCTGTTCCCCAGTCATCAGAAATGCTCATGATTTTGCGGTAGGTTTTTGCCTTTTCCGATTCCCATGAATTGAGAACAATCTGTATGGTCTGCAGCAGTTGTTTAAACAAATCTTCGGTAATGGAAATGCCTGCTTCCTGCACTCTTTTTTTGTAGGCCAGGGCCAGATCCCGCATCTCCTCTCCGGTAAATGCACGCTTGAAGGCTATGCCTTTTTCCGCTTTTTTGCGGAAGATAATCTCATCAAAATCATCCCGCGCAAGCCCGTGTGCCATGCCATAGCACTGGACAAAACGCCGGTAGTTGTCCCAGGCAAACCATCCATTGCCTGTTCTTTCAGCCAGGCCTGCGGCAATCCGCTCATCCATGCCCACATTCAGAAAAGTGTCCATCATACCGGGCTGGGAAATGGATGATCCGCTTCGGACCGAAAACAGCAGCGGATTGGCCGGATCTCCGAAACGCTTTCCGGTCTGTTTTTCCAGCATGCGGATATGAGCGGAAATCTGATCTTTGAAATTGCTTTCAGCCGGAGGATAATTTTCCACAATATAACGGCATCGGAATATCTCTGTGGTGATGATGAAACCGGGCGGAACCGGAAAACCCATATGGTTGAGCCGCACCAGATTAAGTCCCTTGTTTCCCAGATGGATAATGCCATTGGCTTTTTCCTCTGCATCTTTGATGGAAACCATAGCCCGCTGGGGATCATAATTGAGCAGCAGACGCAGATGGTCTGCGCACAGAAGAAAAGACTGCAGGGAAAGGGTGTTCAGAATCCGGCTCAGCAGCAGATCCAACTGACGCAGCCCCAGGGAAAACGCGATTCTTTCCCGGAAAAAGATCTCTGAAATCCTGTGCCTTATTTTTTCCATATCATCTGTGTCAGTCTGGGAAAGATAGCGTTCCTGCACTTCGTCTTTCCGGAGATGGGAAAGGATGCGGCTGAGATTGTTTTCATGTACATTGTTGAAATAGTCATTGATGATATTTTTGACTGCATCGGCAAATCCCTTGAACACATCCATATACTGGGTAAAGGTGAAACCCCTGGTTTTGAGTGCATGGCGCAGAAGATCGAGCTGCATTCCCAGTTCAGGCGAGGAAATGCCGTCGAGTTTCAATGCCCTGTCAAAAAATTTGAGCAGATCATTGACCTGATAAAAGGTCTCACGGGTAATCAGCTTCAAATCCAGATTGTCAACAATTTCCTCAAAACAGACATTGACAGCAGACTCAAGCCGGAAAGTCAGGCCCAGCGCGTCAAATTTTGTTTCATGGTAACTGCCGTACATGGAGGGAATGTCAACTGTGAAATGCCGTTTTTTGTAAATATCCTCACGGATTTCATAGACAGCATCTGAAAAAATGATTTTTTTGAGACTTTCCAGACAATCCAGCAGCAGCGGAAGTTTTTTGTGTATGCACGGCTCGGCCAGCCCCTGTCTCAGTTTGTCTGCATCAGAAAAATCTTTTATATGGGAAAGACTTTCCCGGATTTCAGATTCAGCTTCCATGTCCAGAGCCAGACTGTATTTCCGGTGCAGAAGCCTGTACAGAAACGTAAGCATTTCCACCCTCTGTCTGTCCTGGGGCTCTGCATCAGACAGACTGTTGAGCAGCCATTTCAGATCCGCGCTGTCCATTTCCCGCAGATCATCGGGAATCATCACCCCTTTGCTGTCCCGGAGCCAGCGCATGACCCGGTGAACGCCCCGGATATAAGGCCCGTCCTCTTCAATCTGTTCGTAAATATTGGGAGGAACAAAGGATTTTATGAATTCCTTTTTGCAGTTTAGCCAGCAGTTCAGCACAGCTTCGGTAAACGCGACCACCCGGTTGCTGCTTTCCACATGAATCTGTTTGCGCAGAAAATGGATCAGCAGATCCTTCCGGTGTGTGAGTTCATCAATCTCTGTGGAAATATCCCGCAGTTTTCCCTCTGCGCCGATCTCGTTGAAATAGACCGGAAAAAGCCGGGCCAGTTGTTTGATCAGATTATAAACCTGCCGGATGTCGCAGTTGAGCAGATGGGTGATGTCACGGGGAAACAGATCTGTGTCCTTGATAAAAACACCGGACAGGGAAAGATGGATAATCAGACCGGACAGAAGCCGGGTAGACCATTTGGGGCTGAGTTCAACAAGCTGCAGCCAGGTGCGGATATTGCGGATATGCGCGGGATTGACCTGTATCTGCCAGTCATTGCCCACTCCGCTGATCCGGGGGGCATGAAAACCCATATCCATGACCGCATCAATGAAAAGTTTGATCAGATCACTGTCATCGGTTTTGTAAATCCCCCTGCCCATGTTCAGTACGCAGTTAAGGGAAGTGGCAGGAAAATCCCGTGTCCGGGCATTGAGAATGGAAAAAGCCTTTTTCAGAAGGATTTCCGTGTGCAGATGGGTTTCATGGGAAATCAGCCAGCCCATGATCCGGTTGATCTCTCTGAGGGTTTCCTCATGAATCAGGGACAGACCGGAAATATTCATAATATGGAAAAGGAAAATCACCTTCCACCGGCTGCCCTGGGTTTTGTCCTTTCCCATCTCCAGAAGTCTGCGGGGAATTTCCCGGTACAGATCAGCAATCCGGGTGTAAGAGGGCAGTTCCAGAATCAGTCTGATCTGATGCAGTTCTTTGGATTCATCCGGAGAAGAGGCTTCACTGTTTTCAATTTCGCAGATCCTCTGCTCCAGTTCCTTCATCTTGGTATGGGAAATCTGGGCAAAAATCTCTGCAAGCACCTGATGGTTTTCAATTCTGTCCATTTCTTTTTCAAACCAGGGCAGAGGATCAGCCTCAGTGAGCCAGTAGGCATAACTGCAACGGTAATATTTCAGAAGCAGATCTCTGAGTTCTTTGAAATGCAAAGAAACTTCCGGAAGGTATCTGAGGAGATCCTCTGCTGTTTTTTCCATCCGGTAATAACTTTTCACAAACAGAAAAAAAGTGGGATCATCAAAATTCCCGATGGTGCGGAATGCGGTATCCAGCACAGGCATGAAACGGCTGATATGCTCGGGCCCGCATTCACGGATCATCTTCTGCAGAAAAAGCAGAAAATTGTCTGCTGCATCGCTCCGGACATCCTCCTGATCTGAGGATTGGATGACAAAAACAAAAATTTTGACAAACAGATCCGCAGCCTCAGGGCCGGAGGGATGATTGCGGATCAGATGAAAATAATTCAGGCAGTAAGCCCGCGCCTCATTAACAATAATGCGGAAGTTTTTCCGGGGATGGTTCAGTTCTTTGAGAAAAAAGCTCACCCCTTCTGTCAGCCCGTAATATTTGGACAGTACTTCGCTGATCAGTCCGTATTCCGGATGCGGGTCCACATCCCCATAATCTGTACCGGGATTGGCTCTGAATGCATCATATTTATTGGCTCTGACAGCATCAGACCGGGACATAAACTCTTTCTGTATGTTCAATGCGGCCTCCGTGAAAAAAAAGGGAGTCAGTTGGGGAAGTGAAACTTCTTAGGCGATTTCCATAAAAAAATGTACCATCATTGTAGGGTGGGCACGGCTTTTTGTGCCCGCCTTACTGCTGAAACGGTGGGCACAAAAAGCCGTGCCCACCCTTGTATGTTAAGTTGACCAGTCCCATGCGACAGTATAAAAGGTATTTAAGAAATTCTGTACCGTTGTGTTCCTGCCCGGCAGCCGCGGCTGCCGGGCAGGAACACAGGCGGCGGCGAGATCGTCC
>JBFXEJ010000162.1:0-10054 GCA_050180235.1 Desulfococcaceae bacterium
CTTCAAGTTCCTGACGTTCACTGTCTGTAAGACTCACAAGATATTTTTTCCGCATTGTTTTCTCCCTCAATTTTTTTTTCAGATTGAGAAATTATAATGCGTCAGTTTAATTTTGACAAGACACTAATACTTTGTCAATCTTGTTTTTATGAGTTGAATTTTGGGTACAGACGTTTGAGTTTTATACGGGCATCTTCGGCAGTAAACTGCCATTCAACACTTTTCTGCTGTCCGTTGCGTGTCTGTTCCCATGCTCCTGTTTCATTGCGCAGAGTTTCAATATCCGGGATTCGCCGGTCAAGGCATTGCCGTGTCAATACGCTGAGTTCGATTTCAGCGATATTCAGCCAGCTTCCGTGTTTCGGTGTATAATGAATTTCAAGACGGTTTATCAGTTTCCGTGCTTCTTCAGGCGGAAATGCCTCATAGAAAGAAGCGGTTTTATGAGTATTCAGATTATCACAGACAAGCCGGATATAATCCGCATCAGGGTAACGGTTTTCCAGAAGGTCTCTGACCTCCTGCGCCCAGTCTTTTGCTGTCCTGCGTTCCCTGACATTCACATGACGCTGACCGTTCAGGGGTTCGGTAAACATAAAAATTTCCGCTGTCCCGTTACGTTCATATTCATAATCCTCCCTCTGCGGTTTTCCGGGTACGGCGGGAATTTTCCGTCTTGTCTCCCCGATAAGCTGAACGGGCTGCTCATCCATACATACTGTCGGAATCTTCGGATCATACGGCAGACAGTATATATCAAGTATATCTTCCATATTTGCCACAAATCCGGCATTCTGTCCGGGTGGAATAACCCGGCACCTGCGGAGATGGGGTTTCAGTTCATTTTTTTTAAAGTCTGCCTCACTGTTTCATGGGAAACCGAATCTGAAATTCCAAGTTCCACAACTTTGTCAGCCGGCAGTCTTAATGTCCACCGGGCATATCCTTCAGGCGGATTACCGCATCTGAGAGCGATCAGTCTTGCCTCTTTTTCTCCGTCAAACTTCGGCATCTGCCGGGGATTTTTCTGTTTCCTGCGGTTCAGGGCGGATTCAATGCCTTCTTCAACCAGTCTCTGCCGGACTCCTGAAACCGTATTTTTGTGCACTGAAAAAATTTCCGCAATCTGTCCGTCCGGCCAGTCGGGGCCGTCTGCGTCAGCTTTCAGAAGAATATGCGCATGTCTGATTTTATATGCCGCAGTTTTTCCTTTTGCAGTTATCCCGTTCAGATATTCACGTTCTTCACCGCTCAGACGCACAATATATTTCCTGTTCATTATGATCCTCCCCAAAGTGTATTTTTATACCTGTAAACGGAGGATCATTTTATACTTTTCAACTCACAAAATCAAGGTTGACAGAGTACTAATACAATTCAAAAATCCGCACCCGGCAGTTTCTGCTGCCGGGTGTTTTTTTATTTTGTTGACAGTTTCTTTTTCATCTCTTCCAGTTCCCGGATAATGTCATAGGTTTTGTCATCAGTTTTCATGTATCCGCCGCATTGCAGTTTTTCCAAATTCTCTTTATGGGAATTAAAGGAAATCAGGGCATTCTGAAATGCCAGTTTCAAATCCTGGGGCAGGTTCCGCAGGGCGCAGAAACAGGGACCCGGAATCAGTTCCGATGTTTTCAGAATCACAAAATCCTCATGCTTCACTTCCCCTTTTTCCACCATGCGATCCAGCAGTTTGTTTGCCACAGCCGCGACATCGGCTTTGCCGTTTTTTACCGCCAGAATGGAATCCCCATGTGAACCGGAAAATCCCACAGAGGAAAACCATGTTTTGGGATCAATTTTCAGATCACGGGCAAACATCACACTGGGAACCAGATAACCGGAAGTGGAATCCGGTTCCGTAAACACAAAACTTTTTCCTTTGGTCTGTTCAAAGGTCTCAATCCCGCTTCCTTTTCTGACAATGATGATACCATTGTATCCGGGTTCGCCCTCTTTGCCCAGTTCCAGTGCCAGAACCTCAATGTCAGATTTTTCTTTGGCTTCCACATAACTTTTGGGACCCAGACGGGCAAATTCAATCTGGCCGTAGGCCAATGCCTG
This sequence comes from Desulfococcaceae bacterium, assembly GCA_050180235.1. Taxonomy (GTDB): domain Bacteria; phylum Desulfobacterota; class Desulfobacteria; order Desulfobacterales; family Desulfococcaceae; genus JAABRU01. The sequence goes on from JBFXEJ010000162.1 coordinate 2,065, forward strand.
AATAATGCCTGCATAGTCTTTGGCTGTATAGGCTTTTACCGCAATGCCCGTCTCCTTTCCCAAATGTTCGGTAAGAGCCTGATAAATTTCCACATCCCCTTCTCCCATGCTGGGAACAAGCCCGACACGGATTTCTTTGGGTGTGCTGCTCTGCTGTGCCCATGCAGTTGACAGCAGCATTCCGCAGCCTGTCAAAAGAAAAATACAAACTGTTCCTGACACCATTTTTTTCCACATCATAAAAATCCTTTCTGTTGTCTGTTATAATATATACACATACTTAAAACATTTTTATACTTCTGCCGGGCGGATTTTAACCGCAGAGTCACACAGAGTTTTTCTGTGCGGAATTCAGATCCGAATCTGAACCTCTGCAAATGTTTCAGGTAATGGTATAAATCCATCCGGAGCGGCAAACTTTCAGTTTGGCAATCCTCCGGCAAACGCAGCTGTCTGTGTGCGCACAGACAGGCCAAACTGATCCTCCCGGTATTTTCCCCTGAATACAGCATCATGAATCTTCCGAAGTTCATCTGCTTCAAGCTCCCCGGACACATCTTTTTCCTCATGATCTTCTTTGCCGTTCCGGATAGAATCCGACAGATTCTTCTGATCCTCGGCTTTCTGAAAATTCTGTTTTCTGTCAGGGGAAAACGTCCCGGATAAAATCACAGAACCGGAATCCGCAGGGTTTTTTTCTGCTGTTTTCCCTGTCTCTTTTTGGGAGGAAACAGGGGAAGGTGCAAATGCAGGATCTGCGCGTCTGCTGTCAGAATGCCTGAGCGGTTCGGCATCTTCTCCGGTTTTGCCGGTTCTGCCGCCTATGACCGCCATCAGTTGATTTACAGCATTTCTCATCTGCACGGCCTGTGCGTTCATATGCTGGGCTATGCCTGCGGCTTCCTGGGAACTGGCTGAATAGTCAAGTGACACTTCCTCAATTTCCGCTACTGCCGTATTGATTTGTTCAATTCCATTGGCCTGCATCTGTGAAGCCTCGCTGATACTGCGGATCATCTGATCAGCCTGATAAATCCTTTCACGCATCCCGGCAAAGGAAGTATCGGTTTTTCTTAATGTTTTGGACACAGTTTCAATTTTTCTGCCTATATCCCCAATCATTTCAGCCGAGTGTTTTGCTGCCGAAGAGGTACTGACAGCCAGACTCCGCACTTCGTTTGCAACCACAGCAAAACCGGCTCCGGCATTTCCCGCGCGTGCCGCCTCTATGGCTGCATTCAGAGACAGCAGGCTGGTCTGGAATGCAATATCATCTATGGTTTTGACAATTTTTTTCGTCTCGGTTCCCAGACTGCTGATGGCTGTCACAGAATCCGCAAGTTCTCTCATAGCAGAGGAGGTCTGCTTCAGCATATCCCCGGATTCTGTCATCAGATTTTTGCTCTGCCTGGCATTTTCCGCATTCTTTTTTGTTGCTGCGGACATCATTTCCATTGATGAGGCAGTCTGCTGCAAAGATGCAGTCTGCCGGGATGAGGCATCTGCCAAAGAGTGGCTTGCAAGATTCATATGATCCGATGCAAATGCCACATCCTGCGCTCCGGCCTGCAGGATATCTATAATCCGTGTGATGGGCTGCACCACCCTGCGGCCCATGTAAAACATACCGAAAAGCAGCACTGCGGATATGACGGCAAAGAAAAGGGTGTTTTTGCGGATGGTATGACGGGTCTGAACCGAAATCTGCATTTCCGTGTTTTCCATCAGATGCTTTCTGTTTTCCACAAGTTCTTTGCGTATGACTTCCAGTTCCTGCTGAAATCTGTTTCCGCTTTCCCACAGGGCAGTAATTTCCTCTGCTGTCCGGCTGAAATGCAGATACAGTGTTTCAATCATACGGATATAGGAAAAATAGGCCTTCTCATCTGTTGCAAACTCAATATAATCCCCTGTAATGGAAGACTGCCGCACCTGTTCTTTCAGTATTTCCAGAACTGCTTCCTTTTCTTTCTGAAAAGACACAATATCCCCTTTGTTCAGAAGACTTTCCTGCAAAAGGGAAAAAAACCGGTTTCCGGCAATCACTGCATCCCTTGCCACATTGCGGAGATGCAGCAGATGAACATTGGCAGACTGATTTTCCATCTGGCATTTTAGTTCATGGCGGTTGAGCAAATCAATGATCCGGATGCTCTGTTCTGTAAAATTTCCAAGCATCTGTTTGATTTCCGCGTCTTTTTCCTTTACGGATATGACAGAGGAAGCCAGTCTGAGAACAGACTGCTGATAGGCCGCAAGCAGATGTTCCAGTGCTTCCAGTTTCCGGATGTCAAAAAAGGAACAGGATTTGCTTTCCTGCATATGCCGAATCGATTCACTGACAGACGCCAGGGATTTTTCCAAAGAGGACTTTTCCCTGTCCCGCAGGAAAATCTTTTCTCCAATGATGGCTTCCGTGAGACTGTGGTTCATACTGTTGAGGGTGCGGATTCCCCGGTTGTATTCAGTGATTTTTCTGAATCCGGAATCAGATGCCGCATACAGAAAAAAAACTATGCACAGCACCGCAGTTCCTGCAAGAATGAAACGTTTTTCCAGACTGATATTGTGATAAAGATGAAACCGCATTCCTGTTTTCCTCCCTTTTGAATTTGGCATAATCTGTCTTTATACAGTTCATCAGTTAGTGCTGTATTAGTAAAATATTAATTTTTTGTTAAAATCCGTTTTCACTGCCATAAGAAAATCTTCACAGATTTTTTAATCAAATATTAACCTGATTCTAGTCATATGCTAATATTTTTCAGATAAAAGAGTTCACGGGTTGATCAGGTGTCTCAGTTATTCGTTCCTTCCTCCACAGGGGAGTATGAAAATACTCCCCGTTTTTATTCAGAAATGTATATATCATTTTGGATAATCCTGCAGAAGGCACAGGCTTTCAGTTTGTGCTGCTGATTGGGAACAGGCAGGAAAACCTTCTGTTTTATAATGATGTCAGCAGATCGAAAAGTTCTCCGCAGAGCCGTTGAACGGAAAGTTTGCGGAGTGCAAAAAATGTATTTTTGCAGGGCTGTCCGTATTGGATCCGGGTGCAAAAATATAATTTCTGCATTCCTCCGGAAAGTTTTCGATCTGCTGAATGCTGTTTTTTGTCAAACTGTAACTGTGCAAAAAAAGGAGAACTGTATGCAAAGAATGAAAAGTCTGTGGATGGTGTGGCTGACGGTCATAATGATTTTTGTCTCTTGTGACAGCAGCAGTACAAAGTATTATTCCCTGAACGTAACAGCGGCAGGGGATGGAACAGGCAGGATCAGCAGTTCCCCGTCCGGAATTGACTGTACCGGGGAGTGTTCATCTGAATTTGTCAAAAATACAGATGTCACACTGACGGCAGTGCCGGATAAGGGTTCGGTTTTTGCCGGATGGGAAGGAGCCTGCACCGGCACGGAATCCTGCAAGGTAAAAATGGATCAGTCTTATACGGTGACGGGAATTTTCAGCAAAGCAGAGGATACGGGCGACAGTATTTCTCTGCGCAATGCGGGAAGTTACCGCACCGGTATTTTTGATGAGGGGGCCGCAGAGATTCCGGCCTTTGATCCGGCAAGCGGACGGATATTTGTGGTCAACGGTGCGGATAAAAGCGTTGATATTCTTCAGGCCGCAGACTCCGGTGCCCTGCTTTCCGGAAGCAGCCGGATCGGGCAGATTTCCGTCACTCCCTACGGCGGCGGGGTAAACAGTGTGGCGGTTTCCAACGGAATTGTGGCCGCGGCTGTGGAAAATGCGGATAAACAGCAGCCCGGGAAGATTGTATTTTTTGATACAGACGGAAACTTTCTTAATGAAGTGGCAGCAGGTGCTTTGCCGGATATGATTGTATTCACTCCGGACGGCAAAAAAGTACTGACGGCCAATGAAGGGGAACCCAATGATGATTACAGTGCTGATCCCGAAGGCTCTGTCACCGTTGCGGATCTGTCCGCAGGTGTGGCAAATGTGACAGCCGTCACCGTGGGATTTGCAAAATTCAATGACCGGGCCGATGAACTGAAAGTGTCCGGTGTCCGGATTTTCGGCCCCAATGCCACCGTGTCCCAGGATGTGGAACCGGAATATATTGCAGTTTCAGGCGATTCCTCCCGTGCCTGGATTGCCCTTCAGGAAAACAACGCCATTGCCGTTCTGGATATTCCCAATGCGGAAATTACGGACATTTTCCCTCTGGGTTATAAAAATCATAATGCAGCCGGTCAGGGCATGGATGCCAGCGACAAAGACGGGGCAGTGAATATCCGCAACTGGCCGGTTTACGGCATGTATCAGCCGGATTCCATTGCTGTGTATGAAATGAACGGCGTCACATATCTGGTTTCCGCGAATGAGGGGGACAGCCGGGATTATGACGGATTCAGCGAAGAAACCACAGTTGCAGATGTGACACTGGATCCGGCAGCCTTTCCCAATGCAGCGGAACTGCAAACTGATGAGAACCTGGGCCGTCTGAATATCACCAATACCTTGGGGGATACGGACGGAGACGGCGATTTTGATGCCCTGTATGCCTTCGGTTCCCGTTCCTTTACCGTATGGAAAGTCACAGATACCGGTCCGGAAGCGGTTTTTGACAGCGGTGAGGAAATGGAGCAGATTACTTCCCAAAGATACCCGGATTATTTCAACGCGGGAAACGACAATAATAAATTCGACAACCGCAGTGACAACAAAGGCCCGGAACCGGAAGGAATTGCAGTCGGTCAGGTGGGCACACGCACCTATGCCTTTATCGGTCTGGAACGCATGGGCGGGATCATGGTCTATGATATTACAGAACCGGAACAAGCTGTTTTTACAGACTATATCCTGGATCGGGATTTCACAAAGGATGCGGAATCCGCAGAAGCCGGAGACCTGGGACCCGAAGGTCTGGCCTTTGTCTCCGCGGCCGACAGTCATGCCGGCAAAGCCCTGCTGATTGCAGCCAATGAAATCAGCGGCAGTACCACTGTCTATGAAATCGAAAGTGTGAATACTTTTCCCCTGACCCTGGTGCATGTCAGCGACACCCATTCCCATTTGGAACCGACCGCAACCAGTCTGAATCTCAACGGTACAACCACCTATCTGGAGCTGGGAGGATATGCCCGTCTGTCCACGAAAGTCAAAGCTGTGCGGAGTGAAAATCCCAATACCCTGGTTCTCCACGCGGGTGATGCGGTGCAGGGAACCCTGTATTTTACCAAATATGAAGGGGAAGCCGACTTTGCGCTGCTCAATGCCATCGGTTTTGATGCCATGGTGACAGGCAATCATGAATTTGACAAAGGCCCGGAACTGCTTTCGGATATTATCGGTATGGCGGATTTTCCCATCATTGCAGCCAATATGGATGTTTCCAGTGAACCTTCTCTGGCCGGAAAGATTCCGCCTTATATCATTAAGGAAATCAGCGGCACAAAGGTGGGCATCATCGGCCTGATTACTCCGGAAACAGCGGTGATTTCCAGTCCGGGAAGCAATATCACCTTCCTGGATCAGGTGACAACGGCACAAAAGACGGTGCAGGAACTGGAAGCACAGGGAATCAGTAAAATTATTGTCCTCAGTCATCTGGGATATGAGGAGGATATCGCGCTGGCCGGGGCCGTGGAAGGAATTGACGTGATTGTCGGCGGTCATTCCCATACCCTGCTGGGGGATGTCACGGATCTGGGACTGAACCCGGCCGGCCCCTATCCTGTCAGAGTTTATAAAAAATCCGGGCAGGATGTCTGCATTGTGCATTCCTGGGAATGGGCCAAAGCCGCGGGAGTGCTGGATCTGCGCTTTGATGACCGGGGTTACATCCGTTTCTGCCGGGGCGATGCGGTACTCCTGTCCGGAGACAGTTTTCAGCAGAAGGATGCAAACGGCAACAAAGCGGATGTGAGCGCGGAAGTAAAAAATGAACTGCTTGCTTTTATTGCGGCTCATCCGGCCATTGAAGTCGTTTCCGGGGATACGGGCATCACCGCCCTTCTGTCGCCTTATGCGGACGGTATTGAAGAGATGAATCAGGAAGTCATCGCGCAGGTGGCCGAAGATCTGCTGCATATACGCGTACCCGGAACCCATACCTCCGGAACGGAACTGTCTGACGGTTCCCAAATCGCTCCCGTCGTGGCCGAAGGAATGCTCTGGAAAGCCCGTTCCACCGGACTGAATGTGCAGATGAGTCTGCAGAATGCTGGCGGTGTGCGCATTGACATTCCCCAGGGCGATCTGACCGTAGGGAAATCCTATGAACTGCTTCCCTTCGGAAATACCCTGTATATCCTGGAACTGACCGGAGCGGAAATCAGAACAGCCCTGCAGACCGGTGTGACACGGGGCAGCGGAGCCTTTCCCTATGTAGGCGGCGCACGGTACACGGTTATTGACGGACAGGTCACGGATGCGGAAATCCGCAATGCTGCCGGGGAATGGGAAGACATAAACGATGATACCGTCTATCTGATCGCAACCAACGCTTACCTTGCCGGAGGCGGAGACGGATACACCGTACTGGCCGAAGCAGACGGATACCGCTATGATACCGGATTCGGCGATGCCGAGGTGTTCATTGAATATGCCCAAACACTCGGAACTCTGTACCGGCCCGAAGAAACAGGGGTGATTTGGGAACCGGCCCCGCAGAATCTGACCCTGAAAATCATTGAAACCACAGACATACACGGTTCTCTTTTTCCCTATGATTTTATTGAGGATCAGCAGGTCAGCTCTTCCCTGGCCCATATTTTTTCCTATGTCAAAGCCCAGAGATCGGACTCTGCACATGAAGTCATACTGCTGGACAACGGCGATATTCTCCAGGGACAGCCCATTGTCAATTATTATAATTTTGAAAAAGATCTGACACAGGAAATGCATATTGTTGCCCAGGTCATGAATTATATGGAATATGATGCAGGCACAGTCGGCAACCATGACATTGAGCCCGGTCACGCGGTCTATGATGAACTGGTGAAGCAGTTTGCCTTTCCCTGGCTGTCGGCCAATGCCCTGAAAGAAGACGGAACGCCTTATTTTACGCCCTATACGGTGCTGGAACGTCAGGGCGTAAAAATTGCCGTTCTCGGACTGACCACACCCGGCATTCCCATGTGGCTGCCTGAAAGCCTCTGGTCCGGTATTCACTTTGAAGATATGGTCCGCTCCGCGCAGTACTGGGTTCCCTATATTCAGGAAAATGAAAAACCGGATCTGCTCATCGGGCTTTTCCATTCCGGATTTGACTATACCTACAACGGTCAGGATGAATATACCGAATTCAATGAAAACGGAGCGCAACTGGTGGCCATGAATGTGCCGGGGTTTGATATTATTTTCATCGGTCATGACCATATGAACCGAAACGAAACGGTCAACGGAACCCTGATTCTGGGCGGACAGAGTGATGCCAAATCTGCTCCCACTGCCACAGTGCAGATGAGCTGGAATGAAAGTACACAGTCCTATGAAAAGACCATCAGAGGAGAGCTGCCTGATCTGAGCACTTATACGGCAGATGCGGATATGATGGCACAGTTCAGTGAGGCCGTTGATGAAGTCAAAGCCTATGTTTCCCAGGAAGTGGGAACCTTTACCCGTTCGGTGAGTTCCCGTGATGCCATGTTCGGGGACTCGGCTTTTACAGATATTATTCATCAGTTACAGTTTGACGTGGTCGCGCAGCATCTGGATCCGGCCGGGGCGGATATTTCCTTCTGCGCTCCCCTGCAGTTTGATAAAACCATTGAGGCCGGTTCCGTGTATGTGCGGGATATGTACAAACTCTACAGATATGAAAACCAGCTTTTCCTCATGCAGATGAGCGGACAGGAGATCAAGGACTACCTGGAATTCAACTATGACAAGTGGGTAGTGGGACTTTTCATGCTGATAATGTAAAATTATAATGATCAATAAAACTTCGGATACGGATTTTATGAAAATCATCATCACGGCTGAAAGAAAGCGTTTTTCTTACCAAATTCGGGCATCT
>JBFXEJ010000163.1:0-10040 GCA_050180235.1 Desulfococcaceae bacterium
ATGCCCCTGCAGACCGTGCTCTCTGCCTCCTTCTCCGAAATTATCCCTGCGTTCTTCCCATAACGGACGGATCAGTTCCGCAATTTTGTAAAAAGTATCCGTATCGACACCTGTCAGACGGCGGAATTTTTCGGGACGGCGGGCCGGTTTCCCAACTGTGAGCATAAGTTTATTTTCTCCTGTTCTGTCAGTCGCAAATTCTCAGAAATAAATATCAGAAATCTTCTGTTAAGTCAAATTTTGGAGTTTTGCAGGAGGTCTATTTTTTTGCCTTCCGCAATGGCAATCTCTTCTTCTGTCAGACCGTAAAGTTCATACACCAGCCGGTCAATTTCCTTTTCCGGTCCTGATGTGTCAGCCTCCGGATTTTTCTTTTTTGCGGCAAGAATCTGATCAAACAGTTTCAATACAGCCTTTTCCTGCTTTTTGTTTGGAACAGGAACATGCAGAGGCTCCAAAGCCTGCACACTGATGATCAAATCCCCGGTTCCTGTTTTTGGAGCGGTTCTGAACAAATCCCAGTTGCAAAGACGGGAATTCAGCACAGCGCAGAGAAATTTCACTTTTTCCCCTGTTGCAATGCAGGTGCTGTCCAGACAGTATGCGCCGGATTGATCATAACAGAATCTCAGTATGGAGCCGATTCTCTTCCAGACCAGTTTGGGTTTTTCAAAATCCTGCCAGTAGGCACAGTTTCTTAAATGATAAGGTGTTTCCCCTTTGTCACATCTTGCTGAAATTTTGTCCCAATGTTTATCCAAAAAACTTCTGATCGCAGGAAAATCATCAGGTTCAATTTTATCCAAAACATCTTTTATGCCATTATGCGTTCCAATCAGCCAGTTGACAGGTTTATCTGCTTTGTATTTCTGAATATCCCTGCCCCGTAACAAAGGCTTTATGATTTCAGCAGATTTGGGATCTTCCGCAATCAGTCTGTTTCTGGTTTCCTCATCAATAACAAAGGCTTCATTGCAGCCTGTGAGAATTCCTCTGTTAATGATGATATTCCAATTTTTCAAAGGTGTTCCCGCTTTTTGAATTTTACGGGCAAGCGCCAGTGTATCAGTGTCTTCAAAACTCCATGTGTTTTCAGTTAAGGCTTTGGCGGGATAAAAAACTGCATGATTTGAAATATAAGTTTGAAAATCTTTTACAAAATCATCCCCCTTTTTTATCTGTCCGAGTATAAACTGACTGTTTTCATTTGCTTCTTCTTTCACAAAACCTGTGACTGCGGCATCAACTGTTGCCTCGTCAAAAACAGGGATTCCGCCAAAATCAATATAATGTGTAATCCGGGTTTTTTCCGCAAGGAATTTCCTCATTGCCTGCCCGTAGGCCGCTCTGGTGAATTTGCCGGATATGACAAACTGAAACACGCCCCTGTCTTTCAGAAGATTATAACCCTGCTCAACAAAATAGGTAAGCAAATCCGACATGGGCCGGTAAATTTCAAATTTTGACTGCAGATAGGGCTTGATTTCGGAAAATGATTCCTGCCGGATATAGGGCGGATTGCCGATAACAATGTCAAAACCTGTGAAATCGCCGTCATCACTGAGCATTTCGGGAAACTCAAAGCGCCATTCAAAGGCATTGTCATACATCTTTCCGTTCTGCAAATCTTCCATTTCCGCACTGAGATGTTTTATCTCCGCCTCCAGTTTGCGCTGTTTCCGCTCCCTTTCATTTTTTTCTTCGGCTGTTTCCGCAAACAGATGATTCCGGCTGAGCAGATCATAAAGTTCTCCGCCCAGTTTTTTCATCTGCGCGACTTTGGGACTGTTCGCGCCCAGTTCCACCCGGAAATCCTTTTTGATGCAGGAAATAAGTTTTTCCAACTGCATTTTTTCCCCAAAGCTCCGGGCATGGCGGTAGGTCTGAACCGCAGTTCTGTAAGACTCAACCGTCCATCTGCTTTTTTTCAGAATCTGCCTCACATCCGCATCCAGAGGAAAACGGCTGACAAGAGAATTTCCGCATCTGATGTTGATGTCAATATTGGGCAGGGTTTCCAGTTCGCCGTCTGCTTTGTAATACGCATTCTTCAGCAGTTCAATCCACAGACGCAGACGGCAGATTTTCACGGAATTCGGGTTGATGTCCACACCGAAAAGACAGTTTTCAATAATCATCTGTTTTTCATGGAAAAGCGTTTCCTGTATCCGCTGACTTTCCCGGTTTTTGGGATTGTAGGCAAACAGTTCCCCGTCCTCATCTGTCACAGTGAGTTCATCACCGGCCACTTCAATGTGATATTCCTTCAGGCGTCTGCCCTGCCTGTCGAGCAGAATTTTCAGATCATTTTTCACCGCAATGATTTCATTGAGTGCGGACACCAGAAAATGCCCGGAGCCAACCGCAGGATCGCATATTTTCAGACTGTTCACAATTTCATTTGCCTCTTTCTGATCCTCAATTCTGTTGTACAGTTCATCAAAATCTTTGCAGTTCCAGCCTTTTCTCTCATTGAATTTCTGCAACACTGCACGGCGCACGGTCTCGCGTGCCATGTACATGGTGATGAAACCCGGCGTGAAAAATGATCCGTCTTTGTAACCGTTGATTTTTTCAAAAATAAGTCCCAGCACGGACGCGCTGACCAGGGTTCTGCTCTCTTCCTGAATCTCGCCGCCGCCCTCAGCCGCGAAATCATAAGCATCCAGAAATGCAAAAAGATATTCAAGCGTATTCATCTCTCCTGTGCGTTTTTTCCCGCTGCGGTCTTTCAGCACAGTGGAAGACAGGATGCCCAGTTTTTTTCTCTGTGCCAGGCTGCTGACAGAAAATGCAAGATGCTCAATTTCCGCGGGTTCAAACAGGGAACTGTTAAGATAGGGAACTTTTGCAAAAACCTGCTTCAGATTGGGTAGACGCTCTTCTGTTTTCCGGGCCAGCACATAAAAGAAAAGCACGTCCAGATCACTGAAATTCTGAATCATCCGGGAATTGAGAAAGGAAAAGGATTTGTCCCCCTTATGACAGGAAATCAACTGTGCCTCAAGCAGTTTTAAAAACAGAATGCGGTTTATCCATGTGATGACCAGTTCCAGTGCGGCACTGAAAAGTTTTTCCTCTTCAGATGCGCCAAAACGCTCTGATTTTTCCAGCCTGTCAATTTTTTTCATGCTTTGCAGTGTGAGAATTGTGTTTTCCATCAGGGAGCCGGAGCAGCGTTCCTTTTCCTTTTTCCGCTCAATGATTTTTTTTCCCCCTTTTCCGCTTTCGGTCAGTCCGATGATGTGCAGCAGTTCTGCATAAAAATTTCTGTCCAGGGTGTTGCTGTCATTGGCAAAGGGAAGTTTGAGCAGATGTTCGGGGGAAAAAATTTTGTACAGAACAGCCAGCCGTTTTTCATCATTTTCATCCGGATTTTTCAGAGCCTTTTCATATTCCCGGATGTCAAAATGGGTAAAGGGGATTTCGGATTTCACTTCACTGATGAAAGGTTCTGCAATTTCTTTGTAGAAAAAATCAGTGGTGACTCCCCCAAGTCTGTGCGCCTCAAAATCCCTGAACTGTTTCACCAGATTTCTGTTTTGGGCAAAGAATTTTTCAAAAACACGGGCATCAAAAATGAACCATTCATAAATATCAGTGGCAATGATTTGCCTTATCTCAATATTCTTTTCTGAAACCCGTTCACGGAGATAATAAAGAACAAGTTCCCAAAATGCCTTTGCACTGATATTCTCCTTTTTCAGCATTTCAGATCTGCTGCCCGGTTTTTTGGTCTCAATAATCACGCTGACAGAACTTTTGGCATCCTTTCCGCTGTGAATGACCATATCTGTCCGGTCTTTGGTGTTGATGAAATGTTTTTCCCTGTAATAAACATCTTTAAGAAAATCTGAGACAAGATTTTTGTGATATTCCTCTGATTCGGATTCATCAATTCCATCCACCAGCCTTGCAAGAGAAATTTTGAATTTTTCAATGTCACTTCTGCAGGGTCTGATTTTCAGAAAGGCTTTGTTCAGGGATTTTTTGGGTGTCAGCATGTTTGTTTCCATTGGATTTCTGCACTCCCTTAAAAAAATATTTTGCAGTGCACAGTCTGAACTGTGATTTCTGATGATTCTGATTTCATGAAAATCACACAAATCACATCAATCACAGTTCAGACGTCCGCTGTGCCGGATTGCGGTATTTTGGAGATTGTGAACAGCCTCAGCGCAGGGGATTTTTCAGCACAATGGTCTGATCTCTTCCCGGACCAACGGAAACAATCTGAATGGGAACTCCGGTCAGTTCCTCAGCCCGTTTAAGATAATTCTTTGTATTGGAAGGCAGATCATCAAATTTCCGTATGCCGGAAATATCTTCGTCCCATCCGGGCAGGATTTCATACACAGGTTCACATTCTCCCAGCACTTTCAGACTGGTGGGGAAATGATGCAGGGTTTCACTGCCATGTTTGTAGGCCGTGCATATTTTCAGATTATCCAGCCCGCCCAGCACATCCAGTTTTGTCACCACCAGTCCTGTCAGGCCGTTGAGACGCACGGCATTTTCCAGAATCACGGTATCCAGCCATCCGCAGCGGCGTTTTCTGCCGGTGGTGGCTCCGAATTCCGCGCCTTTTTTCTGGATTCTGTCGCCGATCTCATCAAAAAGCTCTGTGGGAAAAGGCCCGGCTCCAACCCTTGTGGTATATGCCTTGACAATGCCGTAAATATCTGTGAGTTTTCCAGGCCCTATGCCTGATCCGCAGCACGCGTTGCCTGACACGGTATTGGAAGATGTCACAAAGGGATAGGTTCCATGATCAATATCCAGATGGGTTCCCTGCGCGCCCTCAAACAGCAACTGTCTGCCGGATTTCAGGGCTTCATCCATAATCACAGACACATTGCAAACATGGGGAGCCAGACGCCGGGCATATCCTGTATATTCCTCAATAACAGCTTCGGGATCAGCGGTTTCTGCGGAAAGGAAATTTTTCAGGTAAAAATTCTTTTCCAGCATAATGGTTTCCACTTTTTCCCTCAGCACTTCCGGATCAATGAGATCCACAAAACGGATGCCCCGCCGCGTGGCCTTATCCTCATATGCCGGCCCGATGCCCCGGCCTGTTGTGCCGATTTTTTTGTCGCCTTTCATCCGCTCCCGTGCCTGATCCACCAGTTTGTGATAAGGCATGATGATCTGCGCGCGTTCACTGATTTTCAGATTGTCCGCATCCACTTTCACACCTTTGCTGAGCAGATAGTCCATTTCTTCGATCAGCACCGCAGGATCAACAACCAGACCATTGCCGATGATACATGTTTTCCCCTGCAGAATCCCGGAAGGAACCAGATGACTGATAAACTGCTCACCATTGACCACCATTGTATGCCCGGCATTATTTCCGCCCTGAAAACGCACCACCAGATCCGCATCCGCGGCCAGCATATCCACAATTTTTCCCTTGCCTTCATCTCCCCACTGGGTTCCGACAATCACAACATTTGCCATGTGTTTCTCCTTTATGATAAAAAAATCCGGAACACGCCTGCATCCGGTGTGTTGACAAAAAAAACAGAAAATTTGTAATTTATCATAAGGAAAGAGATTTCACAACTCCTGTTTTGATGAATTCCCCCAGCAAGTCTTTTTCTCAGGCAAATCAGACCTGCGATCTGAAAAAGGCATTGATTTCAAAAAACAGCAGGGGTATATTCATAAAAATCATACCGGTTTCCAACCCAATCTTTCTGAAAGGACATTCCATGAAAATCTTCGATCACCTGAGCCTGAAAAAGAAAATGATTACCGGCGGCGCGGCCCCGATGATCCTGATTGTCGCTCTGGGCCTTATGAGTTTCCAGAGCATTGACGCACTGCTGCACATTGGCGGCAAAGTGGACAGCACCAATCAGTTCATCAGTGAACTCAACATGGTGAACAACAGCATTGCCCGGCTGGAGTCTTTGGAAAAGAATTTTCTGGTGACAGGAGAGAAAAAACATCTGACGCAGTTTTCCCAAAGCAGAGAAAAACTGTCTGCTCTCCTGGCAGAAATGAAGAAAGACCTGTCTTTGGCCCGTGCCGGACAGATGGAGGAATTGGAAAAACTGCTTGCCCTGTGGTACGGGGAAACCGGCAGGGAAATTCTGGCCCGTGAGAAAATTGATATGGCTCCGGAAGAACGCGCTGCGCTGCGGGAGAAATCCGGGGAAGTTCCCCAACTGAGGGTGGAAGACCTCATTGCCCCGGAAATGCTGCGAAAAGTGCAGAAATATTACGCGGGTGCCACCGGTGTTGCCAGTCTGGTGGTGGAAAAGGACGGAACTCCGGTAAAACTGCAGACCTATGATGAATTTCAGAAATTCTGCTTCGGATACCAGCGCAAAAACAAAAAAGGACTGGAACTGTGCATGAAAAGTGATGCAGAGGGGCCCCAGGATGCAAAAAAAGCAGGCCGGGACTGGTATTACTGCTATTCCGGCGGTCTCATTGATTTCGGATTTCCCATTACTGTGGACGGAATGCAGATCGGCAACTGGCTGGGCGGTCAGATTCTGCTGGAAGCACCGGATGAGGAAAAATTCCGCAAACAGGCCGAAGATATTGGAATTGAAGATAAAGAGGGTTATATTGATGCACTTCGGCAGGTTCCCATTGTTGGGCAGGAAAAACTGGAGGCTGCAATTGAACTGCTCAAGGTGCTGGTTGCCACTTTCGGACAGATGGGAAATGACCTGTATCTCCGCAAATCTCTGGTGGCACTTGTCAACAGCGGAGGTTCTGAAAATATCATGGAAAAAATCCGCTTTGTGCTGGAAAATATCCGCAAATCCGAACTGGAAGTGCTCAGTGCGGCTCAGATTTCCGCAGCAAAAGCCGCGACTTTGACAAAAAACATGGTGGCAGGCGGCACAGTGCTTGCCTTTTTTCTTTCCCTTGCCATTGCCTTTTGGATTTCGCGGGGCCTGCTGCGCCAGTTGGGCGGGGAACCTTCGGAAATCGAGGATATTGCCAAAAAGGTGTCAGAGGGGGATCTGACCATTGAGTTTTCTTCCAAAGGAAAAAGCGGTGTCTATGCGGCCATGAAAAAAATGGTGGAAAATCTCCGCACAAGCATTGCGGATGTGCAGATAGCGTCCGGCAAACTTGCGGAAACAAGTCTGGAACTCAAATCCCGTTCTGAGGAAATGTCTCAGGGAGCGAGTGAGCAGGCAGCATCGGCTGAGGAAGTCTCGGCCTCCATGGAGGAAATGACAGCGGCCATCCGGCAGAATGCAGACAATGCAGGCGCTACGGAAAGAATTGCTTTGCAGGCAGCGCAGACTGCCGGGGAAGGCGGCAAAGCAGTGGCTGAGACTGTTACTGCCATTCAGACCATTGCGGAAAGAATCACTGTCATACAGGAAATAGCGCGGGAAACCAATATGCTGGCTTTGAATGCGGCCATTGAATCCGCGCGGGCCGGTTCCTCAGGCCGGGGATTTTCTGTGGTGGCAGCCGAGGTGCGCAAACTGTCTGAACAGATCCAGAAGGCCGCGAAAAAAATTATCAGTGTGACAGCATCAGGTGTTACGGTTGCGGAAAATGCAGGCGGAATGCTCAGCCGTATTGTGCCGGATATACGCAAGACAGCGGAACTGGTGCAGGAAATCAGTTCATCGAGTCAGGAACAGCATTCAGGAGCGGATCAGATCAACAAGGCCATTCAGCAGCTTGACCAGATCATTCAGCAGAATGCGGCCATATCCGAAGAAATGGCCTCCACTTCCGAAGATTTGTCTGAACAGGCTGACCGGCTGCGTAAGGTGACAGAGTTTTTCAAAATCGGGGATCTGGCAGCGGAAAAAGGGAAATCCGAAAATGAAAGTCTGCAACCTGAGGATATCACTGCCATGAAAGCCATTATTGCCAAATTTGAGGGGAAAAAGAAACCGCATGCTGCGGAAGCCAAACCTGAATCCCGCGGGGGACAGACAAAAGACAAAAGCGGAAAAGAACAAATCCGAATGGATGAAGAGGAAAAAGACATCAGGGATGAGTTTGAAATGTATTAGAGATTATCGGAAATAAAAAAGTGGCACATGCTTCCGGCCTGTGCTGCGGGTTATAAACAGGCTGGAAGCCTGTTCTGCTTTATGCAGATTCAGAAACAGGATGCGCTGCTTTGAACAGAAAAACGGAAACATATTCTTTTAAAACCATTCTGGTGCAGGGAATTATCATTTTTCTCCTGCTTGGAATCATCTGGTTTTTCAAAACCCTTCCTGAATGGATTTTCCAAAGGGAGATGGAAAGGCAGTTGGCTCTGATTCCAAAACCTGCGGAGATTCCGACTGTTCCCCTGTCAAAAACAGAATCCATGCCTGTGGCAAAGCCGGTCAGAAAACCGGTTTCCCCGGAGCAGATTTACGCAGCACTGAAACAGATAAAAGATCCGGAACTGGATATCAATATTGTGGATCTGGGTTTGATCCGTAATGTGCATTCAGATGAAAAAGGCATTACTGTCACCATGATTCTGACCACCCCTTTCTGTCCTTATCAGACCGGTATAGTCAGCAGTGTAAAGGAAGCTGTGAAAAAAATTTCGCAGCAGGAATCCGTATCTGTGCATATGGATTATTCCCGGAAATGGACGGCAGATGATCTGAGTGAAGAAGGCAGAAAACAGTGGGAATCTTTTTTCAGAGGCAAAGGTGAAAAATGATTCTCAAAGCCCTGATGCTGGGACTTTCCGCAGGTGCATTCTGCATGGGAACCTGCGCGCCGGTTCTCATGGGACTGCTGCTGTCCCGCGCAGAAAAGGGCTGGAGGGGAAATGCTGTTTCACTCGGACTGTTTCTTCTAGGGCGTTTTCTGGCTTATATCCTCTTTGCAGTAATCAGCTTCGGCATTGGTGAAATCTTCCGGGGCAGCATGATTTTCAGCACCCTGCTGCTTCCGTCAGGAGAAATTCTGCTGGGACTGCTCATGCTCATTTATTCCATACATACACACTTTCCCCACCTGAGTTTCTGCGGAACAGCGCTTAAATGGCCCCAATCCCGCTGGACTCTGTTCGCAGCCGGGGTTTTCACCGGCATGAACCTCTGCCCGCCCTTTCTAATGGCAGTCGGCATGGCTGCGGACTCGGTTTCTGTATGGGACAGCATTCTGTTTTTTACCGTATTTTTCATGACCACCACACTTTATCTCCTGCCCTTTGTCTTCTCCGGGATTGCTGCCCGTTTTGCCCCTGTCCGGTCCGCAGCCCGGATTGTCTGCGGACTGACCGGTTTTTGGCTTATCCGGATCGGTATGGAAAAACTGACTGCCTAACGTGAATCATGACAGTATCTTTATGAAGCTTCGTTAAATTTCGATTTTTGTGTCTTTGCGGCAGTTTTTCTGCTGCAAACACACAAAAATCTGCTGTGGCATTTATTATTCTGTTTTTGAAAAAAAGACTGTTTTTAAGTTACTTTGCCTAATATATGTCTTAAATCTGCTTAATACAGTATATTATCCATAAAATGATTTTTTGCTGTTTATTGGCATATTTTCTTTTTACAGCCAATATTGTCAATAATCAGACAGATTGATTTTAACTTTCCGTAAATCTGTTTTTTTGAATATTTTATGAAAAAAATCTGATTTGGAAAAAAAATGATGAATCTGTTCATTCAGTGCTTAATATAGTAAATATATACATATGGAGCATTAAATATGTTTTAAACATTTTTTTGCACTGTTTCTGATATATTCAGTTTATACAGTTTCTGTGCTTATTTTTTTCATATAAGGATTTTTTTAAATATTTCTGCATTTAGGCCAAATTAATTCAAAATTTCTTTATTGCCGGAAGAATTGACAGATTCATATACATCCCTGAACCATATTTCCGGAATAAATGAGGCAAAATTACCGGACAGTTAAGACTTATATCTCATAAATTCCTGTTTCGAAGAAAAAAACAGCACAATATGTTTATATTGGGTTGTTTTTTTCATGATTTTTTTCCGAATCAGCCCTTAACCTCTCCTGCACTCCTGCCGAAGAAGCCGGAATACGGTATTTCACTATTGTGCAATATGCTGTTGACAAAT
>JBFXEJ010000164.1:0-9884 GCA_050180235.1 Desulfococcaceae bacterium
TCTTTCCCATCCGGTGGTCAACGGTTTTACAATTGCGGCCGCCATTATCATCGCGTCCTCCCAGTTTTCCAAGATGTTCGGGGTGAACGTGGATTATGCCGAGCATCATTATGAAACCATTATCCGGGTGTGCAAAGCAGCAGCCCATTATACCCACTGGCCCACGCTGATTATGGGAGTGCTGGCATTTGCCATCATGTACGGGCTGAAAAAACTTTATCCCAAAGTTCCCAATGTGCTGGTGGCCGTAGCGCTTACCACATTGATTTCCTGGGGTATGGGATTTGAGCACAATACAAATGGCCGTTTGGACAGCATTGAATCCCCGGACGCACGTCACGCTGTTGAGGAATTCAACAGGGCAGTGAACGCCATGCCCGCATTGGCAACGGAGCGTACCAGGCTCACGCAGCAGATGGAAGAGGCCAGAAAGTCAAAAAATGAAATCGCTGCTTTGGATGCAGAACACGATCTGGGGGTTGTCAATGTGAAAATTCAGCGCTTAAAACATGAGTCTGCGGAATACCGCTCACAGATCCGCGATATGCTTTTTGCAGGAGTGACCCAGGCAGACGGATCACTGCGTTTTTTTCCCAAAGAGTCTCTGCCGGCCGGAGCCGAAGGAGATGGCCGGATCTGGCGGATCAGAGTGGGCAACAGCCCTTTGGATACGGAGAATCTTCTGATGCGCGGGGGTGGGGCAGTGGTTGGCACTGTGCCAAAAGGACTGCCTTCCCTGGGTATGCCCAAAATAGATTTCAATGTTATTTCCCATCTTTTCCCCTATGCAGCCATCATTTCCCTTCTCGGGTTTATGGAAGCCATTTCCATTGCCAAGGCTATGGCAGCCAAAACCGGTCAGCGTCTGGATCCCAATCAGGAACTTATCGGTCAGGGGCTGGCCAATATCCTCGGTGCAGTGGGCAAAAGCTATCCTGCATCCGGATCATTTTCCCGGTCTGCGGTCAATCTGCAGTCAGGAGCAGTTACCGGTCTGTCCAGTGTGTTTACCAGTCTGGCAGTGGTGATTGTGCTGCTTTTCTTTACACCTCTGCTGTATCATCTGCCCCAGTCTGTGCTGGCTGCGGTCATTATGATGGCAGTTATCGGACTTATCAACATATCCGGCTTTGTCCATGCCTGGCACGCGAAATGGTATGACGGAGCCATTTCAGTTCTTTCATTTATCTGCACCCTGGCGTTTGCGCCCCATCTGGACAAGGGAATCATGGTGGGTGTGGCCCTCTCACTTGGGGTTTTTCTTTACAAAAGCATGCGGCCCACGGTTCCGTCCCTTTCCCGGCATGATGATGAGGGACTTCGCGATGCCATAACGCATGGCCTGCGCCAGTGCGAATATGTGGATCTGGTACGCTTTGACGGCCCGCTTTTTTTTGCCAATGCCAGTTATCTGGAGGATAAAATCAGCGAGCGCATGCTTAACCGCAAAAATCTGAAACATATTGTTCTGGTGGCCAACGGCATCAATGATATGGATGCATCAGGCGAGGAGGTGCTTTCCCTGCTGGTGGACAATGTCCGGAGCTCCGGCGTGGATATTTCCCTCAGCGGAGTGAACGAATCTGTCATGGCGGTTCTGGAACGCACACATCTGATTGACAGAATAGGCAGAGATCATATATATCCTACCATGGAAAAAGCAATCTGTGCTGTCCATATCTACACACATAATGAGGCGGAAGAAATCTGTCCTCTGACAACAGTATGCCGCATTGCATAGAAAATAAGGAGAAAAGATCATGTCAGTGATTACTTTGTTCAGCGGAAATTTCTGCAATGAAGAGGATGTTCTGCGGGAAGTGCAGAAAAAAACAGGTTTCAGGAGAATCGGTGAAGAGGAAATTCTGAAACAGGCATCCGTGCTTTCCGGTATGCCTGAAAAAAAGATATACAGCGCGTTTTCTTCCAAACCTTCTGTTTTTAACCGCTTCACCCATGAAAAAGAACGTGCCGTGGCCCATCTGCGCATGGCTCTGGCCGAATTTCTGGCAGAAGACAGGCTGCTTATATCCGGATTCTGCACGCACCTGATTCCCAAATCTGTCACCCATGTGCTGAGGGTCTGTCTGATAGCGGATGTAAAATACCGGGTGTCAGAAGCTCAGGCCTCCGGAAAATTTAATGAAAAAGAGGCCATGAACCTGATCCGCAGATATGATGAGGATTGCGCGTACTGGCTGAAAATGCTGTGGGAAAAGGAAGAAAACTGGGATCCTGTACAGTGGGAAAGAAAAGATCCCTGGACATCCTCACTTTATGATATTATGATTCCTGCGGATAAGACATCCCCGGCTGAGGCAGCCTCCCTGATCGCGGAAAACGCGTCTGCCCCGGTACTGAAAATGCTTCCCAGTTCCCGCAAAGCTGTGGAAAATTTTCATCTGGCCGCATGTGTGGAGGCTGTGCTGACCCGCGAAGGACATGATGTGGGGGTCACTGCCAAAGACGGGGTTATTATTCTCACCATAAACAAACACGTTCTCATGCTCAGCCGTCTGGAAGAGGACCTGAAAGCAATTGCGGAAAAAGTGGAAGGGGTCAAATCTGTTGAGACTGTGGTTGGAAAGAATTTTCACAGAGCTGATATTTACCGGAAAGTTGACTTTGAGATTCCCTCCAAAGTGCTGCTGGTGGATGATGAGCGGGAATTTGTGCAGACCCTGTCCGAACGTCTCATGATGCGGGATATGGGATCTGCGGTTGCCTATGACGGCCAGTCCGCACTGGATATTGTGCGGGATGATGATCCCGAAGTCATGATTCTGGATTTGAAAATGCCGGGAATAGATGGCATAGAGGTTCTGCGCAGGGTAAAAGAAACCCGGCCGGATATTGAGATCATTATCCTTACCGGTCACGGTTCCGAGGCCGACCGGAAGGTCTGCATGGAACTCGGAGCATTCGCTTACCTTCAGAAACCTGTGGATATTGATGTACTGAGCGAAAACTTGAAAGCGGCCAACGAAAAGATACAAAAGAAAAAAGCAGGGAAGTAAAAACAGTTATCAGTGAACAGTGAACAGTTATCAGTGTCAGATTTCAGGAAGTAATTCATTGATAACTGAACACTGGTAACTGACAACTGGCAACTGGCAACTGGCAACTGGCAACTGGCAACTGGCAACTGGCAACTGGCAACTGGCAACTGGCAACTGACAACTGACAACTGACAACTGACAACTGGTAACTGGTAACTGGTAACTGCCATGATGTCTGTAATCAGAAAACTGAAACCCCATTTCTGGGATCATCCGGAAAATCTGTCCGGGCCGTTCAAGCATATGTTTAATTTCCGGAGGATCTGGAAACTGACTGTATGCCTTATGGCTGCGGTCACTCTGCTGCCGCTGATCACAATTACCCTGATTGATTACAATTTTACCCAGAAATCCATTGAATCGGAAATTCTTCTGCGCACAGCCCGGATTGCGTCCAATTTCAAACGCTCCCTGTCCTTTTTTCTGAGCGAGCGCAAATCTGCCCTGGACTTTCTGGTTCACGACAACAGTTTTGAATCACTCAGCGAAGAGCTCCATCTTTCCAAACTGCTGTACAATCTGCAGCAGAGTTTCGGAGGCGGTTTTGAGGATCTCAGTCTGATTGATGCTGCCGGACGTCAGCACACCTATGTCGGCCCCCACAAACTGGAGGGAAAGGATTACAGCGGACAGCCCTGGTTTGACAAGGTAAAAGAAGAGGGTATCTATATCAGTGATGTGTTTATGGGATTCCGGCAGAGTCCCCATCTGGTTATTGCAGTGAAATACGATCTTCCGGACGGTTCTTTTTATGTGCTGCGCTCCTCGGTGGGTACACTGCGCTTCAACGATCAGCTTTCCCAGATGGAACTCAGCGGCAGAGGAGATGCCTTTATTATCAATACACAGGGAATTCTCCAGACCCCAGCCCGGTATTACGGCAATGTTCTGAAAAAATCTCCTCTGGATGTTCCACAATATTCCGAAAAAACAGAGGTATTTGAAAAAACAGACAGTAAAGGGGAACCTCTGATCATCGGCTACGCATACATCCCGGATACGCCCTTTATTCTCATGGTAATCAAACATAAAGAGGAGCTGATGAGTTCCTGGTATGAAACACGCATGAAACTCATCGGATTTCTTTTTTTCAATATCACTGTCATTCTCATGGTCATTCTGAGCGTGACCACCTATATGGTGAACAACCTCTATATTGCGGATCAGAAACGGCTGACAAGTCTCCATGAACTGGAATATGGCAGCAAAATGGCATCCATAGGCAGACTCGCGGCAGGGATCGCACACGAAATCAACAATCCCCTTGCCATTATCAATGAAAAAGCCGGGCTGATGAAAGATCTGTTCTGCATTAAAAAGGAATATGCTGATGATCCAAAACTGATGGGAATTGTGAATTCCATCCTTGCCTCGGTAAAGCGCTGCGGAACCATTACCAAACGGCTTCTGGGTTTTGCCCGTCAGCCTGATGCCACAGTTCAGACCATACGGGTGGAGGAACTGATCCGGGAGGTGCTGAGTTTTACCGGAAAGGAAGCCGAGTACCGCTCCATATATGTGGCAGTGGATGTGCCGGAGGATATACCGGAAATAAAAAGTGACCGCAGCAAACTGCAGCAGATTTTTCTCAATCTGATCAACAATTCATTTGCGGCCATGAAAGCGGACGATTCTCTGTACATATCCGCGCAAAACGAGAAAAACAGCAGAATCAGCATCAGTGTCTGTGATACAGGATGCGGGATTCCGGCATCGGATCTGGAGCGGGTGTTTGAACCCTTTTTCTCCACCAAAACGCAGAAAGGGGGAACCGGGCTGGGACTTTCCATCACCTACAATCTTGTCCATGAAATTGGCGGCACTATCGAAGTGAACAGCACAGAAGGGGAGGGCACGACCTTTGTGGTAACCCTGCCGCTGAAAATAAAAGAAAAAAGGGAGAATTAGTTGTGAAAATACTGCTGGTTGATGATGAGCGTGAACTGGTATCCACCCTGGCTGAACGGCTGGAACTCAGAGGGATTGATGTGCACTGGTTCACCACCGGGGAGGCTGCATTGAAATCTTCGGAAAATATGCCTTATGATCTGGCTGTGCTGGATGTCAAAATGCCCAGAATCGGCGGTCTGGAACTGCAGCGCAGACTGAAAGATATGCATCCGTCCATGAAATTCATTTTTCTTACCGGACACGGCTCCGAAGATGATTACCTGGCTGGAACTGCGGAAGGCCATCTGTATCTGATAAAACCGGTGGATATTGAACAGCTAATTGAAAAGATAAAAGAAATTCTTTAGTTTTCCCCCAAATGCCTGCGGAAATCCGCACCGGCATTATGAAAGGAATCAGATATGAAGAACAGTCATGATGCCCCCGGAGAAAGCGGGTTGCAGTTTTTCGGAAAAATTTCCGCCTCCCTTTCCCATGAAATGAAAAACGCACTGGCCGTCATCAATGAGAATGCAGGCCTGCTCACGGATCTGGTGTATCTGTCGGAAAAAGGCAGACCTCTGGATCCGGAGCGAATCAAAGGGGTTGGGATGAAAGTTATGGAAAGGGTCAAAAATGCGGACAGCATCATCAAAAATCTCAACACATTTGCCCATACTGTGGACAACCCCGCAAACCTGATTGATGTGGGAGATCATCTGGAACTTCTGATTTCCCTGACCCGGAGGATCTGCGCTGGCAAAAGCATAACAGTAACGCTTGTCCGTCCGGAGCCGCCTGTTACAATTGAAGCATCCGCGTATTCGCTGATCCATCTTTGCTGGTGCTGTCTGGAAAAGGTCATGCAGTGGGCAGGGGAAGGGAAAACCGTAAGCCTGATTCCGGAAAAAACAGAAAACGCATTGCGAATCCGTTTCACAAAACTGGAAAACCTTCCCAATAATCCGGATATTTTCACGGAGGAAAAGGAAAAATCACTGCTGGCAGCGTTTGGAGCCCGGGTGTCATCTGATGCAAAAGCAAAGGAAGTGATACTGAATTTTTAATTTATCCATTTTCAGCATATCGAAAATTTCATTAATTCTCCCTCTCCCCCGTTGAGGGGGGAGGGAGTTTTTGATCTGCTGATTTTTCAAAACAATGCAGCGAAGCCGCGAAGTTTCACGAAGATTATTTAAGTATCTTTGAGATTTTGCTGCAAAAATATGGTGATGATCTTACCCGGCATATTTATTGTCTGGAATTATCCGGGTTGATGACATGCTGAGAGAACCCAGGCCCTTTGCCATAGGAGATGCTTTATGCCTGAAAAAGTGCTGCTGGTCGGCGAGGAGGAAGATTTTCTTTCCCATCTGATCGAACAAATCCGTACCAGAGACATGAGGGTTTCCAGAGCACTGTCCGCAAAAGCCGGACTTGAAATGGCAGGCAGGGAAGATTTCAGCATTATTATCCTGAATCTTACTGTCCCGGGCAGTGACGGAATTGAAATGATGAAAAATTTCAAACAGATAAATTCTGAACAGGATGTTTTTCTTCTAAGCAGGCATGTCACAGCGAAAAAAGGCATACATGCCATGAAACTGGGCGCGGCTGATTTGCTGGACAAATCAGTCAATCCCCGGATCCTGGCAGAAAAAATCGCCAAATCCCGCGCAAAAAAAATGCTTCCTGTCAGAAAGGCATAAATTTCAGGATAAGACTTTACAAATGAATTTACCTGCTCTAAAGGAAAGCAGTACAGAAAAATGGGCGGAGCAATTTTTTTGCACAGATTGGGATTTACGCTGTATTTAAATGCAACACTCTCATATAAAGGAGAAAAGCCATGTCAGAAAAAGTATTGCTGGTGGATGATGAAAAAGACTTTCTGGATATCATGACCCAGAGAATGGAGACCCGCGGCATGGAGGTAAGCACTTCGGCCTCTGCCAAAGAAGCCATTGAAAAGATCAGGGAAAAATCCTATGATGCTGTTGTTCTTGATCTGCTCATGCCGGAAATGGACGGTCTGGAAGCCCTTAAGGCCATCAAAGAGATATGTCCTGAAATCCAGATCATCCTGCTGACCGGTCATGCCACAGTGGAAAAAGGCGTGGAGGCCATTAAGGAAGGCGCTATGGATTTTATTGAAAAACCTGCGGATATGGAAAAACTTACAGAAAAAATCAGAAAAGCCCAGGCCCAGAAAATGCTGATTATTGAAAAAAGGCAGAAGGAGAAAGTGGACGATATACTCAAGCGCTTCGGTTTCTGAGCCATGCCGGGAGAAATTCCGGTACTGCCTCCGGCCTCATGCACTTTTTCTGCGAAACGTCACAGCTTCTGAGCAAAAGAGAAAATCATTCCTTTTTTCTCATGGGATTGCTGATAAATCTGACGGTCCGGAAACCCGTGAACCGGGGAGGAAACATTTTTGCGTTTCTGATATACTTTGGGAGAATCTCTCCATACCGGAATATCTGCCGCAAAATACTCTGTTTACCCCATTGATTCCCGTTCATTCTTATGGCATCATGTATTTCAGAAGGCCACAGATATGCACACCGGGCCGGGTTAGCACAGGGGGGATACCGCGGCGGGGTATCCCCTCTCTCCTGAAAAGATAAAAGCAGAATCCCGTTTCAAAACCGCCTCTTTCCTTTCATCCTTGACATCTGCCCTGCTTTTCTCTATTTTTCTCTCACAGGATTCATTTCTTAAGTACCCAACTGAAAGTTTTCAGGTATTCAAACAACCTGATTTTTCCGAAAAAACCGGTTTTTCTGAAAACGCCATACCCGAAAGTTTATGCTGACTTATACCAATTCGCTGTTGAATTTATACAATAAAATGAGTTATGTTATCTGTGTTCTCTGTGGTTTTTTCTCTCTGTGTCCTCTGTGGGAAACCGGATCATAAGTATACTTTCAATGGAGAATTGGTATTATAGGTGATTTCCGGAAAAAAATATACCACCAAAGTATCAAAAGCTTCCAGCTTTTGCCCAGTGCCTGTGAAATATACCACCAAAGTATCAAAAGCTTCCAGCTTTTGCCCAGTGCCTGTGAACGGAAATGGGATATTTATTTTCAGAAATCGCCTTACTTTATCAACTCCCTGCAAACATCTGGAGGTGCAATGTCTGAACAAATCCGTACCGCATCAGTTATCATGGCAGCCGGAAGAGGCAGCCGCATGACGCCTTATGAGGGCAACAAAACCCTTTTGCCCCTGATACCGGAAAAATCCTTTTTTGAGGGAAAAGAACCCATTCTTGTCCGTATTCTGCGTATGCTTCCCCCGGGTCCAAAGGCCATTATTGTCAATTACAAAAGTCAGGATGTGAAAAACCTGACGCAGCATACGGGAGTTGTTTACTGCCATCAGCCGGAACTCAACGGCACAGGCGGAGCCATTCTGGCCGCGCGTGAGTTTCTGGCAGATGCAGACTGTGAATCTGTGACCATCACCATGGGAGATGTGCCTTTTGTCCGGCCCGAATCTTACCGCAGACTTCTGGAAACACTCAAACATCATCCTATGGCTGTGCTGGGTTTCATTCCCGGAGACAAAAAACGCTACGGGGTTCTGGAAATCAGTGATGATAAAGTACAAAGAATCACGGAATGGAAATACTGGCGATCCTATCCTGAAGCAAAACAGGAGAGTCTGAATATCTGCAATTCAGGAATTTACGCTGTCCGGAAGCAGGAACTGCTGCGAATTCTTCCCATACTGGAATCCCGGCCCCAGATTGTCCACAAGGAACGGAACGGGCAGATGGTTGCGATTCAGGAATATTTTCTCACAGATATTGTGGAATACATGAACGCGGACGGCCTGTCTGCGGGATATGTGATCACAGAGGATGAATCCGAAACTATGGGGATAGATGATCTGGAATCTCTGCAAAAAGCGCAGGAACTGTACAGAAAAATGGCAGACAAAGCCGCAGGTGCATAAAATTTCAGATAAAAAACTGTATTCAGTTCCCACATTATTATCTCACATTTCCGGATTTGGGGGATAAAGGATTATCCTGTTTATGACTGAAATCCTGCCTGAGAAAAATGATGATGAACCGGGTGTGCATTGTCTGAACCGGGATTCACGGGATTAAGGGATTTACCGGGATGTTTCTGTCTGAACCGCAGATAAGCAGGATGAATATGATGGCGCAGATAAGCAGGAACATATCACGGTTTATCTGTGAAATCAGGATTATCTGCGGTCAAGAATCCCGGTCAGTCCAAAAATCCTGAAAATCCGGGTTCATACAGCAAAATCCCTTGACAGAATTCCCGGCTGATTTTATTCTCAGTGAGAGAG
This sequence comes from Desulfococcaceae bacterium, assembly GCA_050180235.1. Classification (GTDB taxonomy): domain Bacteria; phylum Desulfobacterota; class Desulfobacteria; order Desulfobacterales; family Desulfococcaceae; genus JAABRU01. Next base: position 9,282 of record JBFXEJ010000164.1, read on the forward strand.
GAGATATGCAGACAAAATGAAACACACCGGCAACCGTTTTGACATCCGGCACAAGGAAACCCTCATGCTTTTTCTGCGTGAATATTTTGAACTGTTTTTCCCTGAAATTGCAGGCAAAATACAGTTTGAGACCGCAGAGTTTCTGGATAAGGAACTCAACGCACTGTTTGAGGAGTCCGGGGAAAAACTTTCCCCCGAAGATCAGCAGCGGATTACGGATGCCCTGATTCTGATCAGCGTTATCATGGCGGATGTGGCCGAGCAGATTCTCATCCACTGGGAGCAGCAGAGCGACAAAGAGGATGATTTTGAGAAGCGCATGTTCCACTGCTTCTGCGGAATTTTCTTCAAATTCCGGAAACCGGTTTTCCCCATAGCCATGTTCACGGATCCGGCAAAATGGAGAAAACCGGTAAAGGATACGTACAAAATTTCCCTGTTCGGTTATCCGGTCAGTGAGTTCCGTTACCGCCTGATCAAACTGAAGCATATCCCGGCAGCGGAATTTGAGAAAAAAATGGCTGAAAACCCGCTGGCAGCCGCGTATCTGCCCCTGACGGATTATCCGAAAAAGGACAGACCCCTGATAAAGGCCAAAGCCGT
>JBFXEJ010000165.1:0-9344 GCA_050180235.1 Desulfococcaceae bacterium
AGATGCCCGAATTTGGTAAGAAAAACGCTTTCTTTCAGCCGTGATGATGATTTTCATAAAATCCGTATCCGAAGTTTTATTGATCATTATAATTTTACATTATCAGCATGAAAAGTCCCACTACCCATTTTTTTATTAATTTTGATTCTAACCAGTGATTATACGGTTTCCGCCTATTCACCATAACAAATTGTCTATATCTGGATAATCTTGTCTAAATATAGACAATTTTATCTGCATTTAGACAAATTTTAATCATCCACAGTCTGTATTTAGACAACAGACAATCAACTAAACAGTTATTATGCTTTCTTTGTCATAAAGCATGAAAAGATGCGTATTATATGGAACGCAATATTCATGCCAGTTTTCAGACAAACTGCCTTTTTTCATCCGGTTGAACTGATGGTCACACAGATCTATCCTGTAAAAAAATAATTTTAGCAGGTAAACGAAAATTTTCGTGTACAAAAAAATCGGATTTTTCAGAAAAAAGGGATTTCCTGAAAATTTTATACCCGAAAATATATGCAAGTTTATTTATATATACCAACTGTGTCTGAACTTGCAAGAAAAAAAATCAGATGATCGAAAAGAAACCGGGGTTCAGTACCTCTCTCCCCTTTAAAATAAGGCAGGGCTGTTAAGGTGATTTCCATTAATGATTATACCGTTTTTCGTAGGGCGGGCACGGCTTTTTGTGCCCGCCGTCCTGCTGAAACGGTGGGCACAAAAAGCCGTGCCCACCCTGCAATGATGGTACATTTTTTAATGGAAATCGCCTAAGTTTTCCTGTTTGGCAGCGACCGCAGGCTCCCAAACTTTCAGTTTGGGACTCCGGTTTGATTATGCTTGGGGTTCCTGCCGGATTTTGTATACTGAAAAGCAGAAATATCAAAAATCAGAATACAGTATTCTCCATTTTATTTTAATATTTTCAGTAAAATATATTTTTAAAAATATATTCTCTGTATTCTTATGAATACATTTTTTGAAAATTCACCTCATTTTTTCCTTGATCTTTTTTTCCCGTCCGGTTATGTACAATCCCAAAAGTGCAGATAAGGGCATGTTTGGCATCTGCATGAAAAAATTTTCTGAACTGACTATGAAGATAAAAAACCTTAACCATTCCCGGAGCAGCAAAATGAAATGTCCTGTTGTTTTTGAATATCTTGATTACCGGGCTTTTCTCCGGGATATGTTTGCCTACAGAAAAGAGCAGATCAGGCATTTCTCCTACCGCTACTTTTCCCGGAAATCCGGTTTCAAATCACCCAATTTCCTGAAACTGGTGACAGACGGCATCCGGAATCTGACCAATGAAAGCATCGGAAAGATTGCCCAGGGCTTTGATCTGAAAAAACAGGAGCGGGATTATTTTGAGTTTCTCGTATTCATGAATCAGGCACAGACCCATGAAGAAAAAAATCATTACTATAAAAAAATGATGTCCCTGAAAGGATACAGGGATATACGGAAACTGGAATCTGCGGAATACGAATATTTTTCCAAATGGTATTATCCGGTTATCCGTGAAATTCTCATGTTTGGCGACCGCAGGCAAAGCCCGGAGCAGATTGCGGAAATGCTCAATCCGCCTGTAACAGTTGCAGAAGTGAAAAAGGCAATGGATCTGCTGCTTAAAAGCGGACTGATTCAAAAGGATGAAGAAGGATGCTGGTTTCAGTCAGATCGGAATATCAGCACAGGCCCGGAAGTCAAATCCCTTGTCATAGCCAATTATCACCGGGAAATGCTCAGGCTCGCGGCAGAATCCATTGAGCGTTATCCTGCCGCGGAACGGGATATTTCCGCTCTGGTGCTGAGTGTGACAAGGGACAGAATCAAAGATTTGAAGAAAAAAACCGCAGAATTCAGAAAGCAGTTGCTGGAAATGGCTTCTGAGGAAAAAAATCCGGATCAGGTGGTGCAGGTCAATATTCAGGTGTTTCCCCTTACGGGAAATCCGCGGGGAGGAGAAATATGTCGGGGATAATCCGTTTTTCAGTCAAATTTGCAGCCGGAACACTGCTGCTGATCATCCTTTGTATTTTTGCAGGATGCGGTGCGCAAAGCAATACAGAAATAGGCAATCCGGAAGTATCTTTTTCATCTGTTCTTGCAATGGGAAGCGATGCGGAAATGGAAGGCTTTCTCAGGGATCAGTACAGCAGTGATATTAAAAATGATGAAATTCCCCCCATCTACTCCGGCGGAACAGCAGACGCCGGAGGACTGCCTGCATCTCCTGATGTTTCAGGAGTCAACCTTGGAAATTCTGCCGCAGGCGGATCATATTCCGGAAAAATGGTTCAGACACACGGTTCTTATTTCTATATAGCCGGAGACAGAAAAATTGTTTCTGTCAGTAAAGAAACAGCGAATACGGTTTCCTCTCTTGATGTGTCCGGAGAAATCATCTCCCTGTATCTGCACAGCACTACTCTTGCGGTACTGTTCAGGCCGGACAAAGGTTTTTCTGAAAGCACAGGGTATGCGTATCAGGACAGTTCCAAAGACTGCACAGGCATTCTGCTGGCAGATGTGTCACAGCCCGGATATCCGGAAAGAATGAAAGAAATTCAGATCGAAGGGCGTTTTGCCGCTTCTTTTGTGAAGGACGGAAAACTCTGCACGGTATTGCACTATCTGCCGGAAGTTCTTGTATCTCTGGGCAGCACTGAAACTGTGATTACAGAAGCGGATCGGCAGGAAGTTCTTGAAAATGCGCAGGAAAATCTGGATATGATGGAAAAAGATGAGATGATTCCCTATTATGCCCTGATGGATGATCTGGGACAGCCCATACTCACAGTTCCTCTGCTGAATTATGCACAGGTATACCGTCCTGAAATTCCCACAGGCGGCATGATAACAACTGTGACGGTTCTTGATCTGGCTGATATTTTCAGGCCCATAGACAGTGTGGCGCTGATTGCGGATATCCGTGCTGTTTATACATCCTCTTCAGCCATTTATCTGGCAGGGCCTGCGGATGTGCAGGTTCAGGAATCGGATGATGCAGCACAAACCGCAATCCACAAAGTGGGAATCCGGGAAAATCTGCCTGTTTTTACTGCCTTTCTTACAGTGACGGGAAATTTGGACGGGCTTTCCGCTTTCAGTGAATCCAAAGGAATTCTGCGCTTTACCGGTTCTCTGCCGGGCAGTTCTTCCCTTTCTCTGTCCTGTATGCAGACAGATGCGGGAACTCTGGAAATTCTTTCTGAAACAGCCTTTGCAGTACCCGTGAATTCTCCGGGAATCCGTTTCACCGAAGATCGCATGATTGTGCATTCACGGGAATATCCGGGTTCACTGATGGCTGCGGATCTGGGAGATCCTCTGCATCCGCAGGACGGACAGTGGATAAATCTTCAGGGAACTTCGGATCATATTTTGCCTTTTGGAGCAGGGGAAATCCTTGTGTTTGGCAAACAGGCAGACAAAGTTCAGATTTCCCTGCTGGATATTTCAGATGTGAGAACCCCAGTGCTTGTCCGGCAGGAAATCGCAGGACAGAATATGCAGATTCCGGACGCGCCTTTTTCCATAGGACTGGAACCGTATCAGAGAGTGATTGCCCTGCCGCTGGATGTGAATTCTTCCAAAACAGAAAGTGCAACTGTTCCGGAAGCATCAGCGCAGGATATGAGCCAGACCGGAGAGGGGACTTTGCCGCTCCGAATGGTGAATGTTTACCGGGTGACAGCGGACAGGGAATTGGAAACACTCGGACAGATCTTTCCGATATATGAGAAATCCCAGACACAGGGAACCGGATATGACTGGATACGCATACAGTTCATGGAAAACAAAGTGTATATTTTTCAGCCCGGAGGCATGTCCGCAGCAGATGCGGAAAATCCTGAAAACAGCGCAATGCACATTGTTTATTGAGAAACTGCAGGAAGCTGCATGGATTCCTGTAGTTTCCCTGCTTATAATGCAAATTAAGGTGATTTCCATGAAAAAATGGGTGGTGGGTCACACGGTTTGAGGCCGAGGAAAAAACTCGCCCCACCCTTGTGGGTGGGGCAGGGGGTGGGTGGGAACAAGTGTATGACTGCAGGGCATTTTTCCCCCTCCCCTAACCCCTCCCTCAAGGGAGGGGAATTCCAGAATCAAATGATTTGACCCACTATAAAAAAATGTACCATCATTTTTAGGTGGGCACGGCTTTCTGTGCCCACCGTCCTGCTGAAACGGCGGGCACAAAAAGCCGTGCCCACCCTACGAAAAACGGTATAATCATTAATGGAAATCACCTAAGAATCGGATTCCGAACTGGATTTGACAACTTTTCAAAAGCTGTCAAATTCTGAAATCAAATCATCAAAAGGAGACAAACATGAGAAAATCATTGTGTGTTCTGAGTGCTGTTTTTGCTGCGCTGGTTTTCTGTGCGGCTGCATATGCGGCAGTGGAGCCGGTCATCACAGTCAACGGCATGGCCGGGACTGTCCACATAGCCGAAGACAGTGCTGTTACAATCAGCGTCCAACTGTCGCCCGGCACTGAGGAGGGACAGGAAGCGGACTGGTGGATCGCGGTTTCTGCCTTTGGCAGATGGTACGGTTATAATCTCAGTGGTGAATTCAGCGACCTCGGCGATTCCCCGGACATCGGCAGTTTCCGTCCTGTGTATCAGGGCGCACTTTTCACACTGCCGTCATCACTGATTCTGGAGATACCGCAGATGCCTGCCGGAACTTACAGCCTGTATTTCGGCGTGGATATGAACATGAACGGAAATCTGGATGCTGATTCGCTGGTGTTAAGTGAACTGAACATCATTTCAGACACGTCCAAAGCCCTGAAATCCGATCTGACGCGCAATCTTTCACCGGATGTCATTTTGGATGATCTGTACGAACTGATCAGCGGAAACAGTGCGTTTGCTCTGAATTTCTATCAGGCCATCCGCACCGGGGACGGCAATCTTTTCTTTTCTCCTTACAGCATTTCAAACGCACTTGCCATGATGTATGCCGGGGCCGCAGGCGATACAGATCAGCAGATGAAAAACACCCTGCACTTCACCCTGCCCCATAACCGGCTTCATTCCGCATTCAACGCTCTGGATATTATGATGTCCAGTCTGAGCGGACATCGGGATGACGTGTTCAGACTCAATATTGCCAATTCCCTGTGGGGACAGAACGATTATCCTTTTCTGAGCAGCTTTCTGGATGTCATAGCAGGCAATTACAGTGCTGCGCTGAACCGGACGGATTTCATACGCACACCGGAGGAATCCAGAATCACCATCAACAATTGGGTCAGTGAAAACACAGAGCAGAAAATTCAGGATCTGCTTCCGGAGAACTCCGTTGACTCTTCGGCACGGCTTGTTCTGGTCAATGCAATTTATTTCAATGCGCCCTGGGCCAGTCCATTTGATGCACAACGTACCCATGACGATGTTTTTTATCATGCGGACGGCACGCAGAACACGCTGCCAATGATGCAGACTGCGGATTATTTCCGATATGCTGATGGAGACGGTTATAAAGCAGTGGAACTTTCCTACAAACATGGCAGTGCTTCCATGATGATTCTGCTTCCCGATGCCGGCAGATTTGATGAAATTGAAAAAGCACTGACTCCTGCTCTCCTCAGTGGGATTGCGGCAAAACTCTCCTTGACCAATATTGCTCTTGAAATGCCGAAGTTCAGGTATGAATCCGGTTCAATGAGCCTCAAAGATACGCTTTCCGAAATGGGAATGCCTGTTGCATTCACATGGCCCGGAGCGGATTTTTCCGGTATGGATGGAACTTTCGATTTGTATATCGGGGATGTTTTCCACAAGGCATTTATTTCCGTGGATGAAGCGGGAACAGAGGCAGCGGCCGCCACTGCTGTCGCTGTTCTTGCCGGAAGTGCCGCTCCGCCGACTCCCATGGAACTGAAAATCAACCGTCCGTTTATTTTTTTCATCATGGATCGCATAAACGGAACCATTCTGTTCATGGGGCGCATGATTAATCCGGCTGAATAAAACGTCCGTGAGCGTAAATAAGGCGGGAGTTGCACAGTTGCATTTCAATCTGCTGATTTTTTATAAAAACCGGCATTGCAATCCACAAAGCCGGTTTGTCAAATATCAGACAGTTGAGAAAAAGGCTGCGCAACTCCTGTCATACAGAGAAAACAAAGGAGGCAAACATGAAAAGAAAATGAAGTTTCAAAGACTTTGAGAAAATGGATTGGGGAAGAATTTCCAAGTCATTTTCTGAAAGCCTGCAAGAAGTGTTTCGACCTGTACGGTCATGTCTTCCGGATTTTTTCGGAAAGGGAAAATCTGACCGCAGAGGTGGGAATATTTCCAAACTTATAAGCAACAGGAAATCTGAAAAATATTTCAGCGGAAGAATCTGTTTTCAGTTTGCCACGAAGACACAAAGACGCAAAGTTCCACAAAAACTGATGAATATTTATCAGATCTCATGTCCGGTATGCTGCGGATGTTTCCGAAGCATACGGATTTTCTGCTTATATCCTACCTCTGTCCTCAGAATCAATTGGAGCAGGCAGGATGCCTGCACTACTTTATTGGGAATCACAAAGGAGAAAAAAGATGAAAAGAATATGTGCATTGGCCATAAGCGGACTGTTTTTTCTGTTTTGCATGAGCGCGTGCGGAGGCGGAGGTTCTTCTTCTGATACGGCTGCCACGGATGGTAAAACAACCCGGTCATCCGATCTGTCCCGTTTTTCCTCGGACAGTGAACTGGAAACCTATCTCAAAGAAGGACTTCGTGCAAGCACATCTGACGAAAGCATGATGCTGCGCTATGATACACAGGCAGGAGCGCCGGAAGCGGCAAACAGTGATGCCAAAGACAGCGGAGCCGGTCTGTCATTTTCCTCCACAAATCTGCAGGAAGCAGGCGTGGATGAGGCTGACATCATCAAAAGCGATGGCAAATATCTGTATATTGCTGCGGGGCAGCAGGAACCTGTTTACTATATTATGGGAGAAAAGGCTGTGGATGTTTCCGCAGAGGAAACCGGATCAGATGGCAATGATTCTGCCAATGTGGATGCAGCACCGGATTCTTCAGAAAAGCCTCTGATTGCGCCTGCGCCCGCCATTGATGACACTGTCCGCCCTGAAACCGAACAGAAAGACCCGGAAATCCGTGTTCTGTCCCTTTCGGAAAATCCTGCGCAGTCAATTGAAATTGCCTCCATTTCCCTCAAAGACTTTGAAAACAGTGTCAACGGTCTGTATCTGGTGAAAGATCGGGGAAATGCCAAACCTGATCTGCTGATTACAACAGGCGGAAATGCCAATGATGTGTGGGACTGCTGGTATTCGCCCTGGTACTGGACAAACGGAATTACGGAAATCGGCATCTTTGATGTCAGTGCGCCGGAAAATCCCAGCCTGCTCTATCATATCAAACTGGACGGGCAGATGATCTCCAGCAGGCGCATTGGTGAAAAACTGTATGTGGTGACCCGTTACACCCCGAATCTGCCGGAATATGTTCCCTATCCTGCGACCGAGGAGCAGGAGAGACAGAATGAAACGGTTCTGGAAAATGCAAAACTGAGTGATATGCTGCCGAAAATGGAAGTCAACGGAGAAAGCAGCGCACTTGTTGCAAGCGATCAGTGCTGGCTGCCGCCTGTGAACGAGGATCGCAATGAAGAGCCGAACCTGATTACCGTGACTGCCATTGATCTGGCAAATCCCGGAAACCGGATTTCCGAAACTGTCACAGGGCCCACGGAAACCATCTATGTCTCCACCCAGAGCATTTATCTGGCAAGCACACGCTATTATTATCAGCCAATAATGGTCGGCATACTGGAAGATGCAGACTCTGCCACAGACACGGAAAGCATTCCCCCTGAAACCACAGACATTCACAAATTCACACTCACCAATGCCGGGCCGGTTTACAAAGGTTCCGGAAGCGTGACCGGACATTTGGGATGGAAAGAGGATCAGAAACCCTTCCGCATGGGAGAATATGAGGGCATTCTGCGTGTTGCCACTTCTCTGGGCAGTACATGGGAAGGCAGTGCCACCACCCGTCTGACTCTGCTGAAAGAAGGCACGGATTCCACTCTGACGGAAACAGCGCATGTGGACAATATCGGAGAAACCGGGGAAAGTCTGTATGCTGTCCGGTATGTGGGAACACGGGCCTATCTGGTCACCTTCCGCGTCACAGATCCGCTTTATATTTTTGATCTTTCCAATCCTGCCAGCCCGCACAAAGCAGGGGAACTTCATATCAGCGGATATTCTGATTATCTCCATCCCATTGGCGAAAATCTGCTGCTCGGTATCGGAAAAGATGCTGTTCCTGATGATGCATCCAGCGATTTTGAGGGCAGAGGAGCATGGTATCAGGGCGTAAAACTCTCTTTGTTTGATGTGAGCAATCCGTCCGCACCGTATGAGAAAAAATCCATTGTTATCGGAAAACGGGGAACAGAATCTGACGCACTGATGGATCATCATGCGCTGGCTTATCTGCCTTCGGAAAACGGAAATCCCGCACGTCTGGCTCTGCCCATACGATTGCATGATACGGTTTATGATTATACAGACGCACCCTGGTTTGATCCGGCCTCGCCCTCAGCATGGTATGACTGGACCCATACGGGCCTGTATCTGTTTGACATCAGTGAAACAGATATTGTCAGTACCGGAAAGATGATTGTGGAAGATCGCTCAGGTTATGAATACGCACCCTGGAGTTCCACAACTGATCGGGCTGTGATTGTCGGTGGCAGTGTTCATTATATCCACAATACACAGGTCTGGTCTGCTCTCTGGTCTGATGCGGAAAACATGTCCGGCCCTGAGTGACAATGCACTCACGGATAATGGTAACTGTCAAATAAGTTTCTTTGTAACTGATGTTACGCCGAATCGTTATACCGATTCTCTATTGATTTGATACAATATTTATTGTCAGTTTTTCCGCTGCTGCGCGTGTGCAAAAAACCGCTCCGCTTAATTTTTGCACTCCTTCGGATCAGTTTCGGCCGGAAGTGCAGATTGTATCAGGTCAATGGCGATTTGGTATTATACCGGCGAAAGCCGGTATCCGGAACGCCTGACAGCACCGGATTCCGGTTTTTGCCGGAATGACGGGAAATACAGCATTCTGCCGGGTTCTGAAGGATCGGTGTAAGGTGATTTCTGAAAATAAATATCCCGTTTCAGTTCACAGGCACAGGGCAAAAGCTGGAAGCTTTTAATACTTTTCCGGTATATTCTTTTCTGGAAATCATCTAAGGCTATTTCTTAAAAAAATATACCAAATCAGACAACCTCATACGGACTGATCAAAATATCCCATTTGGGTAAA
>JBFXEJ010000166.1:0-9157 GCA_050180235.1 Desulfococcaceae bacterium
TTTAAAATACTTTCAGATAGATACAGAAACAGAAGAAAAAGATTTGAGTTAAGATTTAAATTGATAGCGGGTATTTATAATTTTGAATTGAAATCAAGAGGAAATGACTTTTGAAAGAGGTCTATTGCCTTCCGCAACGTATGGTTTCAATAGAGAATTGGTATAACATCATTTATTATGATGAAAAAAGCGGTGAAATCATGTACCGCTCCGTCCCCGCCTGATGAAAACTGCCCACGCGATGAACATATTGAGGGAAAAAAATGAAAGCAGCAGCAGGAGTTCCGGCAGTACGGTTTTAATATTCCCGCCGCGGACAAAAATATCGGTCAGAGCGTTAAGTCCCCAGGCCAAAGGGGAAAAATGGCTGATCTGCTGCATCATCCGCGGCATGACATAGACCGGAACCATGATTCCGCCCAGTGCAGCGGCAATGACCACAGATACAGGGCCGAACATGGAGGCCTGTTCATAGGTTCTGGCCACAGTTCCCAGCATAACACCGTAGCCGGAAGCGGCCAGGGCAGAGCAGATCACAACAGCGGCAATGGCGAAGGGAGATGAACCCATTTCCAGCACCGGTGTTCCCAGAAGAGGCAGTATATGTTTTCCCATAAGCAGGATAATGCCAAACTGGATAACGCATACCAGCACATACGCGATGATTTTTCCGCTTAGAATGGTAAGATAGGGTACAGGCAGGGTCAGCAGGCGCACCAGGGTTCCCTCCTGTTTTTCCCGGATAATGGAGCCGCCCAGGGGAACCACAATGAAGAACATGCCGAAAAGAGCCCAGGCCGGAACATTCTGCTGCACAGAAGTGGGCAGTTTTCCCATTCCCTCCTCTGAGGCGGTTCTGATTTCCATAATCCGTTTCTGTCCCCAGAGGCTGTCCACCGAAAGAGGAGTTTCCTCCGAAAAATCCATCCCGTAAGGGCTGGCCGTCTGAAGAACGGATCGGATCTGCGCGGGCACAACTTCTGATATGATTCCGGCCTTGATTTCCATCTCTATGGCAAGAGTCATCCGGTGCAGGGCATTGATCATGGCAGAGCGGAAACTTCCCTGAATCATGGGATCAAAATACAGGGTCAGACCGGGCAGAGCTTCTTCATCCGGATGATTTTGCGCTGTTTTTTCAGATGCAAAAGAGGATCGGATCTGCCGGACGGCCTGTTTCTGCACAGCTTCTGAAAGTCCCTCCTGAATAACAATACAGATCTGAAAATCACCGTCTGCCACCAGTTTCCGGGCAGAATCCTCAGTGAGTTCCTGTCCCCCAATCTGCCGGATGATTTTCACAGACGCTGATTTCTGCAACTGCTCCTCAAATATCCGGCCCAGAGACTGGAGATCCCGGTCAATGAACAGTATCCCGATATCGCTTTCCCCTGTGGTTTTCAGGACATTTTCCTGCACCAGGGAGATAACCACCACCAGAGCGGCAGGCATGAAAAACAGCACAAGCATCCCGGAACGATCCCGTGCCAGCAGCAGCAGTTCCTTGAAAACAGTTGCAGTCAGTTTAATCATAATTCACAGTTATCTTATGCCTGATCTGATGTCAAGAACAAACATGCAAAGAATTGCTTGCAAAACACTGTTCTCTCTTTTATACTTACAGAAGTTTCACATAAACCCCAAACAGTGCAGGAAAGGAAAAAATCAATGAAAGTATTAAAAAGCATTCCTCTTTTTTTATTCATGCTCATTATTTACAATATTCTGGAATTTTCCAATCCCAATCCGGAATCAGGAAATATGGTAAGCAAAGTTCTTTTTCAGTTCCATATGATTTCAGGTGCGGATGTTACTGTGGATATCAGCACCCTGCTCAGCATTATCGGACTTCATGCCCTGTATTTTGAGATTCTGAAATCACTCAGGGGTTCGGTATCCACGATTATCAGTCATACTTTGTCACTGATTGTGTTTATCATTTTTCTCGTGGAGTTCATTGTGGTGAAACATGCGGGAACAGCCTGTTTTATGATCCTGACCTTTATGTCTCTGCTGGTTGTCATCGCAGGATTTACAGTCAGTATTTCATCCGCCCGGCGGGATATTGTGGTGGACAGATGACTGGAAATATCCGGACAGAGGCACGGCCTGCGGCTGTACGGATTATTCGGACAGGCAGAACATTATCTTCATGCTGTGGCATGAGCAGATGATAGGGAAAAAAATAAACCATGCTCACATTTCTTCACGCGGCCGACATTCATCTGGACAGTCCGCTGCGCAATCTGGATCGTTACGAGGGTGCACCCGCGGATGCTGTGCGCGGGGCCGGACGCAGGGCTTTGGAAAATCTGGTGGATCTTGCACTTGCCCGGTCAGCGGATTTTGTTCTGATTTCCGGGGACTTGTATGACGGGGAATGGAAAGACTACAATACCGGGCTGCATTTTGTCTCCCGCATGTCCCGGCTTCGGGACGCGGATATTCCGGTCTTTATCATCTCCGGCAATCATGACGCTTCCAGCCGCATGACCCGTGTGCTTCGCCTGCCGGACAATGTGCATATGCTCTCCACAGGCAGCCCGGAAAGCATTTGTGTGGAAAAAAGCAATGCCGTCATTCACGGTCAGGGATTCAGTTCTCCGGGTGTGAAAAAAAACATGGTGACGGACTATCCTGATGCCAGGCCCGGATATTTCAATATCGGAATGCTGCACACCTGCGCGACCGGCAGAGAAGGCCATGAACCCTATGCACCCTGCACGGTTTCGGATATGACAGACAAAGGATATGATTACTGGGCCTTGGGACATGTGCATAAAAGAGAAATTCTTTCCGAAGAACCTTATATTGTTTTTTCCGGCAATATCCAGGGACGCCATATAAGGGAAAGCGGTTCCAAAGGCTGCATGCTGGTGGAAGTGGACGGAAACGGCAGGGCAAAACCCGAATTTCATCCTTTGGATGTGCTGCGTTGGGAAATGCTGCGGCCCGATATTTCCCATGCAGAGGACGGATATGGTGCTGTGGATCGGATTTGTGAACAGATGCAGACGGTTCTGGATGCAAATGAAGGGCTTCCCCTGGCCCTGCGCGTGGAAATCAGCGGCCCGGCACCGGCCCATGATATGTTAAGTGGCAGACCGGAACACTGGAAGCAGCAGATTAGAGGGGCAGTGCTGGACAGAGCCGGGGATCAGGTCTGGCTGGAAAAAATCATTTTCCGCACCCGGCCCCCTGAGGATGATTTGCTGTCCCTTTCGCCTGACGGCCCGGTCGGAGAACTGCTGGGCGTTTTTGATGACATTCCCTCTGATCCGGAAATGATGAAAATCCTTAGCGGTTCTTTGGATGATCTTGCCCGGAAACTGCCGCGGGAACTGAAAGATATTTCCGAATCTCTGCGTTTTGAGGATCAGAAATGGCTGGAAGAAATGATAGCGGGCGTCAGACCCATACTGCTCAGCCGGCTGCTGCGGACGCCTTAAACCAAAAGAAATTCTTTTATTGCAATAAAGCGGATTTGATGATAGATTTCCGGATAGGGGCTGTGCACAGGATAAAAAAATAAACGTTTGATATTATTTAATCTTACAGTTTCAGTTTGATATTGCAGTTTATTTGAAAATCTGGCTTGCATTTGTCCCGTGCACAGGGAAAAGGGATAAAAATATTTATAAGTTATCATATATTTATAAGTTATCATATATTTATAAGTTATCATATAGTTATAACTCATCATAAAGGAGCATGGCCTTGCAGAAAATTCTTTTTGTTTTACTGACAGTCTGCCTGATGTGCGTCTGCGGAAATGCCGCGGGAGAGGAAATTCAGGCAGAAAAGCAAAACAGCCTGCCGCAGGTTAAGGAAAGCGGAAACCGGCTTTCCTCGGTGGGGAAAGTGTATGTGAACCGTTTTCAGTTTGAGGGGAATACAGTTTTCCCGGATGAAAAACTGTCTGCCCTTACATTGGCCTATGAAAAACGGGAGATCACCGCCGAAGAACTGCAGGAAGCCGCACAGAAAATCACAGAATATTATGTGACCGGCGGTTATGTCAACTCCGGGGCAGTTATTCCGGATCAGGAGGTTCAGGACGGCAATATCACTGTTCAGATTATGGAAGGAAAACTTAACGGAACAGACATCATCAGCGAGACATGGCTCCGGAAGAGATATGTCCTCAGCCGTCTGGCATCAGTCACAGACAGCACATCCCCTCTGAATGTCATCCATATTCAGGACAGACTGAAACTGCTGAAAGAGGATCCCCGCATTGAAAATATCAACGCCAGCCTCAAGTCCGGGCTGGAAAGAGGGGAAGCTTTTCTGGAACTGGAGGTGATTGAGGCCAAACCTTATAATATCGGACTGATTTTCAACAATTACAATTCCCCAAGCATCGGTGCATACAGAGGGGAACTGCAGATGTCCCACATGAATCTTACAGGATGGGGTGATGCCCTGAATCTCCGCTACGCGCTGACTGAGGGTCTGGATGAATATTTCGGAAGTTACACCATTCCCCTGAACCGGTGGGGAACGACCCTGAGTCTGGAAACCGAACGCAGTGAGTCTGTTGTAAAGGCAGTGCCTTTTGATGAGCTGGATATTGAGAGCGAAACCACTATTTATCGTGCGGAACTGCGGCATCCTTTTTACAAAACCCTGTCCGATGAATTTTCTGTGGGGTTGCGCTTTGAAGGCGGAAAAAGTGAAACTTCCCTGCTCAATGAGGGATTTGCCTTTTCCCAAGGCGTGGATCCGGACGGAACCCACCGAACATCAGTGCTGGGTTTTACCCAAGAATGGGTTAAGCGGAGCATGGTGCAGGTGATTGCAGCACGCTCTGTTTTCAGTTTTGGGCTGGATATGCTGGATGCGACTATTAACGACAGCGGCCCGGACGGAGAGTTTTTTTTATGGCTGGGGCAGTTCCAGTGGGTCAGAAAATTTGCCTTTCTGGACAGTCAGGTACTGTTCCGTTTTGACACCCGTCTGTCCAATGATCCGCTGCTGCCTATGACAAAATTTGAAATCGGCGGTTCTTCCACTGTCCGGGGATACCGGGAAAACCAGATGACAAGCGATAACGGACTGATCACCTCCCTGGAATGGTGGATTCCGGTCTGGCATCTGAAAATACCGGGCCTGAGCAAAAAGACCGGGGATGGTCTTTTGCAGTTATGCCCTTTTTATGATTACGGCAAAGGATGGAACAGGGATATGGAAGATCCCGCGCCTGACAATCTGTCCAGTTTGGGACTGGGTGCACGCTGGACTGTGAATGAAAAAATCAATGCGCAGGTGTACTGGGGCCATGCCCTGAGAGATGCGGATGTTTCCACAGAATACGATCTCCAGGATGACGGCATTCATTTTGAAATCAGTGCATTTTTATTTTAGGGGATTGGAGACCGGGCCATGATGATTTCAGAAAAAATTCAGATTCGTGTTTTTGTTCATACAGTTTCTTTTGCCCTGTTTCTGTTTTTTCTTAGCACAACAGCATTTACAGCGGAAAATCCGGAAAAGATGATTGACAGGGCAAAGGATTTTTACCGGAACGGAGAAACTTCGCAGGCAGCAGCCCTGTGGGAAAACGCGCTTGCAAAGCTGGATCCGGAAACATCGCCTGACCTCTGCCTTGATACTGCGGTGCAACTGGCAGGAATATATCAGATGAGCGGATTTCATCAGCGTGCGATGACGGTTCTGAACAAATATCTGCCCATTGCTGAAAAAAACAGAGATCATGACAGAAAAGCCATATTTTTCAGTGCGCTGAGTGATCTGCATCTTTCCCTGGGGGATATTGCAAATGCGGCCGTATACGCGGAAAAAGCCGTAGCCGAAGCCCGTGAGGGAAAAGACAGATCTGTGCTGGCAAATGCGCTTTTGAATACAGGCAATGTGCTGGCCGCAGACGGAGATTTTGAAGCCGCTGCCGCAGCATTCGGTGAGTGCCTGGCTCTAATGGATCAAAATGCAGATGAAAAAAACGATAAAAACATGACGGATTCGGCTGATCCCCGTATGCAGGAAATCAAAGCCAAAGTGCTGATCAATGCCGCACGGGTGACTTTGCTCAGCGAAAAATTTCAAGACAGCGCAAATGCTCTGGAATATGCTGTTTCACATGTGAATAATTTGCCTGATTCCCAGGAAAAAGCCGGAGATCTTATTGCCCTTGGGCTGCTGATTCGGGACATGCAGGCGCAGTTGGAAGAAATGGATCAGGATTTGAACGCGGCTGCACACAGGGTATTCACACAGGCAGCGGAAATTGCGGAAAAATACAAAGACAGCCGTACCCTGTCCTGTGCATACGGATATACAGGAGAACTGCATGAACAGCAGCATCAGTATGAAGATGCTCTGCAACTGACCAGGAAAGCAGTATTTTTTGCCCGGCAGGGAGCATATCAGGATATTCTTTATCTCTGGCTGTGGCAGAGCGGCCGTGTGTCTGAGAACATGGGAAACAGGGATTCTGCAATAAGAGCGTATACCGAGGCCGTATCCGTGCTCACGCCCATCCGGAGCATGCTTTTTTCCGGATACCGGAGCGGAAGGGACGCGTTTTCGGAAAAAATCAAACCTGTTTATCTGGGACTGGCTGATTTGCTGCTGAAACAGGCTGAAAACATCTCGGATGTGAAGGCAAGGCAGGAAAAATTGAGACAGGCCAGAGACACTGTGGAAACACTGAAATCTGCTGAACTGGAAAATTTTTTTGAAGATGAATGTGTCACCGCTTTGAAAAGCAAAACACAGACACTGGATCGCAGCCCCGCACATACAGCGGTTCTCTATCCCATTATGCTTCCGGATCGGCTGGTCATTCTGCTGACTTTCCCTGACGGCATGGATCAGGTTTCAGTTGAAGCAAAAGCACAAATCCTTGCAGAGAAAGCCATGCTCTTCAGAATGCGTCTGCAGACAAGGCCAAATAACCGCTTTCTGCATGAATCACGGGAGCTGTATGACTGGCTTGTCCGTCCTGCTGAACACAAACTCAGGGAACAGAAAGTGGATACTCTGGTAATTGCCCCGGACGGAGCGCTTAGGCAGATTCCCTTTGCCACCCTGCATGACGGAGAAGGGTTTCTGGCAGAAAAATATGCCATTGCCACAATTCCGGCAGTTTCGCTCACTGATCCCAAACCTCTGGGGGACAGAGAGAGTATGAAAATTTTTCTTGGGGGAATCTCCGAGGCTGTGCAGGATTTTTCCCCACTGCCCGGTGTTACTGCCGAACTGCGGGATATCAAAGAGATCATGTCCGGTCAGATTCTTCTGCAGGATAAAAATTATACACTGGATAATCTTGCAAAACAGTTTAAAAACAATGAATATGACATTGTTCACCTTGCCACACACGGGGTTTTCGGCACAAGCCCTGAAGATTCCTTTGTGCTGACCTATGATGACAAAATGACCATGAACCGTCTGGAGGAACTCATAAGTTACAGCAGATTCCGGGAAAATCCGGTGCAGTTGCTGACCCTGAGCGCGTGCCAGACCGCTTTGGGAGATGAACGCGCTGCTCTGGGACTTGCAGGTGTGGCGGTGAAGGCCGGTGTCCGAAGTGCGGTGGCCACTCTCTGGTATGTGGATGATGAGGCCACTTCCCTGGTCATACGGGAATTTTACCGCCAGTTGAAAACACCGGGACTTTCAAAGGCAAAGGCTTTGCAGAATGCGCAGAAAAAACTGATTTCCCGGCTGCGTTTCCGGCATCCGGCATACTGGGGGCCCTTTCTGTTAATCGGAAACTGGATGTAAACAAAGGAGGCAGAAATGAAAAAATATCATAATACCGGAATGTACCGGCTGGCAGCCATACTGTCTTTGTGTTTTCTCCTGATACTGCCGCCCGCGGTAGTATTTTCAGCGGAAACAGGGCAGGCAAATGCAGAAAGGGGTGTATTGCCATCTCGTATCAAAGACGGGGAAAACCGGAGACGGGAAGGCGGTGATGCCAGTGGCAGCATCAGCAGAGGGCTGAGCCGGGGACTTTCCAGAGGATTAAGCCGTGGTTTAAGCAGAGGACTTTCACGGGGACTGAGTCGCGGCCTGTCCAGAGGTCTCAGCCGCGGGATTTCACGGGGAGAAACGCGGGGATTGTCCAGAGGATTAAGCCGGGGGCTTTCGCGGGGAGAAACACGGGGATTGTCCAGAGGATTAAGCCGGGGACTTTCGCGGGGAGAAACACGGGGATTGTCCAGAGGTCTAAGTCGCGGACTCAGCAGGGGACTTTCACGCGCAATGCCTGCCGGTTTTCCTGATTTGGAAAATTTCGAATATACTGAGGCCCCGATTCCTGATTACATGGCCCCCCTGACTTCGGAGCAGACCGCTTACACAGCCACAGATCAGCCTGTGCTCCGCTGGTATGTTTCCGGTGCATGGCCCGGAAAAATGGAATTCACACTTAACGAAACCGGAGCCATTGAACCTGTTCTGGAAACAAAAATCGACGGCCCCGCAGGCAAAGGTTTTTGGCAGATCAGGCTGGCAGATTATAATATCCGTCTTAAACCCGGAGTGGAATATGAATGGTTTCTGGTGATTGTCAGCGATCCCATTGAAAGATCGGCCGACTTTCTTGCCAGCGCGACCATGCAGTATATGGAACCTTCCGAAGAAATGAAAAATGAGATTGGCAAAGTGGCAGAAACAGAGCGTTACACTGTCTATGCCAAAGCCGGATACTGGTATGATGCAATGGAAAATCTTTCCCGTATGATTGAAACTCATCCCCTCGACAGGGAACTGAAAAACCGCCGCGCTGCCCTGCTAAAAGAAGTTAAACTTCCTCTGGCTGCGGAGTTTGACAGGGAAAATATCTGATTAATCAATATGCTGGATACCCGCAAAGCCTGTGTCCGGAGTGATTTCCGGCAGTGGTGCCTTTGACACTGATTACCGTAGGGGCCGCCCTTCGGAAAACGGGCAGGCACAGGGACTGCTGTTTCTAAAAAAGTTTTACTGATTTTTTTCTCTTCAGACAAACAGCCATCCTGTTGCAGCGTACTTTTCATTTGCGGAATCAGAAGTTCTGAATTCAATAGACCTCTTTCAAAAGTAATTATTGACCTTAAACAGGAAATGATGTAAAAACATACCTCCTGTAAAATTCGGATTTGCATCCTTGATTTTATTGCATAAAAATTGACTTTGGAAAGTGGGT
>JBFXEJ010000167.1:0-9100 GCA_050180235.1 Desulfococcaceae bacterium
CCAGTTTGGAGCAGTCCGGCTCACTCATCCCGTAATCAGCACCAGGATGGAAATATGTCCTGTATTCCCTGTTATATTCGGGCGTCATCAGAACCTGATCCCCATAACTTAATTTCAGCGGACGGCCTGATATTTTTTTTCTTTCATTTTCATGTGTTACAACAGATTCAGCCATTTTCAGGAATGTCGTTTTTCTGACACCTGTCAGCCGTTTGAAATGCTCATCGCTTCTGTCTTTTATTTCCTCATATTTGCCCATTCTTTATCACACCTCTTTCCAAAATCAATTTTTATTCAATAAAATAAATCATGTAAATTCAAATTTTGCAAGAAGTGTATTTTTATATCATTTCCTGTTTAATGTCAACAGTTACTTTTGAAAGAGGTCTAATATTTCAGCAATTTCGTCAGAACTGTTGTGGATTCTGAAAAAATATCTGTATTTGGCATAAGTTTGCTCAACCTTTTCAGTTACTTTCGGACTTGCGGAACTGGTGGAAAGAAAAGGCACTTTGTACTGAGCCATCTGTTCCATGACAGCAAGAGTTATTTCGCTTGATGTTGTTCCGATCACAGCAGCCACTTTGTCTTCATGAACCAGTTTGGTGTATTCATAAGCACCGAACTCCGGTTTGAACTTGTCGTCTGAAAAGACCAGTTGAACCGGTTTTCCCAGTATTCCACCCATGCTGTTGATTTCTTCAGCCGCCATTTCAGCACCTCGGCGAATCCCTTCTCCTGTTCTGTCGTTAAAGTAATAAATGATCCCGATTTTCAGAGGTTCTTCAGCATGTAGCATTTCCGGCATATCTGTCAGTGCCAGAAACAGCCCTGCCGCTGCCAATCCCCATGCAAGATGTCTTTTTTTCATCTTCCTCTCCTTTTTCATTGAAGATCTGCATTTCTGCACTTTTTAAATCAGAAAAAAATGCCGCGGTAGTGGGTCTGCACATACTGACAAAAAATTAACTATTTGATATTATTATATTTTAAAAAATATACTGATTTTTGTCTATACATAATAAATACAAATAGTTATACGATACATCCATGATACTGCTTATACTGATTATAAATAACATATTGATTTATATATTAAAAAAATCAGTATGAGCAGTCCCACTACCAATGCCGCATCACATTCATAGTTCCCTGCATTATCAACCACTTCCTTCACCTTTTGATTTGCTCTCATCATTTTGAATTTTTGGATTGAATGCAGATTCTTCCCAAACCAGCCGCTCAAATCCCAGAGAAACAACTGCGTAAGTCCGCAGACGCAGCAAATCGCCATACTGTGACAGCAGAATGCCGCGGTAATCTTCCAGTTTTGTTTTTGATTCCAGAAATTTTTGCCGAACCAGCGGCAGTTTTTTCAGTTCATCAATCCCCATCTTTTTTGCCTGATCTCCGGTCAGTTCCGCATCTTTCAGGCTCACATATTTGAATTCCATGAGGAAATCCAGAAGAGGATACTGCCGCATATCCGGACGGACAATCATGGTCATATCTGCATAGCCTCGTTCCAGAGAGGTTTCCGAATCCATGATGTAAAAAGTGTCATCAAAGAGCAGTGTCAGAAACGCTGTTTTGACTGTCAGTTCATTTGCCCAGCGGTAATCACGGTTGTCAAAAACTTTGAAATATTTTTCCTCTATAAAACGGCACAGCGGCCCCATCTCCCCGGTTTTGTAAAAATTACGGGCTGTGCGGACAATCTCATCCCCGGATCCGGGAAGAAACATTTCCCTGATCCGCTCTGC
The DNA here is from genome assembly GCA_050180235.1 of Desulfococcaceae bacterium. Classification (GTDB taxonomy): domain Bacteria; phylum Desulfobacterota; class Desulfobacteria; order Desulfobacterales; family Desulfococcaceae; genus JAABRU01. The sequence goes on from JBFXEJ010000167.1 coordinate 1,764, forward strand.
ATAGAGTTTCCGGATTGCCAGATTCGGAATTTTGAGAACCGAATCCCCGAATTCCGTTTTTTCACTGCTGAAGGTCAGCACTCCGAAATAATACAGCAGGGAAAGCATGAAATTTCTGTCTTTTGTGGCTGTGAGCATATCCTCCACACCGAAGCGGTCGGCCAGCGTGCGCACACTCATGGAAGAATCATCATTGAGTGCGCGGATGATGATTTCCTCTCCTTTGGGAAGATCGGAAATATAGCGGATTTTTCCCCGATCCATAGCCAGATTGCTGTCCAGCATATTCTGCGGATACCGGCAGTTTTCCTGAAATTTTTTCATAAAAAAAAGTGCAAGTGTTGGATTGTACACATGCTGTTCCGCGTCCGGGCTGAAACAGTAGGCATTGTAAAAGGTCTGCATCATATCTGCAGCGTTCTCCGCTTCTTCCTCAGCCAGATCACATTCCCTGACAATTTCTGCAAGAACGTCTGTGATTTCCTCTTCAGAAAAACCGCACAGATCATTGAATTTCAAATCCAGATAAATATTTTCCGCAATATTGTATCCGCTGGTGATGTCACTGAGTACAACAGGCGAAACACCTGTGATGAAAACCCGATCCAGCCCCTGACCCGCGCTTGCAGCCTTGACAGCCTTGAACACGGTTTTCACCGTTCCCTCACCGTAAAGAAGAGTCTTGTATTTCTGTCTGTGTTCATCTGAATGACCGGTCATCAGCACCTCATTGGCAAAATTGTCGTATTCGTCAATGAGAAGATACAGTTTATGCGGAGTCTGAGAAACAGCCGTCATGACAGACTGAAATGAGCGCAGACAGTCCTGCGTGTCAAAGGTGACAGATCCCAGATGCTCCTGATAGCGGACAAGGAATTTCTCAATGCAGCCGTTGATATGGTTATGCATAGAGCGTTTTATGTCTCCGGTGTTTCCCTCAGGATCAACAGTGGAGAAATCCCATTTCATCACAAAATAACTGCTGTGTTTCGGTGTCGGATTTTTTCCAATGAACAGATGACCGAACAGACGATCAAATTCATCGGCCTTTGCCATATCATAATAATTTTCCAGTGTGGAAAGCAGAAGACTTTTGCCAAAACGCCGGGGACGCAGAAACAGCAGGTGTTTTCCGGCTTCTTCTATAAGCGGAATCCGATCTGTGCGATCAGCATAATAATAACCTTCGGTGATAATATCGTAAAAATTACAGATGCCGTAAGGGAATTTCATTTTTTCCTCCTGTTCAGCGGGCTTCATTACTTACAGATGAATATCAGCGGCTTTTTCACACCGGTTATCAGGGTTCGGAAATCTGTTTTTCTTTCCGTTTGACAATCACAATGGACATATCATCAGCGATTTTTCTGCCGCACCACTGCTGCACATCCTCCATAATCAGATCTTTCATGGTTTCCGGAGCCTGATAAGCATATTGTTCCACGATTTTCACAAAACCGTCAATATCAAGCATCTGTCCTTCGGCATTTGCCGCCTCTGTGAGTCCGTCTGTGTAAAGAACAAGAATATCTCCGTGATCCAGAGAGAAATCAGCATTTTTTGTGCCTTTGGAGATGTCTTTTTTGAAATTCAGATATACACCTTTTGTCTGAATCAGCTCGCAGGTTCGGGTTTTCTGACGGAAAACAATCAGGGAAAGATGCGCTCCCGCATGCTGGAACCTTCCGCAGCCCAGATATTTTATCGCGGTGAAGGTCATGAAGTGACTTTCCTTCAGCCGTTCATGAACATTGCTGTACAGAATTTCATTTGTTTTGATCACAACACCCCGGGCATCACAGTCAAGATAGGCTGTCACGGTTGCATGAACCGTCTGGGCCATCATCATAATCAGTCCGGGTGTAACCCCGTGTCCCGACACATCGCCGATGGCAAACCACAGATTACCTTTTCTGTCATAGGTAATATCATAAAAATCTCCGCCCACTTCATCGGCTGTCAGCATTGCTGCCGCGATTTCAAACTCCGGATGAATGGAGCCCACGGAAACCGGCAGCAGACAGGTCTGTATCTTTCTCGCCAGTTCCATTTCACCCCAAAGTGCATTCATGGCTTTCCGCAGTTGCTGATTTGCCCTGACCATAGGCCGGGTGACAGCGCGTTCAATCAGAAAAAAAATAATCAGCACAGAAATTGCGATAATGACAGATGAAATAATGACATTGATATTATTCCTTGTTTTTGCTGATATATTGACAAGAACTATTTTTTGGGCCAGTTCATTCCGGACAATCTCCGAAAAGCCTCTGAGAACAGTTTCCAGATGGTTCTTTTCTTCTCCAAGTTTATTGACAGTCTGGGCATTTTCCGTATTATTGAGATAGTTTTCATCCTCACTCATCTGTCTGTATGCCTCAGCGGCAGTTTTTGTATAGTTTTCAAGATTTTTTAAAAAATTGTCAATCAATGTCTGCGTCTGACTGCTGATACCCTTTAACTTTTCAAGTTTGCCCAAATAGTTTATGATTTCCTGATATGACTGATCAGCCTTTTCAAGCATATCCAAATCATGCATAAACACAACATCTTCATAAAACCTTACCTGACGGTCAAAAGCTGTGTTTGCATTATTGACCAGTTCGGTTGAAATAACGGCAAATTCCGAGATATCCGGAATCTGTTCCTGAATCTGTTTCATATTCTGGTAACTGAAAATCACCAGACAGACACACAGAATAATAAGAGGACTTATGGCAAGTCCCAGTTTTTTTGCAATGCTCATTTTTCACTCCCTTTGCTTTTTGAATTTGCCGCAGATATTTTCTGACGCAGTGTTTCTTCCAACATCGGAAGACGAAAGAGGTCTTTTGGATTTTTCGAATGATGTTTCAGTTCAATCATAGTCTTCAATTCCAGTACCCGGATTTTGCAGCCCCTGAATTCAATTTCAGCAGAGTTTGGAAAAATATCCTGATAGGAATATCCATTTTCAACAAATGCCAAAATATCAAGCGGTCCCAGATTGGTGGATAAAAGGATGTGACCTTTTGCCGCAAGATCCCGTTCATCCGGTTGAATGATTTTGTCATCCGGACGGCGGTAATATGCCTCAGTCTGTTTCAAAAAATCCATAAGTTTTCTTATGTTTTCCGTGTTCTGATGATGGACAATGTCCAAATCAATTGTGGTGACAGGTGCACCCTGTATTACGGCTGCCAGACCGCCGACAACAATAAACTCTATTCCGGCTTCTGAAAGACCCTCAAGCAAGCCGCTAAGATTGACGATTCGCTGATTGTTTCCAACCTGCTGCATTTCTCAACTCCGTAATCGTGTTTATGGCATTGTCATTGGATCGGAGACGTTCTTCAGGCGTCATTTTCAGAAACATGGCAATCAGTCCTGTGTCAACGCCTGATGTGAATGTATGTTCTTTCTCTTTAAGGCAGATTTCTTCTTTTCCCTGTTCCATTGTCATCCCCATTTATCAGAAAATGTCTGATTTATAATATTAAATCTGAAAAATAATTGTGCATTGAACCTTCGCGAAACTTGAAACTTTGTGTCTTAGCAGCAGAAAACCGCGGGGAAAATTTTTCTGCTGAAATCCTTTTCAGATTTCATATAAGTTTGATTCACACATTGTTTTTATCTGAACTGTAATGAAAAATTCTGTTTTTTTCACAATTCAGACAATGGCCCTGTTCAAAAAGTGAATGTTGCTTTGGCTGCAAACAGAAAGGCTTCTTCGGAAGGATTCACATCCGAAGAAGAATAGGTAACTGTTGCCAGACCATCCATGTAATGAGCTTCGATCTTGAATATCCAGTTGTCCGTAATGTCAAATCTGCTGAACACTGCAAAATCCTTAAGCCATGCCTTGGCTGCCGGCTGATTGTGTTTGAGAAAATTATCCCCGTCTTTGTCATCTTTGTTCGGATAAAGCTCTCCGTAATAGGAGCCCACCTCAAGCCAGTCTGTAAACCGGTAAGTTATCATGCCGTAATAAGTTTCCGCTGTCGAATCAGCCAGCGTCATATCCCCCATGCTGACTTTGCTGTTTGCCTGACCGCCCTCAGCAACAAATGAAAAATTTCTCCACGAATACATGGCAGAAAGAAACCATATATCGGAATCGTTATCAATTTCGCCAATGGGTGTGGACAGTGACCATGAAAAATTCCAGAGATAATTTCCTGCAAACCTCAGCCCCTCCAAAGGCGTATTCCATAACATGTGAAATATGCAGCTATCGCTGTCAACCTCGACGCCCTCACTTTTGAGACCCATAGCTCTTTCTGCTGCTTTTACTGCGGCTCCGTCTTCCTCAATATTCAGTTTGCCGTACTGAAACTGATATTCAAATCCGGCAGGAAGAGTCCCATACAAACTGATGCCGGTTACATGGCTCTGACTGTCGCGATAAGCCTCGTTATAGGCCGAAGGCAGAAAAATGCAGGTTCGTGCAGCGTCAATGTCTCTGCTCTGGTTGTAGAATCCCTGAACTATTTTCATTCTTCCGGCCTGAATCCCCAGCCAGTTCCGATACCGGTAATCCCCGTATGCCCAGTCAATTTCCACATCATTGTTTCCGTAATCTCCCAGATCGCGGGATAAAAACTGTATTCCCAGTCGGAGCTGATCAGTCAGTTGACTGGTAAAATTCAGTCCGAGCTCATTAAATTCAAAAGTCCCTTTTTCCGTATTGGCAAAGAAAAAATCATTTTCATCTGATTTCAGGAAACCCTGCGAAACAAAACCGTGAATCTGTATCTGCTTCATATCAAATGCAAATGTATTGCCTGCAATAAAAAAAACAGCCATTATTTTAAAGATTATCATCTTTTTCATTGTTCATCTCCTATTTTACCGTGATGATTTTAACCGGGTTTTTTTCAGAGGCACCAGGCAGTCCCTCGGATAAAATATAACCGATGGCTCCTTTGTTTTTTGATACAAAGTTAATAAGCTCTGCTTCTGTGGCAATGGTTTCCGGAGGCAGTCCCCTGCCGGTGAAAACCATGCGTTTCCAGTAAATCTTCCAGTCTGCCTCGGACAGTCTCACATACTGCTTCAGGAACATGCCATGAATTTCGGCATCCCCGACTGTGACAAAGCGGATTCGGGAATTGTCGCTCCACTGAACCCGTTTGCCCAGAAAAATTTCCTGAATCTCCTGCTGACTCAGGTCTGTTTCCGGCACATCCTTATTGTCGACAATCAGGATTTCCGCGTAAGACAGGGAAGAAAACACAGTAATCATCATCAGAAATCCGACAAAAGCAGATTTCATAATGCCCTCCTTTTTAAAATTTGCCAAGTGTGGCAAAGGCAGGCAAAAAGACACCCTGTATGCTTTGCATCAAAATGAAAAAGTTGCCTTTGCCGCAAACAGAAACCAGTCTTCAGAAGCATCTTCCGGAGGTGTAGTCACCTGCGCCAGTCCCCTCATTTTATGCCCTTCCACTTTGAACACCCAGTTGTCAGTGATATCGAAGCGTGCGGTCAATGCCCAGTCCTTTCTCCCTGATTTCAGGTCTTTGTTATCCTTATCTAGAAATGCTTCGCCATAATAGGTTCCCAGTGTGAGCAAATCACTAACCCTGTATGAAACACTTCCATACCATGTTTCCGTTGTCTGATCCGACAGTGTAAGGGCATCGTTCAGAACAAGTGTGAAAGGATTGCTTTTATATTCTGCTGCAAAAGTGAATCTGTCATGGCAATACTCAGCGGAAAGGATATAGTGCATGGAGTCCAAATCAAGTTTTCCCCCAGAAATGTGATAGGTTATATCAGGAAACTGAAATACGGTTCCAGCCAGTGTCAGACCGTCAATGGGCGTAGCCCATGCAAGGAAAGCCGTAAGACTGTTTTCCGCTTCAATTCCAATGACCTCAGTTTTTGCAAACCATTCCATGTTCACCGCAGTCCCGCCATCTGCATCTATCTGTGCTGTTCCATACTGAATTTCATAGGAAAATCCGCCCTGCAGGGTTCCATAAATGCCGATACCTGTGGTTGATGTGAAGGTCTCACGGGGAACATCGTCATAGATCATCATCGGCAGAAAAATACCGGTCCGCGCAGCATCCACATCTCTGATATGATTATACAGCCCATAGGGTTTTTTGATTTTTCCGGCCCGGATGCCCAGCCAGTTCCGGAAACGGTAGTCCGCGAATGCCCAGTCCACATCAACCTCATTGTTTCCGAGCTCTCCGAGATCACGGGACAGAAACTGGATTCCGATTCTGAGGCTGTCAGTCAGTTCAGATGCAAAATTAATACCCGTTTCATTGAACTGGAAAGTCCCATCTTCGGTTTGGGCAAAATAAAAATCATTCTGATCCGTCTGCAGCCATCCCTGGGAAACAAAGCCGTGAATTTTGATCTGCTTCATATCAAATGCAGAGGCATTGCCTGCAATAAGCAAAACAGCCATCATCGAAACAAATATCATCTTTTTCATTGGTTTGTCTCCTATCTGACACTGATGATTCTGATCGAATCTTTTTCAGCTTTTTTCGGAAGTCCCTCGGATGAAACATATCCAAGGGCGCCTTTTGTTTTTGACACAAAAGCAATCAGCTCCGCTTCTGTGGCAATGGTTTCCGGAGGCAGTCCCCTGCCTGTGAAAACCATGCGTTTCCAGTAAATCTTCCAGTCTGCCTCTGACAGTCTCACATACTGCTTCAGGAACATGCTGTGAACTTCATTGTCACCGACCGTGACAAAGCGGATTCTGGAGTTGTCGCTCCACTGAACCCGTTTGCCCAGAAAGATTTCCTGAATCTCCTGCGAACTCAGGTTTGTTTCCGGAACATCAGTGTTGGAGATAATAAGAATTTCCGCATAAGACAGGGAAGAAAATACGGCTGTCATCACCAATAACACGGCAAGCACTCTTTTCATAAAATCCTCCTTTTTTGAATCTTTTGTATGCTTTTCATAATAATCCTTATCCGTTCCGTATGGAATTCCGGTCCGGTTTTCCGCTCTGCCGTTCCGGATCTGTCGCCCGGACAGGCAGGGATGAAGTCACCAAATTTCAACATCCTGATTTTATTTAACGCATATTTAGGTGATTTCCATTAATAATTATAACGTTTTTCGTAGGGCGGGCACGGCTTTTTGTGTCTGCCGTCCTGCTGAAACGGCGGGCACAAAAAGCCGTGCCCACCCTACAGTGATGGTACATTTTTTCATGGAAATCGCCTTAATCCGGATTATTCAGAATAAATAAAAACCGGTAGTGGGACTTTTCATGCTGATAATGTAAAATTATAATGATCAATAAAACTTCGGATACGGATTTTATGAAAATCATCATCACGGCTGAAAGAAAGCGTTTTTCTTACCAAATTCGGGCATCT
>JBFXEJ010000168.1:0-8923 GCA_050180235.1 Desulfococcaceae bacterium
TATAAATCCCTGAACCTTATTTCCGGAATAATTGAGGAAAAATTACCGGACAGTTAAGAATTATATCTCATTAATTACTGTTTCGAAGTATAAAACAGCAAAATATGTTTATATTGGGTTGTTTTTTTCATGATTTTTTTCCGAATCAGCCCTTAACCTCTCCTGCACTCCTGCCGAAGAAGCCGGAATACGGTATTTCACTATTGTGCAATATGCTGTTGACAAATTTTCAAATATCAATATAATACCAAAATTAATCTTTATTTATTAATTTATGAAAATAAATACAAATAAGGCAGTAAAATTGATTATTCTTCCAAATTAGCTTTTTTCATATTAATTTCCTGAATTCCTGAATTCTGCCTATTTTTAAATAATCAGGATTATGCTTTAAATCAGAGAGGAACTGTTCATGACAGAGCATTTCAAAGCAAAAAGGGATATTTCCGTTTCAGATTCCATAGAGGAATATTTTAATGAAAAAGAGGCAACTGATGCTTTAAGCCAGACATCAGTCCATAACAGAAGATATGAACTGAACAGGTTTGATAAATTCTGTCAAAGCAGAAATATTGTCAAACCGGAGGATATTCATAAAAATATCCTGATTGCCTATCTTAAAGCCTTAAAAATCAGCAAAGCCTCAAAACTCCATATTATTTATGTTTTAAAGGGATATATGGATTTTCTCGTGGATGAGGAGCTGATACTGGACAATATTGCGGATATTATCGAAAAGCCGAAAACATATATGCCAAAAACAGATTATCTCACTTTTGCGGAACTGGAACGGATATATCAGACAGAGGCGCGGGAAGCTCCCCAAAAATCCGTTGATCGGAATCTGCTGCTTTTTTCTCTTTTTACCGATGTCTGTCTGAGAGTGTCTGAGGTCATTCATCTTAAACTGCGGGATGTGAGACTTGATGCAAAAGAAATATGGATTACACGCAAACGGAACAAAGTGGAAAAAATTCCCCTGAATGCGGATCTGATCGGAAAATTCCTGAACTGGTATGAAATCCGGCCTGAATACAAAGGAAGCGATCAGGAATGGGTATTTCTCTCAAGTCACGGACAGCAGCTCAAACGCAGGCAGGTTCATTATATTGTAAGCAAAGCACTGGAGCGGGCCGGAATTGTGAAACGCAAACAGGGTCCGCATCTGCTGCGCCATTCCGGCGCAAGTCTTAAAGCGCGGGACGGGGAAAATCTTGTGATGATTCAGTATCTGCTTGGGCATGAAAACCTGAACACAACCCGGAGATACCTTCATTTTGACTGGGAAAATCTGAAAGAAATGGTGGAACGCAGTCCGGTCATGGGAAGAAAAGGCTCAGAAATCAAATGAAATATCGCATTCACTTTTGAATTCCTCATCCTCATAAATGAATGCCAGCGCTGTTTTGGCTCCAAGCAGGCTGTTCAGTGTCCGGTTCTCAAATATGAGGGATGCCTCGTTATTGCTGAAATCATAGAGCAGATTTGCAAGGAAGTCATGAAAATCCCCAACAGCGCGCACAGTCAGTTCCGGGCTCAGGGAATCTGAATCCACATGAAAAGAGGAGGAAAAGGAAAAAGAATATTCTTTGTCCTCATCACTGATTTCCGGGGATACCTGACCGGGAAGGTAAAATGTGCCGGATTGGTCAAAAATATTTTTGCTGTATTCCATTTTCATATAATCTGTTATCCGTTTTTCCATATCCTTTATTCTCTTTCCCAGCGATGTCTGCTCCAGTGTTCTGGCCAAAGCATGGGAAAGGGTGTTTACTGCAATATCTCTGCGGATATACTCTATTTCCTCCAGTTCATCCTCATAGATGGCAAATCCGGTGATTTCCGAAGGCCCGTTCTCATCGGAATAGTACTGGGCTTTGTTGATAAAAGCCAGATCAGAACTTTTTTTCATAATCTCCCTGCCAAAAGCCTGGGCAAACTGCTCCCACAAATCCCTGTCTTCGGAATGCAGGCGGATGGAATCTCTTTCATATGACATAATATAAGAATATAAAGGGATAGGCAGCATCAGAGCCGGATTGTCAAAAGAATTGAAGGAAATACCTGATCTGCGACTGTCTGAATCTGCTGTGTCTGAATGCCACAGCAGAACCTGTGTGTGATTTTGCTGATGGTTCTCCTTATCAGCAACAACCATTTTCTGTATTTGTATCCGGTCTGTTTTCTCACCTGCACCGCCGGAGCGGTCCCAGCGGAAGGCATGGCAGAGCCTGGGAAAAACAGTGCATCCTTCCGGCAGTTCCGGACATACCGGCATCATTCCTGTAATAATGACAAACAAAGTCAGGATAATTTTTTTCATCTTCTTATCCCCGCATGAAACAGTCAGCAGATTAAAAATATGCCTGATTCCGGTTCTCCCGATCAGGTGGCAATGTTCCTGAGGGAAAAAAGGAGCAGACTGTATAAATATTCATTGAAAAAGTCAACGGCTGCCTGACAATGCCAAAAAAATCACAGTATGCAGGAGCAGAGAAATCTGCCAAAAAGACAGAACAGCCGATAATATCATTTACCAAAAAAAGAAATAAATCAATGGGGAAAAAAATGTAAAAACAGGTGGGGATTTCCTGCTTTTCAAAAATGAAAATCAGGTCTGAGGGATTTTTTTGCTCTTCTGATATTGACAAACAGTGCTCTTCATTCTATTTCTTTGAAGGTTATACGCGGCAGAGCACAAAATTTGTGCTTTTGGCCCTGTTCCCTTTTCTGAAGGTGACAGGAAAATTTCAGATGCAAGGATCAGCAATGGGTGCAAAACAGAACAGGATTTCTTCAGGTGTCAGCCAGCTTGACCGTCTGCTGGGCGGGCTTTTTATCGGGGACAATGTGGTATGGTATGATGACGCGGGAAGCCTGGCCCACGCGTTCTGCCTGAACTTTATTCAGGCATCCCATGCACAGGAAAGACCTCTGATTTATGTCAGTTTTGACCGTTCCCCGAAAAATCTGCTGGAAAAACTGGGGCCCCTGGCAGAAAGTCAGTATCTCACCATTCTGGACTGCTTTACCCACGGCAAGGGAGACGGATCGGAGATTTTCAGCAGATTTTATGAAAAAAACGGAGCGCAGTGGCCTTACCAGATTGTAAGGGTCAATGAACCTGCAAAGCCTGAAACCGTAAGGGATGCCATATACGGTCTTCACAAAACCATGAAGGGCGATGTGCGTTTTGTGTTTGAAAGCCTGACCGGGATGCAGGATCTCTGGGGCGGAGAGGAGCATATCCTGAAATTTTACACCCATTCCTGCCCTCATCTGTATGAACTTAACACAGTTGCCTACTGGATCATTGAAAAAGGTGCGCATTCCTCCCGTCTCCGGGCGCATATCAATCAGATCGCACAGGTGGTCATAGATCTTTCCCTGAAAAGAGGAAAATCAGCGCTGACCATTGTAAAGGCTGAAAAACGCTCGCCGGACACACTCAACAGCCCCAACCATTATCTGAATGAGGGAATGAACATTTCCTTTGAAAATGACAAAGACTTTCCCCGGAAAACCGATCTGGGAAAAAGGCTGCGGGAAATCCGATCCTCACAGGGTTTTTCCCAGACAGAACTGGCAAAACTTGTCGGTGTCACATCCAGCACCATTTCCCAGATTGAAAGCAATCAGATCTATCCTTCCCTTACCGCTCTGTTCAAAATTGCGGAAACCCTTTCTGTGGATGCCGGAGCCTTTTTCCGCCAGACTGCGGACAGGGAAAACCGCATTGTCTTTTCCTCTGAAAAAGGGGTAAATGTCAGTTTTCCGGATCTGCCCAAAGACAGCATCCGCGGACGTATGCTCACGCCTCCTGACTTTGAACCCAAAGCTGAGCCCTATATCATTGAAATTCCCGAAGACAGAACCCTGCCTTCCCATTTTTTCATTCACAAAGGTGAAGAGATAGGTTATGTTCTGTCCGGAAATCTGCAAACCGAAATCAGAAGAGCCATATACAATGTCGGTCCCGGTGATCTGATCTGTCTGACATCCGAGATTCCCTCCTTTTGGAAAAATCCGGGACCCGGAACAGCAAAACTGCTGTGGATCAAAATCCGGTAGCTACCTGCAATAATAACGATTCGCCATTGATTTGATCCAAATTTCAGAAAATTCCCTCCTGAGAGGGCAGGGGGTGTGTTTAAGGTGATTTCCATTAATGATTATACCGTTTTTCGTAGGGTGGGCACGGCTTTTTGTGCCCGCCGTTTCAGCAGGACGGCGGGCACAAAAAGCCGTGCCCACCCTGCAATGATGGTACATTTTTTCATGGAAATCGCCTAATAAGTATTTTTTCAATGGCAATTTGGTATAATACGGATAAGAGTTTTGTCAGAATCTCTGCATAAGGGAGGAATTTTTCATGGGATACAAGGATTCGGATGTTTTTCTTTTTTTTATTGTGATCTTCATTCTGTTTGTCATATTCGGCAGGAAAAAACCTTCTGGCTCCTCTGCACCGCCACCTCCGCCGCCTCAGGTTCGTCAGGAACAGACTTCGGATTATGCACTGCAGACATCCGCGCCGGAAATGCAGAGGTTTGCGGCGGATGGCGGATTTATAAAAGGCGTGTTTGTGGTTATCACTATTGGCTATGCCCAGACCCAGCTGATGGCCCTGTCCTTATCCACCCAGGTAAAAATGAAAGGAAAAACCATCCGCATTCTTTTATGCGATGCAGCGGGTGAGCTTGCCATAAAAGGCAGCAGAGAGGTGGTGCTCAAACCCTTTGACAACTCCCCCCAGATGCTTATGAAAGCGCTGATTGCCCAGGGCGTGAAGGTGGAAGTCTGTCCTTTTTTCCTGGCCAACAAAACTGCCACTCCTGCGGATCTGATAGAAGGGGTATCAGTTGCCCAGCCATCGCTTATTGCAGACGCTCTGATTGAGCCGGGAACAAAACTTTTTACCTTTTAGGGTCTGTATCAAAATAACCGGTTCCAAACCCTCAGGATTTCCGGACAGAAAAACTGTACTGCTTATTTTTTTGCAAATCCCTGCTGTTTCCTTTCCCGGAATTCCTGATACACCTCAGTCAGACGGATAAAAGCCGCAGCATCACCGCCCTGATCCGGATGCAGTTCACGCGCTTTTCTGCGGTAGAGTCTGGCAAGTTCCTGTCTGCCCATTGTCCGCAGTTCGCTTTCACTGATACCGAAAATGGTGACTGCCTCTTTCATGCTTGCAGTCTGTTTTTTCTTTGGGGGATTATAATCCCGCCGACTGTTGATCCAGTTCTGGATCATTTCCTCCAGATAGGTGCTGCGGCCGTAATCATTGTCAAAAAACATGGTGACATAGCGGATCAGATACTCATGCAGTCCGTTGCAGACATCCATTCCTGCCCAGAATCCGGAATCTCCTTTTATCAGGCAGATTTCTTCCATGAAAAATTCATCCACCTTTTCCTGATTCAGTCCCTGGGGCATGGTTTTGGCAATGCCCTCGGAAAAATGTTTCTGCATGTCAAAGATCACAAACACATAGTTTTTGAATTCATGCTCTTTGAGGATTCTCTCCTCATTCATAAAATACTGCTCAATTTCATCTCTGGATTTCTGGCAGAGAACCTGAAACAGTTTGGGAGAAACCTGACCGATTCTTCCCTGATCCATCTGTCCGTATTTCAGAAAATGGATTCTGCGCCGGTCAAAAAGATGAAAATCAGTACCGGGTCTGATGTCTTTTTCTGTTTTGGAAACATGGTTTGCGCCCCGTTTGCGGAAATGCTCCAATGCTCTGCGGATGTCATGCCGGACAAAAGGCCAGAAGATATTATCCAGATCATCCCCGCAGGGCCTGGCGCCCTGAGACTGCAGATTCTCTTCCACCAAATCATCTATGTAATAGGCATTTCCGCCCGGATAGATGATATATTCTGCAGGATTTCCCCCCAGATCAAAGAGATCACGGCAGAGCATCTGATCTCCGGCCGCATAGGATTCCCTGATACAGTAATGAACCTGTCTTCCGGTTTTTTTTCGGGCAAGATACATAAAAGCCTCTTCAAAAGTTATGGATGTTATGTGATGCGCAAATTTTTCCGTCATACCGGAGAAAGCCGGTATCAGCAGCATACATGAATTAAGCAGCTGATGTTACGCCCCGGCGTGGAATTCCCCCCTTTTTTAAAGCAGGGCAGGGGGGATTTGTCCGCAGTCAGTGAAAATCTCCCTTTAAAAAAGGGGGAAAACGGCCTGCGGCGTAACATCAGTTATTAGGTGATTTCTGAAAATAAATATACCATCTCAGTTCACAGGCACAGGGCAAAAACTGGAAGTTTCTGATACTTTTGTGGTATATTCTTTTCCTGAAATCACCCTTATTACATGAACCGATTTGTGCAGTGCAACTTCCGCATCCGTAAAAATCAGCAGGTTAAAATTCAACTGCGTAACTCACAGTTTAATTATGATTCCTGATGTTATGATGCTGAAACTTATTTTTTTATGCAGGGCAGGAAATGAAACAGGTTGTAACTTTGGGATGACTTTTAAAGAATAACGATAAGATGTCTGTATCAGTCAGTGAAGGTTTTCACATTTTCTTTTCCCTGAAAATGCCTGCTGACGGGGTTCCGCTGTTTTTTTCAAAAAATCGTCAAATTCTTCATCAGGTATATCATTCCGGCATCCTGCAAATTTCATGATCTCATCCTTAACTGTTTGCAGGTGTTCCCAATCCCGGTCTGCAGAAATGTACAAAATTACAAAGTTCCGGCAGCTTTTCATACGGAATAAGGCTGATTTCTTCTGTCAGTCATCTGTCATATCTTCCTTATCAAATATATAACGTCAAGCCTAGCTGTTCGGTTTTGCGAAGCGAAGCGGAGCAAAACCGAATCCTCTGGAGCGCCGGGTTAGGCATTTTTTACTAATACCCAAATACGTTGATTCTCCAAGGATTATTCAAATAATCATGAGGAGTTAATGAGTCAGTATCAAGCACTTCTCTTTCGTTGTTTAGTAATGCGATATCATATTGTGTTTTCTTCAATACTTCTAATAAATCAAGCTCAATTCTTTGGATAAATGCATTATAATATGCCGGATTATAATATACATTTTCACAATGACCTGCTATTAGAATGCTTATATCATATTTTAAATTATTTCTATCGGTTATTTGTTTAGCTAAATCTTTATATAAATGTTCATCGTCTTCAAAATAACTGATAAGAATATGAGTCTTGTTGTTTCTTTCTGGGAACACTGTAAAAAAGAGATACTCCATTCTATCATCAGAGTGATTTATTTTATTTCCGTTAAAATCAAAATCTAAATAAAAAGATGAAGAAACTGCAGTAGGATAAAATAGAGGGAGTTCATAATGATGAGTTTTAATTCTTTTGTAATTACTACTTAATATTGAATCATTAAATATGTTTATATTCTCTTCTGTATCAATATCTGATTGCTCACCAAAGTTAATTAAAGCCGATGTTTCACATTTTTTATGTGAAGAAACAACAAAAGCTCGGTAAGCAAATAAAAAATTTTGAATGTCCGAACCTGTATAAGGTTCTACTTCAATAGGTCTAAAAATTGCGTCATGTTTATTGCAAAACCCCCAAAATATAGAAGCAAATTTTTTTCCAATAGGTTTAGAACCAGTTAGCAAACCTTCTTTGAAATCAATGGTCATGACATGTCCGTTTTCAGCTATTTGACTCAGCACCCCATTGTTTTGTATAGAGTGCGCTGCTGAAACTACTTCGCAAGTTGAATTACTTGCTTCAGGATGCCAGCATTTTTTATTTTTTTCAATGCTTCTTTTACCCAGTTCTCGGTGAACAGCAATAAAATCTTCTTGAGATATGTCAACCAATTTGAATTGTTGAAAAAGTTCTTCTCCTCCTTCATTTTTTTCAAATTTTCTTACGACAGCAATAAAATCATTCCAGATATCAGGGTTTAAACCACCTTTTCGAAAATCAGAAAGAATTTTAAAAAATAATTCATGGTTTATTTGAGGATGTTTGATTAGTTCTATATAGTTTGCCATGATATTTACATCCTTTCTGTTTTTATTATAAATGCCTAACCATTGATTATCAGGTCAGTTTTCCCTGATAATACCCAAAACGCCATTATCAGGGCAGATTCGCCCTGATAATACCCAAAAACACCACTTATCAGGTCGGCTTTCCTGATTCAGGATTTTGCATCCGGCTGTTTTCAGTCCAATCATCGCTTTGCAAAGTGGCCTGCACGAAAAAAAATTCAGTGGGAAATTCCGAAAGCAGGAACCCTGCTTTTTTTAATTTTCCCAAAATGCCATCAGGCACTCTGAAGAATGGAGAAACAGTTTGATTTTGTCCATATGCAAAAATATGCCGGACATTCTGATATATTTCGATTTGATATTACACGGTTTCCGTTTAATCACCATAATCCCGGATTGTCCAGTATCAGAAAATTTTGTCTGTATTCATGCAAAATCTTTCAATTTTATGTCACCTTCTATATAACGTTGAATAATACCGGAAATAAGCGTTTGACAGGGTATCCCCATTTCCACAGCTTTTTTTTGTATACCAATATAATCATGATCGTGCAGACGAATGGTGATACGTCTGTTTTTTTTAACGTATTGCTGGCAGCAGTTTTTATTGATTCAATCTCTTTTTTTGATGGTGCAGACAGTTTCATACTGCCTTTTTCCAGGGCATCAAGAATAAATTTTTCTTCTTTGTCATATTTCATTTTAGGTGATTTATGAAAATAAATATCCCATTTCACTTCACAGACACAGGGCAAAAGCTGGAAGCTTTTGCTACTTTTCTGGGTAGTGGGTCTGCACATACTGACAAAAAATTAACTATTTGATATTATTATATTTTAAAAAGTATACTGATTTTTGTCTATACATAATAAATACAAATAGTTATACGATACATCCATGATACTGCTT
>JBFXEJ010000169.1:0-8772 GCA_050180235.1 Desulfococcaceae bacterium
TCTGATTCTGACAGTCTGCTACCGGAACTGAATACTTCCGTTTCTGACCCAGAGATCGAATTTCTGACGCAGAAAGCGTTTGAAATGAAAACGTGTGGGCGGAAACAGCAGCAGAAGTCCCATAAGATCGGTCAGAAAACCGGGCGTCAGCAGCACGATGCCCGCAGCTAAAATGATCACCGCATCCACCAGTTCCTCGGCAGGCATGATTCCCTGATCCAGACTGGCGCGCACCCTGAGCAGTGTCTGCAGCCCCTGCATCCGGGCCAGCCACGCGCCTGCAAAACCGGAGAGGATAACCAGCAGAAATGTGTTGAGTGTCCCGATATTTTTGCCGATTTCTATAAACAGAAATATCTCCGCGGCAGGAATCAGGGTAAAGGCCAGAAAAAGTTTCACCAGCATAAAATATGGATTCTCCTTTGTTTATTTTTACGGAAATATCAGCATTTTTAACACAGGTGTCAAGAAATGCCCATTTTATCGTTGAATTCTCCCTGATTGTCAATTAATATCGGAATATGTGATTTTGTCAGATTTTGTTCCGGCATTTATGCCGCAGAGTATGGCTGTGCGGAAATTTTTTTCTTTCCCGCAGAGAACACAGAGGTTTTTTTTATTTCTGTCTTGAAATGTCTGTCCGGATGCCAGATAAAATTTATCCGGTGAACTGTAAATAAGAAAAAAAATGTTATCCAAAACACTGAGGTGATTTACAGAAAAGAATATACCGGGAAAGTATCAAAAGCTTCCGGCTTTTGACCTGTGCCTGTGAACTGAAATGGGATATTTATTTTCAAAAATCACCTGAGTTCAATATTATCAGGTCAAAAAAATTCCGGAGTGCCAAACTGAAAGTCTGACAGAAGTGGGGCAGTCCCAAACTTTCAGTTCGGGACTACGGGAAGAAATGTCCGGGGGCAGGCTGAAGCCGGAATTTCGGAGAAAGGAGGGATCGCATGAACAGGAAGACAGGAACTGAGATCGGGATATGCTTATTTCTGAATGTTTTTCTTATGCTTATGCTGTCTGCGGATGCGGCATATCCACAGAATGCGGATGAAATCAGAAATATGATCCAGGTCTTCAAAGAGGATGAGCGTGGGCCTTTTGAGGGAATCCGCTGGTTCTGCAAAGACGGAAGCATTCTTCCCGCGCGTCAGCCCTGTGAGGGCGAGGACGGTATACAGCACGGACTTCACAGGGCATGGGTAAAAAATCTGGCAAAGGAAAAAGGCATTTATCTGGGGCAGATTCTGGCCGGTACAGAATTTGCGGATTTCTGGGACAGCCGGAATCAGAATGCCCGTTTGCAGCAGTTTATTGTGGAAAAATTTCTCCAGTCCGCAGATGATGGCTGGATCTTCCGCAAAGCCCGTTATTACCGGGGCGCTGTGCAGATGGAGGATGAGGAACAATGGGGACAGAAATTTCTGGAATGGCTGCTTGCGGACATAAAGCGGGTGGAATCGCAGTTTTTTCTTCTCCGGGAAGCAGTGAGGGAGATTCCCCACGGTGCTTCTGAAAACCTTTGGGAAGCCATCCGTGCTGATTCCAGAATCATTGCCGAATCCTACCGGGCTTTTGAAAATCTTCGGGTAAAACTGCATGGCCGTCCGGAAGTATCAGATATTGAAATGGTCCGGAATTTTCACGCGGAACACAGGGACAGAATGTCTTCCTATGCAGAGCAGAAAACCAGAAAACTGATACAGGATTTGGAAAAGGCATTTGCGCCTGCGGATTTGCGTTCGCTGGGTTCCTATATAAAAAGATTTTCAACTGAGTCGCCTGTCCGGACACAGCTGGAGGAATTCATTGCTGTTTACGGCAATGCAACGGAAAAAATATCCCATGCCGCCATAAAAGATCAGTGCCGGAGAATTTCCCGTATGCTAGTGGAAAGCCGAATACGGATGCTGCTGCGCCAGTCCGGCAGAGGGCGTCTTTCCTATGCGGATTTGTCTGCTGATCTGGAAAAAATTCTTTTCCGCCAAATGAACGCATGGCAGCCTTTCACAGTAAGGGATTTGCTGGAAAAAAGTTATGTTCTGGCCGAAGCTGCTGCCGGATGCGGGCTGCTGGAGCTTTGGGAATGGGACATGGTCAGACCCATGCTGACCCTGCCGGAAAACACGGATCGTCTTATATTTGGAAATCTCACGGAAAAAGCCCTGTATTCACGCATGGTGACAGAATGGGGAAGCGGCATGATCCGGGCAGTCTATGAGCCGGGTGTGAAAATTTTTTCCGGGTTTGAACCACTGACCGCAGGATTCATGGATGACCGCATACGCTCCACTGTGCTTCTTTCTCTGGGAGATACAGCCGGTCAACTGGCTGCTTTGGCAAAGGAAATAAGCGGAACCGAAAACCGGGTTATGGGAAAATCTTTTCCGGGTATGCGGGGCCTGAATCCGGGTTTTGCCAAAGGTGAACTTGCCGTGGCTGAAGATCATATGGAAAACATTTCCTTTTCCGGAGAGAAAATCTATGTGCTGCCCTTTATTCCGTCCGATATTCGGCCAGTGGCAGGCATTGCCTCGGTCAGTGAGGGAAATCTGGTTTCCCATGTCCAGCTTCTTGCACGCAATCTGGGCATTCCCAATGCAATTCTCTCTCCAAAGGAAGCAAAGTCTCTGCTTGCCTATTCGGGAAAGACCGTGTTTTATGCGGTTTCTCCGCGCGGAACCGTGATTATGAAACCCGAATCTGACATGAATGAGGAGGAACAGAATCTTACAGACAAGGGGACTCTGAAAGAGGATCGCATTCTGATTCCCACAGACAAAATCAGTCTCAGCCGCATGGATCTGCCCGGTCTGAAGCAGGTGCGGGCCTCGGATTCCGGAAAAATCTGCGGGCCGAAAGCTGCAAATCTTGGAGAACTCAGACATCTTTTTCCGGACAATGTGGTGGAAGGTCTGGTGATTCCCTTTGGTGTTTTCCGGCAGCACATGGATCTGCCCATGCCCGGAACCATCGGAACTTACTGGGATTTTCTTGGTCAGGTCTTTGATCGTGCCGAGGCGGAGCGGCTTAGCGGCATATCTGAAAAGGAAATTGAAACCGGGGTGCTGAGGGATTTGGAAAAATTCAGGGCGGCTTTGAAAGGTCTCACCTTTCTGCCCTCTTTCCGGCAGCAGTTGACCATAGCGTTTGAAAGGGAATTTGGCATAAAAATGGGAAATATTCCTGTATTCATCCGCAGCGACACAAATATGGAAGACCTGAAGGAATTCACGGGAGCAGGCCTGAATCTGACAGTTTTCAATGTGCGTGATGCCGGGGCAGTATGGCAGGGCATCCGGGATGTATGGGCCTCCCCGTTTACGGAACGCGGATATCTGTGGCGCCAGAAATACATGCGCAACCCGGAAAATGTATATCCTTCCATTCTGATCATGCCCACTGTGACAGTGGAAAAATCCGGGGTTATGATCACCACTGATGTGGCAGGTTCTGATTCTCAGGCCATTACCCTGGCCTTCAGTGCGGGGCCGGGCGGAGCAGTGGAAGGGCAGGCAGCGGAAAGCTGGTTACTGAAATCAGACGGAAGAGATCAGTTTCTTTCACCATCAAGGGAAGCCAGATATTATGTTCTGCCGGAAAAAGGGGGATCATACAAAGGATACAGGCATTTTGACCGGCCGCTTCTGAATCCGGAAGAACGCATGGCGCTGCGGGATTTTGCCCGGCAGGTGAAAACCGTCATGGCCGGAAGACCGGGCATGGAAAGTGGCGGTCCCTGGGATGTGGAACTGGGATTCAAAGAGGGGAAAATCTGGCTGTTCCAGATTCGGCCCTTTGTGGAAAACCGGCACGCGCAGGCTTCGGCATATCTTCGGAATCTTGACCCCGCGACAGACAATGACCGGGAAATCCCCATTGACTGAAACAAAGTATCACAAGCTTCCGGCTTGCATAAACGTATCAAAAGCTTCCAGCTTGTAAAAACGTATCAAAAGCTTCCAGCTTTTGAACGGTAAAGCATTACAGATTTCCGAACAGGCTGGAAGCCTGTTTTACCCCGGTCTGATGAATTTTGGAGGAAATATATGCAGTCCTGAAGGGAAATGTTGATTTAATCCCTTTTTCATAGTAGGAAAAAGACAGATTTCCGGGAAATGACGGTTTCCGCATTCCTTAACGGAAAAACGCAGGGTGGTTTCTCCGCAAGGTTTTATACCGATTCTCCATTGATTTGATACAATATCATAAATTTTTTTCGCTGTTCCGGGTGTGCAGAAAACCGCTCCGCTTAATTTTTGCACTCCTCCGGATTTGCATTCCGGATTGTATAAAACCAATGGCAAGTCTGTATTGCGCCATAATCCTTTTCCGGAAATCAGCTTATCGGACAGAACATAATGTTTTATTCAAAAACCCATAAACACAGAAAAGAGAGTCCTGAACGATGAAAAAAAACAAACTGTTTGTGATGTGGATTGTAATGATTGCACTTTGTCTGGGCCTGACTGGCTGCGGCGATGATGATGATGAAGGAAGTTCCCAGCCTTCATGCGGATGCAAGTCTGATCCGGTGATTGAAAACAAGGGTCTGGTTTTCATCTATGAAAAACAGACGGTACAGAAACCGGCCAATGTTTCGGTAATGTTCAAACTGGAAACCAATGAGGGGCAGCCGGTTACGGATCTGACAGCCGAAAATCTCAGGATTTATGAAAACGGGGAACCAATATCACTCTATGAAAGCAGGCAGGCCATTATTCCCAAACCCGGAACCTTTGTCCATAACGGTATGCTGCTGCTGGATCTCAGCGGCAGCATACTGGAAAGTGAAAGTCTGGGAAGCCTGAAAACCGCAGCCAAGGCATTTGTAACTGCTGTGATGCCGCCAAAAGACAGCAGCGGTTACGGTGAAATGCGTCTGGAAATCCGATGGTTTGACGGTTCTGCCAGTACTCATCTGCTGGTTTCCTTTACCGAGGATCCGGATATGCTGATCAAAGGGATAGACAGCATTACTGCCAGTATCAGTACCGACAGTTCCACCAATCTGTACGGAGCGGTTATTGAAGGACTGAATATTGTAAACAATACCATGAACATGGCTTCCCAAAGCGTTTCAATGGGTTCACTGGTAACATTCACTGACGGCAAGGATCAGGCCGGAAGAAAAACAAAGGATGAGGCTGTCAAGGCCGTGAACAACGCTGATGAGGATATTTCCATTTATACCATCGGTCTGGGCAGCGAGATTGACAAGGATGTTCTGACGGCACTGGGACCGGATGGTTTTGTATGGGCTGATGATATTGATGAACTGTATGCAAAATTTGAGGAGATTGCCAATGAAATCAGTGCGGATGTGAACAGTCATTACCTGTTTGAATACTGTTCCCCCAAACGCAAAGGACAGCATGAACTAAAAATTGTAGCAGAATACGGAGAAAAAAGCGGTTCTATGACCACCTGCTTTTGCGCGGACGGCTTTGAAGGCGGATGCGAGGTCAATCAGTAATCAGTGAACAGTTATCAGTTATCAGTGAACAGTTATCAGTGAACAGTCTTCAAATAAAAAGTCATAACTGACAACTGATAACTGACAACTGGTAACTGACAACTGACAACTGGTAACTGACAACTGGTAACTGACAACTGGTAACTGACAACTGATAACTGACAACTGACAACTGACAACTGACAACTGACAACTGACAACTGACAACTGACAACTGACAACTGACAACTGATAACTGGTAACTGGTAACTGGTAACTGGTAACTGGTAACTGGTAACTGGTAACTGGTAACTGGTAACTGATAACTGACAAATATATGGAAGGAAATTTTTTATGAGTCTCAACCCCATTGCACAGGAACTGAACGCGATTATCAAAAATGCCAATCCCCACCTGATGGAAATGTTTTCCAAAACAGGCAGAAGGCTGTTTTTCCCCAAAGGCATTCTCAGCCAGAGCGCAGAGGCCAAACAAAAGGCTGATCCCAAATTCAATGCCACCATCGGCATTGCCACAGAGAATCTTCACACCATGCACCTGAGTTCGGTCATGTCCTTTCTGGATCGGGAAAGAATCAGTCCCAGCGAGGCTTTGACCTACGCGCCATCTTACGGCATTCCGGATCTGCGTAAAATATGGAAAGAATCTATGTATGAAAAAAATCCATCAATGAAAGGCAAAAGTATCAGTCTTCCGGTTGTCACAACCGGCATTACACATGGCATCAGTGTGTTTGCAGATATGTTTCTGGATCCGGATGATGTGGTGATTTTCCCGGACAAAATGTGGGGCAACAATGTTCTGGTCATGTCTGTAAGAGGAGATGCGGAAATCTGCACCTATCCCATGTTTACATCCGAAGGCGGTTTCAATGTGGAAGCCTTTGCCAAACGCGTTAGAGTGGAGGCTGACAACAATTACAAAGTGGTCGTGTTCCTGAATTTTCCCAACAATCCGACCGGATATACCATTACCGAGAAAGAGGCTGACCGCATTGTGGAGGTGCTGGTAGGCGTGGCTGAAAAAGACACAAATATAATTGCGGTTATGGATGACGCGTATTTTGGTCTGCGATATGAGGATTCACCCATAAGAGAATCGCTTTTCGCGCGACTGTGCGACTGCCATCCCCGGCTTCTGGCAGTGAAACTGGACGGCGCAACCAAAGAGATGTTTGTCTGGGGGCTTCGCGTGGGATTCATCACTTACGGAACCAGGATTGTGGCCGGTGAATACGGGCCTTTTTATGAGGCATTGGAAAAGAAAACCGCAGGCAATATCAGGGGAACCGTATCCAATGCCAGCCATCTTAGCCAGCGCATTGTGCTGAAGGCACTGCAGGATCCGGATTTCCGCAAAGAACGCGCAGAAAAGGTTGCCATTCTCAAAGGCCGGGCCAACCGCGTAAAGGCTGCGCTGAAAAATCCCAAATATGACACTGTCTGGAAAATGTACCCCTTCAATTCCGGATATTTCATGTGTCTGCAACTGAAAACAGTGGAAGCCGAAGCCCTGCGGGTTCATCTGCTCAACAAATACCAGTCCGGCCTCATCGCAACCGGCAAGTATGATCTCCGGGTCGCGTTTTCCTCTTTGGATGAAGAAAACATAGAACCCCTGTTTGAAATTATCTACAGGGGAATCAAAGATTTGGAAGGATAGGTTCTGCAACAGGCAGCAGTTCATAAATTTCTTTGAATCAGACTTCCGAAGTTTCTGAAACTTCGGAAGTCTTTAGCAATTATTTTCAGGGTGTGTGAAAAAATGCAATTTAACGGCATTGATTTATTTGCTGGTGCAGGTGGGCTTTCAGAAGGTTTTATACAGGCAGGTTTCAATATAATTGGTACAATAGAAAAAGATTCCTGGGCTTGTGAAACCCAAAGAACCCGGCATATTTTTCATTATCTGAAAAACGCAGAGGCTCTCGGTGATTACTGGAATTATTGTAAAAATGCAAATTCGACTGATATTATAAAAGAACATCGTGAAAAAATATACAGAAAACATCCAGGGTTAAGAGAAAAAATTGAAAATACAGTTTGGCATGAGGCATTTGGTCAGCCGGATAAAAACGGCAGAAATTCAAGTTCAAATCAAATAATTGAACTTCTGATAAAATCTATGAAATTCAATAAGATTAAGAAAATAGATTTTATTTTGGGTGGTCCTCCATGTCAGGCATACTCCATTGTTGGAAGAAACAGAATGAAAGAAAAAGTTTATAATGATGAACGTAATTTTTTGTTTAAATTTTATTATGATATTGTTAAATATTTCAAGCCTGTGTTCTTTCTTTTTGAAAATGTTCCTGGTATAATTACCGCCCGTAAAGGTGAAATTTTTGAAATGATAAAAAAAGATTTTTCACGTATAAAATATAATTTTATTTCCGGTTATGATGAAAATGGAGATATTCGCAAAAATATCAGAAATGCAAGGCATTTCGGTGTTGCCCAAAATCGAAAAAGATTTATTTTTATAGGTATTCGCAAAGATGTTATCCTTAATTATCCCATTTTTGATAATATAGACTTTAATAATGAGTCTTTGGTATCAAAAAAGGTTATTGATGATTTGCCTTTTTTGGCACCTGATGCCGGCAATGATCATTGGTTTAGTTATTATACCAAAGTTAATAAGGAGTTATCCGATTATCAAAAAGAATTAAGAGAAAATTCCATCGGAATTATGAATCACAGAGCAAGGTCTCTTAACAAACTTTATGATAAAGAAATTTACAGACGTGCAATACAAAAAGCTGAAAAAGGTGAACAGTTGGATTATTCTGAATTGCCAGAAAATCTTAAAAAACATAAAAACAAAGGATTTAAAGATAAATTCAAAGTGCATTGGTGGAATAAAATTCCCCATACGGTTGTAGCTCATATTGCCAAAGACGGACATTATAATATTCATCCTGATATTAAGCAACTTCGTTCAATAACTGTTCGTGAAGCTGCAAGAATTCAGTCTTTTCCTGATAATTTTAAATTTGAAGGCCCCAGAACAGCCCAATATACACAGGTTGGTAATGCAGTACCTCCCAAAATGGCAAAAGCTTTTGCGGAAAAACTTAAAAGACAATTGGAGCAGTTATGAATATAACATTCAAAGATATTTTAAATCAGAAATCTTGGATAAACTATGAAAGATATATTAGACCTCTTTCAAAAGTCATTTCCTCTTGATTTCAATTCAAAATTATAAATGCCTGCGATCAGCCTGAATCTTAACTCAAATCTTTTTCTTCTGTTTCTGTATTTGTCTGAAAGTATTTTAAAAAT
>JBFXEJ010000170.1:0-8325 GCA_050180235.1 Desulfococcaceae bacterium
TGATTTTTGTCTATACATAATAAATACAAATAGTTATACGATACATCCATGATACTGCTTATACTGATTATAAATAACATATTGATTTATATATTAAAAAAATCAGTATGAGCAGTCCCACTACCCAAACATGGACTGATGAATTCGTCCGTTACCAGTTCACAACTCCTGCCAAATATCAACGCGTGAAGAGTTTGCGTTCAGATTCATTTATCATAATGGTATCGGCACTGTGCTATAATCAATTGTCCATTTTTAATTGTATAAACAAGTCTGTGTTCTTCATTTATCCTTCTGCTCCAAAATCCGCTCCATTCAAATTTTAAGGGTTCAGGCTTCCCGATTCCATCAAAAGGATTTCGTAAAATATCTTTAATTAAGGAATTGATTCGTTTTAATATCCGCCTGTCTTCCGCCTGCCAGTAAACATAATCCTCCCATGCCTGAAGATGCCAGTTAATCATTTATCAACCCATGTGATTCATATTTGCCTTCTCTGATTTCCCGGACTGCTTTGCTAAGGCGTTTCCTGTTTTTCTCTGATTTTGCAAGATAGGCTGTTTCATTGTAAGCACTTTCATGTTCTATACGCTCTTCAATAATTTCAATCAGATATTCTTCCGGTGTTTGACAAAACAAACCTGCAAATTCTCTTATTCTATTTGTTAATCTGTCGGGTATGGTTACAGTCAGCATTTTTGAATCTCCCTGAAAATTTGCGTTACGTTCACTTTTACTCTATTTATCCGATAGTGCTGGTCAGGCGATATATCCCCATTTTCTGAATTTGTCCTGTAGTTCTGGGACTTCCTTAAATGCTTGGAAATATAAATATTCAGGAGCCAAATCTGCACCATTGGGCCAGACAATGGTATCCAGTTCCTTATCAACCTTCAGTTGTGAAAATATCTTTATGTCTTTCAGAGGTTCAAAAACTGATCCGGTCAAAGCCTGATGCAAATCAGCGGTTCCTGTTTTTCCATCGTTAAATGAAACCTCAACCTGATAATCTTTTAAATATGTTGCTTTGGTAACATGTAATATCATCCTATTACCTCAATTACATTTTCCTTTTTCTGAAATCTGAAATTGAAACAACCATCCTGTTTGATTTCTCTTTTTCCTTTAAATATGCCACCAGTCTGGAAACACTGAAACCATGTTCCTCTGCAATTTTATACTTTATTTTTCTGATTTCCTCAATGATTTCATCTTTGCCAGTATCTGTGTAAAAATTTTTCATAATCTTGGAAATAATTTTTTCTGTTAAGAAAACAGCATCGTTAATTTACGATTAAACTATGCCCGCACCGCAGTGGCATGTAAACGAAAACCAAGCGATTGTATAATTTTAAAAACCGTCGAAAATTCAGGTTTGCTTTCAGGGGATAATGCCTGAAAGAGATTTTCATGTCCCAAACCTTCGATCCTGTTCAGACCTTTGGCACGCGCAATATCTCCCAAAGCTGCGGCAACCAGAGCAGGATCACCTTCTTCCAGAGCAGCTTCCAAATAAGCAGTCATGTCTTCCTCTGTTTTTAAATATTCCACTGCATCCCACAGTCTGGTTTCTGTTCTTGTCATAATATTCCTATAGTTCCCGTGAAAGTTTTATTGCCAACTGAATATCTTTATCCTGCGTGCGCTTATCGCCTCCGGCAAGCAGAACAATCAAAGCCTTCCCCCGATGTGCAAAATACACACGATAACCGGGGCCATAATTAATTCTTAATTCGGAAACTCCTTCTCCCACAGGTTTTACATCACCGGGATTTCCCATAGATAATCTGCGGATACGGATATTTATGCGTGCTTTTGCCTGATGATCACGCAGACTGGCGAACCAGTCGCTGTATGTATCAGTCTGACGGATTTCAATCATGAATTGCAATCCGGATTTTCATTTTTCATTCGAATTTCCCCCGCATTCAGAAACCCCAGCAACTCCGCAGCCGCAACGGTGGGAGCGGTTCTTCCCTTTTCCACATCTTTTTTCAGCATGGGCAGCCGATCTTTGACATTGGGATGATGGTAAAACCAGGATTCCTATCCGTCTTTTAGGAGTAAACGCATCCATTCCAATGCCTGTTCCCTGC
This sequence comes from Desulfococcaceae bacterium, assembly GCA_050180235.1. Classification (GTDB taxonomy): domain Bacteria; phylum Desulfobacterota; class Desulfobacteria; order Desulfobacterales; family Desulfococcaceae; genus JAABRU01. The sequence goes on from JBFXEJ010000170.1 coordinate 2,097, forward strand.
GTTTGCTTTCCTGTTCTCCGGTGGCGGTCATTCTGCTTCTGTAATCCAGAATGGTTTCCCAAATTTTGTCAATGCCGGTCATTTCCACTGCACTGCATGTCAGCACAGGCGGGGACCATGTGGGCGTGGCAGGCATGAGCAGATGTAATGCGGTTTCATATTCTTTCCGGGCCATCTTCGCACGAAGGATATTATCACCGTCCGCCTTGTTGATGACAATTGCATCCGCGACTTCCAAAACCCCTTTTTTGATTCCCTGCAGTTCATCTCCGGCTCCGGCTATCATCAGGACAAGAAAAAAATCCACCATAGAGGCCACTGTGGTTTCCGACTGACCCACGCCCACGGTTTCCACAATAATCACATCAAAGCCAGCAGCTTCGCAGACCAGCATGGTTTCACGGGTTTTTCTCGCGACACCGCCCAGAGTTCCGCTGGAAGGAGAGGGACGGATAAAGGCCATTTCATTCACAGCCAGTTTTTCCATCCGGGTTTTGTCCCCCAGAATGCTTCCCCCGCTCCGGGTGCTGCTGGGATCAATTGCCAGCACAGCCACGCGGAAACCCTTTTCCGTAAGCATGGTTCCGAAACTTTCAATAAACGTGCTTTTCCCCGCGCCCGGCACGCCTGTGATTCCCACCCGTACCGCATTGCCTGTGTATGGCAGAACCCGATCCACAACGGTTCTCGCCATTTCCTGATGCGCGGGCAGCGCACTTTCAATCAAAGTGATGGTTCTGGCCAGCAGGAGCCGGTTTCTGTCCAGAACACCCTGCACATAATATTGGGGATCTTTGTACATTTTTTTCCGCTTTTTGGGGAATGGCGGGCAGAAACCATTTCTGCCCGCGAATCAGCTTCCGCACAGGACAGATACCATTATCCGGCCTGCGTGCCGTTACAAAAAGCCCGGCCGGTTTTCCGCTTCCGGCCGGACAGATGGCTTACTTCAGATATTTCTCTTCCAGCAGATTCAGGGTTTTGTTGGCTGAATCTGTAATGGAAGTGCCGGGTCCGAACACAGCTTTTACGCCTGCATCGTAAAGGAACTGGTAATCTGCCGGGGGAATGACACCGCCCGCGATGACCATAATATCCTCACCGCCCAGTTTTTTCAGTTCCGCAATCAAAGCCGGAATCAAAGCCTTGTGTCCTGCTGCCAGACTGGACGCGCCCACCACATGCACATCATTTTCAATTGCCATTTTTGCGGCTTCTTCGGGTGTCTGGAACATGGGGCTGATATCCACGTCAAATCCCAAATCCGCATATGATGTGGCAACGACTTTCACGCCTCTGTCATGGCCGTCCTGTCCCATTTTGGTGACCAGCATTCTGGGACGGCGACCCTGTTTTTCCAAAAAGTTTTCCGTGCGTTTGCGCAGAGATTCAATGGCATTGCCTGCACAGGTGGCATATTCGGACGCATACGCGCCGGAAATGCACTGTGTGGTTGCAACAAAACGTCCGAAAACCTTTTCCAGAGCATCAGAAATCTCTCCCACAGTCGCGCGTGCGCGCACCGCAGGCAGAGCCAGTTCCAGCAGATTTCCATTGCCTTCTGCGCCTTTGATGAGATCGGCCAGGGCTTTTTCCACTGCTTTGCTGTCCCGTTTGGCTTTGATTTCCTTGAGACGGGCAATCTGCTCATCACGCACAGAAGATCCGACTTCCCGGACATCAAAATCAATCTTTTCATCCTTCAACTTGTATTTGTTCACACCCACAATCACATCCAGCCCCTGATCAATGCGGGCCTGTTTGCGTGCTGCGGATTCCTCAATGCGCATTTTGGGCATACCGGTTGCAATGGCTTTTGCCATGCCCCCCATTTCCTCAATTTCATCAATGATTTTCTGCGCGCCTTCAATAATGCTGTTGGTCAAAGATTCCACATAATAGGAACCGCCCAGAGGATCAACCACACGGCAGATCTGGGATTCTTCCTGAATGAGAATCTGGGTGTTGCGTGCAATGCGCGCGGAAAATTCTGTGGGCAGACCAATGGCCTCGTCAAAGGAATTGGTATGCAGAGACTGGGTTCCGCCCAGAGCAGCTGACATGGCTTCCAAAGTGGTGCGGATGATATTGTTGTAGGGATCCTGCTGTGTCAGGCTCCATCCGGATGTCTGGCAGTGGGTACGGAGCATCACGGACTGGGGATTTTTGGGATTGTATTTGCTTACAATGCGATGCCATAGGAAACGCGCCGCGCGCAGCATGGCAATATCCATAAAGAAATTCATGCCAATGCCAAAGAAAAAGGACAGGCGGGGCGCAAAGGTGTCAATTTCCATACCTGCATTCAGCGCGGCGCGGATGTATTCAATGCCATCAGCCAATGTGAACGCGGTCTGCAGCACAGAATTGGCTCCGGCTTCCATCATATGATAACCGCTGATGCTGATGGTATTGTATTTGGGCATTTCTTTTGAACAGTATGCCATGATGTCGGAGATAATCCGCATGGAAGGAACAGGCGGATAAATATAGGTGTTGCGGGTCAGGTATTCTTTGAGAATATCATTCTGAATGGTTCCGTTCAACTGCGCATGACTTACGCCCTGCTCTTCGGCTGCCACAATATAACCGGCCAGAATGGGAATGACAGCGCCGTTCATGGTCATGGAAACCGACATTTTGTCCAGCGGAATGCTGTCAAACAGGATTTTCATGTCTTCCACAGAGTCAATCGCGACACCTGCCTTGCCGATGTCACCGGAAACACGGGGATGGTCAGAGTCATAGCCTCTGTGAGTGGCAAGGTCGAATGCAACGGAAAGGCCCATCTGACCGGCTGCCAGATTTTTTCTGTAAAACGCATTGGATTCTTTGGCTGTGGAAAAACCTGCATACTGGCGGATGGTCCAGGGACGGCCTGCATACATGGTTGCCATAGGCCCGCGCACATACGGGGGCAGACCGGGCAGGGTGTTGACGCATTCCATGCCTTCAATATCTTCGGCAGTGTAAAGGGCTTTGACTTTGATGCCTTCAGGCGTCATCCAGTCCAATGTATCCGGAGATTTTCCCTTCATCTGTTTGCTTGCAAGTTCTGCCCATTTCTGTTTTTTCGGATGTTCTGACATGACATCTCCTTAAAAATTCTGAATTATGAATGTTTACTGCTGAATTGTAAATTGTGAATTGTAAATGATGAATGCTTAATCTGATGTAACATTAAACATTCATCATTAAACATTTAAAATTTATCCTCTTTGACAGAGTTCCACCAGCACGCCGCCGGTTGCTTTGGGATGCAGAAAGGCAATCTTGGCTCCGCCCGCTCCGATGCGGGGTTTCTGGTCAATAAGCTGAATGCCTTTTGCCTTGAGTTCTTCCAGTGCTTCGTCAATGTTTTCCACCCGGAAGGCAACATGCTGAAAACCTTCGCCCTTTTTCTCAATGAACTTTGCAACCGGCCCGTCTGGAGCGGTGGATTCCAGCAGTTCCACTTCGCTCTGTCCCACCGGGAAAAAAGCTGTGGTGACTTTCTGCTCGGCAACGGTTTCTGCTCCCTCAAATTTCAGTCCCAGAACATCAGACCAGAAATTTTTCCCTTTTTCAATGCTGTTGACTGCAATGCCCAGATGATCGATTTTGAGTATTTTCATTTTTCTCTCCTTTGTATGATATGGTATGGATGAGTTTGCAAAAAAACAAATTTATAACCCCTCTACCGGCTGAAATCGGCATTCGGAAATTTCAAAATTATCGACTGAATTTTTCCACTGAAAAAAAGGTGGAATATTTTTAAAAACAGATTCTTAGCCAGTGAACTGCTGCTCGTTTCCAATTATGATAGTGCTTACAAGGAATTGCGCAAACGGCATTCTTCCACTTCCCGGTCTAATATCTTGAAACAGATTAATTTTATCCGATGATAGTTCAAGACTTACCGACTTCTTTTTGTCATCGTTACGGATATGAAACTGATCAAGGTTGTCACGGATATACTCAGTTGGTACTCGTAGATGATGAAGTTGGTTTTCTTTGTTGTTGAAAATCAAAAAATCAAAAGTAGGAATATTGAAGTCTTCGGATTTAATTTTTTTGACTGATATGTCAAACCACCACACTGATTTGCTGGAATTTATGTTTGCAAAATGGGTTGAATTGTTCTTCAACAGAATACCATTCACTTTGTTGATCGCAGCCATTGCATCGTTCTTAGATAATTTGTTACTCATATTGTAATTTCCTTTCAGTAAGTGATAATAGCTTTAGATTATCAGAGTTCGTAAGTAAGACGATCCTGCCCACATCACACTCAATAAAAATCAATGAATAATAGGTAGTGGGACTGCTCATACTGATTTTTTTAATATATAAATCAATATGTTATTTATAATCAGTATAAGCAGTATCATGGATGTATCGTATAACTATTTGTATTTATTATGTATAGACAAAAATCAGTATATTTTTTAAAATATAATAATATCAAATAGTTAATTTTTTGTCAGTATGTGCAGACCCACTACCGAATAATAAATTCAGTGGCGGACGTTAGTCCGTCTACTACATGACGAGTTAGCCTCTTTTCTCTTTGATATTGATGGAATTATAGTTCATTTTCATCAATGCCTGCAACTTTCATAAAATGCCTGAGCAAACCCGTCTTTAAATCCTGATTTCCATGAACAGGAACAGAAATTCTTGCAGGATTCCCTTTCTTTACATAGACATAATGGCTCCCTGAAACTCTTGTCAGTTCCCATCCGTATTTTTCGAGCATTTTTGCAAATTTTTTCCCTGAAACAGATTTCAAACCGCAATCTCCATTACGGAGTCATTTCTTGATAAATGATATTGTTCAATATCAACAGACAGACATCCTTCCACAGCTTCATATAAATTTTTGATCAATTCTTCAAATGTATCGCCCTGTGTGGCACAGCCGATAATAGCCGGAACTTCTGCCCAGTAGCCGCCTTCTTCTGCTTTATGAATAACCACCTTTAATTTCATTTACTGCCTCTGTTTCCAATTATGTGTCAACATCAGATTTCCATTTTTCTGAACATATCTTCAGCATTTTCACATTTTACCAGATTTTTTCCTGAATCTGTGTCTGTGAATATTTTTACTGTGGTGTTGTTGGGAGTCTTTATATTGAAAGGTATCTTTTTTTTCTGACTGACATGCTGATAAAACAGTTTTACAGCATCGCTTGCAGACAAACCTGATTCTCTGAAAACATTTTCTGCTTCTTTTTTAAGAGCAGAATCAATTCTGACTGTTATTTTTGATGTCTCAGACATGCAGTGTCTCCTTCGTTTTCAACAAATTTTAAAAAATTATCATCAGAGCATACAAATACAGATCAGTTTCATACTTAAAGAATTTCAACACTGTTCTTTTGACATATATCTTTGAAATCAGGCTGATTAAAAGTCAAAAGATAATTTATTTTTGCATTTGGATCATCAATAATCAGACGAAGTAAGCAATCCACCATACTGAGAGGCCGATCTCTTCGCAATGATGATTCAAACGACAGCTCAAAAGCATCATTCCTGTAAATATCGTCATCAAGATACACAATAGAACGGGTTTTCAAAAATCTTTCAAACTGTCTCAGTGCAGACTGATTTCTTACAAAACGGGTACGAAGTGTTTCATAAACCGTAGGCCAGGGAATCACAATTCTGAAAAAGTCAAACAAATCAATCTTTGACTGTGCCTCATTGTATCTCTGATCCCGGCTGTCAAATATTGCATACCAGACACCAGTGTCAGCAAGAGCATATTCCATGAATTACACTTCCTCTTCTTCAGCCTGATTCGGGCCGCCTGCATATCCCGTCCACGGGGCAGATTTTCTGTTGCCAAAGATAAACTTCCCTTTCATTTTTTTGCTTTCCGGATCACGGAATATTGCATAAATACGTGTCTTTTTGTTCAGTTCCACATTTTCTTCTATATCTTTTTTAATATTTTCAGCAATATCATCTGAAACATCATATTTGAAATAAGCAAAATTGTCTCCGCATTCAATGGCCCCTTTTGCATCAAGCCATGAATAGAGACCTTCATAGTCCCCTCTGACACCAAGATCAAAATTTATCCATATTGCTTTTTTCATATATCCGTTTCCTTATTCGGTAGTGGGTCTGCACATACTGACAAAAAATTAACTATTTGATATTATTATATTTAAAAAAATATACTGATTTTTGTCTATACATAATAAATACAAATAGTTATACGATACATCCATGATACT
>JBFXEJ010000171.1:0-7979 GCA_050180235.1 Desulfococcaceae bacterium
TCCGGCAGCGCGTTTCGCGGCTGGTAAGAAAGACTCTTTCCTTTTCCAAAAAAGATGATAATCATATACGCTCAATCCGTTATTTTATCTGGAAATTCAATTCAGCATTACTTGTGTAGCACTACCGGATTTCTTTACCTGCTGCAAGGCATTCCTTTTTTAATTTATCCACTGCATTATGGAATTTTTCTGTAATTTCATCAATATCTTCACCATTAAATGCAATATGTTCAAACCCAAATATATTGCCTTTATAAATCCCTGCTTCAGAGTCAAATATGACCTTTGCTTCAAATCCATCGTAAGATATGTAAATATGTGATAATGGGTTGTCTGCTTTTAGGCATTGGGCAGCAAATGTTTCAAGCTTAACTTTATAATAGTCATCAATAATCTGTCGATCTGTTTCACGGAGATCCTTTTCCTCACCTGATAAAGAATATTCAAGATTGTTTAACGTCAATAAACAACGCAAGAAACTCCTTTTTAAGCTGTTCAATATTTTCAATAAAATATTTTTATCTTCATCCGTTATAATTTCAGTTATTTTTACGACTGTAAACAATCGGGAAAAATCGTCTGATATTTCCTTCAGATTTTTGGAATTCCCCAACACAGATCGCTCTGTAGCTTTTATCATGCCGATAAAATAACCGATATTTGGGGAAGTTGTCTGAGCGGACAGACCATCTTCAAGAATCTGTCTTAAATTCGAGGGGGCCCCTCTTTGCATTTCTCCTTCACCGGTTTTTAACCATTCCTCATTAATATCAAACCTCTCACATATCAGCTTAAGCAAATGTTCGGACGGGTTTGCTTTCCCAGCTTCAATTTTGGAAACATGTGTTTTGGTTATCCCTATTTCTTGACCGAACTGCTGCTGGGTCAATCCTGCTATCTTTCTTATACCTTTAATTTTATGGCTAATTATACTCATATATCACCTCAGAATCAGAGAATTTTTCATCTACACAAAAAAGATATTGACTTCTATAAAAACATTGTAGTAATATAATTCATATTTTTAAAAGTTGAATTATTCAACTTTTATTTCTTTAAAAGTTGAATAAAGTAACTATCAGACAATAATACAAGAAGGAGAATATGCAAATGAAAAGATTACCGCACGGTTCGATAAAGGCGATCTGCGAAAAAACCCGGCTTCCGCAGAGCTATCTCAGTGACCTTATTTCCACCCGCAAAAGACCGGGCCGGAAACGTGCAAAGATTCTGGAAACAGCTGCAAAGGAAATAGGTAAAGACATACCTGCTGCGCTTTGGGTTTTTGGCACAAAAGAACAACTGCGGGCGGCTGTGTCCGGGAACGCATAAAAACCGCAATGCCTGTGCAGAGTGAAAATCTGCACAGGTATTGCCTTATGGAGGGGAATCAGTGAAAAGATGGGTTCGCTTAAAGGAACTGGCAGAGTATATGGGTGTGAGTGTGCGCACTGTCCGGAACTGGTGTAAGAAGGGTTTGATAACATACAAAGTACCGGGGAGCAATCTGGTTTATGTTGACAGTGCTGATTTGCAGAAATTCCTTGTCCCTGTCAATGCAAAGGATGAGGCGGACAGGATGAATGCACAGATAAGAGAAATAGTTAAAACTTTGAGCAAAGGAGGCGGACAGTGAAGGGATTGGTCTTTGGGAGGAAAAAGAAAAACCGGACAGGAGCGGGGACTTCTGACCGGTTTGAAAAAAATAACAGTGAAATTGTCAACGGAGGGGATTATGAAAAAAACGGTGAAAATGTCAACAAAAAAAGAGAGGCAACCGGAAATATGACTGACTTTGACAGGGTAAAAGCGGAAGTGGATATAGTGGCGGAAATTGAGCGGAGGACAGGCAACCGGTTCAAAAAAGTGGGAAAATCCCTGCGGATGAATCCCTGTCCGGTTTGCGGTCATAATGACCATTTTGACGTCGATCCGGAAAAAAGGACATGGATATGCCGTTCACAGGACAAAGGCGGGAGCATCATTGATTTTGTTATGATTACTTCCGCTTCCGGATGCAGTGAACTGGAGGCCATGATTGAACTTGCTGAGTTTTATAATATTCCAATAAGCAGGAACAATCCTGATGACAGGACAGAGAGGAAAGAACCTGAACCTGAACACGTCCGGATTTTTGAGGCTGCTGCTGAGCATTATCACAGGAACCTGCTGAAAAACAAACCTGCCATTGCCTATCAGACCGGCAAAAGAAAGCATGACCTGAACACCTTAAAGCATTTCCGGGTGGGATTTGCGGACGGAAAACTGACTGAGGCTTTGGCAAAGCAGGGATTTTCCCCTGAACAGTGTGCAAAATACGGGCTGTCAAAACCGGACGGAAAGAACGGCTGGCGGGATTATTTTCCTGCCTGGGTTTATGTTTATCCGCATCTTACCGGTGCAGGCAAAGTCGGCAGGTTCACCATCAAAGATCCCAATGGCAAATTCAGACATCAGACAGAGAAAGAATTCTGGCTGGAGGATTGCCTGTTTTACAATATGCAGGCATTCAAAGGCAGTGAACTGACACTTGTGGAAGGGGAAAATGACCTGCTTTCGGTATTTGGGAGCGGCATAAAGGAAATTGCCGCGATTGACGGTCAGCTTTCAAAGGAACAGACAGAGTATCTTCTGAAATGGGTAAGAAAAGGCAGTAAGGTCAAAACTGTCCGGATGTGCTTTGACAATGATGATGCAGGCAAAAACTACTCGGAAAAACTGTCAGAAGCACTGAAATTTCACTGTGTCACGGATCAGTATGTGCAGATTAACAGCAGACTGTATGACATTGAAAAACAGAGAGTTGACAGGCAGAATGAAAAGGCTGCGGAAAAGACCAAGACTGAACAGAGTCCTGATGAGTCAGGCATTGCCAAAAAAGAACCCGGTATCATCAAAGCACGGCAGATGCGCCTTTTCCGCATCAGTTTTGATGATAAATGCAAAGATATTGACCTTTGGCTGCAGGGGCAGACAAACCGGGAACAGGCAATGCAGGGACTGATGAAATCAGCAAAACCTGTGCTGAAATCCCTCAAAGATGTGATTTCAGAGCATAAATTCTGGACGTTCACTCTGTACGGAGCAAAAAAGAATCCGGATGCAGGGGAAACAGGGGAACTGATTTTTGACTGGTTCAGTCAGGCAGACCGTTTTTACATGGATATGAACCGGAATGTCTGCTCTCTGTATTACCGCAGCACTGTTTATGACATCAGCAATACCAATGTTCCCTTTACCTCTCTGCTGTATGAGGAATCCGGACTGATTACCTCTGCCAAAAACAGCAGTGAAATTGTCAGTGTGCTGAAGGCCAAAACATGGAGCAGCGGGGAGCATGTCATGGGCATGTTCTGGCTGCATACGGATCACACTGCGCAGACCATCTGGTTTAACCTGTGCAATGAACGCAATGAAATCATCCGGCTTTCACCGGGCAGCACAGAAGTGATGAAAAACGGCATCAATCCTGACAATGTCATGCTGATAACCTCACCGGTTATGAAGGGGATCACCTTTCTGCCGGAAACAGACATACAGGAGGCAATGAATCTTTTCCATGACCGCGTGGTCAGAAATCTCTGCTGTAGCCCTGCAAACCAATATTATCTTGCCTGTCTTCTTTGCAATACCCTGTTTACCCAGTTCACCGAGGCCAGAGGCATTACCAAGCATTCCGGGAACGGCAGCAACGGGAAAAGTTCTGTAATGAAATTTCGGTGGTGGGTCAAATCCGTTGATTCTGAATCCGGGATTCCGCCGTAGAGACAAGGCATGCCTTGTCTCTGCAACCTGAATCCTTGTTTCATCAACAGGTTTGACCCACTACCGAAATTTCTTTCCACTTTTGTTTACGGAAATGACACCACAGGAACAGGATCAGCGGCAGCCAGTTATTCTGAAGGTTCAAAGAATCCGCTTGTACTGGAGGACAATCTTGAAAACAGGGATATTTCCAATGACATCAAAAAATTCCTGCTGCTGGCCGGAACAGGCGGACAGAAGCGGAAAAGGAAACAGGGAACTGATTCTGATGTTGTATATGAAAAACTCTGCACACAGGTGATTGTGACTGCCATTGAACCTTTTACAGAAGATGAACTGATCAACCGTTCTGTTGAAATTGAAATTGACCGGAAAAAATACGGAAATCCGGATTTTCCGGGCGATATGGCAGTAATGGCGGATATTGCGGATGCAAGAGACCGAATCTGGAGCGGCATCTTTAAACTGATCGCGCTGGAGGTTCTGCCGGATTTCCGGGAAAAGCGGATGAATGCCCTGCGGATGCTGGCAAAAGCATATCCGGGACATGCAAAACAGCGGCTGGATGAACTGTTTTCCTGTCTGTATCTGATTTGCAGGGTATTGGTCAAATACATTCCCCATAAGGATTTTTCTGCTGATCCGGAAAAGGCTGCCGGAGAGATTCTTGACCAGTGGATAGTGAGACAGAATCATCAGCAGGATGAAACCCTGAGTGAAACCAATGTTATACTCAATCTTCTTGAGGTTCTGTTGCAGGAATATCTGCACAATCCCAAAGGGTTTGCAGATGAATACCGTTTTGAACCGGAATACAGCGGCGGAGTTAAGGATGAATACGGGAGATGGAAAAACAAACCGGATTCAATTTCCTTTGTGGTGCCAACCCGAGACCTGCATTCTGCATTCCAAATGCTGAAAAGAACCCGGAACTGTGAATATCCTTATTTGAAAGTCGGTACTTTGGGGAGCCGTCTGTCTGACAGTAAGGAAGTTCTGACACGAAACGGATGGAAGTATGAACAGAAAGTCAAAACTGTCAGAGGGATTGATTATCACAGGTTTACCAGACAGACCGGAGAAAAATAAATCCGGCAAAAGGATATATGGCATATCTTTTTCCATATAAAACACCCTGACCACCCTTTTATTTATAAATATTTATTTTTAAATAAAAAATAATAAAAAATAAAGGGTGGTTTTAAGGGTGGTTTTAAGGGTGGTTTTGGGTGGTTTTATAAGGGAAATGGGATTAACAGTTTGTTTTTTAATAAAAAAACAGAGTCCACCCCAAAGAACACCCATAAAAACACCCTGAAAAAAATAATATTTTTTTAAATTTCAAATGATTGAAGAAAAGAGGGTGGCAGGGTGGACGGGTTTCCGGAAAAAGCCTCCCCCCACACACGTGTGTGAGGAAACTGACCTGAAACCTGTTTTTCTTTTGCCGGAAACAATCTTATTCAAAAGGAAACCTATGGAAAATCAAATCATTGACAAATTTCTCAAAGGCAAGGCTGATTCCTCTGCCCGTATCTACCGGCATGAAATCAGCAAATTCTCTGCTTTTCTCTCTGCCCTGGGAAAAGACCTGACCGGGGCCGGAGCCGGGGATCTGGACGCGTATCACAGGGAAATGTCAAACCGGAACCTTACACCCGCGACCATGAAACGGGCATTCTCTATGATAACCGGGTATCTGAAATGGTAGGCAAAACAGAACCCGGAGTATCATTCCCCTGTGTCAGCACGCGGGGATTTGATCCGGTATTCTGCGCCAAGCTATGCCCAATCAGAACATTTTCAGAACCTTCTGAACAAATTCAGCACATGGATACAGACAGACAACACCCGCGCTGCAGACCTTCAACCCATTTACCGCTTTTTTTCTGTCTGCGGCAAATCCCCTGAAAAGATTGAACATGACGATATTCTCAACTGGATAAACCGTCTGAGGGCCGACACAAGGAAAAAGTTTGGCAGAGAAATTTCGAACAGAACCATCTGTCTTCATCTGTCTGCCATATCCAAGTTTTCCCGTTTTCTCATACTGCAGGGGCATCCGACCGTCCCTGGGGAACTTCTGAGAAAAGAATCTGTGAACCTTCCGCGACAGTCCGGAACCCGGACACCGGAAAGTCTTGATCCGGCGGAACTGCAAACCCTTCTGGACACCATACGCAAAGCAAAAACCCATATATCAGTCAGGGATTGTGCGCTTTTCTCTGTGACATTCTGCTGTGCTTTGCGGGCCGGGGAGGCTGTGAACCTGAAAACCGGTCATATCCTGTTTGACCCGGAAAAGTTTCAGGTCAGGATCCACGGCAGGAAAAACAAAAGGGACATCATACAGATATTGAATTTTACGGACAGGAGAGACAGGAAACTGCTGCAGACGGTAAAGGACTGGGGATCTCAGCTCCGAAGATCCGCTGTTTCCCTGGTGCAGGTATGATAAGCGCACGCGTGGACATGTGACGGATACCGGAACCCGGATCACGGTGTCTGAAATGCAGAAACGGTTTTGGCACTGGCTTAGGGAATCCGGCATACAGAAAAGAGACAGGCGGATCGTTGTTCACTCGCTCAGACATACGCGGGCCACAGACCTTCTGAAAAACCGGGGCATGGATCTGGTGTCTGTCCGGAACTTTCTTGGACACGCCAACATAGCTACGACAGATGTTTATCTGCATTAACTTAAATTCCTGAAAATACTTAATTTTACAGAGAAGATTTTACTTTCATGGATATATATTTGATTTTATTTTATATTGTTACAGTTCCGTCCGATACGTGTTGTCCTGACCCATAACAGAAAAATTGCAGGAATTGTGAATATAATATACTGAAATAACTTAAATAATTCATACAGACAGTGAAAATCGGGAATGGGGAAAACTCATGTTTCAGGAGTGCCGAAAACAGAAATAAAAAGCAATAAAACCAATATTTTTTGCTGTAAAACTTTGGAAAGTTTTTACATGCGGGTTCCTTGCATGCGGCAGTTTGCATGCGCGCCCTTTATTTGGATATAAGAATTTTTTCGGGGGCTTGCTTTATCCCGGATATGGAAGACCTATGAACAGGAAAACAGAAATAAACATCTGATTTTTTTCGTTTAACCAAATTTTTTTTGTTTAAACTAAAATTGGGATAACAGCGGGATAAGCAGGATAATTCTCTTAAAAAGCAGGAAAAACCGAACATAAGAGGGATAGAAAGCGGTATAAACGGATAAGCGGGATATTTATCCCGGATGTGCAATGTATGAAAAGAGAGGGGATCATGAAAGAGGATTTGAAAAGGGTTCAGGTTGCGGGGCGGAAATATACTCTGCCTTCGCGGGAAGTGGAAATCGAAAAGCTGATTAAGAAGGCTTTGGGGATTGATGCCATTGTCCGGGAGCAGAAAGAGGAACTGGAGATGGTCAAGCAGAGGCTGACAAAGATAGCGGAGGAGCGGAGAAATGGTCAAACGACAGTAAATCTGATGGGCGTGTCCGGACAGGCGGCAGTCACCTTCCGGGAAAGCTGGGAATGTCCCCATAACCCGGAACCTCTGCAAAGGGATTTGGGGAACATGTTTGGCCGGTTCTTTGCGGAGTACAGGGAATGGAAAACAGGAAAAGAGTTAAAGCAGTTTATGGACGGCGGTAATGACTTTGGTTTTTCCAATCCTGCTGCGCTGCGGTCACGGCTGGCTTTGTATGTGGAAAAGAAGACGGTCAAACCGAACGTGAAACTTGTGGCCGCGTACTGATAACCGGAAACACAGGAGAAAAGGCAATGGGTGTGAAACTGTTCCGGAAAGGAAGCAAATGGGGAATCGGGACCACAAGGCAGCAACCCGTGACAATTATCTGAGTCTGATGAAAAACCATATCCTGCCTGAGTTTGGGGAAAAAAGACTGAACGGGATTGACAAAAAAGGCATAAGGCTATTTCTTAAAAAAAATATACCAAATCAAACAAACTCATTCGGACTGATCAAAATATCCCATTTGGCTAAAAATGGAGTTCTTAACAGAAATTTTTCAACTGAACACATGGCGGCCTTTGTCAGTGAAATTCCTTTTTTGTATCTCTTTTTATTAATTTTTACAAAAGGATAAATTCCTTTCCGCGTCATGCTGCCTGCCCGTTTCAGCATGGTTTCAGCATCAGTCAGTTTTGTGCCGTTCCAGTGTTTTTCGGGAACTCCCCGGCAGCGTT
>JBFXEJ010000172.1:0-7951 GCA_050180235.1 Desulfococcaceae bacterium
CCAAAAATTCCCCTCCCCTGGTGGGAGGGGTCAGGGGAGGGGGATAATCAGTGATGTTTTCACCCTCCCCCTGCCCCTCCCTCAAGGGAGGGGAGACCTTATCAACGGATTTGACCCACTACCGAATATCTGTACAGAAGCAAAAGGATATAAACGGTTTTTGCAGTGATTTTCATAAAACATCTCTGTTATGGAAAGTCAGTGAAAAAGATGTTCAAGCTGTTCAGCAACCCATCTGTTCACACTTTTTCCTTCTTCTCTGGCAGACTGATACAGTCTTTGGTGAAGCTGCATGGGGATGCGCAGGCTCAGTTTGCCGGAAAACGGTTTTTCCGGCTCCACACCTTTTCGTTTGCACAAATCAAGATAATAATCAACGGTTTCCTGAAATGCCTGCTCCAGTTCCCCTGTGCTGGTTCCGTAAAAAGTTCCGACTCCCTTTGCATTTGCCACCCGTCCGGAAAACATTTTCATATCACTGTCGTAAAACGCTTCCCCAAAATATCCTTTGTAATTCATCATGGTTTTATCCCCGCTGATTCCAAAAAATCCCTGAAATTTCTGACTGCACCCCTGTCCGCCTCTTTTTGCGGATGCGGACGGTGGAACACAGTCACTTTCCCATTCAAAAAAACACCGATACGTGATCCTGCCCTGCCTTCTTCTGTCTCACCGCCAAGTGCAGAGATCAGGGCTTCGATATCCTTCCATTGTATATTTGCCGGAATTGGTTTCTTAAAAACAGCCTCAAGGGTTCTTCTGTGTTTTCGGTTCATACAGGTTATATCCCTTTTTACTCCAGTGGCATTATACTGATTCGCCATTGGTTTGATCCTATACCGTCAGTTTTTCCGCAGTTCCGGATGTGCAGAAAACCGCTCCGCTTAATTTTTGTACTCCGCCGGATTTGCATTCTGGAAGGATCTGCGTAAGGTAATTTATCAAAATAAATATACCTGTTCAGGTTCACATGCACAGGGCAAAAGCAGGAAGCTTTTGATACTTTGACGGTATATTTTTTTCCGGAAATTACCTAAGGCGATTTCTTAAAATAAATATACCTGTTCAGTTGTCTTAAAGATTTGACAATTTTTGGAAAGTTGTCAAATCTGCGGTATATTCTTTCCCGGAAATTACCTAACATCAGTTAAAAACTATATATAGCACAGAAAGACTTACTTTGCTGTGTATTGTCTGTACAAATCAAAGAGAAATTCCATACGTGCGGTTTCATTTGCAAAGAGCTGTGTTCTGTAGCACAAATCCACAGCTTTGTCCAATGCCTGATGGGCTTTGACCAGTTTTGGCGGCATGGTCAGGGGATCGTACAAATCAGCCAGACTGCTTTCCGGGAATTCGGCACGCACATCCAGCACTTTTTTTGCGCATGTTTCCACTTTTTTTCTGTTTTTGGAATTTGGATCTTTGGGAAAGGGAAAATTGTTGTAAACCAGTGTGTTGGAATATCTGAAATCACTTTTCAGTCTGCCGCATATGTATTTCACCCAGACCATGTGCATTTTTGAAGTCAGAACAGCAAACAGAAACAAATTCGCATTGGGCAGAGCGATGGCACTGTCACTCACAATTACATCTGAAGGCAAAAATCCTATGGGAATATACTGTCTTTTTTCAGAGGAAACTCTTGGTATGAGGATGTATTCGCTGTCAGGCTGTCTTTCTTCTGTAAACAGATACGGAAAATCCGCCCACTTGCGGGTTGCCGCCTTTTGGCTTGCAAGTCTCATTTTTTTCACTTCCTCAACCCGCTTTAAAACATTTGGCAGAGATTTGAGTTCCTGTGGTTTGGCATTTTTCAGCCAGAGACACCATCTGGGAATATTGTTTATAAATTCCCTGCTTCCCACATATCTTTTTACAAATCTCCCTGCTTCCGGTTCTGTTTCCAGCAACTGCCTTTTTTCATTCTCATCCAGAAGCAGATGGCCGCCGTCAGTTGGGGAACTGCCCTTAATCATTTCAGGAACACTGCAAAGCGGTTTTGCTCTTTTCAATATTGGAGAAGTGCGGCTGTCAACAAGATAGGAATTGATATTCTCCGCTTTTTTCTGCAAAGGTTCCCCGTTTGGATTTTCATATACAAACAGAATTTTGTTTTTGGATTCATATTGGGAAAAACCTGTGATGACAACATGAACAGCGGCTCTGCCTCTTGCTTCGTTGTCCCATCTGAATGTGCGATGGGCAAAATTGATCTTCATATTGTATCTGTTCATCAGTTCATTCCAAAGAATCCCTGCCTGTTCTCCCTGTGCAATGGAATTGCTTGAAACAAAGGCAATTTTTATATTTGAATCATTCACATATCTTGCAGATTTCATAAACCATGCTGTAACATAGTCAAGAACGCCTGCTCCCTGCATACCGGAAAAAATCAGATTCATATCTTCTTTCTGTTCCCGATTCTGATAGGAATAGCCCACAAATGGCGGATTTCCCAGAATATAATTCAGTTCCTTTTTGGAAACAATTTTTTCCCAGTCAAGGCGCAGCGCATTCCCATGCACAATCTTTGCAGATTTTTTTAAGGGCAGCCGGACAAAATACTGCCCAAATTCCTCGGAAACCTTCAGATTCATCTGATGATCCACCAGCCACATTGCCACTTCTGAAATTTTTGCAGGCCATTCATCATATTCAATGCCGCAAAACTGATCCACATCCACCTGCACAATGGCCTCAATGGTCACAACCTGCTGTTCTGACTTGTATAATTCCTTCAAAACCTCAATTTCCAGTTTGCGCAGTTCCCGGTAGGACACAATCAGAAAATTGCCGCATCCGCAGGCCGGGTCAAGAAATTTGAGTCCGGAGAGTTTTTCATGAAAGGATTTCAATTTGTTTTTGCTGGTTTTTGCCTTTTCAAATTCTTCTCTCAAATCATCCAAAAACAGGGGTTTAATCAGCTTCATGATGTTTTTTTCAGAAGTGTAATGCGCTCCCAGATTTCTTCTTTCTTCCGCTTTCATCACAGCCTGAAACATGGAGCCGAAAATCGCGGGGGAAATTTTTCCCCAGTCCAAAGCACAGCATTCCAGCAGCATTTCCCGCATCTGTGAATTAAATGCGGGAATGGGCAGGGGCTCCTCAAACAGTTTGCCGTTGATATAGGGAAACTGGCCCAGGGATTCATCCAGATTTTTCTGCCGCTTTTCTTCCGGAGTGTTCAGCACCTGAAAAAATTCCGAAAGCAGCGCGCCTGTATTGCTTCCGTCCTCATTTGTTTTTATTTCAATATATTCCCTGAACAAATCCTTTTCAAAAATGCCGGTATCATCCGCAAACAGGCAAAACAGAATGCGGATCAGAAAAACCTCAAGCGGATGTCCCTCATAACCGCTTTCCTCAAGCTGATCATGCAGTCTTCCCAGCAGTTCTGCGGCTTTGCTGTTTACCGGGTCTTCCTCTTTGAAAACTCTTTTCTGATACCCCGCGATAAATCCGAACAGTTTTATATTTTTGTAAAAATCTTTGATGTGAAATTCATGCTCCTCATCTTCATCCAAATCATAGAGCCGGAACCGTTCAAAATCAGACACAACAACATATTTGGGCAAATCACGTTCTTTCAGGCCGCTGAAATAATCCAATGCCTGAGAGTATGCCCTGTCCAAATCCTTTCCCTTTGATTTATGCTCAACAATCAGATGGCCTTTCCAAAACAGATCAATAAAGCCCTGTTTGTCATCCATTTTTTTCACGGGTTCCTCAAATGTTGCAATGCGTCTTCTTGTCAGCCCGAAAACATGAAAAAAAGCATCCCAGAAGGATTTTGCCTCCGCGTGTTCCCTTGTTTCCCCTTTCCATTCTTTGGAAAAATTCAGGGAGCGATCTCTGATTTCATTCCAGCTTAACGGCATTTGCTGTCCTTTTATATAATAGACATTAGGCGATTTTCATGAAAAAATGTACCATCATTGCAGGGTGGGCACGGCTTTTTGTGCACACCGTTTCAGAAGGACGGCGGGCACAAAAAGCCGTGCCCGCCCTACGAAAAACGGTATAATCATTAATGGAAATCACCTTATAGGAGATAAAGTAGAATAAGCTTCCAACTTGTTCATGAGCCGCACACAAGCTGGAAGCTTGTGCCGGATTTCATGAACAAACTGGAAGTTTGTTCTACTATATGAACAAGTTGAATTTTATATAATCCCTTCTTTAGAGGGGCAGGGTGTGTTTTGGGTGTGGGCAATTCCGGACAAAACCCTTTATCCCTCTCAGGAGGGATTAATACCAATTCTCCATTGATTTGATACGATAATCTATTGTCAGTTTTTCGCCGGTTTCGCGTGTGCAAAAAACCGCTCCGCTTAATTTTTGCACTCCTCCGGATTTGTATTCTGTATTGTATACAATCAATAGCGAATCAGTATAACAGCCCTGCCCTGAACCGGAGGAGTGCAAAAATCTGCTGCTTTTCGGAAAATAAGCAGGCAAAAGAAATTTTTCGTGTATTCAGAAAAAATCCGGTTTTTCCGGAAAACCGGATTTTTCTGAACTGCATCTTACCCCACCCATCCGATCAGCACATTCTCTTTCTCTGTGCAAACTGATGATTCCGGATGGATGAAGCGGTTCAGAAACGCACGGGGGCTGGTTCCGGATATCCGGTAAAATGTCATGGGAAATGCTGATGCTTCGTCCGCATTTTCCGCTGCCGTGATGGTTTCAGTTTCACTGACAGTTTCCGCATGAGATATTCTTTCCAGACACTCGGCCAATGCCTCCTGCCATTGTTTCACTGCTTCCGGAGCCAGAGAAATTCCGTTCACATCCAGCACTTTCCGGGCTTCGGGAATCCTGTCACAGACCGTTTCCATAACCGCGCGGCTGCCTGTAATGAAAAGATTGGGAATATCCGGATCACAAAGGGCCAGTCTTGCCCATGCGTTCAGGCGTTCCGCAGTCATATGTGCGCCCGGATCATCTTTGCTTATCATGGAGCTGATGGAAGGTCCGGTATCCGCGTCCTCCTCCTCATCGCCTCTTATTTCCCTTAACAAAGAGGCTTCCATTTCGGAAACAGATTCCAGATGACTGCTGAGTTCCCACTGCCGCATATCATATTCCTGTGAAATGCTGAGAAATATCCGGGCCTGAAACAGGGGATCCGGAGTCTGATCCGGACGGATATTCCCCTCTTTTTTGCGGCGGATGTCAGACATTATTTCATGAACAGAAAATTCATCAAAAAAAGGCAGTTTTCCTTCGCCGGTTCTGAAAAAAGAGAGATTCTGTCCCTGATGCAGTTGTGCCCAGTTCCGGTATTCGTTTACAACGGACAGCAGTTTTTCCTGATCTTCTGCCGCGGGTGTGCGGAGTTCCATAAATTCTTTTCCGATCTGTTTTTTCATTATTTCAGGAAGATCTGCTGCCGAAGGCAGATACATAACTGTTTTGGGAAAACAGATGCGAAGCATATCCGCAGCAGTCTGATTCATAAAGGTGAAAGGGAAATAAACAGGTGCCATTTTTCCTCCGTAATTTCAGTAAATCTGCCAATAATTTATGCAGATGTTTTGTTTTTTTATCCGCTGATCTGCGAATCTCTGACCACTATCCCTCGGGCTTCCAGTTCTTTGCGCAAATGATCCGCAAGTTCCCAGTTTTTTTCCCGCCGGGCATTTTCTCTTTCATCCATCAGTTTCCGGATTTCAGGATCAGGCGGGATCTCACCGAAATCAAAAACATTGAGCACGGTGTCAATACTGCGGAATGCCTCAATGATTTTTCCGGCTTCCTGGGGCGAAATCTTCTTTTCCAAAATCAACTGATTGATTTTCCGTATATTTGCAAACAGAGACGCTGTGGCTGCCGAGATGTTGAGATCATCATCCATAGCGCTGATAAATCCCTGGCGGATATCATAGAGCATCTGATCGGTTTCCGCATAGGATTCACCGGATTTCAGGTGCAGAAGATTCTGTATGCAGGTATTGATGCGGTGCAGGGACTGACTGGCCGAATCCAACTGCTCTGTGGAAAAACGTACCGGTTTCCGGTAGTGTGCGGAAAGAAGCCAGTAACGGATGGTTTTACCCGAATATCCCGCATCCACAAGAGATTCCAGAGTAATACCCGGAGCCTTTTCATCCACTTTTTTGCCGTCAATCAGCACCCTGTCGCAGTGCAGCCAGTATTTTGCCAAAGGTTTTCCGGTCAAAGCCCTGGCAATGGCAATCTCGTTTTCATGATGGGGAAAAACCAGCTCCCGGCTGGCCGTGTGAATGTCAAAACTTTCCCCCAGATATTTCATGGACATGGCCGCGCACTGTATATGCCAGGAAGGACGCACATTTCCCCAGTCCGTGGGTGTGTATATGCCCCGTTTCAGCTCGGACAGGGTGCAGCGTTTGAACAGAGTGAAATCCCTGGGATTTTCCTTTTCATATTCATCCAGATCCACTGTGGCCCCAACCCGGATTTTATCCAGATCAATGCGTGAAAGGCTGCCGTATTCACTGAATTTGGAAATGTCAAAATACAGGCTTCGGAGTTTTTCATAGGCAAAACCCTTGCTGACGAGTTTTTCGGCCAGAGATACCATATCTCCCACATGCTCGCTGGCTCTGGGATATTTGTGCGCAGGCTCCACTCCCAGAACTTTCATATCCCTGTGAAAGGCATCAATATGCTGCTGTGTGAATTCAGCAAGTTCCATGCCCGCATTCCGGGAACCCCTTATGGTTTTGTCATCCAGATCCGTGATGTTCATGATATGGGTCACATCATAGCCCCGGTATTTCAGATACCGGCAGAGCAGATCGGAAAATACAAATCTGCGCCATTCTCCCGGATGGAGACGGGCATAGGCCGTAGGACCGCAGGAATAGACAGAAACCTTTCCGGACAGCATGGGACGGAAACACTCTTTGCTCCGGGTCACGGTGTTGAAAAGTTTCATGAAAACCTTTTCCTCAACCGTGAACAGGGGTGTGCTGAGATAGCGTTCCCCGCTGTCCGGGAAAATGACAACAATGGTTCCGTTCTCAAGAGACCGGGCTTCCCGCGCGGCAATGCACATGGCAGCGCCGCTGCTCATGCCCACAAAAAGCCCTTCCTCCCTTGCCAGACGCCGTGTCATCTCAAAAGCGTCCTCATCTTCCACATTGATCTTTTTATCCAGACGATCCTTTTCAAACAGGCCCGGTTCATATGCCTCTTTCATATTTTTCAGGCCCTGGATTTTATGGCCCAGATAAGGTTCCACACCCACAATCTGTATGTCCTGACGGTATTCCTTCAGACGCCGGGAAAGCCCCATCAGCGTGCCGGTTGTACCCATCGTTGCCACCAGCATGGTGATTTCCCCGCAGGTCTGCTCCCAGATTTCCACTCCGGTTCCGCAATAATGGGCCTTCCAGTTGGCATCGGTATTGTACTGATCTGCCATATAATAGTCATACGGGTATTCCCTCACCAGACGGTAGACTTCCTCAATGGCCCCGTCTGTGCCCATATGACCGGGGGTAAGCAGAATGTCCGCACCCCTTGCCTTGAGAATTTTTCTGCGCTCCTCGCTCACTGCCTCGGACATGGCCAGCAGGAGTTTGTATCCCTTGACAGAACAGACCAGAGCCAGACCAATGCCCGTATTGCCGCTGGTGGCCTCAATCACAGTTTTGTCCCGCGTCAGTTCTCCGGATTTTTCCCCTGCCTCAATCATATACAGGGCAGGCCGATCCTTGATGGAGCCTCCGGGATTCATATATTCCAGTTTTGCCAGAATCCGCACATTGGGATTCGGGTTCAGCTTCCGGATTTCCACCAGCGGCGTATTGCCGATGGCATCTAAAATGGAATAGTTCATATGGTTTTCCGCTGTTTGAGTGTTCAGGTTTCTGTGTTCAGGTGTCAGGTTTCAGAGCTGACTGCATACTGAAATCTGACACTTTAACACTTTGATATTTCATGAATTTTAACTTAT
>JBFXEJ010000173.1:0-7950 GCA_050180235.1 Desulfococcaceae bacterium
TTTTCCGAATCCGCTGCAGCAGATGGCAATCTGTCTGTACAGGCCGAGTATGAGGATTATTTCAGCACTGGTGACATTTACCGGCTGCAGGCCGGAGCTGAACTGGCATGGCCTCTGTATGAAGGCCGGATTATTCCCGGTATACTGTCGGATGTTCTGTTTTTTCAGGATGATCTTCTGGAAGAGGATGAGCGGAATGAAATTACAGCAGGCGGATTTGCAGACTGGCTGGCAAATCCTTATCTTACGCTGGGCATCCGGCAGACCTGGTCATGGGCAGACTACCGCAATCCTGCGGTCCCTTGCCGGTCAAACATCTTGCAACAATCTGAAAATGCCGGGGGAAAAGGCATGAATTCCGGCCACAGTTGCAACGGCCTGTCAGAAAGCCAATCCCGTGATGACAGATTGCAGACAACCGGCATTCACAGCACATTTTATCTCAGTCCCGAACTTGAGGCAGAACTGCTTGCAGAGCATATCCGGAACAGATCGTCTTTGGATACAGAATCTTACAAAGAAAATGCCCTGTCCGCGTCTCTGGCATGGAACCCAGCCAAATTCTGGGAAATCTCTGTTCTGGGATCTGCCCGGTATTTCAATTATGAAAAGGATAAGCGCAATGAAGAGCGGAAAGACGATGTTTTTCATGCGGCCGTCCGTGTCAGCCGCTTTGTCGGAAAGTTTGAACTCCTTGTTCAGGCGCAATGGACACACAATGATTCTTCTGATGAAAACGAAGATTACCGTCAGCAGGTGATGCAATGCGGACTCGGCTTTTCATTCTGATAATAACTGCCTTATGCTTATTTCCCTGTGCTGTGACTGCACGGGCTGAAGAAGCTGTTTTGGGAACAGTTGAGTCTGTTAATCCGGACAAAGGGGAAATGATCCTCAAAATCACAGATTCTTCCGAAAACAGCGGACAGAAGATAACTGTTCACTTTGATGCGGAAGATATGCCCTGCTGCATTGGCATTGGAAAAACAGTCCGGGTATGGGGCAGTTATGCAGAGGGAAATTCCGCAAATTTTCAGGCTGTGAGTGTCAGGGGAAATTCTTTTCAGGGAAACGGACATGATCCTACAGGAGTGCGATCCCGTCTGGGCCGGGGAAGAGGACAGGGAAGGGGCGGTTCAGGACACAGATGAGAGATTTGCACAGTATTTTTTCTCAGCACCGGGCATTTTTCCGGCTTATGCCCGCATGGAAGGGCAGCCTGATTCTTTTCGGACTCCTGATTATGATTGTGCTGGCCTATTTTTTCTGGCAGGAACATCAACTGCGGCAGGTGTTTCTCAGCCATTCCCTTGAAAACTCCCGTATGCTTACCTCTGTGATTGAACGCAATGCACGATCCGCGCTTCTGTCACAGGAAACCGTTGAAAAAATCATCGGCATATTTCTGGGCAATACCGCGCGGTTTGTGGATTATCTGGATACCATAGAAGCATTTTCCTCTTCTGAACTTTCCGCATTTGCAGCAGAATCCGGACTGGCCGGAATCCGGATCATCCGGGAAAAAGGGGAATTCACAGAAGGCCCCCCGGACTGGATTGGATCTGAGGATATTTCCTGCCTTTCCCGGCCCCGCATTCTTCATCATCTGCCTGAATCCCATCTTTTTCTCATGGTATGGCCTTGTGCGGAAAAGCAGGACTGTGTGATTGTGGGATTTGCCGCGGCCCATATTGAAACCCTGCACGAACAGATCGGGCTGCCACGGCTGCTGGAAACCCTGTCTGTTCTGCCGGACATACAGTATCTGCGGCTTGAAAATCCCGGAGAAAATGCTGAGGGAACACCGGACACTCCCCGCGTTTTTCTGAAAGAATATAAGGGAATGCAGGTTGCGGAAACCCGTATGCCCTTTGGATCCGAGGTGCTGGTTCTGGGAATGGACACCCGCCATTTTCTGGCCCGATATGATCAGATGCGCAATGAATTTTTTTTCTTCAGCACGATTCTGGCTTTTATGGGTCTGTTTTTTTCCTGGCTGTTTCACCGCTCCCAAACCCTTTATCTGAACCGGATTCGGGATGTGGAGCGTGAAATGGCAAAAGAGCGGGAGGACGCATCTTTGGGACGGGCTGCGGCATCCATTGCCCATGAAATCCGCAATCCCCTCAATGCCATCAGCATGGGACTGCAGCGCATTCAGATAGAAGCAGAAGATCTGCCGGAAGAATACCGCATCCTTGTCGCAGATATGCTGCACGCGGTCGCTCGCACCAATGGCATTGTTTCGGATATTCGGAAATATGCTGATCCTCCCGCGCCCATGCGGGAATCTGTTTTTTTTGAGCCGATTATCAGCCGCATACTGGGACTTTACCGGCAGAAATGTGCAGAACAGGGCATAAAAACAGAAGTTGACTGTTCAGGGGATCAGAAAATTGCAGCCGATCCCCGAATGCTGGAGCAGATTCTGGAAAATCTGATCCGGAATGCGGTTGAGGCACAGCCCAATGGCGGTTTTCTCCGCATTGCCGTAAACCGGGAAGAACAGTATGCTGTCCTGTCTGCGGAAAACAGCGGTTTCACTTTGGATCCAGCGTGCCCGGAGCAGATTCTGGAACCCTGTTTTACCACCAAAACACGGGGAACCGGGCTGGGGCTTTCCATTGTGGATAAAATTGTCCGCGCACACAAAGGCCGGATTGAACTGCAAGTGCCGGAATTCGGAGTATTGCGGATAAAGGTTTTTCTTCCTGTCAGCGAGAAATAAAAAATACTGAAAGAAGCCGGAACTGTTGAGTATAGTATTTTCCTCAACTTTTGTCTTTTGTGCAAAAAACCGCTCCGCTTAATTTCTGCACTCCTCCACCGGGTTTTGCAGAGGATAAAAGTTGGCAAAAGAACTATATTTCTTTGTATTCGATTTTATC
Organism: Desulfococcaceae bacterium; assembly: GCA_050180235.1. GTDB lineage: Bacteria > Desulfobacterota > Desulfobacteria > Desulfobacterales > Desulfococcaceae > JAABRU01. The sequence continues at coordinate 2,889 of JBFXEJ010000173.1, forward strand.
TTGCAAAAATAAACAGATTTGGGGTAATGTGCAGTTTATTGTTTCAACACGTCTGGATTCACCATTGATTTTATACAATGCAGAATTCAAATCTGGAGGAGTGCAAAAATTAAGCGGAGCGGTTTTTTGCACACGCGGATCAGCCCGTGACAGTATCAAGTCAATGGGTGAATCGGTATAACTATCTGTTTTAAAGGAGTATAACATGAATACCCATACAGTTGGTCAAAGCGGTTTGCTGTCAATTTTCAATCTGCTTCCTGAATCCAAACAACAGCAACTGATCGATTTTGCTTTATTTTTATGGAAAAAAGAGGACAAGGATGAAAATCCGGTTTGTCAGTCAGTAAAAGCTGTGGAAGAAACATGGGGAACCGTTGAGTTACCCCGGCACATAATGAAACATATTGCTGAAAACAAGGAAATTGAATATGAATTTTTGACCATATCACATGGCTGAATATTTTCAAACCATCTGATATTTGAATATGCTGTATGATTTTTCAAAGCAAATAAAAAACATTCCGAATCACATAATACCATTACTCAGAAAATTTGCCACGAATTGCACGAATGACACGAATTATGGTTTGTGCATTCGTGCAGATTCGTGTTATTCGTGGCTGTTCAGGTAATGGTATAAGCATGCAAACGGGAAAATTGCCAAATGAATATTCTGATAGCCGATGATGAAAAAATGCAGAGGGATCTGCTGCAGGGGTTTTTGCAGAAAAAGGGATATACCGTGCATGCTGCCGCAAACGGAGAGGAAGCCCTGCAACTGTTTGCAGAATATCCCTTTCAACTGCTTCTTCTGGATCACCGTATGCCGGACATGAACGGAGACGAGGTTCTTGCCCGGATGAAAAAAATTAATCCACTGATCCATGCCATTATGATTACAGCCTATGGCACTGTCAGCACCGCTGTGGAGATAATGAAACTGGGAGCAGAGGATTTTTTGGAAAAACCTGTGGATCTGCTGCATCTGCTGGACAAGATTCAGAGAATTGAACAGCGCATCATGATTGAGGAAGAAGCTGCTGAAGTCTCAGAAACTTTGGATCAGAAAGAACTTCCCCTGAAAATTGCGGGCCAGGGGCCTGCCATGAAAAATCTCCTGTCTCTCGTGCGCCGGGTCGCGGCAACACCCTGGACAGTGCTGATCCGGGGCGAGACCGGAACCGGCAAGGAACTCATTGCCCGGCTGGTTCATCTGCTGAGTGCGGTCAGTGACGGGCCATTCACCGAAGTCAACTGCGGCGCGATTCCGGAAAATCTCTTTGAATCCGAACTGTTCGGCCATGAAAAAGGAGCGTTCACCGGTGCTTCCGCTGTCCGGCGGGGACGGTTTGAACTTGCGGACAAAGGAACCCTGTTTTTGGATGAAATCGGGGAAATGCCTCTGAGTCTGCAGCCCAAACTGCTGCGCGCTCTGCAGGAAAAACGCATCTGCCGGGTGGGCGGTGAAAAAGAGCTTTGCCCTGATGTCAGGATTGTGGCTGCAACCAACCGTGACCTGAAATCACTGGCAGCGCAGGGCAGATTCCGGGAGGATCTGTTTTACCGTCTCAATGTTTTTGACATTGAAATTCCGCCCCTGCGGGAACGCAAAGAGGATATTCCTGAACTGGTGGATTTTTTTCTTGCCCGTTACAGTCTCCGGCCCGTGCAGTTTGATCCGGATGCCATGTCTATATTGCTGAAATACACTTTCCCCGGCAATGTCCGGGAACTGGAACACATTATTCAGCGTGCTGTTACCCTGACGCGGGGCAGCATTATCCGGCCATCGGATCTTCCGCAGGAAATCCGTTTTCAGCAGGCTGGTCAGCAGGGAACCCTGACACAGCGTCTGGAAGCTTTGGAGCGGGAACTGATTGTTTCTGCTTTGGAAAAGCATGAATGGATTCAGACAAGGGCTGCGGAGTCTATTGGTATCAGTGAGCGGGTGCTGCGGTATAAAATAAAAAAACTTGGGATCAGAAATAAAAATCAGTAAGTGATTTGGCATGAATAATTCATAAACTGCAAAATACGCAAAGACAGAATAAGAAAAAAACAGGTTCGGACTGCTCTTCGCATCCTTTGCAGTTAATTTATCAATGTTTCAGGAATAACAGCAAATAATTATTTTTTTCACAAGCACATTTTCAATAGCGGTTTGATATAAGACCTGTTTTTTCGGTAGTGGGCCAAATCCGTTGATTCTGAAATCCCTTCCCCGGCGGGAGGGGAGACCTGATGCAGCAGTCTTTTATGCATCATCAGCGGATTTGACCCACTAACTTTTTTTCCTTATATTTTTTTGACAGGGATTTCTGAAATGAATGAATTTCAATGGATACTGCTTATCTGTGACGCAGCATTTGGAATTCTCAGTGCCGGACATGCGTTGCTTAACAAGCGCGATTCCAGATCAGCCGCTGGATGGATTGCGATCTGCCTGATGTTTCCCTTTGCCGGGCCTTTTCTGTATTTTCTGCTTGGTGTCAACCGCATCCGCACAAGGGCCAGAAAACTGGAGGCAAAATCCCCCTTTCAGATTGAAAGGGGGGAAGAGGATCAGTCATCCATATCTGCCTTCCAGATTCCTCCGCCTTTGGATGAAATCATGCGCATGTCCAACGCGATTGTCCGGCGTCCCCTGATCTGCGGAAACCGGATTGAACCGCTGCACAACGGGGAGCAGGCATATCCGTTCATGATGGAAGCCATTGAAAAAGCGGAAAAATATGTATATCTCACCACCTATATATTTGAAACCGGCAGGGTAGGTATGGATATGATTGAGGCATTGGATCGGGCAAAGAAAAGAGGAGTGAAGGTGCGCGTCATCCTTGACGGAATCGGGGAGCTGTATTCTCTTCCCTTTGCGGGCCGGGTGCTGAAAAAAAAGGGAATCTGTTTTGCCCGCTTTATTCCGCCCAGGATTTTTCCGCCCGCATTCCGCATCAATCTCCGCAATCACCGGAAACTGCTGGTCGCGGATGGCCGGGCCGCTTTTATCGGCGGAATGAATATCGGAGACAGCCATCTCTCTGAAAACCGAAGCAATCCCAGGCGGGTGACAGATATGCACTTCCGTCTAACCGGCCCCATTGTAAACCAGATCGAGCAGGTCTTTCTGGAAGACTGGCGTTTCTGCACAAAAGAGCACCTGAAACCAGGGCCTATTGCCTCTTTCCGGGAGGGAAACAGCATATGCCGGGCCATTGTATCCGGCCCCAATGTACGGATTGACCGTCTGACCATGCTGCTGGTCTGTGCTGTTTCCTCAGCCCGGAAAACGGTTTCCATCATGACTCCCTATTTTCTGCCTCCGAGGGAACTTGTGGCCGCCATGCAGGCGGCAGCACTCAGGGGAGTATCAGTCAACGTGATTCTGCCGGAAAAAAACAATCTGCCCTTTGTTCACTGGGCTGCCATGAACATGCTGCGGGATTTGCTGGAATTCGGTGTCCGGGTCTGGGTGCAGCCTCCGCCCTTTGTCCATACCAAATTTTTTATTGTGGACAGACATTATGCCCATATCGGGTCCGCAAATCTGGATACCCGGAGCCTGCGTCTGAATTTTGAACTGATTCTGGAGGTGTATTCACGAAAGGTCTCAGAGGAGCTCTATGCCCATTTTGAGACACAGAGGAAAAAATCCCGTGAAATCCGTATGGAAGATTTGGACACGCGGTCTCTGCCTGCCCGTGTGCGGGATGCGTTTTTCTGGCTGTTTACGCCGTATCTGTAAAGTTGCAGAACTCACACCTGATGAGCCGCTGTAATACTGGTGAAATCCGGCATCTGCAAAACATTTTAATTATCGGATTACGGCTTATACCAGAAGGAAGGTGAAATCGTATAAAGGCTTTATCTTTAAAAATATTGCGTAATATCAGTGAATAAAAAAAACAGGCAGCGGGCCAAACAGAATGATTTTTTTAAACCTGAAATCCGTACAGAAAAAAACTCTGCGTTAAAAAAACATACGGCAAGTCGGCCTGATCCACAATCCGGCAGCAGAAAACAGGGGTGTATGCTGCCGCAGAACAGTTATTGCAGCATGCTGTTTTTGTAATATCTGAGATTTGTACCGTAGCGGTACAGGTTTTTCTTTTCAATTTCCGTGCAGTATTCCACTTCTGCAAGGGAGACAGTGCGCATTCCCCTGCCTTTTTCCGGATCGGCAATCCATTTCATCACATCTTCAATTTTATAAAAAATCATTGTTCCTTTCTCCACATATTCATCCGATTCATAATATATTCCCCCTGTGCTGTAATTTTTTATTTTCGCATGAAAACTTTTCTGCTGTGTCAGACGGGAGCATAAAATATCTATACTGCACGGACAGGATTCATTGCAGATTTCAGTGTTCGGAGCTTTTTGATATTTCCCAGAAAACATTATTTCTCCTTTTTCTTTGACCATTTTTGCTGATTTGCGGATAAAAAAACAGAATGGTACTGAAAAATAATCTGTGAATTTCAGAAAAATGTCTGTCTGAAAAAAACATGAGAGTTTTGGAAATCCTAAGGTTTTTTGCATAACAGATACCTTTCTGAATATCTGCCATATGCAGAAGCAAAGTGCATACCATGAGCGAAAAAAAAAGATGATTCAGTATTAACATCATGAATCATATATGTATTTTTTAATATGAACAATGCAGTGGAAGAACGTGCATACAGAAATTTGTGTCGGAAATTTTTACAGGATGTAAATTTGTAAAATCTGTTTTGGGTAGTGGGGAATTTATTGCAGGGATCTGCCTCCACAGTTTTTTTGTCAGATCACCTTACGCACCTCCGTCATGCCTGCGAAAGTCATTATCCGGAACCGCCTGAAAATAATGGATTCCGGCTTTCACCGGAATGACGTTGAAAGTCAGTAACTTCCTGATTTTTGTAAAGGCTGCGTAAGGTGATCTGTCATTATAAAAAATCCCACTGCCGAAAATTTATGGCTGTCTGTTTATAAATCAGGATTAAGGGGCAAGAATCTGATTCACCCGATCCTCGATGATGGATGTTGCTGAAAGATGAGATCGGAAGAGCACACGTCTGAA
>JBFXEJ010000174.1:0-7819 GCA_050180235.1 Desulfococcaceae bacterium
CCTCCCTTGAGGGAGGGGCAGGGGGAGGGTGGGAAAAAGTGTATAACTGCAGGGCATTTTTCCCCCTCCCCTAACCCCTCCCTCAAGGGAGGGGAATTCCAGAATCAAATGATTTGACCCACTATCCAGAAATGGAAAAACAGATTTCAGGATTCACAAATCACAGAAAGGGGGACATTATGGCCAATTTTTTTCTTCGCATAACAGATGTAATCACGGCAAATATCAATGACATGATAGATCGGGTGGAGGATCCGGAGCGGATGATCCGTCAGATTATCAGAGAGATGGAAGACAATATCCGCCGGGCCAGGGAAGGGGTTCTGGATGCCATGACCAGTGAAAAACAGCTTGGCAAAGAACTGGAGCATCACCGCAGACAGTCTGAGGAATGGCATACAAAAGCGGAAAAAGCCCTGCGGACAGGCAAAGAGGAACTGGCACGCAAAGCCCTGGGCCGCAAGAAAGAGCATGACCGGATTGTAGCGGATACGGAAGGCGCATGGGAAGCGGCCCGCAATACCAGCGTAAATCTGAAAACCCAGTTGAAGAAACTGGAAGCAAAACTCGATGAGGCCCGGCGCAAACGCGCCAGTCTTGCTGCCCGCCAGAGTGCTGCGGAAGCCCGGCAGTATATGAGTTCCACTGAGCGTTATTTTGACAAAGGACTGATTGCACAGGACAAATTCGAGCGTATGGAAGAACGCGTGGTGGAAATCGAAGCCCGCACCGAGGCCATGCTGGAACTTGATGACGAAAAGTCTGAACTGGAAAAGGAATTTGATGATCTGGAAACTGAAACCGATGTGGAACTGGAATTTGAGGAACTGAAAAAGAAGGTGGGACAGGGATAAACCCTGATCCTGAAAATATCAATCGGCAAAGCAAAGGAGATTGTGCCATGAGAAAAACAGCAAAGAAAATCACCATGACAATTATGGCTGTACTGATCGCGGGCTGTCTGCCCCTGATCCCCAATACGGCATTTGCACAGGCCAAAACCTTTCCCGGCATTATGGATGAGGCATTTCCGCCCTTTAAAGGCGAAGGCCCTGTGGTTGAGGGTGCTGCAAAGACCGGAGGCATGATTGGGGGAACCACTGCGGGTGTGATCGCGGGTTTTCCCCTGGGAATTGTGGGGGCAGTGGCCGGAGCGCCCTTTGACAAACAGCGGGAAGGCGCATATGCAGGATTTATGATCCCCACCATAGCAGGGCAGGCTGTGGGTCAGTACACTCTGGGAGCCGCAACCTATCTTCCCAAAAAGATTCTGTTTGATGCACCCAAAGCCTTTTTTGATGTAATATCGGCTGAAGATGAGAAGTACAGAAAATAAATAAAATCCAGCATGCTGCTGATACCGGTTTTGGCCGGTATCAGCAACATGCTTTATTGTATGATCTTAGGCAGTATCGTCATACCGATTCGCCATTGAGGAATGCAAAAATTAAGCGGAGCGGTTTTTTGCACAGACAAAACAGCGGACAATATTTGGATCAAATCAATAGCGAATCAGTATAAAATCAGTTATTATATCACCTTACGCACACCGTCTCAATACCGTTAATATCCGGAATCTGAAGAATGCCCATAAATGCACCGAGGTTCTGCACGGTCTGCACAAATTTTTCATATTCCACAGGTTTGGTGATATAATTGTTGCATCCGCAGACATGGCAGAGTTCCACTTCAAGGGGATCATCCGTGGTTGTGAGAATGATCACCGGCATTTTTTTCAGTTCCGGGTCAGATTTGATCCGTCTGAGAACTTCCACTCCGTCAATCTTCGGCATCCGTATATCCAGCAGCAGCAGATAGGAACTGCCTGATTCTCTTTTATTTTCTGATGTTCTGAACAAAAAGCGCAGAATCTCATCCCCGTCCCTGAAAAGCAGTATTTGATTGCGGATACCGGCCCGGCGCAGATTTTTCATTATCAGGGTGGCATGGCCCTCATCATCTTCGGCTATGAGAATCGTGGAGTTGCTGTTCATCTTTTTTCCCATTTTCTGAAACCTTATCTCTGCCGGGTACCGATACATAAAAACGGCTTCCGGCTCCGGGTGCGGATTCCACCCGGATACTTCCCTCATGCTTTTCCAGAATTTTGCGGATAATGCTCAGCCCCAGTCCCTCACCGGGCATTTTCGTATCCAGCCTGCTGAAAATCTCAAAAATCCGGGAATGATATTCTTCCGCAATTCCAATGCCGCTGTCTTCCACACAGTACACGGTTTCCCTTTTTTTGGCAATTCCTGAAATGCGGATGATGCAGTTTCTGTCCGGATGGGAAAATTTCAGGGCATTATCAATGAGATTGGAAAACACCTGGTTGAGCATGGTTTCGTCTCCGAAACAGTCCGGAAGATCGCCCAAATCCACCTTTGCGCCCATCTCTTTAATCCGGTATTCAAAGGTTTTCAGAATATCCGATACCATGATATTCATGCTGATCTGCCTGATATTTATGGCTGCCCTTCCCAGACGGGACAGGCGGAGCAGCCCGGAAAGCAGCATATCTATTTTGGTCGCACTTTTAAAAATGTATTCCAGAGATTCATGAATATCAGTCTGATAAAAGGAAGCGGTTTTTTCCCTGAGTTCCTGCATGTCACGGGTCTGGCTGATCTGCGCGAACATTTCATCAAAGGTTCTTTGCAGTTCCTTTCCAAATCCCTGAATATTCACCAAAGGCGAACGCAGATCATGGGAGGCCACATACACAATCTGCTCCAGTTCCCTGTTTTTTTCCGTCAGTTCCCGGTTCAGGTGTCTGATATTCTCCTCAGCCTGTCTGCGGGCCGTTATGTCAATGGCCGTGCCTGCAATCTGTAAGACAGCGCCTTTGTCATCACGCAGAAAAGGAACATCACAACTGTGCAGGGTCCGCCAGTCTCCATCCGCATGTTTCATCCGGTATTCGGTATCCAGAATATCCCCATCCCGCGCATTAAGAAGATTATGATGATGATCCGCAAGCTGCTGAAAATCATCCGGATGAAGAATCTGGGGGAAAAGCCGTTTTCCAAGTTCCCGTACTGTTTCCTGACTGTAACCCAGCAGACGGCTGATTCCGGAATTGCTGTAAATACTGCGGTTTTCCGATATATCATAAATATAGACAATGCCCGGAGCTGTATCAATGACCCTGCGGATAAAGTGTTCTTTTTCCTGCAAAGCCTTTTCCGCTTTTTCCCTTTCCCGGATTTCATCTCTCAGATTTTCATTACTTTCAGAAAGCTGCCGGTTCATCATTTGAATTTTGTCAAATGCGCTTTTCAGCTTGAGGCACATTCCGTTGAACGCGTTTGTCAATGCGTCCAGTTCATCATCTTTTTTCCCTTTCCGTTTCAGAATCAGGGGACTGTCCAGATTTTCCCAGTTCAGTTTTCCGGCATATTCTCCCATGACGCGCAGATGTCTGCCCACCAGCAGATAAAAAAGGAAAAAAATGAACAGGGAAACCAGAAAGGTTTTGATGGTCTGGCTGATGAGAATCACAATCATTTTTTCAATCAGACGCCGGTAAACCCCTTCCAGAGAGGCTGTGACATACAGAGTTCCAAGATGATAGGAAATTTTCCTCTGAACATATACCAGCGGAAATTCATACTTCCTCATATGCTTTGTTCCGGGCTGACCGGCAGATATGATATGCTCATCCTCATTGCGGATTTCCATATACTGCATATCCGGCAGTTTCAGGATTCCTTCCAGTTGAATTTTCACCACTTCTATGTTGGTATCCCATACGCTGCGGATAATGCTTTCCAGATGGGTCTCTTTTATCTGCCGGATACGGTCTTCAATCAGGAAAATATCCCTGCGGTAATCCATATGCAGTTGAATGGCTGTGGACAGCAAAATGATGAGAGAACTGAACAGAATAATCCAGATGATCATTTTGCGGGCAATTGCGGATTTCATACGGAGCGGACGGATGATGTTTCTGCGCATGGGAACTCCGATCTTTATTTCAGTTCATCCCTGACCCCGAATTTTTTCAGCAGATTCCTGTATTCCTGTGTCTGTTTGAAAGCTGCAAGATGTCCGGAAAAACGGTTTACCCATTCTTCTGAAACTTTCTGTTTGCTGAATATTATATAGAATCTTGAATCCACAACAGGTTTTTCCGTCAGCGGATGCACCAGATCAGTGATGCCTTCCTCTTTTGCAATGTACGCACCAAAATTCACGGATGAAACAACATAATCCAGTCTGCCTTTGACCAGTTTCCGGAAATTCAGGGGATCATGCACCACTTCTTCATAATTGTTTTCCTTTTTGACAAATTCCCACAGTTCCGGAGTATAGGTATAATCCTTGACCAGTCCGATTCTGTGACCTTTGAGATCCTCATAGGAAGTGAATTTCAGCTTATCCGCATCAGATTTCCGTATCCAGAATATCCAGGGTTCCACCATAAGCGGTTCTTTGGGATACCACATCACTTTCTTACGTTCCTCGTTCATGGTTGCGCTGAAAATGCCGTCAAATTCGCCTTTCAGTCCCATTTCCAGCAGTCTTCCCCAGGGAAAAATCTGGAAAGGTTCATGTTTTTCTCCCATGATTCTCATCACCGAACTCACGGTTTCTGCCCACAGACCGGTTACGGCTGTGTGATTGTCATCCGTCCAGTAGATAAAGGGCGGTGTGCTGTCGCAGTGTATTTTGAACACTTTGTCACCCGCGACTGCCGAAGAGATGAAAATAAATGCCGAACACAGAATCAGTATTGCCTGCCGAGATGAAATCATAAAGACCTCCTTTGAAGAAAATTGGTGGGAAAAAAGAAGAAAACAGAGCAGAAAAACCGGGTTTTTTCCCTATGCGGAAAGAGCGATCCCGCAGATCATCAGGAGATTGACATCTTTTATTCCGTACGGATTACCTTTGCATATACAGCAGCCAGTGCAGACATGAAGGCCGCGTGGACTTTTGCGGCCTCCACTTTGACACCCTGAAATTCAATATCTCTGGTCGCGCATGCGTCCGCAGCCACTGTGCAGGAAAAACCAAGATCAAAGGCCGCTCTCACTGTGGCATCAATGCACATATGGCTCATGGCTCCGCAGATAACGAGCTCTTTCACTTCCGCTTCCCTGAGATGATCCAGCAGCCCGGTTTCCCGGAAGCTGTTGGGAAAATGCTTCTGAACTAAAATCTCATCCTTTGCGGGCAGAACCGATGCGTGAATTTCCGCACCTTTGGTATTTGGCAGGAAAAATGTGGAGCCGGGCCGGAGGGAAAGATGCTGCACATGAAACACCGGCTGTTTTTCCTTCCTGAATCTGTCCAGAAGCAGGGCGGCTTTCCCTGCTGCTTTGTCCATTCCCGCGAGTTCCATCGCGCCGCCGGAGAAATAATCATTCTGAATATCTACCAGTATCAGTCCTTTTTTCATGGCATTTCCTGTTTTTTAAGTAAGTCAGCATAAATTTTGGGGTATGGCGTTTTCAGAAAAGCCGGATTTTTCCGAAAAATCCGGTTTTTTGAATACCCGAAAACTTTCAGTTAAGTACTTATTTCAGTACGGCGGTTTGTATCCCGCAGGTACAGTGAACACAGATTCATCTATGGGACTTGTGGCCACTCTCCGCAGGGTCACGGTTTTGGTCAGTCCGCCTTCCATGCGCATTACTGTCTGCACAGGAAAACCGTCGAGTTTGTCCATTTTTCCCACAATGCCCATCTGGAAAAGGGGATTTTTCCGGACAACATCATTCAACCTGTCGTTGATGGTTTTGAGTTCATCATAGCCCTTCACATCTTTGGAAAGCCATTCCTCATATTGCCGCTCCATAAAGGAAACCTTGTATTTCCGGCAGTTGTACCCGGCAATATTCCGGGTTTCACTGGTGGGCGTCACCTGGATTTCCTCATTGAGTCCTTCGGGAATCTTGCCTACGGCATTCATCTTCATTTCCATAAACATACGGTCTTCGGTATTAAGCACATATCCGGTCATGGTTTTGAAATTCGCGATCATCACGTTTTCACCAATATCCATGCGGGAACAGTCTGAAGTGTAATAATTACGGATGGTTTTTTTTCTGGGTTTTCCATCCCCACCCTGAACAGACTGTTCACTTTCCCAGTAAATATCTCCGTAAACGCAATGCGGAACCATGAAAAAAACAGCCAGCAGCATCCATAAACCGCAAAAAATTCTTTTCTGAAACATAATACCCTATTCCTTCCCCTGTTTCTGTTTGAGATTAAAAATATTTTTTATATCCAAAAGTTTGTAATCATCAGGAAGCCTGTACAGACTCGCGTCTGTTTTCCTTTCCTCCACCTGCTTTACTGTGTCTGTGGTGGTGATGCCCATGATTTCCATACGGGTCATGAGCGGAAAACCGTCCATTTCCTCAGTAAATCCGGAAATCTTCATCCGCTCCGCAGCCGGATTTTTTCCGGCAGCGGTTTTGATTTTTTCCCTGAGTTTTTTATACTCCTCATATACTTTCACCTCTTTGGACACCCAGTACTCACCTTCCCCGTTCGTCAGTGTAACCAGATATTTCCGGCAGGTATATCCGGAAATGCTTTTTCGTTCATCCGTAGGTGTGATTTTCCTTTCCGCTGAAAGGTTTTTCCCTTTTTCCCCCTTGCCGGACATATCTGTTTTCATATATGTCTTATTGTTCGGATAAAGATTGTAAAAAGTCATGGTACGATAATCCAGAATCATAATGCCGTCCCGTCTCTCCACGCGCATTCCCTGTTCCGAGAGCCAGTATTTCACAGTATCGCTTTTGTTGAACTGTCCGGTCAGAATCTGCGGCAGATTTGCGGACATGCCTTTGGGGTTTCCTTTGGATTCCACAAGGGATTCCCAGTAAATATCGCCGTAGGCAGGCAGTACTGCAAAAAAAATCAGCACAGAAACCGTCATGCACATAAAATGCTTTGCTTTGTTCATGTGAAACTCCTTTCATTCTTTTGGGTTAATCCGGCAGAATCTTATAAGCAGTCAAACGAAATTCTTCGTGTATTCAGAAAATCCGGTTTTTCCGGAAAACCGGATTTTTCTGAAAACTTTATACCCGAAAATTTATGCCGACTTACTTAAAACTGCATCACCGTACAGGCCGATGATTGTCAGGATTCTGCCCGTAAAAAAAGCACAAATGATTGAATAGCGCAGTTTTATGAAAAATACAAGATCTCCGTAATCACAGTTCCTCCCACAGCAGTTTTTCAAAACCGATGGCCGTGACACTGAACACCCGCAGACGCAGCACATCTCCGTATGATTCCGACAGGATTTTCCGGTATTTTTCCAGTTTGCTCTTTGCTTCTGCCATTTTTTTCTTTACCGGAGGAAGCATTTTCAGTTCCGAACTGCTCTTTTTCCGGATTTCCTCACCGCCCAGTTCACTTTCCTTCAGACTCACATATTTGAACTCAATGAGAAAATCAAGCAGTTCGTATTTGCGCATGTCCGGACGCAGGATCATGGTGAAATCCGCATATTCCCTCTCCAAAGCAGTTTCCGAATCTGTGATATAATAAAGATCATTGAACAGCAGGGTCAGGAACACGGTTTTCACTGTAAGTTCATTGCTCCACCTGTAATCCCGGTTGTCAAATGCCCTGAAATATCCCTGCTCGATAAAATCGCACAAATGTCCCATATCCCCGCTGTGATAAAAAACTTCCGCAACATGAAGGGCCTCATCCCTTTTTTGGTAGTGGGTCAAAAAGGTTGATTATGCCGTTTCCGAAAACAGACCGTTTACAAAATAATAACGGTTTATATACATCCCGATAACATTGTCATGTATTTTTTCGTTCTTTGAAAAACATATCGTCT
>JBFXEJ010000175.1:0-7379 GCA_050180235.1 Desulfococcaceae bacterium
AGACTGCCGAATGGTATAAAGAACGGAACAGGAATATGAAAGGTGTGGACTGGCAGTTCAGAACAAAGGATGCGAGAATAAAACTGAAGCGACTTTATCCGTCAGTTAAACCTTGACAGAACATTAGATGCACATCTGCTTCTTTGCCTGATTTGCTCAAAACACAGAAAATTTTGAGATAAATCAGATAATATTCTTTGTGAGACTTTGCGTCTTTGTGTCTTCGCTGCAGATGGAAACCCCGGTATGTGAAGTTTTTTTGCTGAATATTTTCAGGATGTCATATCACAAAAATCACAGTTTGGACAATAAGGGAAAAAAATATGCACGATGATCCTGTAAAAGCAGCATATGAAAACGCAAAAAGGAAATGGCCCGGTCTTTCTGCTGACTGTGACAGACTGAGGGAACGTGTTGCAGCAGCAGGGAAAGATGCGGAAAAAATGGCTGTGGAAGACCTGGTTCTCGCGATGACCCTTGAAGCCAATGATCCTTTGGCCCTGGAAATTTTTTTCAGAGAATACGGCTCCTATATCCGGAATATCTGTCTCCGGGTTGTAAAAAATCCGGATACAGCCGATGACATACGGCAGCAGTTTATCCTTGATATTCCCAAAAAAATCAGCAAATTCAGGGGAACAGGCTCCCTGTACGGATGGCTGGGCATGGTGATTTCCAATTACTGCACAGATTGGCTGAGAAAAAACAAATATACCAAATATCAGGATGAAATCCCTCCGGAAATGGCTGCCCCTGCCTCTGCTTCCGATGCGGATATTCAGCCGGATATTGAAAAATGCAGGGGATTTTTCTTTCAGATTTTTTCAGAGGCCATGAAAAAGCTGAAAGCAGACTGGCAGTTGATGATCCGGTGCAGTTTTTTTGACGGACTGACAAACCGGGAAATCGCGCAGACCGTGCTGAAAACGCCGGAGTACAATATTTCCCGATGGATGGGACGGGCCCTTGCGCAGGTGAAAACAGGAATGGAAACATCAGCCCGTGCCTTTGGAACCAATTGCCGGGAAACCCTGATTCACTGTTTTGAAGTGCTGAAGGAATACCCGGATTATTTTGATCTTTCCGGCATTTTCCGGAAAATGTGAATATAGTCTGATTGTGGGGGGGTTAGGTGATTTATGAAAATGAAAGTCCCTGTTCAGTCTTCTGAAAGATTTGACAATTTTTGGAAATTTGTCAAATCTGCGGTATGTTCTTTTCCGGAAATCGCCTTACGCTGTCGGTGCGTTCAATAAGGCGTTGAGCACAAGATCATAGCCTCTCTGATTACGCTGTCGCTGCACCCACCTTCTTTTCAATACTCGGATTATTTTGATTTTTCGGCTATTTCCTGGAAATGTTTTGCTCATTTCAAATCTGCGTATATGAATATGGCAGTGATAAAACAACCGCCTCCGCCGCCCCCATCTGATGAAGAGTTCTCTTCGTTTTTTTCATCCAGACAGTCTGTTGTACCGTTTCTATCAGCATCTGTTTCCCTTACATTGCATCCGCATTCTCCCGGTGCAGTTTTTTCCGGATCACTGGGACAGCCATCACAGACATCTCCAGCGTTATCCCCGTCTGTATCAGTCTGATTATTGTTCTCATGGCTGATGCAGTTGTCACAGATATCCCCAACTCCATCTCCGTCTGTATCTTTCTGATCTGTATTGGAAATATCAGGGCAGTTGTCAGATACGTCCAAAATGGAATCCCTGTCTGTGTCTTTAGAAACCGGAGTCAGGAGAATATCCAGTTGAGTGGCTTCACCCTCTATGACCGTAATCTGCGGAAAAGTCTGTTTCTGACACCCTTCGGCTTCCACAGAAACAGTGACAATGCCTGCTTCCTGAACAACAAGATAACTGCCATCGGGCAGACTGAATCCCTTGCTTTGCAGTTCATCATTTACCCATAAACTGATTTCCGCTTTGTCAATGGGATTGCCACTTACAGCATCTTTTACAGTGCAACGGATTTCTCCCACTCCTGAACCTGTCGGAGTGCTGATTTCAAAATCATATTCCGTGCCTTCACCGAACATACTGGAATCAGCATGGGAAATTTTTACATAATAATATCCATTGGCAGGACAATACCAATCCAATCTTTCATCGGGTCGGGCAAAAGGCTTGTTCTGATAAATCAGATAATTCAGTTGCTCATCAAAAAGTTCGATGACTGTATTGCTTTTCCGACCGGTATCCTTTGTTTTCAGGGTGTATGTTTTTCCGGAAACCGCATAAAATCTGATCCAGTCCTCATCTCCGGCATCATGAAAATTCCGGTGCTGGGCCTCTTTGCTGTTGATAACAATATATCCAGCCTGTTCAGCACTGTCATCTTCCTCATATTCATCCGGTGCATAACTGCGATGTGTAATCCTGGTCATTTTCGGAGCAGATACATTGCCATCACTGTCAACTGCATATATGGCAAGCAGATAAATACCGTCTGATATGAACTGATCATAAACAGTTTCGTATCTTCCGTCATTTTGGAGGATCAATTCAACCACCTGAATTGTTTCTGTCAGTGTATCATTGGATTCAGGCGGAACAATCACGGCAATGACTTTGTCTATGGCATGGGTTGTGGTCACATTTTCTGCCCGGACTGCTGCCGAACTGCCTGCTCCGATATTCACGTCAGGCGATACGGAACCGATAACCGGTGCATCCCCGGCCAGACGGATTCCCGCGCCGATATAATAATGGAATGCAGTTGCACTGTCTGTGTCTTCATTTCCGATACCGTTTCCGTTGTCATCCAGTTGAGATATGTATCTTTTATCTGAGGAACTGGAATAGTCAACGGATTCTGATGCTTTCAGAAAAGAATCAGCGATATTTGTTCCGTTCATCACTTCTCTCCAAAAGAAATTGGAAAAGGAAATATTGCCACTGTAAAGAAAAACTGCTTTTCTTTCCACATCGGTTCCGGATATCACAATCCGCTGTTTGCCTTCGGGTGCGGCAAGGGCAGGCAGAAAACTGCCGGAATGATCCGCATCATAAATTACGGTCAGAATTCCCGGCATCTGTTCCTGCAGTTCATCCAACCATATGGAAAGTTCCCGGGAATTCATCGTTTCTGTTTCATTGAGATGGAAAATCTCCTTGTCCCCTTTGCCAATGATATAAATTACCGCATCCTGTACATTCTTTGCAGCCCATTGGGTGATGGCATATTTCAGGTTATCCCGTGAGAGAGTTACAACATTCTGTGTGACACCGCTGATGGTTTTCGTACTGATGAGGTAAATATCCTCCGGACTGTATCCCTGAAAGGAAAGGGTTTCATAAGCCAGTTTCATATTCTTTTCCACAGCAGCGGCCAGTTCTCCATTTTCTGTTTCTCCTCCCGCAAGAACTGCCACGCGGCGATGGGGATTTTCCACAGTAACCGTAATCTGTTCCGGCTGGGAGGTGTTGAATTTTTCATCTCTGGCATATATGTGATTTTATAATTTCCCGGAATATTGAAAGCAGTATATACGGCTTCGTACCTCTCTTTTTCCCTGTTGAAATTCATTTCCATTTCGGGAATTTCCAGCACCGGATTTCCGGATGTGCTTTGATGATAATCCGGCCTCCGGATGACAGCCCATACCCTTGTGACAGCATCGTCATCCTGTATTTTTGCATAAATTTCGGCTGTGCTGGTATCCTTTATGGAGATGTCCGGAGAAAATTCTGTGATGACCGGTGCTTCACCATGAAATACTGTTTTGCTGCCGATGAACATATCATGGACTTCATTAAAATCAGATTCTTCATTTCCATGTCCGTCACCATTGCCATCCAGAAGAGGGGTCTGAAACTCTTTGATGGTGTGATAACTCAGATCAAAAGATTTTTCAAGGGAAGAACCGTTGAAAATATGAGTCCAGAAAAAATTGGAAAAAGATATGGAACCCTGCGTAATAAAATAGGCATTCTGTTCCGGATTTGTGCTGGTAATGAAAACTCTGCCCGGGCCTGAAATTTCGGAAAGAAAGCTCCCTGATTTGCAGGCATCATAAATAATGGTGATTGATTTGGAATCGCTGTTCCGGAAGCAGCTCAGCCACTCATTGAGTGTGTCTGCTTTCAGAATTTCAGCAGGACACAGAATTTGGCCGGTATCCGAATATTGAGGCAAATTCATCCGGAATGTGCCTTTTCCAGCCGGATCAATCCCACCATGATCAATAAGATAAATCAGCAGATGTTCTGTATCGTTTTCAGGTCCCCATTGTTTGATTGCATATTCAAGATTGACCAGATTGCTTTTTCCGTCCACATCATCCGGTTTCCCGTTGTTGTCCAAATCCAGTTCAGTATCATCAGAAAGATAGAAGATATTCTCTTTTGTGAATCCCTGATAAGTAAGTGTTCTGTATGCAAAGTTCGCATTCATCTGCACACTGTCCCACAGACTGTCCCCTTTACCGGCTCCGGCCACAACAATCGCCCTGTTATTGGATTTTTTTGTAACTTTTCGGAAACTCTGAATGCGGTGATTCCACATATCAACCACATATACAGTCCCGTTTGCATCTGTTGTCACGCTTTCCGGATAATTCATCTGTCCGGGACTGTTTCCGTTTTCTCCCCACATGGTAATAAAATTCCCCTCCGAATCAAATTTCTGTATCCGATCATTGCCTGAATCCACAATAAAAATATTGTTGTCGCCATCTATTGCAATACCGGAAGGCCCGCTGAACTCACCGCCTGTCCCATCACCTCTTTTCCCCCATTTCATTATGAACTGACCATCCGGAGAAAATTTCTGAAACCGGTTGTTTCCCCTGTCCACAACATATATGTGACCCAAACTGTCAATGGCCAGATCGCCAATCTGACCGAACCGGCCATCTGCATCGCCGCTTCCGCCCCAGTCGGCTATGAGTTTTCCGCTTTGATCAAACTGATAAATTTTGAGCATTCCGTAATCGGCCACATAAAAATTTCCGGAAGCATCCACTTTTATCCGATGGGGAAAAAAGAAATTTCTGGAAATAATACAGCGTTCAATTGTGTTGTCAGATGCATTTATTTTGTGAATACAGCCCTGAACAGTATCACACACAAAAATATCCCCATTTCTGTCAACTGTCAGACCGGAAAGCACATTCATATTGGCCCTTTGCAATTCCAAAATAACATTCATGCTGATCTGACTCAAATCCGGGTTGCTGTCTTCCGGATCGGAATAATATCCGGATAACTGTTTCCAGATATCCAGTATTTTCTGATATAAATTCTTATCCATCTGGCCGAAATCCCATTTTTGAAGAAACCGGCCGTCTGAACCGAATTTCTGAATCCGGTTGTTTCCCACATCACTGACATAAATTCTGCCATCCGAATCCAATGCAATATCACGGGGCGCCTGAAATTCACCATCATCACTGCCGTAACTGTAAAAATCTGTAATATGTTCACCATCCGGAGAATAGACATGGATGGCGTGAAAATAATTAAGCATATCCGTGACATAAATATGGCCCATGCTGTTTACAGCAATGCTCCAGCCTGCACCCCACACGATCTGTCCAGACAAAAACTGCCCGTCCGGAGAAAATTTTAAAATATAACAGGGATTGGATGCAGAACTGTCATCTATATTAATAATGCAGATATTTCCTTTTTCATCCGCACTTATATCTGTGGGATACAGAAATTTTTCATGCGTTTTCCCTTCGGGATCATGCCACTGCTCCCATTTTGCGACAAACATTCCCTCAGAAGAAAACTTTTGAATGCGAAAATTGCCTGCATCTGTAACATAGATGTTTCCCTTATCATCCGCATGGATGGCAGAAGGATTTTTCAATTCTCCGTCTCCACTGCCTTCAATTCCCCATTTTTCAACAAAATTCCCATATGAAGTAATTTTTTGAATGCAATGATTTTTTGCATCAGAAACATAGATATTTCCATGCCTGTCCGCCGCAATTCCGGAAAATTCAGGCAACTGTCCATCTCCGCATACTGTCCCTACCCAACGCATGACAACTTTGCCGTCCTGCGTAAATTTCACAAATCCGTTCTGATGGAGAACATATATATAAGCATCTGAATCAACAGTTATATCATTTGGTCTGTTTTCCAGATTCCATTTGGTGATAAAATGACCGCCGGACGTAAATTTTTGAATCTGTTTTATACTTTTGTTTGCCACATACAGATTGTCATTCTTGTCAATTGCCAGCGCCACAGGTTCAGTAAAATACCAGGGCTGGTGCAAAGTCGGCCACATTCGCTCAAAGCGGTAGGTTTCTTCCGCATTTGAAGAAACAGCGGGGAGTAACAGGGACAGACACAGGACAAATGCAATCACATTTTTTCTGACCATGAATGAATCTCCTTTCTAAAAATAAATGATAAGCGATGAATATACAGTATGTTCATGAATATCCTGTGACAGTTCCCTGCTTTTGAGAATGGATTCTCCCACATCTTTGCCAAAGCGGTACTGGTAGGCCACATCAAAACCGAAACGATCCAGCTTGATTCCTGATCCCAGGCTGAAACCGAAGAAATTATCCGGATTGCCCTCTGCAGGAGCCGGATCATAAAAGATGCCCCCGCAAAGCGCAAAGGGATATTGGGCTTTGCTGAAATAATATTCAGCCCCCATGCGTATCTGGTGCGTGGGATCAATTTTTTCAGATTCGTTTTTCAGCCTGCTCTGAAAATGCTTTTGGCACGGTATCCATGCTTTTTTTTGAGGACTGTCATCTTCAATGTATGCCCATACGAAAGCCGGTGAAATTATGCTGGGCCGCCTGCTTATTCTGTCAGGATCTCTGAGATTGGTGGATTCGAATCTGAATCCGCGGGTTCTGAGACAGGCAGACATTGTTTCAATCTGCCATCTTTTTGCATATATTTCAAATATTTTTTCAGGATTAAAGAATGTCACCGCAATGAAAAATTCTCCGGGGATGCATTTCATGCCTCCGGCAAAAACCTCAGTGTCCCCAATTTTTCTGAGTCCTTTGAAAATACATCTTTCTCCGGGTTTCAGATTCCGGAAAAGAGCGGATGTCCGTGTGTACACTCCTGCTGAGTTTGTAAACTTCTGATTTTCCATGATTATGACAACAATCTTACTACCGGACAAAAATCATTTCAAATTGCATAACTGATGAAATTTAAAGAAATACACAGCCGGCACAGAAAAAATTTTTGTCACTTTGGTGAACTCATCAGTATATTCATTCATATTGAGAAAGATTCGCCTGGGATGATCGAATCCGGGTAGTGGGACTTTTCATGCTGATAAACTTATGCTATACTGCTCCCGTTTTTCTCAACATGCCATTGCCGAAGGAGCAGAAAAATGATTGCAGCAAAATGCCGCCGCTGCGGCAGTGAAAATAT
>JBFXEJ010000176.1:0-7221 GCA_050180235.1 Desulfococcaceae bacterium
ACGATCTGTTTTTCAAAGAACGGAGACATACATGACAATGTTATCGGGATGTATATCAACCGCTATTATTTTCAGAAAGGGTTATATTCGGAAGCAGTATAATCAACGGATTTGACCCACTACCAATCTGTTCTCCCTTCTGATATATCCTTTTACCTGCTTACACAAAATTTCCTTGTGTCCTAATCCCGTTGAACAACCGGGTATGTAATCCATTCCCAAAGCGACCATACATGATCAGTCAGCCCGGCTGCCATTGCCGGAGTCATGCCCTGCCCGTCTTTCCGGCGGAGAGTTCTTACCTCCCAGCAGAAATTATAACTGTACATGGTAAAATATGTGACCGCTTCATGAATACCCCGGTCTTTTGAAAAGCAGTATGTCTTCCGTACCTTCCGGGAGTTCCGGTTTCTGTCTGTCCCGTTGTTCCGTTCAATGAAAGCCGTATTGACCTGACTGCTCACTGATGATTTCTCCAACGCCTTTCTGACACTCTCATCAGTACCGAAAACCGTTCTGAATTCAATTTTTACCACCCGGCCGTTCTCACGGGTTTTATGAACAGTCGCATAACTGATATTTTTCGGCGCCTCCAAACAGGGATTCTTCGGGCGTCCGGGTTTTCCGGTCCGGGGAGGTACAAATTCCCTTCCGTATACATTGAGAATTGCTGTTTTGTAAGGTTTATATTCATCACTGGTGATGAGTCCGATTTTATTGGCGTCAGTGCGTTTCTGAAACTCACTCACTGCCTTTTCAGCATTTTCAGCGGTTCTCTTCCCGGGGACAACAGCAATCACCAGGCGGTGTTCCGGGTCATAGGCAACATGATCCCAATTATCCCCCTTACCGTTATCCGCAGGGTCTTCCGGGTTGCAGTTCTTTTCTTTTTTTCCCGCAAAAGACCACTTCTCATCAAACTGTCCTTCCCGGGTCTCAGGGGGAAAAAGATACCAGGCCGTCGTGAAGATTTTCTGAATGCTCACCTTCAGGCCTGCTGAAACGCACGACCGTATCTTTGTTTACACCGGTAAGACGGGCTGTTTTCCGGACTCCGCATCCTTCCTGAATGTGCCGCAGGACGGATTCGACTTTTTCTTCCGGCAGACGGGCTCCGAACAGTGCTGTTCCTTTCCGTTCGGAAAAACGTGCCCGGCAGGTCCGGCAGTATAATAATCTGCGTTTTTTATCTTTGCCATAATGCATGCATACTGTCAGATTACCTGCGCCGCGTTTGCCGAAATCGGGACATTTTTCATTCTGACAGCAAAAATGTGAGAGATCTTTCATTTTCCCTGCATACCTCCGAACAAAAAAATTGCATTTTCATCTGTTCACCGGTATTATTGTAAAATATATGCAAAAAAATCTCACATTTCAACACTTCCCGGACACAAGGCAAAATTTCAAAATCTGCGAAATATGTTCCGGATTCCGGTTTCTGTTGAAAACAGCCGTTCTGAAGCCTTGATAATCAAGGCTTCAGAACGCTGGTTCCTTATTTGCTCTGTACGGGGCGATCTCCGGCATGTCCATACCGGAACATGCCTTTTTCCATCTGCCGTTTATTCGTCTTCCTTGCTGATTTTGCCTTCTTTGATCAGCAGATCCCGGTACCAGCAGGAAAATTCATACATTCCCCGGAACCGGTCATCATCGTTCATGATGCCCAGACAGAGTTCCAGCACACCTGAGCCGTATGCGTTGCTGTATCCTTCCAGTTTCCGGGTATGGAGAAAATCTCTGACCAGCATCTGGGTGGTGCGTTTGGACTGATCCCGCCTGATGTCAATGGGATCCTTGGGTTCTGCAAAGGGATCCCATTTTTCATATCCCACTTTGTCACGAATGTATTTCTGCCGTCTGGGAGCCATCTGGTCAAATACGGCTTTTTTCCGTTCTTCGGCTTCTTCGGGAGATATTTTATTCATTTTTCTCCTCCGGTTTTGCAATGCCCATATAGTCCTCGTCATATACTGTCAGAAGCGACATGGACAGAGGAACCAGCATCTCTTTCATTTTGATATGTTTCGATCCAAGCGCCTTCACCATGTCTCCGGATATTTCATACAGACGGGTATGAAGGGTGTCCAGATTGACTGTGGGATAGGGTTCTCCGGGTTTGAACGCGGATTTGGCGCAGGTATGCCCTTTTCCGCTGATGGCTGTGGGAATGCCGTAAAGTCTGCATGTAATGGGACGAAATTCATACAAATCGCACTTTTCCGCTTCACTGAGCAGCGGACAGCGGATGCGCTCTTTTCCCACATCCGCAATAATTTCTGCTTCCGGTTTCCCTTCCTGCAACTGCCTGTAGGCGTTTTTCTTGATTTTGTAAACCAGCCGATCCGCTTTGTTGGCCTTTTCCAGCATTTGGGATTTTTCCGTTTCCATTTCCTTTTTCCCGAATTTCTGATGAAACTGATGATTGATATACAAAGCCTCAATCAGCGTCAGATCAAATACCGCATGGCAGCAGTCCGAACATGTCACCTCACATTTCACACAATCCGGATACTGGTTTCGCACCCGCTCAAACGTGGCATCAACGGCTGCCACCAGTTGCTCGTATCTTTTGAAATACGGCGTAAAATCAAAATCCATTCATTTGCTCCTTTAGGGGCGGACTGATTTGTGTCCACTTTATTTTTATGTATTTACAGAAAATAATAAATCCGGAGTCTGAAAATTATCTTTGGTACTCCGAATAAGATTTTTTGTTTTAAATGTTCCACGTAGAACAAGCAATATGCTTATGGATGAATAACCTATGGATTCATCCATAGGTTATTCATCCACAGGTTACTGTTCCTATGGATGAATCCATAGGTTATTCATTTCATTCATCCATGAAATTGTTCCACGTGGAACAATTCATTTTTGGTGTTCCATAAATTTCAGATGTTCCACGTGGAACATTTTTAACCACGAACTTCACGAATCGTATGAATCACATGAACTGCACAAAAAAATTCTTGTCATTCGTGGTTTATCCGGGCAATGCCTGCTTCATTTCAGATGTTCCACGTGGAACATTTTTAACCACGAACTTCACGAATCGTATTAATCGCATGAACTGCACAAAAAAATTCGTGTGATTCGTGGTTTATCCGGGCAATGCCTGCTTCATTTCAGATGTTCCACGTGGAACATTTTTAACCACGAATTGCACGAACTGCACAAAAAAATTCGTGTGATTCGTGTGATTCGTGGTTTATCCGGGCAATGCCTGCTCCATTTCAGATGTTCCACGTGGAACACTGCCTGTTATGTTCCTCTTTCAGCAAACATCATTATTATAGTGCCTTTTCCGGATAAATGCAAAACATATTGAATTCTGTCTTCCAAATTTTTCCCCATCAATTGCCGGGCAAATCTGGACGGAATAAATGATCATGCTTGCATGAGAGAGTGGAAAATGATAGGATTTCCCTGTTTTCATTGACAGTATCTGTTACAGAGAGATCAGAATCACTTTTTTCACAGACAAAACGGCTGGGAAATCCTGCCGCTTCCATGAAAGGAGGAAGTATGCCCTGGGTATATGATCCGCATTCCGGCGGAGTGAAAATTCCGGAGAGAAGCAAGGAAAGAATCAGAAAAAGAATACTGGATTATGCACAGGAACATTATGCCGGTAAATACACACGCATTGATGTCCGTTTCAAGGGAGTTTTCTGTTATATTGATGCCTATACGGAACCTGAAGTGGCTGATAATTTTCCGCCTCCGGGATGGGATGAAACACGGGAACAGTGTATTGAAAGAATGAGGAACATCCCAACGCACCTGTGCAGGCTCCGCCATTTTTCCGAAGACAGTTGGAGCCTTGCTTTTTACACATACAGCAATGAAAAATATGAACCGGCAGTTTTCCCTACCGGTTCGTTCACAGGAACTCCGGAGGAAGGATTTGAAGTCGGAGCAATGTATCTTCAATAGAGATTCTGCTTTGATCAGGAATCGGGCCGTCCAAAAAAACCATGACTGAAAGGGGAAAACCATGAAAAAACTTCTTTCCGTGTGTTTTGTTCTTATGTTTCTCATCTGTGTGAAAAACGCTTTTGCCGCACCTTTGGACAAAGCAGATGTTCCGCCTGATCTTGCGCCCTGGATTCCCTGGGTTATGCACGGGCAGGAGAAGAATTTCTGTCCGGAATTCTGCAATCAGCCACTCTCTTTTCAATGCGCGTGGCCTTCGCAACTGAAAATCACAGCAGCAAAAGAGGGCGGACAGTTCACACAGGAATGGACGGTTTTTGCCAAAACATGGATTCCCCTGCCTGGTTCCGCAGAACGCTGGCCGGAAAAAGTGACGGTGAACGGCAACTCTGCCACAGTTATCAGCCGGGAAAATATACCTTCCCTGTTTCTGAAACCGGGCAAGCATTCTGTCAGCGGCATTTTTCAGTGGAATGACATACCGGAAATCCTGCAGATTCCCAATCAGACCGGTCTGCTTTCCCTGACCATCGGAGATCGGGAAATTCCCTTTCCTGTTTTGGATCAGAGTGGCCGTCTGTGGCTGCAGAAGCGTGAGATTGCCAAAAGTGATGAAGACAGACTTGAGGTGACAGTCTTTCGGAAAATCACAGATGACATTCCTTTGCTGATTCTCAGTCTGATCCAGTTGAACATTTCCGGGCAGGCCAGGGAAATCCGGCTGGAGCAGATTTTGCCTGACGGCTCTGTGCCTTTGGCTTTGTCTGCGCCCTTTCCTGTGAGGATAGGGGAAAAAGGGGAAATTCTGGCACAGGTGCGTCCCGGAAAATGGGAAATCCGGATCGAAACCCGTTTTCCCAAACCCACAGATCAAATCGGGCCGGTGAACTGCGCATATGGGCAGGAAATCTGGGTATTCCAGTCCCGCAATGATCTCCGTATGGTGGAAATACAGGGGCCGCCTTCCATTGATCCCAGCCGCACCGATCTGCCCGAAGATTGGAAATCTCTGCCCGCGTATCTTATGGACAAAGATGCCACTTTGACACTGAAGCAAATCCGCAGGGGAAATGAAAACCCCGCGCCGGATCGACTGCAACTTCAGCGCACATGGTGGCTGGATTTTGACGGCAAAGGTTTTACGGTGCAGGATCATATTACCGGAACCATGAGCAGCAACTGGTCTCTGTCCATGCTGCCTTCCACTTCTCTGGGACGGGTTTCGGTCAATGGCACAGATCAGTTGATCATCGTACAGAACGGAAAGCAGGGCGTGGAAATCCGTCAGGGAAATATCAATCTGACAGCAGAATCGCGAATAGAAAAGGCAGACAATCCCATTTCCGCAACCGGCTGGGATCATGATTTTGAAAAAGTTTCTGCCACTCTTCATCTGCCCCCGGGATGGAAACTTTTTGCACAGAGCGGCGCAGATACGGCTTCCGGCACCTGGCTGCGCAGATGGACGCTGCTGGATATTTTTCTCATTCTTATCATTTCTGTGGGAACCTTCAAACTCCGAAATCCGCTGTGGGGAATTACTGCCCTGCTCTGTCTGGTCCTTATCTGGCATGAAACAGACGCGCCCCGCCATGTCTGGCTGCATATTCTTGTGGCACTCGGACTGCTGCGCGTGCTGCCTGATGGAAAAATCCGAAGTATGGTTCGCATGTGGGGAATCGGGGCAGTGCTGGTTCTTCTGGTGCTGACGATTCCCTTTATGGTTCTTCAGATTCGGCATGGCATGTATCCGCAGTTGGAATATCCCTGGAAAAGTTATGATTCCACCGCTGGCATTGCGACAAAACAGATGGTCACTGATGCTGTTCAGGAAACAGAAACATACATGCAGGGACAGGACATGTATATGCAGCGCAGCAAAATGAACGCACCGGAGCCGATGCAGTCTGCGGATGACAAATCATCGGGTTCCTATTACAAACGAAAAAAACAGGCTGTGTTCACCCATGATCCCAATGCCAGTGTGCAGACCGGGCCTGGGCTTCCGGCATGGGAATGGAATTCTGCGGAGATTCAGTGGAACGGGCCGGTCAGCAAATCACAGGAAATCCGCTTCTGGCTTATCTCTCCGGGCATGAACCTGATTTTTGCCTTTGTCCGTGTCATATTTCTGGCTTTGTTTATCTTCGGTCTGCTGGATATCCGCAAACAGTGGAGCAGTGCGGGGCAGAAACTTTCCGCTGTCACGGTCTGCGCTCTGCTGTTTTTCTGCTTTGGAATTCTGAACGAAGCACGCGCGGCCTCATTTCCCTCTCAGGAAATCCTGAAAGAACTGGAAACAAAACTGCTCAAACCCCATGACTGTCATCAGCCTTCCTGCGCGGTATTCAGCCATATGAATCTGACTGCGGAGCCGGATTCTCTGGAAATTCATCTGGAGGTTCACGCTGCACAGCAGACCGGAGTGCCTCTGCCCGGCAGTCTCAAATCCTGGATGCCCAGAGAAATTCTGCTGGACGGGCAGGAAATGAACACCATCATCAAAGACAGTTCCGGTATTCTCTGGGTGCTGATTCCCGAAGGAGTTCATACTCTGATCCTGAAAAATATGACAGGCCCGGTCAATGAGATTCACCTGCCCATGCAGTTGAAACCCTATGCTGTCACTGCGGATGTGCAGGGCTGGGAAATCAGGGGGATTGATGCGGAAGGCAGATCCGAAGACACCATACAACTGACGCGGCTCAAGCAGACGGAAGAAAAAATTGCGGAGACAGGCACGGACATTCTGCCTGCTTTTCTGGAAATAGAACGCATCCTGCGGCTGGGCATTCAGTGGGAAGTGGAATGCACAGCCAGAAGAAAAAATCCGGGTGGCACACCCATCATTCTCTCTGTTCCGCTTCTTGCCGGAGAATCTGTCACCACACAGGGCATTCAGGTCAAAGACGGGCAGATTCTTCTGAACATGGGGCCTCAGCAGAATGAAATCCGCTGGCTTTCCGTGCTGGAAAGAGCAGACAAACTGACATTGCAGGCTCCTGACACAGAGGCATGGTCTGAGATATGGATTTTGGATGCCAGTCCCATCTGGCATCTGGAATTTTCCGGTATTCCGCCCATTCATCAGCAGGACGCGGAAGGACTGTGGAAACCCGCGTGGAGGCCCTGGGCAGGAGAAAAAATTGAACTCATCATAAGCAAACCAGCGGCAGTGGACGGCCAGAACGTGACCATTGATCACGCTTTCCTGAAATGGAGTCCGGGAAAACGCATGGGCAGCGCTGGACTTGAAATGAGGGTTCGCTCTTCCAAAGG
>JBFXEJ010000177.1:0-7035 GCA_050180235.1 Desulfococcaceae bacterium
GTCTGCAAATCCGCCTGCTGTAATTTCATTCCGCTCATCCTCTTCCAGAAGATCATCCTGAAAAAACAGAACATCCGACAGTATACCGGGAATAATCCGGCCTTCATACAGAGGCCATGCCAGTTCTGCTCCGGCCTGCAGCCGGTAATTGTCACCAGTGCTGAAATAATCCTCATACTCGGCCTGTACAGACAGTTTGCCATCTGCTGCAGCGGATTCGGAAAAAAGCGGCTGCACCAGTTTTAGTCCGTAAACACAGAAAGCAGAACCTTCTGCATCCGGAGTTTTGGGAACATTGTCATTGTACCCGGTGCTGAATTCAAGAGAGGTATCCAGCGCAGATGCCGGTTTCACGGGAATAAGACAGACAAACGCGGTCAGCATAACACAGATGACAGTTTTACAGACAGAATTCATCTTTTCCCTCTTTCCCGCATTCTGTTGACATTGTAACGCAGTGTTTTGACAGGTTTGATTCTGTGGGTTTAACCACAAAGGACACAAAGGTTGCACAAAGAACAAAAGGAATCTGAAAGGTTTTCATACGGCGGATGGGAAAAGGAGTCAAGATCAAACAATGCAGGAGGTACTTTTTCATCAAATCCCGGAGAATTGCTTTCCCGCATAGAACACAGAGATGTTTATTCCCGGACGATTGCTTTGTCAGATTTGATTTTATGCGCTGAAATGTACAGAAAAACCGGATTTTTCCAAAAAAATCCGGTTTTTGCAACTTACAGATTCAAGACTGACAGAGTAGTGCTGCCTATTCTGCAGATTCAGCGGCAGGTGCAGGTGCTGTTCTGAACGGGCAGTTTCCCCTGAATCCCTGTCCGCGTCCCTGCCCCCGCCAGAGCGGTGCGCCTGTATCCGCATCCCGCAGCGCAATGGTTTCTCCACCAATGGAAGCACTTGCTGCTATTGTTTTCACAGAACCGTCACTGAAGGTGACTTTGTACGCACTGATGCTCAGGGTATCTCCCACAGCCGGATAAGTGACATCAAGCTGCTCCCAGTACCATATGGGGCCGATTCCGTAAACCGTCACAGTTTCCGTGCCGTTGTCAATCTGAACGCCCTGTCTGTAATTCTGTATTTCAGATACGGTTCCGCTTACAGTCACGGCTTCTCCGTCAAAGATATTTGCAGAGGGACAGGTTCCGTCTGCCAAAGCCTGACATCCCGGATTTGTGCCTGCATTGGTGCTGACATTCATGCCGTTTCCCATGCCCTGACCAGATCCGCGTTTTGCAAAACTCTGTCCGTAAACTCCCAGACTCATAACCATTGCCAGTGATGCAATTACCATGCTTTTCATGAATTTCATTTTATATTCTCCTTTTTTTCAATGAGGTTGATGACAATATGAAATCTGAAATAAATTTCAGTAAAAAACATTTTCGGTTCCCGCATGCTTCTGCCACAAAGACACAAAGACACAAAGGCACAAAGTCTCACGAAGGTTAATGTCCGATTGTTTTTTCCAGATTTCATCAGTAAGTCAAAATAAATTTTCGTGTATAAAGTTTTCAGAAAAACCGGATTTTTCGGAAATCCGGTTCTTTGAATACACGAAACTTTTGTTTGCCTATTTATCATGGATAATGAACAAATAAATCAGGAATTGACACATGTGCCGCTTTTTGATCCCCGTCCTGTTCCGTCTTTGGGGCCTGAGCCGCCATTGCCTGTGCCATCTCCGGGGCCGTGACCGCCGTGTCCTCCGCCATTACCGCCACCGCCACCTTTTACCATCATGCAGGGAGGATTTCCCATAGTTGCATCCGGAAGAAGACAGTCCCCGCGTTTGAGTCCATTGCCGGTTCCGTCTTTGGGTCCTGAGCCGCGGCTGCCTGTGCCGTCTCCGGGGCCATGACCGTTACCTGCATACAGCATGGTTTTATTTTCCATATTCTTTCCCATCCCGCTGTCCCCGCTCCAGGCCGGAAAAACCGTTACCGCACAAATGACTGCCGCGCATCCCATTGCAAAAATAAATCTGCCCATTGTTTTCTCCTTATGATTTAAAGCTGTCTGAAGTTTTGCAGCAGGATAACCTGCCGCGTCATATGAAATCTGAAAAATATTTCAGGCAAATCAACTTTCGTGCTTCTGTTTGACATAAAGGCACAAACTTTCACTAAGGCTGATGCACAATTATTTGTCAGATTTCCTGTCACAATCCTGACATGGCTATATCAAGAATCGTGCCAGAGTGTGCATATCAGCAATATCAGACAGTTATATTTTTTTGATACGGTATGGCTTCGACAATTCCTGTTTTGCTTCGACAATAATGTCGGACATGACACTTCATTTCGGGGTATTCTTTCATCTGCCAAACAGCATCCGGTAATTTTTTTTGCAATCAGCGGGGAATTTTTCTGAAACAGGAAGCCGGAACCGCAAAAAGGTGGTAATATTTTTGGTAGTGCTACACAAGTAATGCTGTCAGAGTTGTCAGTCAGAAAAATGCCACTACCAAATTTTTATATAATGAACCAGTATTTAACAAACTAAATTTTTTGAAAAAATTTAGTTTGTAATATCAACAGAACCTAACATGGTCATGTAATAGCCTGTACTGCTGCATATGAACAATCCGGAAGCCTGTTTTGCCTTATTCGTAAATTACTTCCGCCTGTTCCATGTATCTGGAAAGACAGGCTGCCAGTTTCCAAATGGAATCCAGCGGGAGTTTTTCCTGCCCGGCTTTTTCCACATCATGGGCAATTCCGGCCAGTTCCTCAAAACAGTAACACAGTGACGCTCCTTTGATCCGGTGGCCGAGACGGCGGATCATTTCATAATCTCCTGCTTTCAAAGCATTTTGCAGACTGCTGATTTCTTTTTGGGTTACATTCATAAACCCCGGAATCAGTTCTTTGAGTTCGGAATCCACGCGAACAATATGCTTTTCCCGGCTGTCTGATTCCTGTTTTTTTTCCTCCGGATGTCCGGGACAGCACTGTAGAGTATCTGCACTGTAATAATTTGAAATTTTTGCATATTTTTTCAGCATTTGAAGCAACTGAATTTTTTTGAAGGGTTTGCACATATGCTCTGTGCATCCTGCGTCCAGACTTTCCCGCTCTTTTCCCTTCAGCGCGTGCGCAGTGAGAGCCACAATCGGAACTTTGGCTTTGTCATTCTCCTGTTCCCATTTTCGGATGGCATCGGCTGCTTTGTAACCATCCAGCACCGGCATGTCAATGTCCATGAAAACAATGTCATATTCTCCTGTCTGATATTTTTCCAGACAGATTTTCCCGTTTTCCGCGATATCCACTGTGTGCAGCTTGTTTTTCAGATAAAAAGAAAAAAGCATTTGGTTGTTTTCATTGTCCTCGGCCAGGAGTATCCGCATAGGCCGGATATTTTCTTCGCAGATTTGCGGAATTTCCGGAACT
This sequence comes from Desulfococcaceae bacterium, assembly GCA_050180235.1. Lineage (GTDB taxonomy): Bacteria > Desulfobacterota > Desulfobacteria > Desulfobacterales > Desulfococcaceae > JAABRU01. The sequence continues at coordinate 3,411 of JBFXEJ010000177.1, forward strand.
GCACATTCGATCACCGGATTTTCCCAGATGGGAAAGATGGCAGTGAAACGGAAATCACTGCCAATGCCCGGCTCACTTTCCACCCAGATTTTTCCCTTCATTCTCTCCACAAAACCCCGGCAGATGGACAGTCCCAGTCCTGTTCCCCCGTATTCCCTGCTGGTGGAGGAATGTGCCTGCGTAAAGGATTCAAATATGCTTTCCAGCCGGTCTTTGGGAATGCCGATGCCTGTGTCGCGCACGGAAAAAAGGAGTTTCACGCTGTCTTCATCCTGCGGACTGTCTTCCGCTGTCTGAATGTTCAGGACAATTTCACCCTTTTGCGTGAATTTCAGGGCATTTCCGATGAGATTGGAGAGAATCTGCCGCAGCCGGGCAGGATCACCTTTAAGATAAGGCTGGATTTCAGGACTGATCTGCCAGTGCAATTCTATATTTTTCTGCCGTGCCTTCACTTCCAGCACTTCGCAGGTTTTTTGCACCAAATCCGGCAGATGAAATCCGGTTTCCTCCATTTCCATCTGCCCGGCTTCCACCTTTGACAAATCCAGAATATCATTGATGAGTTCCAGCAGACTTTCCCCTGCATTGCGGAAAATGCTGACATATTTTTTCTGCTCCGGATTCAGGGGTGATTCCCACAGCAGATCAGCCATGCCCAGAATCGCGTTCATGGGTGTGCGGATGTCATGGCTCATATTGGCAAGAAATTCGCTTTTGGCACGGGTTGCAGCTTCCGCGTCCTCTCTGGCCCGGATTTCGGTCTGTGCCAGCCGGCTGAGCATGTCCTGCACAGAAACAGTTCCCAGCACCGCCCCGTCACGGGTGACGATAATATCATCATATATTTTTGCACTCTCCCGGTTCATGGCGGCTCTGGCAATATCGCCTATGGGCTGATCCGCATCGGCTGTCAGAGGTTCCGTATCCATAAGCAGGGATATGTCCCGGCGGTAAAAAAGCGATACCCCGAACTGCGTACCAAGCTGGCGATCCAGATGATAACTCATCACCAAACCGGCTGCTTTGCCCTGATCCGTGACAACCACACTGCACAGGGGAGGTTTTTCTTTGAGAATATTCTTGACTTCGGAAACAGAAGTATCGGGCGATACCTGCAAAGCCTCCTGCACCAGAGAGGCTATGCTGGTCTGAAAGCGTCTGTCCCGGATTCCTGCGGAAGAACCACCCGCTGCAAGATTTCCGATAACTGTCTGTTTGGGAAAAACCGATCCCGCGATATAATGCCCCTGTCCGAAACGCACGCCAATCTCTGCAAGGGTACGGTATTCGGATTCGGTTTCAATGCCCAGAGCCACCACTCTGGCACCGATTTTTTCCGCAATTGAAACAATGCCTTCCATCACGGCTTTTTTTGTGGGATGATAACTGAGACCCCGGATCATCATGGGATCAGTTTTGATATAATCGGGTTTGATCTGCGTAAGAAAAGCCAAAGTGGAACTGCCGAAATTGTCAATGCACACCCGGAAGCCCTGCTGGCGGTAATGATCGAGATTTCTGAGCAGCAGATGGTAATTGTGCATACCGGAATCCTCTGAAAATTCCAGCACAATATTGTCCGGTTTCAGGCCGTATTCCTGACTCATCTTCCGGGTCAGGCCCGGAACAAAGGCAGGATCACTGAGGGCTTTCATATGGATGTTCATAAAAAGAAACTGATCCGGTTCCACAGGCCCCAGGTTTTCCATTGCAGTCTGGCGTATTTTTTTGTCCAGAAAACAGATTTTTTCCTTTTCCGCTGCATAGCCGAACAGCGCGGCTGGCTGATGAAAATAACTGTTTTCCGGACCCCGCACAAATGCCTCCCATCCCAGAATTCTGCCTTTTTCCATATCCGCAATGGGCTGATACACACAGGAAAGAAGGGATTTTTCAAAAATTTCCGTAAAATATCTGTCCATTCCCTCATCAGCGCTGTCTCCGGTTGCGGCACAGGAGATGCGGATTTCACACAATGCCCGGAAAAGGTTTTCATAAAATCCGCCGGTGTAATTTTGCGGTATCCACGCGTAACCGCACAATATCTGAATCGGTTCCCCCACAAGTGTGGAAAATGTCATTGTCAGATGTTCAGACAGAGCCTCGCGGAAACGCCTGACCTGTTCATTCATATGAAACAGCATTTCCCCGGTCGCGCGGAAGCAGAGAATTGTATGATTAATGTCAGAATGTTCTGTCAGAACCGGATCGCATTCTCTGAAATATTTGAAAAAAATATTTTTGATTCCCTCCTCAAGCCCGCTGAGCAGCAGCAGACCGGTTTCTGTTCCGTATTTGGCTGCTATTTCAAAATATTCTGAAATATGAACGGAAATGATGCCTGTATCAGAGTGTCCGAGAATGCCTTCCAGAGTTTTCAGTCCCGCTTCTGAAAAGGCACTGGATACAGGGCCGGAATAAAATTCATTTTTCATTCCGAAAAAACTGCTGCTGTCAACCGGGGCTGTACAAAATGGCACTGTCATAACAGATTTCCTTTATCTTTTAAATCAGTTCACCGTCATTCCGGCAAAAGCCGGAAACCGGTAATTTCAAAACGTTCCGGATACCGGCTTTCACCGGTATGACAATATTGCGTAATATCAGTTAATAAAAAAACCGGGCTGTCTTCTCTGAGGCAACCCGGCATACTTTATTCCTGGCAACCCGGCTGTCTCATGAGACCCGTGGCTTTCCGTCCCTGCATCACTGCAGGTTTGGCGTATATTTTTCTGCAACTGAGGATTTTAGGTGATTTACATAAAAGAATATCCCGCCAAAGCAGCACAGGCTTCCGGCTTGTGCCCTGTGCCTTTGAACTGAACCGGGATATTTATTTTCATAAATAACCTTATAATCCTGAAACCCTGAGGGGTTTTGGGACAGACATGTTCTTAAAACCATATTGTCCACCGTAATAAACTTTTTTTTGAAAACCGGTATTTTTCAGATTCTGCATTGCCGGAAGCAAATTCATAAAATTCAGATTATGACGGTGTTAAATACATATAAATGGAAAGGGTGAATTATTCAAGAAGATAGCAGGAATTTAATCAAAAACTAATAATCAGATGATCAGGCGTTTTGTCCCAAAACACACCACTGCCCCCTCTCAGGAAGGGAATTGATACCATAAAATCTAAATTGCTTATGCAGTACCGCATGCGGATCAATCAAAATTTATGAGTAGGGGAATGAGATGTATATGCAGCAGTGGCTGGAATGAGCAGCCGGAACTGAAATGCTTCAAAAACACAGTTCCAAACTGAAATTTTTGCTGTGTATTTGTTTCACACAGAGATCACAGAGGACACAGAGATTTTTTTGTTTGAACATACCTCTTTCCTCTCTGTGTCCTCTGTGGTCTTTTTTCCTCTGTGTTCTCTGTGGGAAACTCCCCGGAGTGCAAAAAACCGCTTTGCTTAATTTTTGCACTCCTCCTGATCAGACTGGTGCGGGAGTGCAGATTGTATCAAATCAATGGCGAATCAGTATAATAGACCTCCTGCAAAACTTAAAAATTTGACTGAAAAGGGAATTTATGATATTTATCTCTGAAATTTTACAATCAGCAGAAACGGAGATGAAAAGATTATGCTCACAGCGGAAAAATTGGCCCGCC
>JBFXEJ010000178.1:0-6860 GCA_050180235.1 Desulfococcaceae bacterium
AGAATATCATATTTGTCCGGATCCTCCAGACGGTGGCCCAGCATAATATGATATTCCTTCAGCATAAAATAATCATCGGAAAAACTGTTCACGCAGAACATGGGGTTTACCAGAAAATCATCAGAAACCACGGCGCTGTCCCCGAAATTGATCCGCCGTATCTCATTTACATCCGGATGCTGGACATCTGCAAAGCAGCGGAACAGTTCTTTGCCGATATCTGCCAGGATTTCCGTGCGGTCATGCTCCATATCGCTGAGTTTCTTTTTGGCTGTGATGGCCTGTTCCGGTTTGTTTGCCATCTCATATTTCCGGATTACATTCCTGAACCGGTCCACAATTTCTTCATACCGGTTTTTCACTTCCTCCTGCAGCATTTTGATGACTGCGGTCTGAACCAGGGTGTCAATCTGCACCTCATTTTCCCGTTTTGCCCTGTTGATGGCCTCCAGCATAATCTCCAGACACAGTTTTTTGAATTCATCCCGTGCCTGGCCAATATCCAGATTTTCCTCTGCTGTCAGAATTTCCTCAGCATGGATCCTGCGGATAATAACCTGGAAAACAATATTCCGGAGGGCTTTGCAGAAAATTTCGCTCAGCCGGACATCATGGCGGACATTGTCAATCCCTGTCCGCAGTCTTTCCAAAGAAAAACTGACAGAATACTGCTTCAGGGAAATTTTTTCCCCAGCAGGCGGTGCAAAAAATTTTCTGATAAATTTCACCATCTGCATCATCACCGGGCATGTTTGCGAAGACTCCGGTAAAAAAATGTTTACAAATATTGTCTGATTATTTATTATTTCACAGTTTGTGCGAATCGTTTATCACTTTTTCTTGAACTGTCTATTATACGCTAGACGATTATGAATTCAAAGAGGTTTTTTTATGGCAAAAAAAACAACGGCAAAAAAGAAACCCGCTGCCAAAAAGAAAACGGCGGCGGAAAAGAAAACAGCGCCAAAGGGCAAATCCGGTGCAAAACCGGAAAGCAGTGCATCCGTGTCAAAGGGGGATGCCGGGAAAAAGGAAAAGACTGCCGCACCGGAAAAACTTTCTCCCAAAGACCTGCTCAGGAAGAAATTCGGGCAGTGGAAACCGGAAACACTTTTTGCTCCCGCGCAGGATCAGACCGGTAAAGGATTTGATGCCCCGCCTTTTGGAAAGAATATCATCAGAGATATTCTTATGCGGAAATTTGATTTTGATTTTGCGGATGTGGCCGGGGTTTCGCCCTGTGAGGAACTGATCCGCAGAAAGTTCAGGAAATGGAAACCGGAAAATCTTTTCGTCCCCGTACCGGATGCAGCTTACCTGAAAGGGTTTACCGCACCGGGCTTTGGGGATGAAATCAGCAGAAACGTGCTGATGCGCAAATTTGATTTTGATTTTGCGGATGTGGCCTGTGTTCCGCCCCCGTCCCGTGAGGAACTGATCCGCAGAAAATTCGGGGCATGGAAAGCGGAAAAACTTTTTGTCCCCGCGGAGGATACGGTTTATCAAAAGGGATTTGCAGCACCGGGCTTTGGTGAGGGGATCAGCAGGAACGTGCTGATGCGCAAATTTGATTTTGATTTTGCAGATGAGTCTGCAAAAGCCGAGGCCGAAAGAAAAGCCGCTGAGGAGGCTGCAAAAGCCAAAGCCGAAGCCGAAAGAAAGGCGGCTGAGGCAAAGGCCGCTGCTGAAAAAGCCGAAGCCGAAAGAAAGGCCGCTGAGGAGGCTGCAAAAGCCAAAGCCGAGGCCGAAAGAAAGGCTGCTGAGGAGGCTGCAAAAGCCAAAGCCGAGGCCGAAAGAAAGGCTGCTGAGGAGGCTGCAAAAGCCAAAGCCGAGGCCGAAAGAAAAGCTGCTGAGGCAAAGGCCGCTGCTGAAAAAGCCGAGGCCGAAAGAAAGGCTGCTGAGGCAAAGGCCGCTGCTGAAAAAGCCGAGGCCGAAAGAAAAGCTGCTGAGGCAAAGGCCTCTGCTGAAAAAGCCGAGGCTGAAAGAAAGGCTGCTGAAGAGGCTGCAAAAGCCAAAGCCGAGGCCGAAAGAAAAGCCGCAAAACCTGAAGATCCTCTGGTGCGGATGATCCGGTACGGGGCAGCGGGCCTTGCTCTTCTTTTTATCCTTATTATTGCTGCGTCTTATTCAAATTCCTCCAAATATTATCTTGAGCCCACAGATATCGGAATTCAGATATGGAAGGGAAGGTTTGCGCCCCTTGGGGAAGAACTGCTTGTCACTCTGAAAGGCCGGACACCTGAGGAACCTGTCAAAGATATTTACACAAAAGAGGAAGCATTCGGCATGACCCATGCCTATTTCATCCAGGAAGCGGATGCAATGATGAAAGATGGTTCCTATCCTCTTGAAAAGGTGAAACGTGTGCTGAAAAAGGCAGTTTCATTTGCCCCCACAGGCCAGGCCCGTGATGCGGCCAAAGAAAAACTGAACGGGATAAAGATTATGCCGTTTATGTACAAATCCGATATGGCAGCCAGCAGCGGCAATCTGAAGGACGCCCTGCGCCATCTGGAAGAAGCAGCGAAGATGAAACCGGATGCCAGACAGGCAAAACTTCTGGCAGGCAAAGCTGAAGCGATCCGGAAAATGATGGAAACTGAAACATCCGGGCAGCCCGGCATTTCCGGAGAACCGGCAGGAAAGACTGAATCCGGAAAATCCCACAAATAACGATTGAAGCACAAACGGAATCTGTTCTGCTTACAAGGTCAGACAATAAGTGCGAATCACAGGAAAATCATCAAAACCTGTGATTCGCATTTTTTTTTGAATCCATGCTCCGCTGTAAAATTTTTTCAGGTATCTTTCTGCGGGCTGGCCGGGTCAGTGCGCTGCCCTGCCCACCCGGCTTTTTTTTGGTTCAAAGCTCTGCTTGGCTGCCCAGAAATCCGGGATGTGCCGAAGCATGTAAAAAATACTCCTCCGATGCTCCCATATCCGCCGTGCAAATTTTCTGTGCCATGCCTTATCCGAATAGAAGCGCTTGACATGTTCATTGTACAACTGATCCAGGGTTTCTTTGGAATCAATGCTTTTGGGAACAAAAACAAAATTAAGGCAGTTCATTTTCCGCCAGTCATTGTCCAGACGGCCTTCCTCCAAAATTGTTTTCCACACAGGCGCGCCGTAAAAAGGCGTAAACTTGGACATGTTCATGTCATCCAGTCCCAGGGACATAACAAAATCGCTGGTTTTGCGCGCGGATTCCACAGTTTCACCCGGCAGTCCCATCATGAAAAGCCCTTTGGCCCTGAGTCCTTTGGCCTGAATGCGGCGAACCGTGTCCTGAATTTCTTCCAGATACACACCCGGTTTATGGATCTTCAGCAAATCCGGATCTGCGGTTTCAATGCCCAGAGAAACCTGAAGAAAACCGGCAGATTTGAGCATTTCCAGCAGTTCATCATCCGCATGGCCCGCTCGCACTGCGCAGTTGAACTGCATCCCCAGTGGTTTGGAGATAAGCAGATCACAGAGTTCAGTGATGCGTTTCCGGTTGGCCGTAAACAGATCATCGTAAATATTGACATGCCGCACTCCGAACCGCTTTCCCAGATAACGCATATGTTCATAAATGTATTCTGCTGAATTGTAACGGTATCCCCGCCTGAAAACCGAACGGTCACAGTAGGAGCATTGGTAGGGACAGCCCCGGCTTGTCACCATTGTTGCGCCCGGAGACAGAACATAGCTGAAAAGCGGAAGATTGTAGCCTTTTGGAAATCCTCTCAGTTTTTCATAGGCCGGAAACGGCAGGCTGTCCAGATCAGGGATATTTGATCTTGGCGGATTGCAGACAATTTCTTCCTTATCCCGCCATACCAGACCGTGAATCTTTCCCGGTTCCATGCCGGAAGCCAGTTCAGCCAGAGTCTGTTCCCCCTCTCCCATGCAGAGAAAGTCAATCTGCCCAAAATCCCTGAGCAGTTGGGAACCCATTGCTGAAATATGCACACCGCCAAACACAGTGCGGATCTGCGGACAAAGGGATTTGATCCGGCAGGCCAGATCATATCCGTCCAAAAAACCGGAAGTAGTGGCGGAAAATCCCACCAAATCAGGTTTCTGATCCAGAATCATCCGGGTATTTATGGCATTGTCTGCCACAGCTCCGGGGCCCAGACAGTCATGGACAAAAACCTGATCTCCCTGTTTTTCCAGATATGCCGCAATGGAAATCAGTCCCAGAGGAGCCATACGGTTGGCTGTTGCGGTGATGTCTTTTTTACCGGGTATCCAGTTGGAGCCGGTGGGGTGTACCAGTGTGATGCGCATAAGAGACTGTTTCCGTCTTTCTGTTTTGTTTTACAGTAATACCAAATCGCTATTGATTTTATACAATACTGTCAGTTTTTTCACCGTTCCGGGAGTGCAAAAAAACCGCTCCGCCCAATTTTTGCACTCCTCCGGATTTGCTGTTCAGCATCGTATAAAACCAATGGCGAATCGGTATAATAATCTGTTTTATCTGTATTTTTATTTTACAGACTGATTTTGCGCAGCCTTTTCAGGGATCAGGAGGATATCTGCTTTTGCTGTAATTCAGGCGTAAACCGGAATGACATTGACGGGCTTTTGCGATTGGTGCTTAAGGTGATTTCCATTAATGATTATACCGTTTTTCGTAGGGTGGGCACGGCTTTCTGTGCCCGCCGTTTCAGCAGGACGGCGGGCACAAAAAGCTGTGCCCACCCTACAATGATGGTACATTTTTTCATGGAAATCGCCTAAGGTGATTTCTGAAAATAAATATCCCGGTTCAGTTCACAGGCACAGGGCAAAAGCCGGAAGCCTGCGCTACTTTTCCGGGATATTCTTTTCTGGAAATCACCTAATATCTGATTATCCCTTTATGACAGTATTTCCTTCACTCTTCCAACATCACCGCTTTCCAGCCGCACTTTGATGCCATGCGGATGCACCGGGGATTTTGTCAAAATATCTTTGACTATCCCTTCTGTCACTTTTCCGCTCCGCTGGTCTTTTTTCAATACAATTAGAACCTGTAAACCCGGACGGATATTTTCACGTTTCATGCCGTTCATTCTTCCGAATTCCTTTTTCGACGGGGTTATGCAGATTAAATAACCCATGTTATGCCCCACCGTCATACCAGCAAACTCTGGCAGCCAGAATATATTGAAATTAATAAATTTTAACTGATGTTACGCAGCTTTTCGAAAAATCAGAGAGTTATCAGCTTTCACAGTCATTCCGGCTTAAGCCTGAATCCAGTGTTTTCAGGCAGTTCCGGATACCGGCTTTCGCCGGTATGACGAAGAGGCGTAACATCAGTTATGAAAATAAATATCCCGGTTCAGTTCACAGGCACAGGGCAAAAGCTGGAAGCTTTTGCTGCTTTTCCGGGATATTCTTTTCTTGAAATCACCTAAAAACTGATTTACTGCACTGTGCGGATAAAACATCCTCCGCCCCCGCCGCTGTCCGAGGAATTTCCGCTTTCTGTGAATCCTCCGGGAGGCATGGGCGGAGAATCTTCCTCACCGGCTGTGGCTGTATCCGGAGTCAGATTTTTCCATATCCGATTTCCTGTTCCGATCAGCATACTGGAACCGGACAGTTCCGCATTGCCCGCCAGCATCTGTTTGTCAGCCCGGAATTTCAGCCATATGCCTTTCTGCTTCACCTTCACCCAGTATCCTTTGTTCTTTTCCATTCTGTCCGCATCATCGGAGTATTCATCCTCACCCCACTGCCAGAGTTTTTTGCTGATATAGGGATTGTCTTCCGGCAGATCTGAAATAGGAATGCTTATGCACCCATCTCCTATGACAATTTCAACATCTTCCCACAGGTAATCAGCCTGATTTGGCACAGCCACCATGTTCCAGCCCCTGTCCGGAGAATCAAACACAAGTTTTACATTCATATCTTCCTTTGAGCTGACCGGAATGCCGGTCTGGGGTATGTCCATGCCGTTTCTTGTCAGGAACCAGTAAGCACGGCCCGGTTCAAATTCCAAATCCGGCCCGTATTCAATATACTGACCTGTCTCCGGATCGTAGGTTCCAATGCGGAAATATCTTTTGTCATAATTTTCGCCAATGATATGCCCAAGTATTGTTTCCGCTGAAGAATCTTCGTGCCAGAAGGGAAAGGAGAACATCCGGTAATCTGACAGAACTGTGCCCGGATCAGAGTGCAGGAATTCTCCCGCCACATTTTCTCCCACAATAAAAGTCAGCATCTCCTCAGACCAGACAAGCTTTCTGCTTCCGGAATCCCGGAACCCGGCTTTCCACACATATTTCACACCGGTCAAAAGTCCTGTCACTGCAAATTCGGTCAAATCTGTTGCGGAAGCATGCTCCATAAAAATTTCTCCGCAGGCATTGTCTGTTCTGTAAATCACCCAGACGGTTTCCAGATGACTGTCCCCATTTTCGTCATAAAAGGGCCCGGTTTTCAGCGTAATCAGTCCCGAAGGATAAATGCTTTTGTTGCCTGCATCTGACAGATTGGGAGGAGCAGGCCCTGCATTGTCCGGGCAGTCAATCACGCCGTCTCCGTCTGTGTCCTCGTCTGTAATGCCGCATCCGCAGATGCCCGGCTCTGTTTTAGCCGGATCATTCGGGCAGTTGTCTTTGCAGTCCGCAGTGCCGTCTCCGTCCGTGTCTGTATCAGGGACACCGCACCCGCAGATGCCTTTTTCTGTTTTGGCCGGATCATTCGGGCAGTTGTCTTTGCAGTCCGCAGTACCGTCTCCGTCTGTGTCCGTATCAGCAATGCCGCACCCGCAGATGCCTTTTTCTGTTTTGGCCGGATCATTCGGGCAGTTGTCTTTGCAGTCCGCAGTGCCGTCTCCGTCTGTGTCCGTATCAGCAATGCCGCACCCG
>JBFXEJ010000179.1:0-6759 GCA_050180235.1 Desulfococcaceae bacterium
TTGACGGTTTCAGCAAAAAAACTGATTTTGTCCTCAGGAACCTTTGCCGCGCAAAGGGTGCTGACAAATCCCAGTTTATGGGGTACAAAATTGGCACCGATCCGCCGGATGATGCCATCAGTCTTAAGCCGGGCAACACGGGTCAGCACCTCTTCTTCTGAAATGCCGAGATTTTTCCCGATTTCAAGCCAGGGTCTGGAGGCAACAGGAAAATCAGACTGTATCCGGTTCAGCAGTTTCTTATCGGTTTCGTCCATTACAGGCTCCTTGTATAAAGCGGATAAAAACCTTCCTGTTTCTCGGTCCGTCAAATTCACAGAAAAAAATGCCCTGCCATGTTCCCAGGACAAGACGGCCTTTTTCAACCATCACCAGTTCCGATGATCCCATAAGGCTTGCCTTAATATGGGCCGGTGAATTTCCCTCCGCATGACGGTAACCGGCTTTTTGGGGAATAACCTGATTGAGCACCATGAGGATATCCTGTTTTACGGCAGGGTCTGCACTTTCGTTTATGGTGACAGCCGCTGTGGTATGGGGAACGTACACCATGCAGATGCCTTCGTCAATACCTGACGTTTTTACAGCTTCCTGCACATCTGAAGTAATATCAATCATTTCCGTCTTTGTACGGGATGATACAGTCAAAATTGTCATTTTTTCTCCCTGATTTTGGATTTTGACGGCATTCAGTGCCGGACAGCACGGCCGGAGCTGTATGGCCTGCCTGTCATATCCGCTTGCATAAAATGCAGACCGGGTTCAGACTCTTTTCCCGCGATATTTCCGTTCCTGTCCTGTGTCCTGGGCGGTTTACAGAAAAGAATATACTGCTTTGCCAACTTTGACTTGGTAGTGGGTCAAATCCGTTGATAAGGTCTCCCCTCCCTTGAGGGAGGGGCAGGGGAGGGTGAAAGCATCACTGATTATCCCCCTCCCCTGACCCCTCCCACCGGGGGAGGGGAATTTTTGGATCAACAGATTTGCACCACTACCTTTGATTTTATGCGCCGAAGTGTGGTGAAAAACCGGATTTTTTGGAAAAATCAGGTTTTTGCGGTTCACAGATTCAGGCATGGTTCCCGCATTGCGGTTTCTGTGAAAACACTACAGGGATATCCATTTTCAGAAATCACCTGCGGCTTGCAGCCGTTTATGAGAAAAATATAAAAAATTTCTCTTTTCGCAAAAAGGGAAAAGTGGTCAGGGAATGTGCACATAATATCTGCCTTTCATCTGCCGGGGCTGAATTCGTCCTGTTTATAATGCCCGTCCGGGCAGACAGCCGGTAAAAAAAAATAAAACCCGGACATAAGAGATATAATAACATTTTAAATAAATTTAAAATGTTATTAAAAATTAACCGTGTTTTGACACAAAAAATGAAAAAGGGAAAGCGTATTTTTCTTGACTTTGTTCCTCTTTATTTTGTATATTGCTATTTTACTGTTGTCAATATGAAAAAATATAATTTCAATATTTGAAATTATTTATAAAATAGGGATATGTTCTGTTTCATGCCGGACATCCCGGGCGGAACAAATTGTTTGCGGATGAAAATTTCATATTGACAATTTTAATTCTAACATATAAAAAGTTCGGAAATTTTTTCGGTAACGATGGCTGCTATATACAAATGAGTATTGTATATAATTTACGTGACGTAAACTTAAAAAAGGGGGGTTTGATTAATGGCTGCAGTTGAATTTCAGGGAAAAAAGTTCGATGTGGATGAAGACGGTTTCATCCTGGACTACAACCAGTTTTGCAATGAATGGGTTCAGTATGTGAAAGCACAGGAAGGTATTGATGAGATGACCGATGAGCACACTCTGGTTATCAAAGTCCTTCAGGAGTATTACGAGAAAAACGGTATTGCTCCGATGGTCCGGGTTCTTTCCAAGCTGACCAAGTTCAAGCTGAAACACATCTATGAGCTGTTCCCGTCCGGGCCTGGCAAAGGAGCCTGCAAAATGGCAGGACTTCCCAAACCGACCGGATGCGTCTAATCCGTATTCATTTGAAAAGGAAAGCGGGGTAATATATACTGCCCCGCTTTTTTTATGCCTGTTTTCCTTAATCCGGAGGCTGCCTGCTGTCCGGAACCCTGCCGGGAGAAAATCAGCCCAGTGACAGAATGCCCCGAAAACTTCCCGCCGGAATCAGATTTTATGAAAATCCATGTTCCTGAACTGCTGAGGCGTTACAGTATTTCCTGCTGTGTGGAAGATGGGTGTATTGAGTATTTTCTCACAGACAGAATCACCCATGAAGATATCTCCTATGAACTGTTTTTGTCTTTGAACCTGTTTTCCGGGCAGATTCACGTCAGCAAATTTTATCCGGAAATTTATAAACAGCCCGGTGCCCAATATCTTTCAGCAGCGTGCTTTTATCTTATGATCCAGCATTTTGCCCGGATTTTTCATCTGCCCGGGGATTTTCCCATCTTTTTGCAGACACAAATTTCGGTTTTTCACAATTTTTATGCACGGCTTAAGGATTTTGATTTTCATATCTGCCGCATCCACCCCGGAGACAACGTTGATCTGTGCTCCAGGTACTTTCCGGGTTCGGTTGATACCACAATGATAACACAGCGGCCCGTATCTGTTTGGGATGAATGACTGACATCCTGCCAAAGATTTTCCGCAGAGGCCGGAACGGAATTTCTCAGAAACAGAAATGCTCCTGCTGTTTTCGCAGAAATCCGATACTTTCAGCCACAATTTCCCCGTCCAGCTCATGCACCTCTGTTTTGTTCCCGATGCCGTCAGGCAGGGTGAGGGTAAGCTGTCCGCCCAGATGCTCCCGGAATGATTCAATGCCCTGCAAAATTTCCGGCAGTCCGTCTTTTCCCATCCGCTCAAGCAGAGGATGCCAGATGGGCAGTCCGCTGCGGACAAAACCTTCCAGAATCTGATCCGTTTCTGTCTTTTTCAGAAGTCCCTGTTTCATGGCCGCATAAGTGTCCATGCAGATACCGATGGACACGGCCTGTCCGTGTCCGATACTGTATCCGGACATGCTTTCCAGTTTGTGCGCGGCCCAGTGTCCGAAATCCAGAGGACGGGCAGAGCCGAATTCAAAAGGATCCCCATTGCTTCGGATATGATCCAGATGGAGAACAGCACAGCGGTAAACCGCTTCTTCCATGAGTTCCAGATTACGGTTCCGGAAGGCTTCTGCATTGCGCAAAAGAAAATCAAAAAAATCAGCATCTTTGATAATGGCAACCTTGAAGGCTTCGGCAATTCCGGCAATCCACTGATCAAAACCCAGGGTGGTCAGAAAATCTGCATCATTTAGCACGGCAAAGGGCGGGGCAAAGGTTCCGATGAAATTCTTCTGCCCCAGTTCATTTATGCTGTTTTTGACTCCGATTCCCGCGTCATTCTGGGCAAGTGTGGTAGTGGGAATGCGGATCAGGCGCAGGCCCCGGTGAATAATGGCTGCGGCAAATCCCACAGCATCCAGAACCGCTCCGCCGCCTATGGCAATGACATAACTCTGCCGATCCAGACGATGCTCCCCGATTTCCCGTATGAGCCGATGCACCGTATCCCAATTCTCCTTGACAGCCTCACCTCCGGGAATAACCTGCGGAGAGTCGCTGAGTTCCAGATTCTGTGCATATTTTTCAAAATATGCGGCAATCCGGGTGCACAGGGAAGGATGCGCCAGAGCCACACCTTTATCCACATATACAAGGGAGCGGTGACGCCGGTTTTCTCCCAGCCGGTTCAGCACCCCGGCCAGCAGAGAATTGTCTGAATCAAAAAGATTTTTTGTGAAATGAACCGGATAGGAAAAAGGGACAGAAAAGGACTGTGAAAAGGATTTTCCGAAAACAGCTTTGTCTTTCATCTGCCAATCTCCAGACCGCTTTCCGCAAAAAGGGGGTTGATATAGGCCATACTTTCCCGGCCCGCGTCTTCAGGTGTATCTGTATAGGGATAGAGCTCCAGGCAGATATCCCCGGCATATCCCAGCCGTTTCATGGTTTTGAAGATTTTTGCAAAATCAATGGCTCCCCGGCCCGGAATCAGATGCTGATGGACACGGGTTTCTGCAATATCCTCCAGATGCACATGTCCCACCCATGCAAAAAGTTCTTCAAAAGCTGCTGCCGGATTTTCGCCCACGCAGTAAAAATGGCCGATGTCAAAATTGAGTCCCACCGCGTCAGAACGGATATTCTGCATGAAGGATTTGAACTGTGCTGTATTTTCAATAAACAGTTCCGGCTCCGGTTCAATGAGCATTTTTACGCCGAGTTTTTCGGCCAGGGGAATCACCTGTTCCAGCCCCTGACAAAAAAGCCCTTCCGCCTCTTTGCGCGTCATATTTTTTTCCAAAGGCCCGCCGGGGGGTATGGAAATATTTCCGCATCCCAGCATTCCGGCAATCTTCAGGCATTCCAGGGTATGGCGGATGCGGATATCTCTGCGTATTTTGTCGGCTTCAATCCATGATGGCAGATATGTATTGCCCACGGCAAAAAGGGTGAAACAGTTGAGGTTTGTCACCTTCAGATGCTTTTTTTCCAGATTATCCCGGATATTTCTCACTTCCTGTATGCTGAAATCCGGGGGATAGAGATGGGGGCGATCACACATAATTTCCAGTCCCCCGAAACCGAGTCTGCCGATTTTTCTTATGGCCTCTGTCAGGGAGAATTTTACAAACGCGTTGCTGCTGTATCCGAAAACCATTCCATGCTCCTTTAGATTTTAAGAAAAACATTGTAATCCTGAAATTCTGAGGATTTTGAAAACCCTCAGGATTTTTTGGACAAACATTTTCTTAAACACTATTGCATAAACAAAAAAAAGCCACCTGCCGGGCAGGTGGCTTGATTTTTCATGATATTTCAACTACTTTTTGGGATGACACTGCGCACAGGTGACAGCCGCAGCCTTGCTGTTGTTTTTCTTGTTGAATTCTTTGTGACATTCAATACAGTTGTCATGCAGGGCTTCCACATGGTATTCCCGTTTCTGTTCCGGAGTCATCTTTTCTCCGGCCGCGGGTTTAGGTGCCTTGCCGGGTTTGCTGTGGCATTCAATACAGCCTGTGACCGGATCACCCATCTTCAGGTCTTTGAGGGGCTGACCGGTTTCATCATGATGGCATTCCCCGCAGCCGACCTTGTACTCATCGATATGTTTCTTATGGGTGAACTGAACAATGCCTTTGGTGTGCGGATAGGCCGGACATTCCAGGGCAATGACATCACCGGCAGCTCCGCCTCCGGCCGCTTTGGCAGGGGCTTCAGCCTTTTCAGCCGGTTTCTCTTCCTTTGCCGCTTTTTCCTCTTTCACTTCGGCTTTTTCCTCAGCAGCTTCCTCCTGTTTGGCTTCAGCTTTTTCTTCCGCTGCTTCCTCATGAGCTGCCACAGCCTCTTCACCGGCAGTGGTTTTTTCTTCCACTGCGGCCTCAGGAGCAGCACCATGCTCGGCCGGGGCCTTGTTGAAGTCCATGCCAATCACCACAACGAGAACCACGATCAAAAGTGCTTCTGTCACCAACAAACCCAGGGTCTTCTTGTCCATGTGAACATTTCCTCCTTTGTCTGCAGCAGCCATCGGTTTTAGATAACTGCCTGATTCTGATTAATAATTTTGGTTATTACAAATATCCCGCACACACCTTTACAGGAAAGAGTCTTTTTATTATAAATCCTGCCTTTTGTCAAAAACTTTATCAAAAATTTGGGGGACTGGGGATTGGGGACTGGGGATTGGGGATTGGGGGCTGGGGATTAGGGGCTGGGGATTGGGGACTGGGGATTAGGGACTGGGGATTAGGGGCTGGGGATTAGGGGCTGGGGATTGAGAATAAATACTGAAGACGTAAAACCTGACAAGTTCCCCAAACCCCCTAATCCCTGACCCCAATCCCCTAACCCCACCCCCCAATCCCCTCACAAAGGCAGATGAATGACAAAACAGCATCCTTTTCCCGGTTCGGATTCCACACTCATGCTGCCTTTATGGTTGCTGGTGATGATGAAATAGGAAACCGACAGCCCCAGACCGGTTCCTTCACCCACCTCTTTTGTGGTGAAAAAAGGTTCAAATATCCGGCGCCGGATTTTTTCATCCATGCCCGGACCGTTGTCCGCAACTTCAATCCGGGCATTATCCCCATCTTTCCGGAGACGCAGGGTAATGCGTGACGGTGTCTGCGGATTTTTCTTTGCCGACATGGCATGGGCAGCATTCCGGAGCAGGTTCAGTATCACCTGCTCAATTTCTGTTGCCGCACAGGACACTTTGGGAAAATCCGGAGGAAAATCACGGATAATTTCAATCTTCCGGAAATCATACTTTTTCTTCAGATCATAATCATGTGCCGCGAGTTCCACAGTTTTATCCAGCAGTTCTGCTATATCAAGCGGAGCCATTTTCGATTCACTGCGGCGGCTGAAACTGAGCATATTCTGCACAATTTCAGCAGCTTTTTCCCCGGAAACCCGGATTCCGTCCAGAAAACCCGGTATATTCCGCTTTTCCAGATAAGCCCGCACCGTGTCCAGTGTGGTTCCGCATTCTGCGGCTGTCTGTTCATTGGCAGGCAGATCCGGAGAGATTCTTCTCAGGATATTCTGAGTACTTTGGAGAATGCCGCCTAGTGTCTTGTCAAAATTAAACTGACGCATTATAATTTCTCAATCTGAAAAAAAAATTGAGGGAGAAAACAATGCGGAAAAAATATCTTGTGAGTCTTACAGACAGTGAACGTCAGGAACTTGAA
>JBFXEJ010000180.1:0-6442 GCA_050180235.1 Desulfococcaceae bacterium
AGTTCATAAAGAAATCCTTTCACTGAACATTGTGATTTTTAAATTTATCCAGAAAATAATAATACAGATATATCTGTTTGTAAAGTATGAATATTATAACAGCATTACTTGTGTAGCACTACCAAAAAACATAACAGTTCTGCTTTTTGTAAAGGGGGATTTTCAGACAGTTGAAATGACATTCTAATAGGAATAAAAAAGGGTCTGCACTTCTTCCAAACTCCTGCTCTGCAAAAGTGCAAGCATAAGAAGAATCCGGGACTTGGGGGGATTGAGTTCATCCGAGGCAATAAATTTCATGGCATCATCATCAATTTCCACATTTCTTCCCACAGTGCCGCTGGATACACGGGAACTGCGGACAATGAAAATACCTTTTCCGGCTGCTGCGGCTGCTGCGGCAAGCACTGCAGCATTCATGTTCCCGTTGCCGTTGCCTGCAATGACAATACCTTTTGCCCCTTTTGAAACCGAACATTCAATCAAATCCGCAGGCATATCCGCACATGCGTACAGAATATCCGCACGGGGCAGGGATGAAATACCGTGCAGGGAAAACTCTGTCTGAAATGTGTGTTTTCGGAAAGGGTATCTGAAATAGACTGTTTTTCCGTAAGTTACGGTTCCAATCAGGCCGTTGGCGGGAGAAATGAAGGTTTCCAAAGCGCCTGTATCACTTTTGGTCAGAGAATGGGCATCATGAATTCTGTCATTCATCACCACAAGAATACCGCGTTCCGCCGCGTCCGGATCTGCTGCAACCGCAACCGCATTGTAAAGATTCAAAGGCCCGTCCGCGCTGAGTGCTGTGAAAGGCCGCATGGCTCCTGTCATAACCACAGGTTTCGGGCTTTTTACAGTGAGGTTTAAAAAAAATGCTGTTTCCTCCATAGTATCAGTGCCATGTGTCACAACAACTCCTCTGACATCTTCAGATTCAAGAACAGTGCTGATCCGCGCGGCAAGCGCGATCATAATCTCAAAGGACATATCCTGTGAACCCACATTTGCAATCTGCTCCCACTGTATATCTGCCAGTTCCGCAATACCCGGAACAGCATTGATCAGAGACGCTATATTCATCCTGCCGGAAATATAAGCGGCCTGTGTTCCGGATTTTCCGGTTCCGGCAATCGTGCCTCCGGTTGCCAGTATCACCACTTTGGATTTGTCATGTTCTGCTGTCTGCATAATTTCTGATTCCTCTGTTTTGGCATGGATGGAAAATACCCGTTTTTTAAACCGCGAAATGCACGAAAAATACAAAAAAAACATATGATTGATTACATATACATCTCAGAAACTGTTCATATTTTTTGACAGCATAACCATCCGGAGATAAAAAAACAGCAAATACAGAGTGTTCAGCCTTTTCATTTAAATTCAGCATTCAACAAAAAAACTCCCGGGAAACAGTATCCCGGGAGTTTTGTATTATCATCCGATGCTTCAGTGCTTAGAAAATTGTGTAAGCAACACCCATATAGAATGTCGTTACAATATCATCATCCTCATTGTCACCCTGGTCACGGTGATCAAAACGGAGTGTGGTGAGCAGGTCAATGGTATTGGTCAGATAAAAACGGAAACCGGTTTCCAGCGCGTTGCGGAGAATATCGTCCTCTTCACTGTCTTCCACGACAGTATAGGCAATTTCCCACATATTGGTCCAGTCAATTTTGTTGGAAATTTCATAATCCAGATCCATGCGGTTGTTGAATTCGTGGTTGGCATCTCCGAATTCCCAGTCCACCAGCACAGTGGAATAGGTGAATTCTTCCACAAACTGCCATTTGAAACCATAGGGTCTGGCATATTTGAAAGAGGCACTGACAACCGGATCATGCTCATTGCCCTGATAATCGGAGAAAAGCCAGCCAAGTCCTGCCTTTGCCTCCCATCCGTGTTCCCGGCGGATTACCTTTTCATCCTGCAGAATGTCCTGAATCCGGATGACACCGAAGGCCTTCAGATTCCCATCGGTAAGCTGTCCGGCCTCTTTGAAGACTTTTTCCATGTCCTCATACCAGTATTTTTCATATTCCCGCAGTCCGTATTTGCTTTTGTATTCATTTTCCTTGTGGATGACCGCAGCCAGTTTCATATAGGTTTCATCCGAAACTGCGCCCTTGATAATGCCGTATTTTGTCAGGTCTTCCACAATCCGCACGGCCTCCATAAGGGGCGTGGCTGTGAAGATTCTGCCGTAACCTGCGCCTGCCGTGACTTTGGCATAGGGATCATCATCCTCTGCGCCTTCCAGATCGCGGTAGGAGAAATCAAAGCGTCCGAAAGCAAAAAATTCTCTGTATCTGTCTTCCCGGAGATACTTCTTGGCCTCTGTCCATGCATCAAAATTCCAGTTTTCCACGGAATCATCTTCATCGTTTCCGCCTCTGCTGAAATCTCCCCTGCCTTCGGCATAGGCCTCCCATTTAAAGGGAAGTGTGCTGTATTCCATGTCATACCAGATGGAGCCGGATCCGTTGTAACTGGTCTGATCCTGGTTGCCGTCTTTGAGGTTGAACAGAGCCTGCAGTTCGGCATCGTGGAAAAAGATATCCGGTTCCACATAATCCCTCAAATCCAGCGCAAGTGCGGATACAGGAAGCAGCATACACAGACTCAGTATCACACCCA
This sequence comes from Desulfococcaceae bacterium, assembly GCA_050180235.1. Taxonomy (GTDB): domain Bacteria; phylum Desulfobacterota; class Desulfobacteria; order Desulfobacterales; family Desulfococcaceae; genus JAABRU01. Next base: position 2,641 of record JBFXEJ010000180.1, read on the forward strand.
ATAAACCTTTTTTCATCTTTTCCTCCTTCTTTTGAATACAGTTGAATGTCAAAAACACGGCAGGAAAAAAGTTTCTGTCCAAACCGTAACGCTATAACTAAAACAGGAAGAAGAATAAATCAAGACAAAAACGACCTTTGGAGAAAAAATATCATATCCCTGAAACAGGAAAACAGGTTCAGATTCCAAATAAGCAGAGAGGCTCTTTATTTTAATAATAAAATAAATTCAGATTATTATATTCCATATGCCACTTCATGGGATTTCCGGTCTGCCGATTGTTTCAGGCATATGGCGGTAAATGATTGATGAAAAAATCATTATGCTGTATAGATGCTGCATCCGCAGACCGGAAAATTCCGGAGTGAAAGGCAGCAGAATTTCTGCATCCCGGAACCGAAATTCCGTTTCACTCCATTTTGGCACTCCGGACCGTTAATCTGAAAAAATAATATGCAAAAAAGGATGATACAGCAGCAGATGACCCGATACGCAGCAAAAATTCTCATGACTCTGGCAGCAGTTTTCTTGTTCACCACCCTGATTCTTTTTCTGTCCGGTGCGCCTCCTCTGGATACCTGGCTGCATCTTGTCAAAGGGGCTCTGGGCTCATGGACACGTTTTTCCCGTGTTATTGCAGCATGGATTCCTCTGACCCTCTGTGCGTGCGGACTGCTCTATACCTTCCGCATCGGGCTGTGGAATATCGGGGTGGAAGGGCAGATGATGATGGGCGCGGCTATGACTGTTTTTGTCCTGCGTTTCGGCATGGACGGAAACTCCATGCCTGAATTCCTGCTCATTCTTTCTTTTATTGCAGGAATGGCCGGAGGCGGAATATGGGCTTTGCTTGCCGGATATCTGAAAACCAAAGGCGGGGTGAATGAAATCTTTGCGGGGCTGGGACTCAATTTTGTGGCACAGGGCATTATTCTCTGGCTGATTTTCGGCCCCTGGAAACGTCCGGGCGTGGCATCCATGAGCGGAACAGAAGTGCTGCCCCGTGAACTCTGGCTGCCCCGGATTGCAAATCTACGCCTGTCCCCTTCTGCCCTGTGCCTGACCATTGCGGCCATTGTGATCACAGCCCTGATGCTCCGTTACACCCGTATCGGCCTGGGACTCAAAGCCATTGGCGGAAATCCCAAAGCCGCATGGCTTTTCGGCCTGAAACCTGATCGGTATATGCTTCTGGCCATGATGTTCGCGGGCGGTTTTGCCGGACTCGCGGGCAGTATTCAGGTGACAGACATATATCACAGTCTGATTCCTTCTATTTCAGGCAGTTACGGCTATCTTGCCCTGCTGGTGGTCATGCTTGCGAATTACCGGGTATGGATTGCACCGGCCGTGGCCCTTTTTTTCGCGTGTCTGAATGCCGGGAGCATTCAGTTGCCTATGGTGCTGAAACTGGATTCCTCTTTAAGCGGCGTTATTCAGGGCTCGCTCGTACTGGCCTTTCTTGCGGTCCAGGGATGGCGCAGCAGCGGAAAAAGCTGATGAAAGTCCATATTTACGATGTCCCAGCACAATGGGACTTCTGATTTTCCCGTAATAAAAACAGGCTTTACAGTATGTTCTGTTTATTACGGCAACAGTCTGACAGCGATAGGGTCCGGTACAGTTGAGCGCACGGCTGATTTTGGCTTCGGTTTCCTTCCATGTATAATGGGGATATGGAGCGGACAGTTTGTGGGAAAGACGTCTGCCGTCTGTGCACCGGGCCGATATGGTCAGCAGAATATACCAGTCCGGTTCACTCAGTCTGGCAGCATCATCCCGGCAGTGTGCGATAAAAGGACATAAATTCGCAATCTGATCAAAATCAGCGGGCGGATACTGTATGGAAAAATCAGGGATACTGTCTGACGGCCTTTTCTGTTCTGCAAACTGATTCTTCCCGGTTTCCCATAAGCGCCATTCATCCATGATCTGATTCAGATCAGATTCAGAAATTTTCCGCACTGATTTCAGAAAACCCCACTGATCCGGATATGGTGCTGCAAAGCCTGTGCTCTGCCGGAGAAAAAGGGTATGGCCTTTCTGCCCTGCCTTTCCCTGAAAAGGAAGTGCAATAAGGCTGCCGAATCCTTTTCCCGAAAGCCTGTCCTGCGCTGGAAAAAGCCGGTCAAAAGCAGAATCACTTTCACGGTTTACACCGGCCTCATCCAAAAGTGCGGAAGTGACAGCACGGGCTTTGGCAGCGGGGACAGGATGTTCAAAAAAGAAAAAAGCATGATAGCCCGCGCCGGATCTGGAGCGCAGCACATAACAGGGTAAATCCTGAAATTCACAGACTTCATAAAATTTTTTCACCTCAAGCAGCGGATTGCGGGTTCCGCAGTGATTGTCAAAATCCGCAGCAATGAAGCAGCATCTGTGATCCGGCAGCAGAGGATAAACTCCCAGAATATGCCTGCCTGCGAAATGATCCCGGATCATTTGCCGGGAAAGAGGCGCATAGCGTAAATGAACACATCCTGCACATCCGGAAAAAACACGTCCTTTCCGGCATTCCGGATGAATCCATTCATTGGCGCATACCGGAGCATACCCGCTTTTTCCACTTTTTGCAGAATGCCAGTATCGGGGAACCACATCCTCCCGTCCCCTGAAAAGGGAGAGAAACAGACTGATCTGATCCGCTTCTTTCATACCGATCTCCATATTTGTGCTTGTGTTTTTCAGGATTTTCATGGTAACAGAGTGACAGGAATATATTAACGAATCATTTATATTTAATCAAGTATTAATTTATATGAATAAAAATATTGATCAAATCATCAGCAGGATCAGGGAAAGGGAAGGAGCGCGGACAAAAAGAGAACTTGCTGAAATTCTGAATATTTCACCCCAGGATTTCAGTCAGAGGGAAAAAAGGGGCACACTCCTGCCCCTGCTCCTTGAATGGGCCATGCAGAGAAATATCAGTCTGGACTGGCTGATCTCCGGCATGGAAAGAGAATATGAAACGGAGCTCCTTTCTGACAGTGAAAATCCGGTATACAGAATCCATGTGAAATCCACTGTTTCCAAAAATGTCTCTGATCCGGAAAGCCCTCCTGCATCCGGTGCATCAGATTACCGTGAAGAGGGAATGCGTCTGCTGTCAGAGATTCTTTCTTCAGGCAATGGGGCCGTGATTCAGCTTGCCCTGACCCAGCTTACGGCCATTGCGGATTTTTTGCAAAAAGGAGAGTGAAATCAGGGACAGGGGAATTGCGACTCCAAAGTCTGATGATCGCCCAAAAAGTCAAAAAAACCTGCGGCTTTCATCCTCTTTTTCCCCTTTCTGTTCCTGTTATGAGACAATAGAAGCTAACTTAGGAGATTCTTTTTGAGGCCCGGATAATTTGCCCTGTGATTAATTTTTTTCATCGGAATACACTGCTTCGCTGCTCTCATCCTCTTCATCCCCGTCTGTGTAAGTTCTCTGCTTTATCAGCATCCGGAAAAAACCGTATACCGTAACCAGCGCCGCCAGAAGAAAAAGGATTTCATACATATGGACAGACAGCCATATGAACCATGTGCCTGTTTTCCTGAGATGTCTGTGCCACTGCTTTTCTGCTTCTGCCAGGGAAAGGGACAGGGCATTCTGTACAGCGGTTTCTGTATCATCCCCGTTTTTCAGATTGTCCAGAATATCGAACAGTGCATCTTTTCCAAATTCCCGGACAATGAATTCCGTAAAACTTTTGCCTGTCTCATATGCCAGCACAAGACCGTTTCTGTCATGGGGAAAACGGGTTTCCAGTTCTCTGAGTGCAATGATATTTCCTGACAGAAGAGCGGTTCTGAG
>JBFXEJ010000181.1:0-6142 GCA_050180235.1 Desulfococcaceae bacterium
ACACCTCTTTCCAAAATCAATTTTTATTCAATAAAATAAATCATGTAAATTCAAATTTTGCAAGAAGTGTATTTTTATATCATTTCCTGTTTAATGTCAACAGTTACTTTTGAAAGAGGTCTAATATATTGATTTTTTCAAAAGCATATTTTCAACGGTGATTTGGTATAAATCCCGGTTCAGACAAGGGGAAATCCCGGTTAATCCTTTAATCCTGTGAATCCCGATTCGGACATAGGGAGAACAGTCTGTGGTGTACACCACAGACTGTTTATCCGTTATCAGTTTCCGGAGACATAGCGAAGCGTGTAAATCACATCACATGTCTGAATTTTTCCTTTTCCATCCACCGAATTGACAGGATAAATGGAAACAGAGGGAGAAATGCCTGTGAGTACCTGAATTCCGATAATGCCGTCTGCCAGCGTGACAAATCCGTCTCCGTTCAAATCAGCTTTCAGAGGAGTACTGCTGCCGTTCAGGGGATCGGAACCGCTTTTGATTTCATCCAGATCACTGACGCCATCACTGTCCGTATCCGATAATGCAGGATTGGTTCCATAGGCAAATTCCTCTCCGTCGCTCAGACCGTCTGCATCCGAATCGGCGTTGTCCGGATTGCTTCCATCAGCAGTTTCCTGCTCATCGGTACGCCCGTCATAATCCCGGTCATTGTTCCAGACCTCTTCGGAAAGGAAACTTTCCGATCCGTCCGAAGCCACTGCGGAGACTGCATAAATACGGGTTGCAATGCCTGAATTAACCGCCCATGAATGCCCGGTGTCATAAACCGTTCCCGTGATATTCGTCAAAGGGCTCAGCCAGGTTTCACCATACTGTCTGCCGTACACATTATACGACACAGCCCCGGTGACGGGATTCCAGGAAAGACGCGTCTGCAGGCCGGATACATTCACCGCGTTTGCGATCAGTCCGGCCGGAGCGGATGGTGTCCGGTTTACTGTGATCCTGTCAGCGGAAGTGCTGTCAATGGTAAAGGAGACAGTGAGAAGAGAAGCGTTGTTGAAGAAATGGTGACTTCTGACCGCAGATGTTTCCTTATCCGCATAGGACAGCATGATATGCCCGTCTTCCGCGTAATCTCCCTTTATTTTCAGCGTATAAACGCCGTCTGCCGCATTGCTTATACTGATATTCCGCCCTGTCCCGTTCATGGAAAGCGTGCATTCGGCTATGCCATCCTCTCTCCCGCCTGTATTGGGATTTATGCCGCTTGACTGGCCGGAAGGCCCGGTAAGATACGGCACACCCCTGCCGGTAATGGAAACGGCCACTTCATTTTCGGCTGTGCCGTCTCTGGAATCTCTTGCGGAGCGTGCTGGCCGGGTTCCGGTGATGAATTCCAGCACATCATCCATATAAGTCTTAACCAGACCGGCATGGCTGCCTGCTTTGTCTTTCCGGAAACTGACAAAATCTCCTAAAGCCGCACTGCCCGACAGCACCGTGCCGTCACCGTCCTCAGACGCAGTATGGTTGGTGGGAGTGCCATCGGGGTAAAACCTATGACCGGGATTGCTGCTGCCCACCACCACATTAAAGAGGGTAAATTGCGAACTGCCCGCGAAAATTTTGGTTTTCACCCTGCCCTGATCATCGTTTTCCTTGCCCATGCGGTAGATGGAACTACCTTTATTTACGTTGTTTAATGAGCGCAGCCATTCATTATTCTGAACCAGACCGGTACATTCCTTAAATTTACCGACACCGTTAAGCCATAAAAAATTATATGTCGGCATCAACTGCGCTGCGGAAGGGAAATCATCGTATAATTCCAGATACAGCAGTCGTGACGCAGCATTCAACCAACCTATTCTGTTGTTTGGGTTGGTACAGTATCTTTTATCATTGTCTGGCAGGTGATAATAGGAAACCTGTTCATAAAAATGTAACATAATTGAGATAAGTGTGCCTATCGTATCCATCCCCGCCGTAACGTGTAATGTGCTGATCCTGTCCGCATTTCGGGGATCTCCGCCTTCCACCATGTAATAGACCATTCCCGAACCGTGATTCGGGGTTCCCACCATGGCGAATCTGTCAATATCCTTATCATAATTCTTCCCCTGTATGTAGGCTCTTGTCATCAGTCCGCCCATGCTGTGGGCAATCACATGAACCTTGCCTGTGGCAGACCAGCCTTTGGCCCATTTGATCCAGTAGTGAAGGTATGTTTCAGCGGCCTTGTCAATATTGATCCGCCAGTCATAGGGAACGGGGAAAAGCGTGGAACCGATCCTGTATCCGTACTGATCCTGTAGTACGTTGATAATCTTTTTCCAACCGCATACCCCAACAGGATCAAACAGACCGTATGATTTTCCCGGCCATTGCTTATTCCACGGAGGGGATTCATTCGGAAGATGGGGAATAGGCCACACATCATTCGTTGACGATCCCATAATGCCCGGAATGAGGATGATCGGGGTCAGGCCTTCGGGGTTGAATATGGAACCCAGAACAATATCCTGAAATTTATTGTCCCTGTCCGCAAGGGAGACTTCATATGCCCGGCTTTCCCTTTCATCTCCTGTTCTGGCCGACAGGGTGTATTTTCCGGCCGGCAGATTACGGAACATATAGCCCCCCCCGCTATTCACCAGTTGATTTGAATCAGCGTCCGGGCCGTTCAGGAATACCACAGTGTCGGTTTCATCAGTACCGTCAAAGTTTTTCACCTTTCCGCTGATGACTGCGGTATTGACAGGGCTTCCCTCTACATCAAAGGGATTGCTTTCCCCCTGCAGTCCTTTTCCGCTCACTATCAGGCGGATACCCTTTGCCGGGCTGCTCACTTCCAGGCTCACAGTTGCGGTTCCGTTGACCAGATCAGCTTTGTTTTTGCTGATGTGTCCCGCGCAGGAACCGCTCAATGCCACTACCCCCTTGAACCCGGTATCCACCACCCCGGTCGTTGTGACAGCCCTGATCTGGATGGTAAAGGGGCTGTTGACGGTCTGACTGACAATGTCCCCGCCGTTCTGCCTGATGGTAAAACCGGAAAACACAGCAGTTTGGGGAGCAGAGATCACATAGGTCAGGGGCTGACCCACAGTGCCGGATGCATCATCCGTCACCCACATGGAATAGGTTCCGGCAGGATAGTCCCAGGGCTGGCGGTAAAATTTTGCAAATTTGCCATCCCATTCGGCATGACCTTTCAGCAGTACCCCTTCCAGTCCGTCAGGTTTTTTATACCGTACCGTGAAATCACCTCCGGGAGTAATACCGTTTCCGTTCAGTGTGAATTCAGCACCCGGTTCCCCCTCGGTTTTGGGCCACACGGTGATTTCGGGGATGATTTGCAGCAACACACGGAAGGTGCGGATGGTGCTTGCCTGGCCCGTCGCGGTATCCGTTGCCTGAATGGTATATGTGTCGGCAGGCATGTCTGCGGGAATGCCATATACACTCAGCAGTCGGCCGTCGGCCTCCGCCGTCCGGCTGATCGCGGTATATTCGGTTCCGTCTGATTTGCGGATGCGCAGGGTGACAGCGCCGTTTGCTGTATAACTGTCTCCCCAGAAAAAAAAGTTTGTTCCCGGTCGGCATTCCAAAGGGCCAGAATCAAGAGAGACCGGGGCAGGCGGCGGCGGAATACCGAGAACAAAGGTTCCGCCTCCCTGCCAGTCGGTGGTGTGCATCCGGGGGCCGTCCGCAGGGTTGGCATCGCTGGCCCGGAACTGGTAGTCATATATGCCGGATGTCCCGGCAATCACAAGGGTCTGTTCAAATTCCGGCGGGTCTGTGTGCAGCACATAATCCATTGTGCCGGGTATTTCAGTCCATGCAGTGCTTCCCTGCCTGCGGTAACGCAACTGCACGTCAACCACATAATCCCCGTCAGGTTCTGACCATGAGCTGGAAAAGGTGAACTGGCTGCCTGCATTGCCCTGCGTCGGGGAAATGCCGCCGCTGACATAAATTGCCGATGACCCGGTTCCCTGTCCGTTGCGAACGGCACGCACATAACGGCCGTGGGAATCAGACTTACTGACGTAGCAGTCAGCTCCGTTATAAATTTGCCACGCAAAGGACGTGCCTCTATCGGACGGAAGTGCAACGTAGCTAGTAGAAGACCAATAATAGAAAGAACCGGTATATATCCTAAAAACAGGATCAATGGCCGGGTTATATTGAGATAAATCATCTAAAGAAGCCAGTTCTTTAATGGTCGGCAGGCGCCAGTCCGAATGCCCGGCCAGTGTAAGGTTATTACAGTAATCCAGCCCCTGCTGCCAGGTATAGGTATTATCCTTATCTCGCAGTCCCCCGTCATCGGTTTTCTGCTCCCACATCAGACCGGTCATGGTGTCCGATACGCTTCCGTCACCGTGATCCGTAAAACGGGGAGTGGGAGCGGATTTTCCGCTGCGAACGGCACGAACAATCCCGCTGAAGGACTTATTGCTTGGGTAGATAGTGCCATAGCCGCCATATTGATAAAGGAGTAGCACTGTCCAAACAAAGTTCGTGTCACTGGCGTAAGTAGTAGACGAAAAATACCCGTTCGAAACGGTATTTGGAAAATAGCTCGTATTAATAGTCGGACCCGGATACGGTAAACTGTAATCAACAATGGATCGCAGTTCTTCCCGTGAAGGCATGCGCCAGTCGCTGTAACCGCCTAAGCTAGCCGCGTTAATCGCATTGATAAAATCTTCGGTATCTGTGCCATCACCGGCAGTTCCCGCATAACCGCCGTTGGTGGCCGGACTGGAATCATACCAGGTATAGGTATTGTCCGCATCATGGGGATTGGTGTAATTTTTCACGCCATCTTTGTTCTGCTTCACTTCCCAGATTAAGCCTGTCACATTATCCCGCACCATAACCCATGAAGCAGAGGAGTCAGCCAATGCGTTTCCGTTGGCATCCAGCTTGGTATAAGACATGGGGTTGATGGAAAATTCCCCGTCCTGGCCGGTTCCCGCGCAGGGGATTTCAGTTCCGGCAGTGTCGTAGCATTTGGTCTGCCCGGTGTCAGGAATTTTGGCTGGCACATCATAAGGCCCGGCAAAAGCCGGAGCAGTGAAAAACGCAAACAGAACTGCGAAAACAATACGGGTAAAGTGGTGGTGCATGTTGGGGTCTCCTTTTTTGGGGTTGGTTTTTATATTTTTGTCTGAACATTTGTCTGAATCGGGATTTGCAGGATCTTTGGATTAGCAGGATTTTTCTTATTTTGCAAGGCGGAATTTTTGTCTGAACCGGGATTTGCAGGATTTACGGATTGACCGGGATTTTTTTCACTCACCAATCCGGTTTAAACCTTTACTCCCTGAGGACACAGAGAATTCTTTCCCACAGAGAACACAGAGAATCTCCCACAGAGAACACAGAGTGCTTGATGTAAAAAATCTCTGTGTCCTATGTGAAAATCTCTGTGTTCTCTGTGGGAAACAAAAAAACATCCTCATAACACCCAATATTTCTTCAAACAAAAAATTTCTGTGTTCTCTGTGAAAATCTCTGTGTTCTCTGTGGGAAAGAAAAACTCTCTGTTCAGACAAACAAAAAAGGGAAACAAAGCTGTTTCCATACAGAAACAGCTTTGTTTCCCTTCAAAAAAACAGATATGCGTCTTCCCCTTACCGGGAAAATTCTCTTTTTGGAGTATGAAACATCATTTATGATGTTTTCAGCCTCTTTTCCAGTTCATCCAGTTTTTTCCTGTCCAGCCCGGTAATCTCTGAAATCTGTTCCTTATTCAGCCATTGGGAAAGGAGCATTTTTACTGCGGTTTCCTCCGCTTTTTTCTGCTCTCCTTTTTCCAGACCGATAAGAATACCTTTTTCAATGCCTTTTTCAATGCCTTTCTCAATTCCTACTTCTTCAATGGACTGCAGCATTTTAGCCTCCTGAAACATGGGGTTGTTCTGAACCAGTTCCCTGAATTCCCTTTCCTCTTCCGGTCTGAGCTGCAGACTCTGATCGATCAGGGAATACAGCACCGACCGCTTCGGCCCCTGCGGTACTTTGGCGATGCCGTTCACGGCTTTGGCCTTTATCAGGGGTCTGTCCTTTTTCGGATAATCCGTCAGGGGCAGATACGCGGCTGCCAGCGGGTTTTCAGCCATTTTTTTCTCAAATTCCGCTGCCGGGATATGCTTCAGTTTGA
>JBFXEJ010000182.1:0-6126 GCA_050180235.1 Desulfococcaceae bacterium
CCATGAGAACAGTTATTCCGCAGTTGCGGTACACCGACAGCATTTTGGGAATTGACTGGAAATCAGACAGATCCCGGGCATAGACGAAAACCAGATAGATTCCGGATGCGGTGAATCCGTCATACTGCCCCCGGTAAATCCCGCCCCCCATATCAAGCAATCTGAAAGTGGGAAGTGTCAGAATCGGCGCTGTCAAATCAATACTTCCTGATGATGGCGGCATTACCCTTGCCCAGACTCTGGCAACTCCGTTGAGTGTGGTGATATTGCTGATCTGGACTGTGGCTGAGATATTGCATTCAATATTCTGCTGTGCGGGAGAATAACTGCCGATTTCCGGTATAAGGGAAGCTGCCACACGGCCCCGTCCGATCCGGATGTCGTTGGCCGGAATTGTCATGCCGGCTGTGATTTCATCTGCGATTCCGTCACCGTTATAGTCCATCATGGGAGTCTGATCAAATTGCATGACCTCTGTTCCCGCAGCATAGGCATTGTAGAGATAGCCTTTGGAAAACACGCTTTCCCAGAAATGGTATGAAAAGGAAATTTTGCCGTCATCAAGGAACCATGCCCGCTCAGTGCCCAGTGCGCTGACAATGGTGATGCGTTTGCCGGTCATTCCCGCGGGAGGCGTAACCAGGGGCAGAAAGGTTCCGGACATGCACGCATCGTAGATAAACATCAGGCGTCCGGTCATCTGAGTGTTCCAGTTGTCCATCCATCCGTCCAAAGTGACTGCCTGCAGAATGTCATCCTTTCTCATCTGAAAGGTTCCGATTCCGCCGTGACCGGTCATGTAAAGCACCAGACTGCCTTCGGGATGGGCCGTGTTTACCGCCCATGTGCTGAGAGCATATTCCAGTTTTGAAGAACCGGTGGAAGCATCCACATCATTGATCCCGTCTCCGTTGACATCAATATAGGGTTCAGGGCTGAGCAGAAAGATGTTGTCATGGGAATATCCCTGGGAAAGCAGCGCGTGATAGGCTTTATAGACACACAGCAGGGTGGAACTCCACAGAAGATTTCCCCGGTACGGCCCGCCGCCTGCCACGATAATGGCTTTGTTGTAATTCTGCGCCTGCACGGCAGCGGCTTCGGAAAATGTCACTGCGCCTTCAAATTCCTCTTCCTGGAACCCGTTGGAAACTCTGAGATTGTACTGGCCGGGTGTAGTCTGGGCGGGAATGGTGAGACGGATTTCCGTGTTGCTCAGAAAGGTGAAATCCGTCAGTTCCGTTTCTGATCCGATCAGATTGCCCGATGTGTCCCGCTGCAGCAGGAAAACACGGGTGGTTCCGACCGGTGCGGAGGAGGTGACCCAGTTGGAGGTTTCGCCGGTCAGGGCAAAGTTGGTCAGGGTTCCGGTGTTGGCATTGGGGGTCATGTCCGGGAGTTCGGTTCCGGAATCCTGATCAAAGCGGTAATAGGAAACAAGACCGGTTTCAGTGCCTTGCAGGATTTTGTTCATGTTTGCCTGGATTTGAGACTGGCTGCGGGCGGTGTTCCAGATACGGACTTCGTCAATCTGACCACTGAAAGGATTATTACCCGGCAGCAGAGAGCCTATCCGAAGTTTTGCCGGAGCCGTAAGACTGGCAGTTGAAGCAGTCACAGGGCCGCCGACAAGCTTACCGTCCACATAAAGAGTTATCGTTCCTGTTGCCTTTGCCCTGGTGGCTGCTGCATGATGCCATAACCCATCTGCCAATGAGGAACTGCTTTTGACTGTTTTATCCGGATTGCCCACTCCGAAAAGGACTTTGCCGTTTCCCAAAGATACGCCGAAATCATTCATTACCCCGCCAACTTCGCCGTCAACCATCCCCATTCCATTCCACCATTGCGTTTCACCGCCTGCGATCTGACTGGATTTAAACCAGAATTCAATGGTAAAATCGTCCTGAACAGACCTCGGAATTTGCACATAATCGTTCACGCCGTCAAAGTCCAGTGTCTTTCCGGAATTGGGAACCACGAATCCTGTGCCTTTTATTGTCACCGGCAGGGCTGTGCCGACAACTCCGAAATTCGGTTCCGCAGATACCACATCAATATCCGGGGAAAAATCCTTTACCGTCAGCCTTACATCCGGGGGATCAATCCCATTAAACCTTGCATCCGCGCTGATACCGGGACGGGTCAATATGCTGCAGAAGGTGTCCCCGTCCTTTAATCCGTCATCCACAGCAGTGACTGTCACTGTTACCCCGGTTTTCCAGGTTTGGGGCGTCAGCCGGACACTGGTGCCTGAAATCGTTGTTTCCGTGGGATTGGTGACTTCCATATCCACAAGCACATCGGCTGTCGGGGCTTCACTTAGTTTCACGGTAAAGGTGGCCGTACCGGCCGGTTCGCTGATGACCAGATTCTGGGGCCAGATAATAACCGAAAGGGGATATTCATCCGCGCCGATGTCATATCCGTTCATCATAGGCCGGGGTTCGCCGTTTGCGTCTTCGGTCAGGGTGGCAACCGCCGAACCGGTATCAATATTTTGCGATGTTTCAAGCAGTTGATAACTGTCAATCCGGTAGGAATCGCCCGCTTCAACATAGACTGACGCGGCCACATTGCCTTTCAGGTACAGTGCGGTGGGCGTATTTTCCACAATCAGGAAACGGTTCTGGTTCTGCCCCTCGGTAAGCAGCTTACCGGCCCATTGGGAAGGCTCCCAGTTTTTGGTTTGATCAATGACGATGGTGCGGTTGGTTTCCTTTTCATAATAGCCTTTTACAGACCATGTGCCGGAATCGAGATTTTCCCCCACAATCCCTGAATCCCAGGTATGGTTGTTGGAAAAGTTGGGAACCGACAATTGGATAAAATCGGCATCGTTTCCCAGTGGCTGATTGTTGCGGTTGAGGATGTCGGTGGTATTGAAGAAATCGTTGTCGGAAATGGGTATGGTCATTGCCGTCGGCTCCCACATAGCAGTTTTCCAGTTGGCAATGATATTGTTTTTGATCACCGTTTGGGATGCAGTACTGTTGATTTGAACGCACGCTGCAGTTTTGGTTGCATCTACCGAAGGATCATAAAAGGTATTGTTGATAATCGTGGCATTCTGATCAGTGTAAATAGAGCAAGATCGATTCTGGATAAATACATTGTTTGCAATCACATTATTGGTGCTGCCCGTTCCCTTTAATGACACAGTACAGTCCGATTTGTTGACTGAAAAAATGTTGCGTGTAATATTGCCTGTGAAAGAACCATCTTGAATAATCGTTGAACTTGGTGAATAATTAATTTCATTGCTGCTGAAGACATTTTCGACGATATTGCCAGTGAAACTTTCGATGGAAAATCCGCTTCCGCTATTGGTTTTGTTAGTAGTTTTGTTTTCCATGAACAGGTTGCCCTCAATATCACCGATTATTTTTCCCCAGATTAGTACAGCACTGATATAATCAGACCTATTCGCAATAAAAGTGTTTTCGACAATATTAACGTTAGAGTCACCATTTATATGTAGAAATAGTCCGCCGCTCTGAGTTGAAGAATTATTCTGAAACGTATTTCCAAATATGCCAAACTGTCCACCGCTTCTGACCGACAACCATACACCGCCACCGCTGGGACTATAGTTATTACGGATAATGCAGCCCTGAATGCTTCCGGAACAGTTGATAAGTTCACAGCCGCCGCCGTTTGCATAACTACCCCGCGTGTTATCGGACAGTGCCATGCTGATGATGTGAATATTTGACAGATCGCTGGCTTTGATCAGCGACACATTGGCAGTCATATACTTGCCGCTGATAATACAGTTTTCCGCTCCGTCCTCCCCCTGAATGGTCATTCCCTCACGGAGCACAATGGGGAATATTTCCTGCTCATTTGCCGGTTTTGCCGGATTGGTATCATAGCTTCCTGCCTTAACGTGAAGCACCCAGGGGTCAGGCGCAGCCCTGTTCTTCATGACCATCATGGCATAGGTGATGGACTTGAACGGATTTTCAATTGTACCCAAAGTGGCGGTGTTGTTGATCCCGCTGGTCTGATCCACGTAAATGTGCGTATCGGCAGCCGCCGGTGCGATGAACATCGGAAGCCACATCAGCAATAACATTGCCAATACTGCGGTTCCCATAACCATTGATTTTCTTTCCATCGCTTGTTTCCCCTTTTCTTTTGGATTTTATATCATACTGCTGCATTTGCAGCACCGTCAGGAAAGTCACCATTGACTTTCTCAACTTCAAAGAATCAGGTAAGCCAGAACCCATAAAAATTTATGTGATCATGTACTATTATACCAAATCTCCGCTAAAAATATACTTATAAAAAAACAAAAATTTGTAATTATTCAGAAAAATTGATAATTCTGTATAGAATCAATAGAGATTCGGTATTACACGACCAAGTTGAATTTTATATAATCCCCTCCTGATAGGGGCATGGGTGTGTAAAATTCCCGGCTTAAACACACCCCTTTATCCCCTCTCAGGAGGGGAATGAGAACTTAGGTGATTTCCATGAAAAAATGTACCATCATTGCAGGGTGGGCACGGCTTTCTGTGCCCGCCGTTTCAGCAGGACAGCGGGCACAGAAAGCCGTGCCCGCCCTGCGAAAAACGGTATAATCATTAATGGAAATCACCTTAGGTGATTTCCGGAAAAGAATATACCGGAAAAGTATCAAAAGCTTCCAGCTTTTGCCCTGTGCCTGTGAACTGAAACGGGATATTTATTTTCAGAAATCACCTTAACTGCCCTGCCCTCAGGAGGGGATTTGATACCATAAAATCTAAATTGGTCATGCACTACTGCATTGATCATTTAATTTATAATAGACAATTTTGGGGTATCATGGTATTGAGATTTCCTGTATCCCAAAAAGGAGGAAATATCAATGCCCAAAAAAATACATATGGTTAATCTGACAGAACAGGAACGCTCTCTTTTACATAAGCATGTTTCCACAGGCGTTCATTCAGCCCGATCAATCAAACGTGCCCTGGTGCTTCTGGATGCCGACTGCAATCGCAGTGATCCCTGGCTCGCTCAGCAGCGCGGGGTCTCAAAATCAACGGTCTATAATATCCGCCGACACTATTGCACGGAAGGATTCGAAGCGGTGCTGAACGAAAAACCGAGACCCGGTGCTCCCGGAAAACTTGACGGGCGCGGGGAAGCCCGGTTTACAACGATTGTCTGTTCTGAGCCGCCTTCAGGGCGTCAACGCTGGACAGTCAGACTTCTGGCCGACAAAATGGTTGAGCTTGAACTGGTTGACTCAGTTTCACCGGCGACTGTCGTCAGTTTACTAAAAAAAAACGAACTCAAACCCTGGCAGAAAAGGCAATGGTGCATCCGGCAAATCAGCAGTCTGTTCCTGATGCAGATGGAAAATCTGCTTGATCTCTATGAGTTGCCCCATGACGCAGGGCATCCTCTCATCTGCTTTGATGAACGGCCCTGTCAGTTATTAGGGGACACACTGGTGCCGATCCCCATGAAGCCGGGCAAATGCTACAAATACGATCATCATTACGAGCGCAAAGGCACATGCTGTCTTTTTGCAGCCGTCGAACCGCTGACCGGGTTCCGGTTTGCCCGGGTTTACAGGCGTCGGACGAAAAAGGAGTATGCCGACTTCATGAAAGCGTTCACTGAACTGCCCCGCTATGCGGATGCTGATTACTTCAGACTCGTTCAGGACAACCTGAACACCCATAATGCAGGTTCTTTTTACCAGGCGTTTGACCCGGAGACGGCACGTCAGCTTAAGCGGAAGTTCGGGTATCATTATACACCCGTGAATGCCTCATGGCTGAACATGGCTGAAATTGAACTGTCCGCTTTATCCAGGCAATGTCTGGACCGCCGGATTCCAACCCTGGAAATGTTGGAACAGGAGGTGACAGGCTGTGTCAGACAACGTAATAAAGATGCTGTCAGAATTACCTGGCAATTTACAACGAATGATGCCAGAAAAAAATTGGAGCGGCACTATGAATCTATTAAAAATTAAATGATCAATGCACTACTACACGACCACATTAGTTTTTATAGAATCGTCTGAACCTGATTCGGGCATCGGCGGTTGAAAACTGCCAGTCGATTTTCGCACAGGCATCATTCCGCTGCTGTACACGGATTGCCATGATACTGCGT
>JBFXEJ010000183.1:0-6097 GCA_050180235.1 Desulfococcaceae bacterium
TTCAAGTTCCTGACGTTCACTGTCTGTAAGACTCACAAGATATTTTTTCCGCATTGTTTTCTCCCTCAATTTTTTTTTCAGATTGAGAAATTATAATGCGTCAGTTTAATTTTGACAAGACAATAGATGGTTCCGGAAAATATTCCGCAATATGATTTTAAAAACAGCATATATCAGATAAATCTGATCCCGGAAAGAGATTTGTCAGGCAAATCTCTTTTTAAAAAACAGTATCTATCAGATAAATATGTGGAAATTTTGGAGGACCTGTGGAGATATTGTGGAGATTGTGTGCCAATGCCGTGCATTTTCAGCCGCAGATTTTTTAACATTCTTATTTTTTTGTAAAAACCATTATTTTTTAAACAGTCAGACCTGAACACCTCCGTATTTTTGCTAACTGGTCAAACCGGCGGATTCCGGATTTCGCAGCATAACAGAATGAATCCGGAGAGTAACAGATATTTCCTTATTTTTGCAGAATTTTCTTATCTTCGTACACGCGGCGCCTGCCATAAATTTTTAACTGCCTTTTTCCGCTGTCTCCCCTTTTTTCACAAAAACGGCAATCTGCCGGTGAGCATTCCGGAATGCCAGTACCATTTTTTCAAGCTGTATATATAAAGGATCATCTTTCCCCAGGGAGGCAGCAGATTTTTCCAGTATTTTCTCCACTGATTCCAGAAGTTCCCCTGTTTCCTGCACAAGACCGGTGCGTTTCCCGTGCTTTTCCCTTTCTCCGGAAACCAGGGGGCGCAGCCGCATAATCAGATATTCCACCAGCAAATCTCTCGGCCTGCTTTGTTCTTCGGATATTTCATCCAGAACCCGGAGGGTTTTCCGGCTCAGCACAAAGGTTTTGGGAATCCTTTTTTTCCGTTCGGGATCATGCTGCGGGATTTCCCCGGCCATAATCTGCAATGTTTTTTCATCCTCTGCCAGATGATCCAAAAGCGTTTTCTGCAGGATTCCCATATGCAGGGAAATCTTGCTGAGTATACTGATGGCCTCGGTGCTGAGCCTGAAGGTGGCCCGTACCGACTGTTTTCCCATCAGCTCTGATGCGGATGTGCGGGGCAGGGACATGTGCATATCTTTTGTCTTTTTTCTGTTTTTTTTCATAAATATCCATCCTTTCACAGAAAAAATTCTTTGTATTACTATTTTGCTTTCTATTTAAATAATAATATATTTTTTTATTAATATCAATCTTGACATTGGAAAAATTGTTTTTATTTTTTAAGTCAAAAGCTGTTTGATTCAAAAATTAAAAACAAAACCGAACAGGAATATATAAAAAATTTTCAGAAAGGAGGAACACACGATGATATACAGGAGATTATTTGACTTTCCGGCCAGACGGAATCCTTTTGGGGAACTGGAGAGGATGAAAAGGGAAATGGATCATCTTTTCGGAAGCATCCCCAGGCAATCCGGAGCCGGGGTGTATCCGCTGCTGAATCTGACTGAAAACAGGGACAGTTACTTTGTCCGGGCTGAACTTCCGGGAACAGAGGCAGGAGACTTGGACATTCAGGCCACAGTAAACAGTCTTTCCCTGTCAGGCGAAAGGAAAATCTCTGCGGAAGGTGAAAATGTGAAATACCACAGAAGAGAACGTGAAGCAGGCAGATTTTCCAGAATTATCCAACTGCCTGAGGCTGTGAATCCGGATAAGATTGAAGCCGGAATGCAAAACGGCGTACTCACTGTGATAATTCCCAAGTCAGAGGCAGCAAAACCCAGACAGATTAAAGTAAAATAACTGCTGTTACAATTGAGCTGAGCGGTTTTTTGCATATCTGAAGGACAAAAGCTGATGAAAACACTGTTGATTTGCCAACTTTGATTTTATGAGTTGAAATGTGCAGAACAACCGGATTTTTTGGAAAAATCCGGTTGCTGCAAATCACAGATTCAGGACTGAAAGAATACTTTGTTATACGGATATTTTCATATAAGGAGGAAGAGCAATGGCAGAGAAAGAACTTCAGGCAAAAGAAAAACAGGCTGTGGCAGTTCCTGCGGAGCAGACAACACCCGGTCCGGTCTTTTCCCCCAATGTTGACATTTTTGAGACCGAACATGAAATTGTGCTTCTGGCTGATATGCCGGGCGTAAAACCGGAGCATCTGGATATTGATCTGCGGGAAAATGTACTGACAATCTCAGGAGACATAGCTCCATTTGAGGGAGCAGATGAACAGGATGTTCTGATTGAATATGAAGTGGGAAAATATCAGCGTAAGTTCACCCTTTCGGAAGTTATTGATCAGAGCCGGATTGAGGCAAAACTGGAAAAGGGTGTTCTTCGTCTGGCTCTTCCCAAGATGGAAAAGGCAAAACCGAAAAAAATCAGCGTGAAGACTGCTTAGAAACACAGGGTAAAACTGCGCAGATATTATCTGCAGGATTTTTTGATATTCTGAAGCAATCATTTTATTCATTTGAGACAAAGGAGGTGCGGTATGTTTCAACTGATACCCTGGAAAAAGAAACAGGAAAACACAGTGGCACAGTCCGGAAAAGAACCCGGTTCCCTGTTTGAGCGTTTTTTTGACAATGATTTCTTCCCCATGTCGGAAAATCTGTCTGAAAGCGGTTTCCATCCCAAAGTTGATGTAACAGAAGGGAAGAAGGATATTACGGTCAAGGCAGAAATACCCGGTGCTGATGCAAAAGACATTGATGTGTCCGTAAGCGGCAGACTCCTTACCATCAAAGGCGAGAAAAAGCAGGAAAAAGAGGAAAAGGATAAAAACTGCCACAGGATCGAACGTTCATACGGATATTTCAGCAGGACTGTGGAACTTCCTGCGGATGTGGATGAAACAGATGCGGACGCATCTTACAAAAAAGGTGTGCTGCAGATTGTGCTGAAAAAGACCAAAGAATCTGAAACACGGAAGATCGAGGTGAAAGCCGCATAAAAAGCTGATTGTTTCCGTATCTGTCTGTGCAGACAGATACGGAAACAGTTATTACGATTACCCAAAGATGCACAGGGCATAACTTTCATATAAAAGAGGAGGATGGAAAAATGATATACAGAAGACTGTTTGATCTGCCCGCACAGGGCTGGAAAAATCCCTTTGAGGAACTGGAACTCATGAAAAAAAGAATGGAGGGGCTGATGGGAAACTTCACTGGCAGAGCAGCTTCCCAAGGGCTCCGTGCCGGTGTGTTCCCCTCCCTGAATCTGACCGAGGACAAAGACAATTATTATGTGCGCGCAGAGCTTCCCGGTCTGGATACTGCTGATCTGGATATTCAGGCCACTGTGAACAGCCTTTCCATTTCCGGGGAAAGAAAGATTCCTGCGGAAGGGGAAAATGTGCGTTACCACAGAAAAGAAAGGGAATCCGGCAGGTTTTCCAGAGTGATCAATCTGCCTGAGGCTGTGGATACGGACAAAATCAGTGCGGGACTGAGCAGCGGCATTCTGACTGTCACCGTTCCCAAGTCGGAACATGCCAAACCCCGGCAGATCAAAGTGAACTGACAGGGAAAGGAGGGATGAAAAATGAGTGAGAAGGAACTTCAGGTACAGGAAAAACAGCAGGTTGCAAGTCCCGCTGAACAGACCAGACCGGGGATGATATTCACACCTGCTGTGGATATATTTGAGACAGAAAAGGAACTGGTGCTGCTTGCGGATATGCCGGGCGTAAAAACAGAAGATCTGGATATTGATCTGCGGGAAAACACCCTGAGTCTGTCCGGCGAAGTGCGCCCCTTTGAAGGCGCGGACGAGCAGAATGTGCTTGCCGAGTACGCGGTGGGCAAATATTACCGGCAGTTCACACTTTCCGAGGTGATTGATCAGGAAAGGATTGATGCAAAACTCGACAAAGGGGTTCTGCGTCTGACTCTGCCCAAGGTGGAAAAAGCCAAACCCCGCAAGATTGCCATCAAAGCAGTATAATACCGATTCGCCATTGAACTGATGCTGATCCGGAGGAGTGCAAAAATTAAGCAGAGCGGTTTTTTGCACATGCAAATCCGGAGGAGTGCAAAAATTAAGCGGAGCGGTTTTTTGCACATGCAAATCCGGAGGAGTGCAAAAATTAAGCAGAGCGGTTTTTTGCACAGCCGGAACTGCGGAAAAACTGACCATATTGGATCAAACCAATGGAGAATCAGTATAATGGCAAACCGCTTTCAGAGAGATTGAGGTTTTTTAACCACGAAATACACGAAACCCTCGAAAAAACAGGAGGTGAAAGCGAATCAGGATAACAAACCGTTTCATCTGTTCATTTACAAAAACAGCGGGCTTTTGCCCGCTGTTTTGTTTAAGAGATTGATACTGTTGCACAGATCTAAATCCGTTAACAGATGCACCGCATATTTAAAATCTTTTCCATGACTCAGAAAGATTTTTGGGAGTGGATTAAATCCCGGTAGTACATGACCACATTAATTTTTATAGAATCGTTTGAACCTGATTCGGGCATCAGATGTTGAAAATTGCCAGTTGATTTTTGCACAGGCATCATTCCGCTGCTGTACCCGGATACCCAGGATATTGTGCAATACTTCAATTGAAGCGATTCTCTGATCAGGACAGTTCTTTGACAATGCTGAAAGTTCGATTTCAGCCATGTTAAGCCGGCCCGCCTTTTTGGGTGTGTAATGGTACTCAAACCGGTCTGCAGGACTGTGAGCGGTTTCAGCATCATAAGTTTCATAAAAAGAACCACCCGAATGAGTGTTGAGCCTGTCCTGCACGAGCCGGATTTTTTCAACGCCGGGATAAAGTTCTGTCAATGTTTTCATAAAATTGGCATAATCCTGACGGGTACGGTGTTCTGTAATACTGACAATCCGCTTTCCCGTTGCAGGCTCAAAGGCGCATAAAATATTGCAGACACCGTTACGCTGATAATGGTAATCAATACACCGGGCCCTGCCCGGCTGTGCCGGAAGCGGAACAATAAGATGATCGGTGGGCTGATACGGTTTTTCATCAAAGCATATCACCGGCTGTTTCGGATTATAAGGTTCGGCATACAGGTCGGGGACATCTTCCATACGGCAAAGATACTCTCCGTTCAGTCCGCCGATACACCACTGCTTTTTTTGCCACGGCTTAATCTGACTTTTTTTAAATACCGGCGTACAGTTTCACCGGATACGGAGTCCACCGCATCAGGACTTATCAGTTTATCGGCAATCATCTGCATTGTCCATGAACTGTATCCATCAGGCGGAGCCGGACACGCAATTGCTATAAGGGTTGCCCCGGCTTTGCC
Source organism: Desulfococcaceae bacterium (assembly GCA_050180235.1). GTDB lineage: Bacteria > Desulfobacterota > Desulfobacteria > Desulfobacterales > Desulfococcaceae > JAABRU01. The sequence continues at coordinate 5,256 of JBFXEJ010000183.1, forward strand.
GTCAAGTTTCGGCGGCTGTCCGGGAAAAGGTTTGCCGTCAAGAGCAAAATCAAGTCCGTTTTCGGCAAAACGTTTCACAGTGTTACACACTGTTGTCTGACAGACTTTGACAGATTCCGCTGTCTGTTCATATGTTTTGCCTTCGGCACAGTGTAAAAGAATTCCTGCCCTTGCAATTTTACGGGCAGACTTTCCGTTTCCTGTGCGGATGTAACTTTCAGGATGTTTCTTCTGAATACCGGTCAGTGAAACTTCATATTTTTTATGCGCTCCCATGATATTTTCTCCTTTGATTTTTTTGAAAGGAGATTATATCATAGTATTATATAAAATTCAATGTGGTAAGGTAGTAGTGGTATTTTTTTGACTCATAAGTCTCACCGCATTAAACTTTCATTATAATGGTCAATAAACATTCTTAGGGTCTGTAAAAAAATAACCTGTACAGTTTTCATGTCCGGAAACCCTGAGGGTTTTGAAAACCCTTAGGGTTTATAACAGATTGTTTTAATACAGACCCTTATGCGCTTTCCGTGCATTTCCCGGTTTCTGCTTAAAGGGGAGAGTCTTCCGCACCATGCAGGCGCACCTCCGGCGTAAGTATTGTCAGAACGTTCAGTATGTGCTGTTTCCCCGCTTTCTTTACCGGACTGCCGCAGACGTTCTGAAGGGACAGCATTTCTGTATGATTCCCAATAATCTGTATAAATAACTGAAGTTTCTCAACGAATAATATAACCTTCTGAAATTAAATGTATAAATAATACAAAATAGGTGTAATTATTATGCAACATATTGAAAACAGTCAACATTGCCATGTACATATTTTTTTTTGTATCAGT
>JBFXEJ010000184.1:0-6013 GCA_050180235.1 Desulfococcaceae bacterium
TTAACGGGAAAATCACTGTCAGGGCGGACAGTGGATATCCTGGTATTGATAAAATACATAAAAACAGCCTGTTACCTAAGAAAAGCAGCAAAAAAAATCCGCTTTCCCGGAAAGATAGGCGGAATAACAAAAAATTGTCACGTCAGAGAGTTTTTATAGAACATGTTATCGGTAAAATTAAAATTTTTAAAATACTTTCAGATAGATACAGAAACAGAAGAAAAAGATTTGAGTTAAGATTTAAATTGATAGCGGGTATTTATAATTTTGAATTGAAATCAAGAGGAAATGACTTTTGAAAGAGGTCTATTGACAAAAACCTCCCGGCATTGCAGCCGGAGCCGCTTAAGATGGAAACAGACCCTGTGGTACTGATTCTGCAGGGACTTTTTCCCGGAGAATGGGAACGCTTTGAGCAACTGTGTGAAAACAGGGAAGGCAAAAACGCACTTGTGAAAATTGAGGAAATGATCCGGGGATATAACATGCAAGGGGATAAGATTATATGAAGTATGGAAAATAACTGCGCATTGCAGAAACAGGCAGCAGATCAGCTCCGCTGAAAAACCCTGAATGGTTTCTGTGGTTTGCAAATCCTGAAAAATAAGATGTTTGCTGTATCATTCCTGCAAAAGCCTGAATCCGGTAATTCCAACTGGTTCTGGATACCGATTTTTATAGGTATGAAGATGGTGCGTAAGGTGAACCGGTCATGTAATATCAAAATAATGCAAATGCATTGAAATATTTGCGGATTTCAATCATCATTGACAGAAGATAACATTTTGAATTTTTTAAAGTACAATTACCAAAATACAATGAAAATCAAAAAGTTCTGATTGCCGGTTCTTACGGTCAGCAATTTTCATAAACCCTTATTTGACAAAGGTTCACAACGGGAGAAAAAATGAATCTTAATTTCAGCAGAGTTTTGGTAACAGGCGGAGCGGGTTTTATCGGTTCCCATCTTGCAGATGCATTGGTTTCACAAGGCTGCGAAGTCCGTGTGCTGGACAATCTTTCCACAGGTCATCTGTCCAATCTCAGCCATATCAAAGACAAAATCATACTGTATGAAGGCGATATACGGGATCAGGAATTTATGAACACTGCGGTCGAAGGCTGTGATGTGATTTTTCATGAAGCAGCAGAAGTGTCTGTACCCCGTACTGTGCAGGATCCTGTCACATCAGCACAGATCAATGATATGGGAACTCTGCAACTGCTGGAAACTGCACGGCAGAATGGCGTGAAACGCGTTGTTTTTGCCTGTTCCTCAGCGGTTTACGGAGATGATCCGCACATGCCCAAACGTGAGGATATGCTGCCCAAACCCATGAGTCCTTACGCTGTGCAGAAACTCACTGGTGAATATTATGCCCGGATTTACAATGACCTGTACGGACTGGAGACTGTAAGTCTTCGTTATTTCAATGTTTACGGCCCATATCAGGACCCGTCCTCGCCCTATTCAGGCGTGATTTCAATTTTCATGAGCAAAGCCGCTGAAAAAAAGCGTCCCGTGATTTACGGAGACGGGGGCCAGACCCGTGATTTTGTTTTTGTCAAAGATGTGGTAAAAGCCAACCTGCTCGCGGCTTCCATCCCCGGCATCGGTGGGCAGAAATTCAATGTGGGCATTGGAAGCAGCATAAGCATTAAGCAATTATGGGAAATGATTTGCCGCATGTCCGGTTTGGATATGGCCCCGGAATACGCGCCTGCCCGTGCCGGAGACATCAGGGAATCCCTGTCTGATATTTCCCGCATACAGTCTGTACTGGGATTCCAGCCGGAATATTCTTTTGAAAAAGGGCTTGAAATCACAATGCAGTGGTATACCGCATTGTCTGAACCATGATTAACAGGATTAAAGGATTGACAGGATTTTTCAATGAGATGCGGAGTAAACGGAAATCCCTTAATCCTGAGAAGCCCGGTTCAGACAGACTGCACGCCCTCACTTAATTGGATGCTGTTTTTTTATGACGTTTTTGCCTTTTTTGTGACTTTTGCGGTTAAACCAATCATCCGGAAGCATTTCTGCATTGACTTTTATGCCGTTACAGCGGTAAAATAGAAAAATCAGAGCGTATTTCCCTTTGCTTTTGCCCAAAATAACAAAAAAAATACTGCCATGACGGTAAAAATATCATCCAGACAGATTTCCGGTATTGGCCGGATCATTCATTTTCACCGGAAACAGAGCGGTCTGTCGCGTGTGGATCTGGCTGATATTGCGGGGGTGGGGAAAACCGTGATTTTTGACATTGAACACGGCAAGGAAAGCGTCCGGCTCAATACACTCATACGGGTGGCTGAAGCCCTGAATATTTCACTGTATCTGAACAGTCCCCTGATGGCAGAGTTTGAAAAGGAAAACACTCATGCGCAAAGCTGAGGTTTTTCACACAATGAAAAGGAGAGGATGAGGATATGGCATTTGAATACAAAGATGTAATGGTGACAGGCGCGGCAGGTTTTATCGGATTTCATCTTTCCAAAAGACTGCTGGAAAGCGGCTGCCGTGTCATTGGAGTGGACAATATCAATGATTATTATGATGTGCGCTACAAACAAAGCAGATTGGAGCAGCTTCGGCCATTTGAAAAATTCTCTTTGTGCCAGACTGATCTTTCTGACCGGGAGGGAATGGAAAAGATTTTTGCACAAAACCGCTTTGATGCGGTGGTCAATCTCGCAGCCCAGGCCGGTGTTCGCTATTCCCTGATTAATCCGCAGGCTTATGTCAATTCCAATCTTGTGGGCTTTGTCAATATTCTGGAAGGCTGCCGTCATCATAATGTGAAGCATCTGGTGTTCGCGTCATCCAGTTCCGTATATGGCGCAAATACCAACATGCCTTTTTCGGTTCATAACAATGTGGATCATCCGGTTTCCCTGTATGCGGCATCCAAAAAAGCCAATGAACTCATGGCCCATACCTACAGTCATCTTTACGGTCTGCATTGCACAGGACTGCGCTTTTTCACGGTTTACGGCCCCTGGGGGCGTCCGGATATGGCCCTGTTTCTTTTCACCAAAGCCATTTTGGAGGACAAGCCCATCCAGGTGTTCAATCACGGCAAAATGAGACGGGATTTCACCTATATTGATGATATTGTGGAAGGTGTTGTCCGCGTGATGGGCAGACTGCCCCAGCCCAATCCGGACTGGAGCGGAGACAGACCTGATCCCGGAACATCCTATGTTCCTTACAAAATTTACAATATCGGCAACAATAATCCTGTGGAACTCACGGATTTCATTGCTGCCATTGAAAAGGCATTGGGAAAAACAGCGAAAAAACAATATATGGATTTGCAGCCCGGAGATGTTCCGGCCACATATGCGGATATTGATGATCTGATCCGGGATGCGGGATTCAGACCGGATACGCCCATTGAAAAGGGAATAGAGCGGTTTATAGCGTGGTATAAGGAATATCATGGTATAACAGTAAAATGAAAGGATACAGACATGAAACACTTTAAATCACTTATTGCTGTATGGTTTATACTGTATCTGTTTTTGATCGGGTCTTTTCCGGCAAATGCCAGGGATCTCACAGTAAGCATGGCCCAACTCCCTGTTCTGATTGAGGATAAGGATACCGGTGCATTTGTTGATCTGGTCAGGGCATTGGATGAGGTGTATACAGAAGGCGAAATCATCAGAGAAGTGTATCCTTTTAAAAGATCTTTGGACAATGTGATAAAGGGAAAAGCGGATTTTCATATTCCGCTGATCAAAAATCCTTTGATTCCGGAGGATAAACTTCCTTTCCGCTATTCCTCTCTTCCCACAGGGCCGGTTGCATTTGTGATATATTCCCATAAGGATAAGCCGCTGACAAGAGAGGATATTGTAAAAACAGGCGGAGAAAATTCAGCCCGTTTTCCCTATAAAATTCATACCATGCCGGGGCATACCGAATTGTTCATTTTTCCGACTGTGGAAAATTTTGATTTTGAAAAGGGGCTGAAAATGGTGCTGACGAAAAGAGTTGATGCCCTGATTCTTCCCCAGGAGGAATGCGATTCCATTATCCGGAAATTGCAGATAAAGGACATTCACAGATCCCTGTATTATGAATTTGATTCCATGATTGTGGTTTCAAAAGACAAAAAAGGGGAGGAGACTGACAGAATTCTCACGGATGCCCTGAAAAAGCTGAAATCAGACGGACGTCTGGATCGGCTCAATGAGAATATCCATAAATCCTATATGGACTGGCAGCCTTACAGGGAGATAAAAGGAAATATAATGAAATGATATATTATCAGTATATGAAAAGCCCTGTGGGAAAACTGCTGCTGGCCGGAAATGAAAAAGGTTTGCACCATATCTGTTTTTCCGAAGATGGCAATCCCTGTATGCCACGGCCTGAGTGGAATGCGGATCATCAGACACTTGAAGAGGTTATGCGGCAGCTTGCACTTTATTTTGACGGGAAACTGAAAAAATTTTCCCTGAAACTGTGCCTGAATGTGACACCGTTTCAGAGAGAGGTGCTGACAGCCCTTCAGCAGGTTCCATACGGAGATACAGTTTCCTATGGAGAACTTGCAAAAATGATCGGAAAACCCAGAGCATCACGTGCTGTGGGACAGGCAAATGCAAAAAACCCTGTTCCCATTGTTATTCCCTGCCACCGTGTCATAGGCAGCACCGGACGGCTGACCGGATTTGGAGGAGGTCTGGCTGTGAAGCAGGCACTGCTGGAACTGGAACAGGGCGGAAAAAACTCAACTGACTGATATTGATTTCAGAAATTCCCAATAAGCTTGTGCAGGTGAATCGCCTGGGTTCATGCAGGGATAGTGTGTCAAATCAGTTCATTCTGAAATTATCCTCCCGGAGGATGGGAGAGTTTTTTCCGCGTCATCAACCGGTTTGATCCACTACCCATTCAGGTGACAAGGATTAAGGTGATTTATGAAAATAAATATACCATTTCAGTTCACAGGCACAGGGCAAAAGCTGGAAGTTTTTGATACTTTGGCGGGGATATTTTTTCCGGAAATCACCTCAGCGAAAGCAGGAGCCCATAACAAATTGAAAACACAAAATTTCGGAGTGAGCTCATCTGAAAAGTTCAATTTTACACCGGAATAATGCAACAATCTGAAATCAGAATTTTTACCGATTTATCAAAACTGAAACCTTTACAACTGTTGAGGAAAATATGCAGATACCGAAAATACTTGTGATTGCCACGCGGAATAAGGGAAAAACAGCGGAAATCAGGCAACTGCTCAAAGATTTCCCCATTGAAATCAGAAATCTGGATGACTTCGGCCCCATCCCGGAAGTGAAAGAGGATGGCAATACCTTTGATGACAATGCCTACAAAAAAGCTGCGTTCACTGCCAGAGTGCTGGGATTTCCGGCTCTGGCAGATGATTCAGGACTGACAGTGGAAGCTCTGGATGGCAGACCCGGTGTGCATTCCGCACGTTACGGCGGAGAGGGGTTGAGTGATCGGGACAGATACGAAAAGCTGCTCAGAGAAATGGAGGGAAAAGAGAACAGGAAAGCCGCTTTTGAATGCGTGATTTCCCTTGCAGTTCCCACCGGCCCGGCTCTGACCTACGAAGGCCGGTGCGAGGGAATCCTTTCACTGGAACCTGCCGGGGAAAGCGGTTTCGGTTATGATCCCATCTTTTTTTATCCGCCCTTGAACAAAACCTTTGCCCAGATGACAGGGGAAGAGAAAAATCAGGTCAGTCACCGGGGAAAGGCTTTGCAGGAAGTTCAAAGCGAGTTTGACAAGATTATAAAGTGGCTGGAAATTCAGATGCCGGAACCGGAAAGGTTGGGGTGTCAGGAAAATAAGTGAGGGATTTGCGCACTTCTTTCAACCATTGCGAACAACCGGATTTTTCCAAAAAATCCGGTTGTTCTGAAACATCATACAAAAAATCTGATTTTAGCCGAAAAAACCGGTTTTTCTGATAATACCAAATCGGGTAGTGGGACTTTTCATGCTGATAATGTAAAATTATAATGA
>JBFXEJ010000185.1:0-5881 GCA_050180235.1 Desulfococcaceae bacterium
ACATTGAACGCTTCAACTGCACACTGCGTCAGAGATGCCCGAATTTGGTAAGAAAAACGCTTTCTTTCAGCCGTGATGATGATTTTCATAAAATCCGTATCCGAAGTTTTATTGATCATTATAATTTGGTAGTGGGACTGCTCATACTGATTTTTTTAATATATAAATCAATATGTTATTTATAATCAGTATAAGCAGTATCATGGATGTATCGTATAACTATTTGTATTTATTATGTATAGACAAAAATCAGTATATTTTTTAAAATATAATAATATCAAATAGTTAATTTTTTGTCAGTATGTGCAGACCCACTACCTATAATTTTACATTATCAGCATGAAAAGTCCCACTACCCGAAAATTTTTGTTTTCCTACTTAAAAGTTTCAGAAAATTATTGTTCAGTGAGCCAGTTTCAAAACCTCACAAAACCGTCACACCTGTGAAAGCCGGTCTCCGGAACTGACTGAAAACACCGGATTCCGGCTTACGCGGGAATGACGCTGACTGACTTTTGCAAATGGCTCCGGTTTATTTTTTTGCAGACCAAAGGAGACCAGCCCATGCAGAACAATGACAATGACATTGAAGAAATCATTTCCCGGCCAATGACAGATGAGGAACGGTATTATGCGGAGCAGTTTTGCAAAGAACTGGTGGAAAGCGTAAAACGCATTGAAGAAACAGCAAAATATCTGATCGGTTCGAGTTCCGCAACATCGGGCCTGTATCTGGCCGCGTTCAAACTGTCTTTCGGTGATGCCAAAGCCCAGTTTGTCTGGCTGATTCCCTTTCTCTGCTGGACAGCGGCAATTGTTTTTCTGATTCTGACCCTGCTTCCCCGGAAATACGAAACCGGAAAAAATGAGCCAGCGTCTTACAAAGCCGCTTTTATGAAAGCCCGGACAGTCAAATATCACAGACTTGGCTGGGGAGCAGGATTTTTTGTTTTGGGTATTCTGACAGCGGCTTATCCTTTTGTGAAATAAACTGTTGAGGAATCGCTATAAAAAACATGTCTGCTTTGTCCGCCAACCTGAAGAAACATGGAGGCACAAAATGATACAACTGCATGTAACTACTGATAAAGATAACATTATCCCAATTATTCAGTCGGCAATAGAAGCCAAAATCAGAAGAACGGAAATCGGATTGCGAAAAACTGAGCAGGAAATCCGGAAATTTGAAACCAGGTACCGCGTTCTTTCAGAAAGATTTCTTGCAGAATATGCAGCAGAAGATTTGGAAGGCGGAGACGATGACTATGTCAGTTGGATGGGGGAAATACAGCTTCGGCAAAGCCTTGTAGAAGAGTTGCAGGCATTGAGAGAGATAGAATATGTTCCTCAGAGAATAACACAGCATTAACGAAAGCGTATTGACAGGCTTTATCCTTTCTTCTGATATGAACAGCGATTTCAGAGGAGAAAAAATAGGATTGATAAAAGGCTTTGTTGTTTTTATTGATGGCTCAACGCTTTTTTTCAAAGAATATGTTGATCTGCGCTATCCAATTGATAAAAAACGTATTCGTTTCATTATCAGGACAAATATTCGCAGTTAATCTTTCGCTATGATAATGCGTTGCACAAACCATCGCCCGGTTTTGATGACCATAAACACATCAGGAGTGAAATTGTTCCTGCCGGGATTACGAATCTGAAGGATATTCTGGATGAAATTATCACTGGATATTTTATAATATATTGATATAAACAGATTTTATATAAGGAGTAATTCATGTCAGATCAGAAAAAAGTTTTCAAAATCCATTGCACCAAATGCAAAAAAACCTTTCATGTGAGTTATCAGATTGCGGAACCGGAGGCTGATGGCAAAGCCGATGTATGGGTGGAATGTCCGTATTGCAATGAAAGGCAGATAATCAACATTCCACGGAAATATGTCGAGAAGGATACACCGATTGTCAGGCATGAATAACCCGGATCGCACCCGGAAATCAAACGCCCGGAAATTCATTGCCGGGCTTCCGTGAAACAGGAAGGAACAGAGGTAAAACCATGCAAAGCGAACAACTGACCATCGCACACAGCCTGTATGCGTTTTATGAGAGTCTGCCTGACGACATTCAGCAGACTTTTTTGCAGAAGCTCTTCCAGAAACAGGGGGATAAACTGGAAAATCTGGCTTTTTATTTTGCCTGTCAGCAGGCCAAAGATGAAAATGAATTTTTGAGCGACACCGAATGCCGGGATTTTATTGAAAGTCTGCCGCAATGAAAATTCAGATCAGTAAAAGATTTGTGAAAGATACCAAAAAGATTGCCGATTCAAGAATATTAGCGAAAATACGGCGGGTTTTGGAGCATACACAGGCTGCCGAAAGCATTTCGGAAATCACAGCGGTGGAGGAAATGTCCGGACATCCGAAATTTTATCGAATCAAATTTGATTACCGCTACCGCATAGGCATTTATTATGATGATGAAATTGTTCAATTTCTGAGAGTTGGCAGCAGAGAAGATTTTTATAAAAAATTCCCCTGACACCCGAAAATAAATTTCCGGGCTATTATGTGTCGTCCTGATGGACGCTGTTTTGTCCCGCAGTAACATTTTCTGTAGGGTGGGCACATGTTTTTCCGTGCCCGCCAGCACCAGCCGGAATGGTGGGCAGCGCTCCGCTTCTGCCCACCCTACTATACTATTATGTGCCGTCCCGATGGGACGCTGTTTTGTCCCGCAGTAACATTTTCTGTAGGGTGGGCACATGTTTTTCCGTGTCCGCCAGCACCAGCCGGAATGGTGGGCAGCGCTCCGCTTCTGCCCACCCTACTATACATCCGAAAATAACCCGGCAATTCATTGCCGGGCGTAAATTACCGGAATTCATTGCCGCGAAAGGAAAACATGGAAATCCTCATCACACCAAAACCGGATGCTCAGACCGCTCTTTCCCTGAGAAAACATGCGGAACAGATAGACGGAATGCTTGACAATCCCTATTCCGGCGCAAAACCCGTTGCACAGACCGGGATTTTGGAGCAGTTCGGAAAATCTTTGTGGAATATCAGCGGCCTGAATGCCGAAGAACTGCGCAAAGCCATCAGCAGCGCAACAGATAAAGATGAAACCGTGCGCGTGATGGTCTGCGGTGATGAATTTCAGGATCTGCCCTGGGAACTGCTGTATCATGAATCCCCGGAACTCGGATTTCTGGGCCGTCATCCCCGGTGTGCCGTGATTCGCCGTATTTGGGGAGACGGCCTGACAACAGCGGAAACCGTTGCCCCGCCTTTCCGGATTCTCCTGTTCGTATCATCGCCGGATGACACGGACGCGGAAAAAAGCCGTCTGGATTATGAAAAAGAACAGGAACTTCTCTACACCGCTCTGGACAAATCCCTCAGCCGCAGGGAAATTGACATTGACGTGGCCGAAGACGGTTGTTTTGAAACCCTTGCAGACCGGCTTGGGAACCGGGCTTATCATGCCGTGATTCTGTCCATGCACGGCAATGAATCCGGCCTGCAGTTTGAGGATGCAGACACATTCCGGAAAAAAACCGTGAGCGGAACCGAACTTGCAGCGGAAATCGCACGTCTGCCCAAAGGACACCGGCCCGGACTTGCGGTTCTGTCCGCGTGCAAAAGCGCGGCATCTGTGGCAACCCAACTGCACAAGGCCGGAATTGGCCGGGTTCTGGGAATGCGGCTTTCCATCAGGGACGAGGCTGCTGCCGCGTTCAATGCGGAATTTTTTCAGCTTCTTGCACGCGGGGAACACCCGGCACGCGCGCTTACCCTTGCCCGTGATGAGATTGCCAAAGGAAAATGGCTTGGGTCCGGAACCGGGGATCCTTTTGCCCAGTGGTCTTTGCCTGTGCTGTTTGAAAGAACTGCGGACGGCCCCATGATTGATATATCTGCACAAAGGGAAGAGGCGGAACCGATCCGGCTTCCCACTGTGCTGGACGGCGACAAAACCGTATTCCTTCCCCAGCGTGCCGCATTCATTGGCAGAAGGCGGGAAATCCGGGAGTTTATGCGGGATTTTCTGAACGGAAAAACGCGTGCAGTCCTGTTCACCGGCCCCGGCGGAGTGGGAAAAACCGCGATTGCGGGTCTGTTTGCCCGAACCCTTTGGGAAAAAAAGCCCAATACCCGCATTCTGGGTTTTCAGGCCCCCTTTGATCTGCACACTTTGTATGAACCTTTGCGGGAACAGGCTTTTGACGGTGAGGAAGAGCCGACCCTGCAGGATTTTATTGCAAAAGAAAGCGACCGGAAGGAAATCATCCGCCGTGTGCTGGTGTCTTTGGCAAACCGCAAAAACCGGCCTTTGGCAATTGTGCTGGACAATCTGGAAAGCCTGCAGGATATGGAAACACTTGCCATAAACAGGGCGCAAAGCCTGTGGTTTCTGAAAACCGTATGCCAACTCCCCGCACCCGTGCGCATTCTGCTGACCGGACGCTACACCATTGCGGATTTGGCGGGAACTGTTGCTGAATGCCCTGTGAATCAGGCTCCTTATGCCGATATTCTGTGCCGGATGGAACGCCTGAACCTGCACAGCCGGATTTCCCTTGCGGAAAAACGCCGCGTGTATGCGGTTCTGGGCGGCAACCACCGCGCGGTGGAGTGGATGGCGCAACTGATGAATGACGCTCAACAAAAGGCAAAAGAAATCCTGACCGCGCTGGAAAAACTCAAAGCACCGCCGGATACGCCAGAAATCATGATGGAAACGGTTTTGGAAGCCATGCGGGAAAACCTGCTTTTTTCCGAACTGCTGAAACGGCTCAGCCCGGCACAGAACCGCGTGCTGTGCGCCGCGTCCCTGTACCGTGTGCCTGTGAATGAAGACGGACTCACGGCAATTGGGGAAAAGCCTGAAATGCTTGCAGAAAACCGGAACCGGCTGCTGGATTATTCGCTTTTGGAAAAGGCGTGGAATCCGGTAATAAAAATGGATTATTTTCTGGTTCCGCCTGTGGTCAAATCCCTGCTCAAACATGGCTTCCGTGAAGAAGAGTTGAAAGATTTGCATGAAAAAATGGGGAGGTATCACAGGTTTCAGGGAAAGCATGTTTCCAAAATTTATCAAGACTATATAGAAGCCGTTTATCATTTCCGGCTGGCGGAAAAGCATGTTGAAGCGGATGAACTGGCTAACTATGTTGCAGATTTTTACTACCGAATCAGCAGCTTTGCAGAGGCAAATGCATTGGCAAAGGAGATTGTGGAAAGAAAAGAACCGCCTGCACCGTGCTGGGCATTGAATCAGTATGGATTATGTCAGTATGCTCTTGGATTTTATCATGAGGCTCTTTTTGCTTATGAAAAAGCCCTGCCGATTGCGCCGAACAAAAAAGACAAAGGCACGATCCTGAACAACATCAGTCAGATTTATGACGCACGGGGAGATTATGACACTGCGCTGAAATACCTTGAACAGAGTCTTGGGATAAGAAGGGAAATCGGCGACAAATCCGGCGAAGGCACGACCCTGAACAACATCAGTCAGATTTATGACGCACGGGGAGATTATGACACTGCGATTTCCTTTCTTGAACAGAGCCTTGCGATATTTAAAGAAATTGGAGATAAAAAAAATGAAGGCACGACCCTGAACAACATCAGTCAGATTTATGACGCACGGGGAGATTATGACACTGCGCTGAAATATCTTGAACAGAGTCTTGGGATAAGAAGGGAAATCGGGGACAAATCCGGCGAAGGTACGACCCTGAACAACATCAGTCAGATATAAGACTCACGGGGAGATTATGACACAGCGCTGAAATACCTTGAACAGAGTCTTGGGATAAGAAGGGAAATCGGGGACAAATCCGGCGAAGGCAGTACCCTGAACAACATGTCCACGATTTCTTATGGCCGTGGCGTTTATGAGACTGC
>JBFXEJ010000186.1:0-5866 GCA_050180235.1 Desulfococcaceae bacterium
CTTTTTCTTTCGCCATTCTTAAAGCAGAGACATCTTCATACTCCTGCAACATTTCCTGCACCCTTATAAATTCATCATAGGGTATCACAGCAAACATTTTCTGACCATCTTTTTTTATAAAATCCGGATGCAATGATAACATAATCCACCTTCCGCTAAAGTGTATAGGCATCCTTCCGATGCAGAATCCGGTATATGACAATCATATCCTCTTCACATTCAAACAAAATCCTGTATTTTCCCACTCTCAGACGGTATTCCGGAGAAAAATCTGTCAGCCTTCATGCACACAGAGCCAGCCGGGAATGCTCTGCCGCCAGCCGTTCATATTCTGCTTCTTCCCTGAAAATATCAGCATCAATATCCGCCCTGTTTGCATGATACCAGGCCAGTGCGGAATATATCTGCGCCAAATTGGGATGCCCGTACTGATCCGCAATTTCTTCGGCACTGTATCCCTGCATATAGCGGCAGGCAATGGCTGAAACAGAAATGCGGGTATCTCTGATGCGGGGTCTTCCCCCAAGAATGCCGGGTGTGCTTATAATAAAATCATTCATATAAGTAAGGTTCCATAAATTTTCGGGCATAAAATCAGCCCAATCTGACTGACTTGAATATGTCTTCAGCAGAATGAAGAATTATCTTACCGGCATCACAGAAATATGATACCCGTAATCCAGCAGAAAAATGGAAGTTATATGGCGGAATAATCTCATAATACTGAATGATGAATTTTTAGCATGTTTTTTATCCATAAGTCAAGTATAATCATCATTCTCAGCAGATCAAAAAATTTCCCGCGGACCGGTTTCATAACAATTTTCCATTGATTTGATATAATACCGATTCTCCATTGAAAGTATACTTATGATCCGGTTTCCCACAGAGGATACAGAGATAAAAAACCACAGAGAACACAGAGAAAACAACTCACTTTATTGTATAAATTCAATAGCGGATTGGTATTATAGGTGGCAAGTTGGGTTAAGATATGACTGGCGTTTTTCAGTTCTTTCTCATCCACTTTGCCAAAATAAAATTTATTCCGGAACAGATACATGTTCTATGCAGAGTTTCAGTTTTTCAATATGCTGTTTTTCTTCTGAAATAATTTTTCCGATCCGGGCCTGCACGTCTTTGTCTTCAGCAAAGGACAGCAGCATTTCATAAAAAATCAGGGTATCCTCTTCAAATTCAATAAAAATACCAATTAGTTCATCCACATCCTTCACAGCGGGGAAATCCGCGTCTTTCAGCGAAAAATTCTGATCCCCGATAATATCCTGAAAAGATTGCATAAGCATTTTTTCTGCAAAGGGATTGTGCAAAGAGTTTTCACATTCCTGTTTCAGACGGGAAAAGCACTGCGCGTGCTCCGCCTCTTCTTCTGCCATCCATTTCAGCAGGGAGACAAAATCCGGACGGGAAACCTTTTTCATGGCCTCCCGGTACACGGCTTCCCCGTTTTTTTCAATCTTTACGGCCATATCCAGTATTTCTTCTGCGGAAAACATATCACCTCATTTTCTTTCGATAAGTATCTCCCCCTTGCTCAGGTCTGTCAGGGAAGCGATCATCTGTTCCATGCGCTCCTCCGGCACTTCAATGTGCAGGAAGACATCCGCACCGAAAATTTCATCCATAATATATCCGTCAAAAGCACTGACAGCCCGGCGGACAGCCTCATGGTGTCCGTAGACCGTAATGATTTCCATCTTTGCACGGATACATTTTTCTGTCACCGGCATTTCCTCCAGCACTTTTCTGACCGCGGAGGAATAGGCCCGCACCAGTCCGCCTGTGCCCAGTTTGACTCCGCCAAAATAACGGGTTACCACCACAGCGATTTCCCCCACTCCGGAACTGAGCAGTATCTGAAGCATGGGACGGCCCGCAGTGCCGTGCGGTTCGCCGTCATCACTCATGCCGATTTGGGCTGTGCCTGCCGGAGGCCCGGCAGCAAAGGCCCAGCAGTTGTGCGTTGCATCCGGAAATTCCTTTCTGATCCGGGCAATGAAATCTTTTGCAGCGTCCGAACTGTCAGCATGTGCGGCGGTTGCAATGAAACGGCTGCGCCGGACGATCTCCTCTGTGCGGTGGATTTTTCCGGGAATGGGATAATTCATGGTTTCATGCTGCTTCCCCGGTAGATTTCATCAAAAAGTTCTTCCGGACTGGCAATACTGCTGTTGCGTTCCAAAGCCTCGGCAATCATCTCCCGTGCTTCGGGAATTTTATGCCCAAGCTGCTCTGTGAGAACCTCCAGAACTTTTTCCGTAACCCGGTTTGCCACAAGGGGCGCTTTCCGTTTTTTGTCCTGCACCAGCACGAATTTTTCCATTTTCCCGGCCAGAGTAGCGATGATCTTCTGCGCGGTTCTGGCCCCGATCCCCTTGAGATTTTTCAGAGTATTGACATCCTTTGCCTCAATCGCGGACGCGATCTCGCCCACCGGCATGGAAAGGGCCTTGACAGCCTTGAGTGGGCCAATGGCCTCCACAGATATGAAATGCTGAAAAAACTCCTTTTCATTTTCAGAATTGAATCCGATCAGCACGGGTTTGGGCTGGCGTTCGGTCTGCTGGTAATAAATATAAAGGGAAAGCGGATCTCCCGCGTTTTTGTCCTTTATGGTATCCAGCACAAACGCGGGAACCAGCACCTCATAACCCACATGGCTGACCAGCAGGAGAATCCGCTCCTCATCCTTTAACAGTATTTTGCCTTCCAAATATCCAATCATGCTGCTCTTTCCCCTGAAATATGCAAAAAAACCGCTCCGCTCAGTTTCTGCACTCCGGTATTTGGCAAAAAAACGCTCATCTGCAAAAGAGAAAAAGCACTCTTTCTTTGGCTATCACCCGATCCTCCAGTTCATTCACCCTGGTGGAGAGTTTTTTGCAAAAATCCCTGTCCTGTATGGATTTCAGATTGATTTTGACATTGCTTAGCGCTCCCATCACAGCGCTTCTGAGCATCAGCATGCCCACCACACCGTCTGTAACTGCATTTTTGTTGCCAAAACGGACAGCTTTTTCTGTCAAATCCATGACATCCAGCCCGCTTTCCGCCACATCCAGCGGAACCAGTGCCGCATTTTTCAGGGCATCCTGAACAGCCTCTGTCCTTTTGGCTTTCTGTTCTTCCGTGACTTTGGGCAGTCCAAAGGCTTTTATCACCTCTTCATAGGAAGCAGAATCCCGGTCAATGTTTTCTGTGAGATTTCTTCTCAGTTCAGCGGCTTTTGCCTGGATTGTCCGCATTTCCCCAGCAGCAGATTCATACCCCTTTTTTCCAATGGTGAGACCTGCCGCCATTTCCGTAAGCGCGGCTCCCAGTGCGGCTCCCAAAGCTGAAACGCTTCCTCCGCCCGGAAAAGGTGAAGACGAAGCAGTTTTTTCCAAAAAATCTTTTACCCTCAGATCGCTCAACATAGTTTCCCCCCTTTTCTGTCAAATACAATTCTGCCATCTTTGATCACAGTTTCCACAGTGTTTACAGCCAGATGATAGGGAATAAACTTATACGATGGATATTCCAGAATCAGAATATCCCCTTTCTTTCCCGGATCAATGCTGCCGGAACTGTCAGCCCGGCCCACTGCTGCCGCGGCATTGATGGTAAACGCGGTCACGGCCTCCTCAATGCTCATGCCCATATGCAGAACCGCAAGGGCAAAGATCAGTGGCACGGATTCTGTAAAGCAGCTGCCCGGATTCATATCTGTTGCCAAAGCCGCTGCACAGCCCTGATCAATCATATGCCGGGCTTTGGCATAAGGTTCTTTAAGACTGAAGGCCGTGCCCGGCAGAAGCACGGCCACAACCCCGGCTGCGGCCATATCTGCAATGCCCTGATCCGAGGCCCGCAGCAGATGGGCGGCAGAGACTGCTTTCAGTTCCGCTGCCAGTTCCGCTCCGCCCAGCGGCGCGATTTCATCCGCATGCAGTGTCAGACAAAATCCCAGTTCCTTTGCCCGTGTCAGATATTTCCGGGACATAGGAACGGAAAAGACATTTTTTTCACAGAAAATATCGCAAAATTCCGCAAGATCGCGCTGCGCAATCTCCGGCATGACCTCCTCTGTCATCCACGCTATGAAATCATCCTCTTTTCCTTTGTATTCCGGGGGAATGGCATGGGCTCCCAGAAAAGTTGGAACAATATCAACAGGATGACTTTCATTGAGCGAGCGCATGACCTCCAACTGCCGGATTTCGCTTTCCCTGTCCAGACCGTAACCGCTTTTGCCTTCCACTGTGGTGACACCAAAGGAAAGCATGGCATCCAGCCGTTTTTTTCCAAAACGCATCAGTTCCTCTGCCGAAGCCTTCCGGGTGGCCCTGACCGTGTTCATAATTCCCCCGCCCCGTTCCATAATGGACAGATAACTTTCGCCTTTCAGCCTCCGGCAAAATTCCTCAGCCCGGTATCCTGCAAACACAAAATGGGTATGGGGATCTGTAAACCCCGGAAGCACGGTCTTTCCGGACGCGTCAATCACTGTAAAACCCTGTGTGTCAAAACCATCAGGCAGTTCCTGCGTCCGGACTGCGGCTTTAATGCGCCCATTTTCAATAATGACTGTCCCGTTTTCAATAAGATGGAGATCAGACATCTCCCTGCCTGCTTTGGCTTTGCATCCGCTGCATGTAACCACCTGCGCAGCATTGGCGATGATGATGTTTCTGTTTTCCATAATTCCTCATATTTTTCTGCCGCAAAGCAAAGACTCTTTGTGAAAGTTTGCGTCTTTGCACCTTCGCGGCAGAATGCCACCGGGAAAGTGCAAAAAAAATCTGAACTTATCAGAAAATGAAAAAATACTCATAATTTCAAATCTTCCATTCTTATAATGAACAATATGAAAAATGTAAACAGAAAAGGCGGAGACCCGGAACATCAGAAAATCGGCAGGCATGAAAAAAAACAGTTGCATTTATCCCTGCTTTGTGTTAATTTATATAAACACAATGAATCAAACAAGGAAACAGATATGGATGAATCTGAATTTGAAATATTTCTCTCCAGAGTGTATGCAGCCACCGGAATCAGATCTCAGAACGAACTGGCCCTGTTTCTCAAAGTCAACCGCTCAGCCATTACCCAGGCCAAAAAAAAAGGGCTTGTTCCGGAAAACTGGATATTCAAACTGTCCCGTTCTTTTGATCTGAATCCGGACTGGCTGGAAAAGGGTATCGGACATCAGCATACTGCGGGAACCGGCTTTATCCGGGTTCCCAAAGTCAAAGCCAGGCTCTCGGCAGGCGGAGGTTCCTTTCAGGTGGATGCTGCTCCGGACGGGCATCATTATTATTCCTTTCAGCGGAACTGGCTGCGGAAAAAAGGGGACCCTGATCGGATGATGCTCATGGACATTTTTGGCAACAGCATGGAACCGGAACTCCGGGACGGGGACACGGTTCTGGTGGACGGAGCGCAGAGCGAGATTGTGGCCGGAGCCGTGTATGCGCTGGGAATTGATGATGTCATTCTGATCAAAAGGGTGGAAAAACATCCCAATCGTCTGGTGCTTCTCAGTGACAACAGCCGGTATGCCCCAATCTATCTGCAGGGGGATGAGATCAGCAGTGTCCGGGTGATTGGAAAGGTCATATGGGTATGCAGGGAATACCGCTGAATTCAGCATGTTCCATAATTAAGTGGAGCGGTTTTTTGCACACGCACACTGATAATATTATATAAAATCAATGGAACAGTAGGGTGGGCACATGTTTTTCTGTGCCCGCCAACCGGAACTGACTGCAGAACGGTGGGCACAGAAAAGCATGTGCCCACCCTACTGAGTGATCCGGAGTGCAAAAATTAAGCGGAGCGGTTTTTTGCACACGCACGCTGATAA
>JBFXEJ010000187.1:0-5787 GCA_050180235.1 Desulfococcaceae bacterium
TACACGAAAATTTTTGTTTGAGTACTTATTTATGAGAAATAATTATTGACAATTACTCATAACTTGCATACACTCTTTTATCAGTTTATTCTCTTATTAACCTCTTAAAAGGAGCATATATGGTAAGACCAAAGAAAAACCGTGTGGTGGCATTTAATCCGGAAATCAGTTATTTCAAACCCAGGGGCATTCCCATGACCAGTCTCACGGAAGTCTCTCTGACAGTGGATGAACGGGAATCCATCCGGCTTTCAGACCTTCTGGGCATGTCCTATGAGGATGCAGGCAGAAGCATGGGCGTTTCCAGGGCCACTTTTGGGCGGATCATCCAGAGGGCACGGAAGGTGATAGCGGATGCGCTTGTCAATGGCAAGGCCATCAATGTCGAGGGTGGGAATTATACGATGCTGGAAGGGGATACCCGGATTTTTATGTGCGAAAAATGCAAACATAAATGGGAAGAACCCAAAGGCACGGGCAGGCCGGAACACTGCCCTGAATGTAAACACGAATATTTTCAAAGGATTGCCGAATAGTCGGCAGATTCACTGGATGCCGGGAGGAAATAAAAACCACCTGGAAGGATCAGGGTGGAACACTGTCCGGTTTGTTGTTATTTGGAAAGTATGCAGTAAGGAGAAATGGTATTATGGAAATGATCAGTGGGGGAAGTTGCAGTGCTGCAAAACACAAAAAGGAACAGGATGAACAGGATGAGGCACTGAAAGGTTCTTTGGAAAAAATCCGTTATAAATTCATAGTTATGAGCGGAAAAGGCGGCGTAGGCAAAAGCAGTGTCACTGTGAACCTGGGCATGGCTCTTGCCAAAAAAGGGTTTAAGACAGGAATCATGGATGTGGATATTCACGGCCCGGATGTTCCCCGGATGCTGGGCATCAGCAATGAGATGCTGGGGGTGAACGCAGAGCGGAAACTGACACCTCTGAATTATTCGGAAAACCTCTCTGCCGTGTCCATTGAATCCCTCAGCGCAAGCAAGGATGATGCCATTATCTGGCGGGGGCCTATAAAGCATTCGGTAATCCGCCAGTTTATCGGGGATGTGGAATGGGGAAAACTGGATTTTCTGCTTATTGATTCCCCGCCCGGAACCGGTGACGAACCACTGAGCGTGGCACAGGTTATCACAGATGCCAGAGCCATAATTGTCACCACACCGCAGGAAATTTCCCTGGCGGATGTGAGAAAATCCATCAATTTCTGCAAAACTGTGAAAATGGATATTTTCGGTCTGATTGAAAATATGAGCGGTTTTCACTGTCCCCACTGCGGTAAGCCCATTGATATGTTCGGCACAGGCGGAGGGGAAAAAACCGCAAAAGATTTCGGCATCCATTTTTTGGGACGGATTCCCTTTGATCCCAAAGTGGTGGCCTGCGGGGATTCCGGAACCTGCTATCAGGATCTCTACAAAGAATCTCCGGTGACAGCGGCTTTTGAGTCTGTAGCTTCCCGAATGGCGGAACTGGCCTGAACCGGACGTAAGGATTAAGGTGATTTCCATTAATGATTATACCGTTTTTCGTAGGGCGGGCACGGCTTTTTGTGCCCGCCGTCCTGCTGAAACGGTGGGCACAAAAAGCCGTGCCCACCCTACAATGATGGTACATTTTTTCATGGAAATTGCCTAAAACTGCTCAGGCAGGGCAAAGGGAATTTTTCCCTTTGCCCTTTTTTGTCAGGAAATCCGGAGTGCATAAACCGCATATGTCCGGTATAATACAGGTTCGCAATTGGTTTTATACAATCCGGAATGCAAATCCGGAGGAGTGCAGAAATTAAGCGTAGCGGTTTTCTGCACACGCCCAAAGCAGAAAAACTGACGGTATTGTATCAAATCAATGGAGAATCGTTATAATACCAAATCACTTTCAAAATTCGGGGAATGCCTCTTTTTTTTAACAGCGAAAAACACGGACAGCACGAAAAAACAGCATTTGGCATACTCATATTTTGAAAGCGAATTGGTTGGTATAAGCACCGGACCTGCCGCATTATTGCTGTGAGTCTGTCTCTGATTCTGTTTTTTGACGGTTTAACAGAAACAGATTTTCATTATAAGAGCCTGATTCACTGTATTTCCAACCGTAACAGCCGCACACTTCCTTATCAAGTTTTTTGTGCAGTTTGAAAATAACAGAAGAAGGTTCTTCGAAAAACTTATTATACAGAACTGTCATTGTGCATTTTCGGGAAACGGCTTCGTCAGTCCTGAATTTTTCAAGTTCTTTCATTATCTCTCTGACTTTTTCTTTGCTGCTTTCTTTTGCATTGTTCGGGAACGGGAAGGTTTCAAAACACGTTGTATTGGTGTATCTGGTGTCGGATTTCAGCGTTGAACTTTGTGCTGATACCCAATCCAAATGAATTTTTGAATTCAATATTCCCAGAATAAAAAAATCATCGCTTGCAATTACCATGTTTGCCTCGCATGGAAGGATTGAAATATCAATGGCACGGAAACAGGTGTATTTTGCTATTTTGGGAAGGCAGAAATAACATTTCAGACATTCCAATGCTTTTCTCATTATCGGTCTTGATCGGCCAAATAACCACCATTTTTCTTTTCTGCTTTTTTCTTTGTTTTTCATGCGTTCAGGTTTCACATATTTTTCAGCATGTGCAAAAGGCAGTTCATATCTGCCTGCCTGTTCCAAAGGCATATCATTGAAATCAATCACCCATTCAAGCGCAATACCCGGATTTACCAAAGATTTGCCGTCAATCATCGGTTTCAGAACATCTTTGTTTTTGGCATCGGCTGCTATCCATTTTTTTGCGGTTTCGGCAGATACTGAAAATCCTTTTCCTGATAATTCGCAACCCTGAAAAGATTTTCCAAGATTTTCAGCAAGACGTCCGGCTCCTGTATAATCTGTCTGCGCCTTCAGGCTTGAATTTATGTATTTCACTTTCTTTTCATCAAGATACAGATCGGAAGGAATATCTTTTCTGTTTTTGACCCAGTTCACAATGCTTACATGAACATTTGCAGTTCCGCTCCATACCTGTGTTGAAACAGCATTTGTTATGATTCCTTTGTTTTCAGTGATATATTCAAGACCTGCTTTTCTTGTGACTCCCTGTGCCACTGAATTTGTGCCGACCAGACCGATTCTTTTTGCACTGCTGTCATGGGCTTTCCGGAACCACAGCGCACAGTAATCAGGCTGGCCTTTTACGTTCGGAAATGCTTTATATATTTTTTCTGCGTATTCATCCCCTCTTTCTGTCCGAAGATATTTGCCACCCAGAAAAGGGGGATTTCCTATGATAATATCAGTTTTCGGCCAGTCACAGAAAAGAGCGTCATTTGCTGTGATATTTTTGTCAAGATCATCAAAAGGCAGTGTTCTGTCTTCAAAATCCAGTGAAAGCTGATTCTTTTTTATAAATGAAATAAGTTGGTCATTAAATATTTTTTTCCCAATGGACAAAGTGACTTTTGCAAGTTCCACAGCAAAGGGATTGCTGTCAATTCCGTAAAACTGTTTCAGTCTGATAACCGAATAAACATCCTGTATGCGGTAACTTTTAAAATTTTCACTGATTTTTGCAAGTATTTCAATTTCAAGAGTCTTTAACTCTCTTAGTGCGATATACAGAAAATTTCCGCTGCCGCAGGCTGGATCCAATACTTTGATTTTGCCAAGTTCTTCCCTTATTTTCAGTAAATTCTCAAGAGTTGATGCAGCATTTATTTTCTCTGCAAAGGGATTTATAATTGCGGGTCTGACAATTTTCATTATGTCTTTTTCACAGGTGTAATGCGCTCCTGTGGCGTGCTGCTCCCTGCTGTCCATGCTGTATTCAAATATGTTCCCGAAAATCGCGGGTTCTATTCTGCTCCAGTCAAATTTTGCTGTTTCCTCCAGAAGATCAATTTCACAGGCATTCAGTTGCACTGGATTGATTTCTTTGAATATTCCACCGTTGAAATAATTTACGTCCCTGAATATGCCTTCTTTGGCTTTTTTCGGACTGTTCATCTGCCGGAAAAGAGCGGTTATCCATTCATTGGCAGACTGATTTTTCTTACCTTCCTGCAGTAATGCCAAAAAATAATCCGCAATGGGAAAAAGGCCAATATCTTCAGAAAAAAGGCAAACAAGCAGTTGAAGCACAAATTTCTGAATTTTTTCTTTATCTTCTCCTCTGTCAATCAGTGAATGGTATATTCCCAGCAGCTTTCCGACTGCCTCTTTCGTAACTTTTTCCACATTGTTGCAGAAAACCGGTTCTATTGGCTCTTTGGACAAAAAAGCCAAAGCTCTCCATCTGGTTTTCAGTTCTTCCACTGTCAGAGAATCCAGCGGAGAATTCTGCATAAACCAGTTGAATATCAGAAAACGGTCAAAATTGCACAGTACAACAAAAGGGTTTTTTTCTTCCCTGTAACTTTTATCCCAGTATTCTCTTGCCTGAAATATATGATCCGCAAGGTCTTTTCCCATTGATTTCATTTCTATTATTACTTTGCCCGGAAAAAGAAGGTCTTCAAATTTCGTTGTTTTGCCGGTTTTAATCCGTTTTTCAAACCTGGCTCCTGCATCATGGCAGTCTGCATAACCAAATATCTGAAACAGCCGGTTCAGAAAAGTCTGTGCTTCCCCTTTTTCATAACCTTCCAAAGTTTTTGCAAAGGCTATGAAATTGTCAATTCTTTCATTTATTGATGCGGTCATTTTACCTATTGTTTCATTGCGTTATGATATTGATTATTGGAAAATATCTCTGATTCCCGGATGATTTCATCAGCCATTTGTCAATGCCATGTTCGGGCAGCCCCATTTAAAATTTTTCAAATCCTTCATTCATCCCATCCGACTTTGGAAGAGATTTCACTTTATGATGTTTTTGCTCAGTAGGAGGTGCTGATGGACTATCCGGTATTTCCTGCTGATCTCTGTCCAAAATTGTGATGGTTTTCCACAACCTTGCCGCCTGCTGCGTAAAACCTGCCGCTGTTGCCGAAAGTTCTTCTGCCATCGCGGAATTGTGCTGCGTGACCTGATCCAACTGCTGGATGGCGAGTGTAATCTGCTGAATGCCGGTGCTTTGTTCTTCACTGGCAGCGCTGATTTCCTGCGAGACATCCGCTGTTTTTTGGATGTCCGGAATCAGACGTTTCAACATGTCACTTGCTTTGTTCGCCAGCGTAACGCCGATCTGGGTTAATTCCGCAATTTCCGCGGCAGTCTTCTGACTGCGTGCCGACAACTCGCGGACTTCCGTAGCCACGACAGCAAATCCTTTCCCATATTCCTGTGCTTTTGCTGCTTCAATCATGGCATTTAACGACAGCATCCGTGTCTGGCGTGCAATATCATCAACCATGACGATCTTTTTTTCAATTTTTTGCATAGCGGCAACCATTTCAAGGACTGTTGCTCCTGTGGTTATGGCATTATCAGCCGAATGGATGGCAGTCTGTTTCATCTGAAACGCATTGTCCGCATTCTGACGGATTGTCGCTGTCATTTCCTGCATTGTTGCAGACACCTGTTCGGTTGAGGCAGCCTGTTCAGCGGCTCCCTGTGACAGGTTCTCTGCCCCCGTCTGGATCTCTTTACTCCCGGTCGTCAGTATCAGAGCGACATCCTTAATCATAATAATGGGCGTAATCATGCGCCTGCTTAAATAGTGTTCTGTCAAGGTTTAACTGACGGATAAAGTCGCTTCAGTTTTATTCTCGCATCCTTTGTTCTGAACTGCCAGTCCACACCTTTCATATTCCTGTTCCGTTCTTTATACCATTCGGCAGTC
>JBFXEJ010000188.1:0-5590 GCA_050180235.1 Desulfococcaceae bacterium
GCGATCTGCTGAAACTCCGGCATATTTCTGCCACAGACGATACGCCTCGTAATCATCAAGAAATTTGGAATCCCACAATTCCTTTTTTTTCAGGCCGTAACCTTCGGTCAGAAGTTCCCATGCAAATTCTATGGCCTTTTCCTTGAAATAATCCCCAAAGGAAAAATTGCCCAGCATTTCAAAAAAAGTGTGATGCCGGGCTGTGTATCCCACATTTTCCAGATCATTGTGTTTTCCGCCCGCGCGCACGCATTTCTGGGAAGTCGCGGCGCGTACATAATCGCGTTTTTCCTCTCCCAGAAAGGTGCGCTTGAACTGCACCATGCCCGCGTTGGTGAACAGCAGCGTGGGATCGTCCTGGGGAACCAGAGAGGAACTGCGTACAACCTGATGATCGTATTTTTTAAAATAATCCAAAAACTGTCTGCGTATATCGTTGCCTGTCATGCTTTCTCCATTTGCAGTATGCTGTCAGATTTGAATCTGCGGCTTATAAAAAAAACCGGATTTTTCCAAAAAATCCGGTTTTTCTGTGCAGTTGAACTCATAAAATCAAAATCGGCAGTACAATAGGCTTTGGGATGATGATTCCGGAAACAGGGCAGACCGGGGATTGCATTGCAGTCATTGTCTGATGAGCAGAATCCCGGAATGTTTTTCCGGAGGCCAGGGATCAATGCCATTGATTTATGCGGAGTACTCTGTCAGTTTTTAATCTGTGCGTTGCAAAAACCGGATTTTTCCAAAAAATCCGGTTTTTTTGTACATTTCAGATCATAAAATCAAAGTTGACAAAGCAGGCGTCCCAAATTTCCTGTTTGACACTCCTGTGGTGATTTATTAAAATAAATATACCTGTTAAGTTCACGGCACAAGCTGGAAGCTTATGCTACTTTTGTGGTATATTCTTTTCTGGAAATCGCCTATGCTGCACGCATCAATGGCATTGGGTAAGGGATTTTTATTCGCTTTCTTCCGGCACAGGTTCATCCGGCGAAACCGATGGTGCTTTGGAAATGCCCATATTGCTTCTGACTTTCTGCAAAGCCTCATTGTGGATTTCCGGTTTGTCTGCGAAATATTTTTTCACATTTTCCCGTCCCTGACCAATGCGCTCGCCTTTGTAGGAATACCATGATCCGCTTTTTTCAATCACGCCGGTTTCCACACCCATATCCAGCAGATCTCCGACACGGGAAATGCCCTCGCCGTAAGTGATGTCAAACTCAGCCTCTTTGAAGGGAGCAGCCATTTTGTTTTTGACCACCCGCACTTTGGTGCGGTTGCCGATGAGTTCCTGACCGTCCTTGATGGAAGAGGTTCGCCGAATGTCCAGACGCACGGAAGAATAGAATTTCAGGGCATTGCCGCCCGTGGTGGTTTCCGGATTGCCAAACACAATGCCGATTTTCATGCGGATCTGGTTGATGAAGATCACGGAAGTCATGGTTTTGCCAATGGTTCCGGTCAGTTTCCGCAATGCCTGGGACATAAGCCGGGCCTGCAGTCCCATATGCGCATCTCCCATTTCCCCCTCAATTTCCGCACGGGGAACCAGAGCCGCGACCGAGTCAATGACCAGCACATCAATCCCGCCGCTGCGAACCAGCATGTCTGCGATTTCCAAAGCCTGTTCACCGGTATCTGGCTGGGCCACAAGCAGGTCATCACAGTTTACCCCCAGTCTTTTGGCATAGGACGTGTCCAGCGCGTGTTCTGCGTCAATAAAAGCGGCAATGCCGCCCTGTTTCTGGGCTTCTGCCACAGCATGAAGAGCCAGAGTGGTTTTGCCGGATGATTCCGGGCCAAAGATTTCAATTACGCGTCCTCTGGGATAGCCCCCAATTCCCAATGCGCGATCCAGCGCAAGGGAGCCGGAAGGAATAACAGGAACTTCAATCACTTCCCTGCTTCCGAGTTTCATAATGGAACCTTTGCCGAACTGCCGCTCGATTTGGGACATAGCACTGTCAACGGCCTTCTGCCGTTCTGCTGAAACACTCATACGATCCTCCTTGAATATATCAATCTGTTTCATAATAGAATATTATGCTTGGGTTAAAGATAAGCCAGATGAGGCACGGAGCGATAGCCGGGTGCATACACCTCTCTGGGTTAGAAATTATTAACAACAGCTTCAACAAGTTGAATTATAAGTTCTGAAATATTGCTGTGTTCATTTTTGATTCTGTCTGCAACGATTTCCAGTTTATCCCTGTCAATTAAAAATCCGTAAATTTTTGTCGCCACATGACGAAATGCCATTAACTCCAAAATGGCATTTAATGTTGACTGTCTGGCTGTTATATTAAATTTTTTAACCAGATCGTTAAAATTTTTCACAGTTTCTTTATGGGAGAATGCACCAGACGTAACAGGAATCTTCAAATACTTTGTCAATCTCAGAATGAGATGTTCCACTGCATTGTAATAACCAAAGCACTCATATGTCAGAGCAGAAATTTTTATAAGTGTGTCCACCTCTGATAAGGATATATAGTTAATACGTTCATATACTTTATGTAAATTTTCCAAACCGAATTTTACTTCTTTTTCCAAATCAGTTCTGCTCATAAACAATTTTTCCCTCTTTTAAAATTTGTTCCCGGAAATAACCAAAAGTACTTTTGAAATCTGTTATGCTGACAGAATGTTCTGAAGCCATCATACATTCTGCCAATGCCATAAAAAAACTGTCATTTCTGAGTCCTTCCACACATATGTCTATGTCAGATTCTTCCCTGCAATCGCCACGCGCCACAGAACCGTATAACAATATTCTGCTTACACCGTATTTTTTCAGAATACGCAATACTTCATTCAGATCATCCTGCATTGGTTGGGACAGATATTCGGTGGCATTCTTATCTGGATAAGTTGGAATATCCAATTCTTCCATCGGCCTGTAAAACTTGCCCTGCTTTGCATCTGTAAAATCATATTCTTCTTTCATTTCGGGTGCCTTTCATAATATGTCTGTTTTTCTTTTTTGTTGCTCTTTAAACTGTGATTACCAAAACCCACTTATATTTGTTCCAGCTTTAAAAAAACGCGGCATTTTTTGCTATGATTTCACAGATTCCCTCAATCACCTTTTTGCCCCCGTACTGGGGAACAGACTGCCCTGCAAGTTTTGCAGATTCCTTTTTCACTTTTTCCGCCATCTTCCCGGCAGTGGAAAACAGAAATCCGGTTTTCACATCAATTGCTTCTGCGAAACGCTCCCAATGACGCATCTGAAGAAATCTGAAACGGTTCTCCCCTCCGATCTTCATGGACATTCGGGGAAGCAGATCCGGATACACAAGGGTTGAAATCAGATCATAAAACGGAGCAAGATATACCTTTCTGCCATGAAACAGAAGGGAAATGTTTTTGGCATGGGCATCTGCATTGCCGATAAGAAAGTTGAAAATCACCCATTCCATCAGCCTTTTTCTGTCAATGAGCGGCTGTGCGCTGTTTTTCCGAATCAGATCAAAGCAGTCTGCCAGTCCCGGCCCTCCCTCACTCTGGTATTTCTGATGGGAGAGCAGACCCATTGCCTGACAGAAATCCTCCTGATGCATCCGGGAAACGCTTCCATCCTGATTTCTTATCCTGTCATAACGCTCAATGATGTAAATTGCATTCCTGGTTCCTTTTCGGATGAATACAGGCGGAACAGACAGACCCGCAGCCTTTGCCAGCATCATGCAGAATGCCTCATTTTGAACCATATCCTCAAAATACCGGTTCTGAGGTTTGACAATATGGGAACTTGGTTTATTTCCCGATGAAAGAAAAAAACTGTTTTCTTTCATGAAAACCGGCAGCTTATCCTGCGCTCCGGCAAGGGAAAGCCGCAGTTCCTTACGGCTGACCAGAAGCGGGGGCCGGGGTTCCAAAGCAGTCATTTCATCCAGTTCTTCAGGGGAAAGAGGAATATAACGGCCTTTGGCATCCGGCCGGATTCCCTCCGGCAGCACAGAAACCGCGCCCGCGCATTCCTCACCGATTTTTTCCAGAAGTGCCATATCATTTTTTTTGGAAACCTGAACAATTCCCGCTATCATATCCCGGATATGGCCTTCGGGCAGCAGATTGGAAAAAAAAGGACGTGCCGCATCCGGATCAAAAGCCCTGTCCTGAAGCGGAAGGGACAGGGAAAGCGGATGGGAATCCGGCATGTTCAGATAATCTGCACTGTACTGAAAAACAAACCGCTGTTTTTCATCCTGCCACAATCGTCCGGCCCGTGTGTCATTTATAAACACTGCAAGCGGTTTCATCTTTCCGATCTGTCTGTTATGCTCAGTTCAAATCCGAATGCCTCGATTACATGCAGCACTCTGCCGATCTGAAGGGTGGCTTTGCCGTTTTCCAGTTCAGACAGAAAGCGCACCCCCACATTGCACATGCCTGCGGCCTCTGCCTGTGTGAATCCCCAGATTTTCCGTTTTTTCCGGATGATGTTTCCAATTTCCCTTATATCCATAATGTATTCTGCTGATATTCCCGTTCGGGAAAAAATTGCGGATTTTGCGTGTAAAATGTCTGTTTTTTTACCGAACGGGAATATTGTATATCCGCATTTCTGCTCTGTCAGGAACTGGGGAATATATTATTTTCCTTAACTTTTGTCCTTTATGAACAGCAGATGCAGAAAACCGCTCCGCTTAATTTCTGCACTCCTCCGGATTTGCATTCTGTATTGTATAAAACCAATGGCGAATCGGTAAGATATTCCGCTTTCCTAAATAAAAATTTGATTTTTGAAATCAGGATATTTTTTTCAACTGTGTGTCAGAAAAACGCTTTTCAGTTTTGTGTAAACCGCGCCTGAAGGTTTCAACTGGCTCTGCCAGAGAATCAGTTCCCCGGCAGAGAAATCAGGGGAAGCAAATGTCGCGAATTTCTCCATTGCCTCGATCAGTTGCTTTGGATCAGGGCTTTCCTTTGCGCGGGCAATGGTCAGATGTGCTTTGAAGGCACGGGATTCTTTTTCATATCCCTGTTCTGCCAGCCGATCATCCAGCCGGTTCTGCAACCCAATCAAATCATGGGTATCCCCGTTCAGTCCGATCCACAGCACCCGTGCTTTACGGACAGTCGGGAAAACCCCAAGCCCCTTTGCTCCCAGATGGAGCGCAGACGTACCTTGTGCAGCCTGGGACATGGCCTGTGCAATCCGATCCGTATCAGATGGATTTATATCCCCCAGAAATTTAAGGGTCAGATGAATATTTTCCGGAGCAACCCAGCGCAGATGAAGGCCGCCGGAGCGAAGCTGAGCCTGCAGATCACGGATATGGCTGCGCACATTGTCCGGCAGGTGAAACGCTATAAACAATCTGATTTTGTTCTGATTCATATTTTATCCGGATACAGCATACACTGAAAAAAGGTGAAAGTAAATATCCCTGCTTCCGGTAACTGTGTTATGCAATACAAATTCGCATTGATTTTATACAATGCAGTAAATTTTTTGGTAGTGGGACTGCTCATACTGATTTTTTTAATATATAAATCAATATGTTATTTATAATCAGTATAAGCAGTATCATGGATGTATCGTATAACTATTTGTATTTATTATGTATAGACAAAA
>JBFXEJ010000189.1:0-5231 GCA_050180235.1 Desulfococcaceae bacterium
TAATGATTATAACGTTTTTCGCAGGGCGGGCACGGCTTTTTGTGCCCGCCGTCCTGCTGAAACGGTGGGCACAAAAAGCCGTGCCCACCCTGCAATGATGGTACATTTTTTCATGGAAATCGCCTAACTGGGGTCAGATTATTTCCAGAAAAAAATATACCACCAAAGTATCAAAAGCTTCCGGCTTTTGCCCTGTGCCTGTGAACTGAACCGGGATATTTATTTTCAGAAATCGCCTTACGCCTCTTTGTCATACCGGTGAAAGCCGGTATCCATAATCATCTGAAATTGCCGGATTCCGGCTTTCTCCGGAATGACGGTGAAAATGGTGGCGTAACATCAGGTGGTCATGTACTATCCCGCAGCAGGAAAGCAGATACTGACACGGGTTCCCCGCGCGGGTTCGGAATCCACAAATATCTTTCCGCCATGATTTCTGACAATTCCGTACACAGCGGACATCCCCAGTCCTCTTCCGATGAATTTTGTGCTGAAAAAAGGTTCAAATATCCTGCCTCTGGTTTTTTCGTCCATGCCCATGCCGTTATCCTCCACTGTCAGCCAGATACACTTTTCCGTTTCAGGCTGCTCAGACAAATCCGATATTCCATCAGGCTTCTCCCTGCTGACACTGATACGGATACATCCTTCACCTTCAATGGCCTCGGATGCATTTTCCACCAGCGCGGACAAAACCGTATGCAGCTGCGTCAGATCAGCGTTCACAGAAAGATTTTCCCTGTCCTGAGTATCTGTTTTAATCTGTATGCGGGCAGGAAGTCCTCCCCGGATGAGATGAACACCTGTTTCCACCAGCCGGTTCAGATCAAACGGCCGCGGCTGGTATATGCCCCCGCGGGCATAGGTCATCAGTTGGGCTGAAAGTCCGGACATCCTTTCGCTCATTGATCTTATTCCCCATATGCACTTTTCTGTTTTTTCATTTTTTCCGGCAGACATGGCAAGAAGTTCCGCGTATCCTGTCAGACCGTTGAGGGCATTGTTGAATTCATGGGCAATTCCTCCTGCCAGAGTGGCAATAGCGTCTGTCTTCTGACTGTGGAGTACGCGTTTTTCCATCTGTTTGAGACGGGTGATGTCCGTATGGGAAACAGCGGTCTGGTATTCACAGACATTGAGACGGAAAACCTGCAGCAGACACCAGTTTTCCTGTGCTTTGTCACCGTATGGCAGTTCCAT
Source organism: Desulfococcaceae bacterium (assembly GCA_050180235.1). Taxonomy (GTDB): domain Bacteria; phylum Desulfobacterota; class Desulfobacteria; order Desulfobacterales; family Desulfococcaceae; genus JAABRU01. Next base: position 1,201 of record JBFXEJ010000189.1, read on the forward strand.
TTCAAACCATTTTTTTTCCCCGGCCATCACTTTCTGAAGACCTGAAAGGGCATTGGCTGCGTATTCTGATCCGGGATCCGCCTCCCGGTTCACTATGCTGCGGCAGTATTCCACATAACTGTCTCCCACACTGATTCCTTTTTTATTTCCTGATTTTTCCTGTGAGAATTTTTCCCAGGCCCGGTTGGTTTTCAGAATCTGCCCCTGCGGATTGAGCACAACAATGGCCGCTGGCATGGAATTGAGAATCGCAGTGGAAAAGCGTTCACTTTTTTCCAGTTCCTGATGTGTTTTCCTGTTTTCCATACGCAGTTTCCGGTGTTCCAGTGCTCTGTGAACAGAACGCAGGAGTTCTTCAATCTGCTCAGGGGGTTTTTGCAGAAAATCAAAGGCTCCGCCGTTTTTCATGGCCTGCACAGCATTTTCCACGCTCGCATATCCTGTCAGAATAATCACTTCTGTATCCGGAGAAATTTCTTTGATACAGCGCAGAAGTTCCAGCCCGTCCATTTCAGGCATACGGATATCGCTGAGCACAAGTTCAAAGGACTGCTGCTGAAAAAGGGAAAGAGCGTCTTTCCCGTTCGAAGCAGTTTCCACTGCAAAACCTTCACCTGAGAGTGCAAAACGCAGTACACTGAGAATATCGGGTTCATCATCCACAAGCAGGATATGCTCTTTCATATGTCTGTATCTCCTGAAACATCAAAAGATTTCATCCGGAAATCCGGATCCGGTATTTGCCCGGCTGCCGGAAGCCTTATGCGCATGGCGGTTCCCTGAAAGGACGTATCCATAATGTCAAGACTGCCCTGATGCTCCCGGATAATTCCGTAACTGATGGAAAGCCCCAGCCCGGTTCCCTTTCCCACCTCCCTGGTGGTAAAAAAGGGATCAAATATCCTGTCCCGGAATTCCCGCTCAATGCCGCATCCATTATCTTTAACAATGATTTCAACAGTTTTTTCTTCAGACACACGGGTTACAATTTCAATGAGACCTCCGGATGCCCTGAATTCCGGCACGATATCCGCTTTCGCAGAGACTGCGTCCCGTGCATTGGTGAGCAGATTCAGAAACACCTGCTCCAGGCGGTTGGCATTTCCGTAACACAGGGGCAAATCCGGTGCATAATTTTTTTCCACCCGGATGCTGTGCAGACGCAACTGCTCTCCAATCATAAGAAAACAGTCTTCCAGAACGCTGCTGATGTTCACATATTTGAATTCATGGGAAGACTGACGGGAAAAATCCCGCAGATGCTTAATTATGCGCATCATCCTTCCGGTGTTGCGCTCCACTGTTTTCAGTTGTTCGGCAATCTGCTCTTCAGTCAGGATTTTTTCCTTAATTCCTTTGGGGAGAAGCTGCGAGGCTGCCCGGATTACCATCAGGGGCTGATTGAGTTCATGGGCCACGCCTGCGGCCAGTTCACCGATGGAAGCCAGTTTTCCGGACTGAACCAGTTGAAGCTGCATGGTTCTGAGATCTGCATAGGCCTCCTCCAGCCTGTCCTGGGCGGATCTGTATTTGTCAATATCCCGTTCCAGTTGTTCCGCGTAACGGCTCATAAGCTGATGGGAGTTTGTGAGTTCAGACAGCATTTCATCAAAGGCACAGCGCAGATGACCGATTTCATCTTTGCTCTCATGATCGGAATAACGGAAAACTGATAGACCACCCTCACTGATTTTCCGGATATTTGTCAGAAGTTCCTGAACCGGGACGGCAATGGATCTCCGGATGACAAACCACATGGCAAAAAGGGAAACAGGAAGCACAGTGGCAAAAATGCAGAAATGGATAATCTGCTGACGGTTCAGAGAACGGGTTAGGGATTCGATCTCATACCTGAGATCAGCGGAAATGACTTGGTGAAGTTCAGTAAGCTGCGACAGAATCCGATCTTTATGAAAGGCCAGATGCGTTGAACAATCCGCCATATCCCCGGATACAATAGCACTTTCCTGCGCTGCCATTTCTGAACAGAAATGATTTGCCCCGGAAATGTATATCTCCACTGTTTTCAGAATTTCCCGCGCCAGCCGAATCCTGCTCTGATCCGGATTGCCGGTTCTGATGATTTCTTTCAGGCTTTGCACCACTGTGGCGGATTCCTTTTCCGCTTTCCGGATAAAGCGGTTTTCTCCTTCCTCCACAGCGTCTTCATAATATCCGATCTGATTTCTGAAAGCGATCAGAGCTTCATAACTCAGGCCCGAAGCAGGAAAAGATATACTGGAAATGCGAAAAATTTCCTGTTTTATAAGGTTTCCGCCTGCATAAACCCCGATCATGGAAAAGGCATAGACGATGACAAGGAAGGCGATCACCAGCCAGATTTTTGCAACTATGGATAAATGCAGGTGTTTCATTTTCTTTTGTCCGGATATGATAAAAAAACTGTATGCCAGAACCGCAATCACAGGGCAGGCAATGGAATTTTTCAGTATTTAACAGAATATCCGGGCGGGTGCAAGCCGGATCAGTCATTTATTTCTGTCTGCCTGAATCCGAATCTGTTTCCAGGTTAATACCGATTCTCCATTGAACTGATACTGATCCGGAGGAGTGCAAAAATTAAGCGGAGCGGTTTTTTGCACACCCGGAACCGCGGAAAAACTGAGGGTATTGGTTTTATACGATGCTGAACAGCAAATCTGGAGGAGTGCAAAAATTAAGCGGAGCGGTTTTTTGCACACCCGGAACGGTGAAAAAAACTGACAGTATTGTATAAGATGATTTCCATTAATGATTAAGTAACCGTCCATATATTTTCATGTATAATAACTCATCGGACACAATATTTACGGGATTGCCCTGTGCGAAAATTTGTGGACGATTACTTATACCGTTTTTCCTAGGGCGGGCACGGCTTTTTGTGCCCGCCGTCCTGCTGAAACTGTGGGCACAAAAAGCCGTGCCCGCCCTACAATTATGGTACATTTTTTCATGGAAATCGCCTAAGATCAATAGCGATTTGGTATAACACCGGTTTTCGCCGGTATGACGGTTTTATGAAGTTTTGAAATTGACCTGTATTAGACCTCTTGCAAAAGTCAATTTTAATCCAATAAAATCAAAGGTGCAACTCCCAGTTTTGCAAGAGGTCTATTGTAAAAAAATATAATGCCGGACAGTGCCTGACAAATTTTCCAACAAAAAAACTTGCCATTCTGCCTGTAAAGTGCCAAATTCCGGCATTGGGAAACAGGCGTGAACTCATAACCGTTCTGCCCTATGCACAGGGAACAGGAGAAACACAGGAGCTGCATTCCGGCACATATGAGAAAAATGCCTGTTATAATAATGCCTTCTGAGAGTTTTTGGCATATTTTGCAAAATATTCATCATCATCATTCTTGCCATTTGCATGATATTGTGAGATAGAAGAAGTTATACAGAAAAAAACAGCAGACAAAGCACTGATAAAGAAAAGGGCAGCAGCAAAACATGAAAGTCTGTTTCCACGGCAGTTCAACTGCGGAACGTGCGGGCAGAAATTTTTCAGTAATCTGAAATTGTTGCCCAAAATTGATGAAACTGTAAAAAAATCATTATTTTTTCAGGAATTTATTAACTCAGGCTTTCTCCGGAGTGACGGTATTTCTGATTTTTTACGGGATCGTCAAAATTAGGTTCTGTTGACATTTCTATAACCTCCTGAATTTGCAGGAACCGATCTCTCCGGAATGAACCATGCGGATTTCTCATGACTCTGCCCGGAACGGGATTTATGGCATGTTTCCGGTTCAGACCGGAGTCACTGACCGGCAGTCTGATCTGAAATGTCAACAGAACCTAGTTCCTGCGGTTATCTGTAAGGCGATTTCCATGAAAAAATGTACCATCATTGTAGGGCGGGCACGGCTTTTTGTGCCCGCCGTCCTGCTGAAACGGCGGGCACAAAAATCCGTGCCCGCCCTACGAAAAACGGTATAATCATTAATGGAAATCACCTAAGTGAATTTCATAAATGATGTTACGCCAAACCTTCAGAATCCGGCAGACTGCTGTATTTCACGTCATTC
>JBFXEJ010000190.1:0-4973 GCA_050180235.1 Desulfococcaceae bacterium
ATCTGTGAAAAAGAGGGTCTTTTGCAGGTGCGGGGACTGCTTAAAGGGAAAGAACCTCCGGAACTGCTGGAAATTCAGGAAGGGCCATGCCGCTTTCTCGTTGACATCCGCAATGGACAGAAAACCGGATTTTTCACAGACCAGAGGGATAACCGCAGTCTGATTTTCCATTCCTGCAAAAATGCCGGGGTGCTGGACTGTTTTTGCTATACAGGCGGATTTACTGTCAATGCACTCATGGGAGGCGCAAAGCATGTCACCAGCATTGATGCTTCGGAATCAGCCCTTGCACTGCTGCGGAAAAATGCGGTTCTCAATCATTTGGATACAGGAAAATCAGAGACAGCGGAAGGGGATGTTTTTTCCATCCTGCGGGAATTTCGGAACAGCGGAAGGCAGTTTGATGTGCTTATTCTTGATCCGCCCAAATTTGCAGATGCAAAAAAATATCTGACTGCTGCTGCCCGTGCCTACAAAGACATAAACCTGCTTGGATTTAAACTGCTCCGGCCAGGAGGTTTTCTTTTCACCTTTTCCTGTTCCGGTCTCATGGATGCGGATCTGTTTCAGAAAATTGTGGCAGATGCCGCACTGGATGCCGGCCGGGAGGCGCATATTATCCGGCGGCTCAGTCAGGCCGAAGATCATCCTGTATCCCTGAACTTTCCTGAAGGCACGTATCTGAAAGGGCTGCAGTGCCGGGTGATGTCATAGTATCATAAAGGATCAATGATGAGTATTCCGGAAAGAATCAAAAATTTGACACAGACCTTTCATTACAATTTGGACAGTTACAAGAAAGGGAATTATAACGAAACACAGGTGCGCCGGGAGTTCATAGACCCCTTTTTTGAGGAACTGGGATGGGATATTGCCAATAAACAGGGTTACGCAGAAGCTTATAAAGATGTAATCCATGAAGATTCCATAAAAGTCGGCGGTGTCACCAAAGCCCCGGATTACTGCTTCCGCATTGGCGGGAGCCGCAAATTTTTTCTGGAAGCAAAAAAACCTGCTGTCAATATAAAAGAGGATATTCATCCCGCGTATCAGTTGCGCCGCTACGGATGGAGCGCAAAACTGCCTTTGAGCATTCTCACGGATTTTGAAGAGTTTGCAGTTTATGACTGCAGAGTGAAACCCGCGAAAACCCACAAAGCCTCACATTCCCGCATTCTGTATCTCAAATACACGGATTACGCTGAAAAATGGGATGAAATCGCAAACATATTTTCCCGTGAAGCCGTTCTGAAAGGCTCTTTTGACAAATATGCGGACTCCAATAAAAGCAGAAGGGGAACAGCCGAAGTTGATGCTGTATTTCTGCAGGAAATTGAACAGTGGCGGGAATTATTAGCCCAAAATATAGCGCTGCGCAATTCCAAACTTTCACAGCGGGAACTTAATTTTGCCGTGCAGCAGACCATTGACCGCATTGTTTTTCTGCGTATCTGTGAGGATCGGGGAATTGAAAATTACGGTTCTCTCATGGCATTGCAGAAAGGTGAAAATGTATACATACGGCTGTTTGCACTTTTCACAAAAGCCGATGCGAAATACAATTCCGGGCTGTTTCATTTCAGAAAAGAGAAAAACCGGGAAAACTTTGATCATCTGACTCCGAAACTGTCAGTTGATGACAACGTGCTGAAAAATATTTTCAAAAATCTGTATTATCCGGACAGTCCCTATGAATTTTCGGTTCTGCCTGCTGATATTCTGGGGCATGTGTATGAAAAATTTCTGGGAAAGGTCATCCGCCTGACACCTAAGCATCAGGCCGTGATTGAGGAAAAGCCGGAGGTCAGAAAAGCGGGAGGTGTGTATTATACTCCGACATACATTGTTGATTATATCGTCAGAAACACTGTGAAAAAACTTCTTGAGGGGAAAAAACCGGGAAATGCGAAAAACATCAGAATTCTTGATCCGGCCTGCGGTTCCGGATCGTTTTTAATCGGTGCATATCAGTTTCTGCTGGACTGGTATCTGACGCAGTATGTATCCGACAATCCTGAAAAAAAAGCCAAAGGGAAAAAACCGCTTCTGTATCAGACAGATACTGGCGACTGGCGTCTGACAACTGAGGAACGGAAACGGATTCTGATCAGCCATATTTACGGGGTGGATATTGATTCGCAGGCCGTTGAAGTGACAAAACTTTCTCTGCTGCTGAAAGTGCTGGAGGGCGAAAATGAACAGAGTCTGCAGATGTCCGTGTTTCAGGAACGGGTGCTGCCGGATTTATCCAATAATATCAAATGCGGAAACTCGCTGATCGGGCCGGATTTTTATGAAAATCAGCAGATAAAACCCGAGGAGGAGGAAATATACAAAGTCAACGCGTTTGACTGGAACGCGGAATTTGCGGAAATCATGAAAAGCGGCAGATTTGATGCAGTGATCGGGAATCCTCCGTATGGTTATATGCTTCCGGATAATCAGCAGGAATATTTTCTGAAATGTTACCATCATCAGAATTATCAGAAAGATTATTACCTTCTGTTTCTCGAAAGATATGCTTTTCTGTTAAAAAATAATGGATTGTTAGGTGTTATCATTTCAAATACATGGCTGCAGTCACTTACTTTCAGGCGTATCAGGGAATATCTCACAGCAAATTACAGTTGGCTGAGAATTCTCCACCTGCCTGAAAAGGTTTTTGATGCTGTTGTTGATACGCATGCCGTAATTTTTCAAAATACGAAAGACGGGAATGAAAAAAATGAGACTGTGAATGTTGATGTACGCAAAGGAGTCTCAATAATTCAAAGTCATACATTGTCATGGCAGAATATCCCCAAAAACGGAGATCCAGTCAATATTGTTGCATCTGATGAAAAATTTCAGCTTTTTCATAAAATTGCAGCCCTGTGCATCCCCCTTGCAAAAATTTGCAATATTTATAATGGTGTCAAACCATTTGAAAAAGGAAAAGGCAAACCTCCGCAGACTGAAAAGACGATGAAAGAAAAACCCTATGTCAGGGAGGGAACACAGCCGGATGCAGAATGGAAGCCGTTATTGCGGGGGAGTCTTATTCACCGTTATAAAACGCTGTGGAATCACAATTACTGGATTCTGTACGGAGAATGGCTGGCAGCTCCCCGCAATCCCTCAATATTTGAGGCTCCGGAAAAAATTATGGTTAGACAGACCGGGGATTCAATAATTGCCACACTGGCTGAAAAAGGATTTGTCGGCAGAAACAATCTGCATATCATTTTGCCTTTTAACAAAGATTATCATCTTAACTGTGTGCTGGGGATAATGAATTCCCGGCTTATGGATTTTGTTTATACCGTTATGAACCCGGAAAAAGGGGAGGCACTGGCGGAAATTAAGAAAAAACATATTGAACAGCTTCCCATCCCACCTGTCAAACTGGACAGTCCAAAAAACAAATCCCTTCATGGGCAGATGGTTTCTTTGGTTGGCATTATGCTTGATTTGCACAAAAAACACAATGAATCCGCCTTACCGCAGGAAAAAACTGTTTTGCAGCGTCAGATTGAGGCAACAGACCGGCAGATTGATCAACTGGTGTATAAACTCTACGGTTTGACGGATAAGGAAATAAAAATTGTGGAAGGGAAAACTGGGGCTTTATCAGGGCTGAAACTGTAACAATCCAATAATACTTAGTTTTTTTTACGATTATTAGCAAACTGTGCTTCAACGCCATGAAAAAGATCATTAGGGAAAAATTGTTTACAGTCCGGCATACTTAGCCTGCCCCCGATATTTTCTGATCGGGAAGATATTTTGGGAAATGTTCCGCTGATGTGTGCAGAAAACACAGTTTTTGCACGCCCGGTTCTGAGAAATAAAACGCATCTTGCCAAAATCCTCTGCAATCAGCATTTTTTCAATTGCCATAATCCTGAAAAAAATATAAACAGTAGAAGTAATTTCAAAACACACAAAAACCGTCACATCTGCGAAATCCGGATTCCGGACTGGTCAGGAATGACGTTGACGGACTTTTGCAAATGGATCAGTGCTCTGTCAAATAAATTTTTTAACAAAGCATAACTGACCATTCTGCCGGTTCCGGGGCGGCAGGATGCCGCCCACGCGATACAGAATATGTGAAAGGACTTATTTGACAGAGCATTCGGTATCCATTTTGAAACATGGTTCCGGCTTCGGGTGAACACAAGGAGTATCCGGATGACAAGACATTCTGAAGACAGAAAGATATTCCGAATCCTTTTTCAGATGCTGATGACCGGCGGTCTGCTGCTGCTCAGCGGATGCAGTTCCATACCTCCCCTGTCAGGCCAGTCGCTGAACCGTTCCGTCATGCAGGGCGATTTTCCCCGTTCTCTGGCAGTGCTTCCCTTCCGGGATCTGACCGGCACAGAGGGAATTGCAAAACTGGTCAGAATCAGTTTTTACAATCATCTGAGTTCTCTGCCTTACCGGGATGTGGAACTGCAGATGGTGGATCTGCGGCTGAGGGAAAAAGGGCTGGAAACCCATAATGCCATTTCAAAGGTATCGGTAAAGGAACTGGGAAAAATACTGGGATGCGATGCAGTAATTTTCGGAACAGTGTATGAATTTCAGCGGATTTTCGCTGGATTCTACTCTTCCATGAATGTGGGCGCATCAGTGAACATATGGGATTCCCGGACAGGAAACAAAATCTGGGGCGGCCGTTATACGGCAAGGAGTCATGAAGGGGGGATTCCCATAACCCTGCTCGATATTCCCATGATCACGGTCCGCTCCGGACTGAACCTGACCGATGATGTGAAACTGCAGGCAGTGGAAGAACTGACACGTTACCTGACCGGCAATATTCCCAGACCCGGCGTTTTCCGCATCAGCCGGCACAAAACTTTGGCATATGAACTGCAGGCCGGAGCCTTTTTTGAGTCGGAACGGGCCGCCCGATTTCAGGAGGCGTTGCAGGTCAGGGGTTTTCCGGCCTTCATCCGCAGAAACACCGATGAGGGGGGGGAACT
>JBFXEJ010000191.1:0-4798 GCA_050180235.1 Desulfococcaceae bacterium
CAAGTTCCTGACGTTCACTGTCTGTAAGACTCACAAGATATTTTTTCCGCATTGTTTTCTCCCTCAATTTTTTTTTCAGATTGAGAAATTATAATGCGTCAGTTTAATTTTGACAAGACAATAGTTGATAAAATACGGCTGTTCTGTATGCCTAACTTCTATGGCCGGGGCCAGTCCCATTGGATCAGCGGACCCGAAACTGTGCAGTTCATCCCGTATGGCGCTGCCGGATCTGACGACTGTTTCATACCCATGCTTTTCCAATGCTCTTCGTATGGCCGTCTCCAGCACAAACGCGCCCATAAACCCGTTGATGTAATTCATCACAATTTTTTCAGGATCTCTGCCGGCTGCTTTTGCCGCTGTTTTCACCATACGTATTCCCGGAGTATCTGTATCCGGGGATACAGCATGAACCTCACCGTAAATTCCCTCAATTTCCTGCGGAACCGAACTGAAAAGACTTTCATCCCACGCGCTCAGGCTGCATATCACAGTGATTTTTTCCGGATCAGTCCCCAGACGTTTCATATCTTTTACCAGAACAGGGGTTTGTGAAGATGCACCGATGAAGACAAGGCAGTCGGCCTTTTGATGAAACAGAAGTTTTGCAATCGGAGCAATCATATCCCCTGTCTCAAGCGGAACAAACTCAATTCCCGCGGATTCTCCGCCCTGACTTCGGATATAACCATCCATGAGACCGGGTTTGCCAAGCACTCTCCATGAGGGCAGATCGGCTGCCAGAATCCCGATTTTCGGTTTTCCCTTCCCCTGCCATTTTTGGGTGACAAACCATTTGATTATGGGTGTTGCGGATTCCGAGACAGCAGGCAGGAAAGACCAGTAATACTGGGGCCGGGGCCAGTATGCGATGGGACTGGCATAGGAATACCATGCCAGATAGGGAAATCTGTCCTGTGACGCAAGAGACGCACAGATCTCTCCGGGCGTGCTACCGAAACCGATGATGACATTTGCGCCCTTTGCCCTGAGTTCCCTGTAGGCCGTGACAGCTCTGTTCATATTGTAATGGTTGTCCTCAATATGTATCCGGATTGGCATTTTTTCATTTTTTCCGCTGACCGGATCTTTGTATGCAATGCCGCCCTGATTGACCAGATAAGAGAAATAATCTGTCATTCCATCCCCCACATTTTTTCCCACAGCGGCAAATCCTCCGGAATAGGTTCCTGAAACTCCTATGGTTATAATTTTTTCATCCGCAGCACCGGATAGGGAAATCATACTGAATGCAGACAGACATGACAAAATGAATCTGATGTGGACAGTGGGATTTTTCATGCTGATAATTCCGGTAATATCGGATTATTATAACCCAAGTTGCTACCTATAAAATTATAAACATCATATAAACAGGATGTTATAAAAAAACGGTAATTTTGCCTAAAATTCGCTGCCTGATATTATTGAATTTTTCCATAGGTAGCAACTTGAGTTATTATAATGATCAATAAAACCCAGGATGCGGATTTTGTGAAGATCACCGTCACGGCTTAAAGAAATCGTTTTTCCTGCCAAATCCGGGCATCTCTTACGCAGTGTGCATCTGAAACATTCAATATGCGGAGTCTCACCGCTTCCCTTTCCTGATGCCCGGTGACGTTCTGATGGAAGAACTGATGAACGGCTTTCCCGTAAATCTTTGCAGCACACAGCCCGTTTCCGGTAATAAGCAGGAATAGATTCCCATAAATTCCGGGATTTTTACGCTGAACGGTTTCCGAAGACGATCCCGGCAGTAAGCCGTGTCCGGTGTTCCGCCGCCAGCCAAATCCGTACCTGATCTGATTTTTTCCCAACGTAAGACCAATTCTCCATTGAAAATATACTTATGATCCGGTTTCCCACAGAGGACACAGAGAGAAAAAACCACAGAGAACACAGAGGAAATAACTCACATTATTGTATAAATTCAATAGCGAATTGGTATAAGACCGCAGTTCATCCATCTCCAAAACAGGAACAGTTCCGGAGATCGGGGGGAGCACTTTTTTTAAATTTTTCCGGACTGCTGTCCGGCCCATCCGGATCGTCCGTGCAGCCGCACGCTGTGAAAGTCTTTCCGCCTGAAGATTTTCAGCGGTTTTCAGGCGGAATTCCCGTTCTCCGGTTTTAATATACGGCGTACTGTAAAACCTGCAGTTTTTGCAGTGAATTTTCTGACGTCCCGCGGGTGTCCGTCAGTTTTTGCGGATATTTTCACTGCCGCAGCCGCCGGCATTCTGCTGCCCTCATTTTTTTTCTCCTGTTTTCTGATATAAAAAAACAGGAGCAGTACAGCACATTTTTATCAGTATGACAAGTCCCACTACCTGATTTTTTTGTCCGGCAGTATGGAATTAAATAATAATTCATAATTAACCATTCATTATTCATCATTAACTTATGAGATCATACAGATTTTCATCCCGGAAAGGAGCAGAACGTTTGCCACGGTTTTTCCCCCCTTTTTTCCCTGATGGCAGCAGAAAAGGCTCTTCCCCTTCCATCAGATCTCCCATTTCAGCTTCAATCTGATCCGGATCCTCTCCCTTTTCCATGCGTCTTAACGCCTCCTCCATTCCCGACCCCAGTTGGATTCCGGTCATGTCCGTAAGTTTCCGCATAAGGTTTGCGGCCTGTTTTGGATCATCCTCACTGATACTGTCTGCCTCCTTTGCCAGTACCTGCATTGCCTTTTCCATCTGGGACTCGTCAAAAGGCAGATCCTCCACATCTTCAGACTCTTTTGCCTTTCCTGTGAAGGCAAACAGGGACACCTGTCTTTCCAGTCTGCGGATTTTGCATTTCGGGCATTGGGGACATGTTTTGGTATCTGTGCGTTTGGAAAAAAAACTGAACACGGTATGGCAGTCTTTGCAGTAAAATTCGTAAATCGGCATATATGCTGCTCCTTTTCATATAATATCAGATAATTAATCAGAATCTGCCGGAGGAAAATACTTGACCTTCCCTGTCTGTTCTGTTAGTGTTTTGGTATTGTATATTTTCTGCCGGAAAATGTCAAAAGGAACTCCCTGCAAGGAAAGAAAAAAGGACAATGATATGAATCCACTGGATATTCTGATTGTCATTATTTTCGTTTACAGTATGCTCCTGGGTTTTTTCAGGGGATTTATCCGGGAAATCACGGCCATAGCCGGAGTTATCGGCGGTTTTTACTGCGCATATACCTGGTATCCGGAAGGAGCCAGATTTCTCTCCCGCTGGCTTTCGGATCCGGGCTATCTCAGAATTTTGGGATTTCTGCTCATTTTTTCTGTCATATACAGTCTGGCCTGGCTGATCGGAATTTTAATCCGGCGGCTGGCAATGGATGCTTTCGGCAAATGGCCTGACCGTATCAGCGGTGTGCTTTTCAGCATAGTGAAAAGCACGCTGATCGTTTCCATTCTGCTGGCAGTGCTGGTGGCATTTCTGCCGAAAAACGCTCCGGTGCTGAAAAATTCCGCACTGGCTCCGGGTGTCACACTGCTTTCAGAGAAAATGGTAAGTATCATTCCCAATGAAATGAAAAAGGAATTTGCGGAAAAATTAACACATCTCCGGGAAAATTGGGAAAATCCCGGCACTCAAACTGAAAAATAGGAAAGGACCTGTTTTGGAATATCATCATATCAATGCGGTAAACGGGCTGATTGAAAGACTGAGAGGGGAAAAGGGCTGCCCCTGGGACAGAAAACAGACCCCCCAGTCCATGACTCTGTATCTTACAGAGGAAGTGTATGAACTTGCGGATGCTGTGGAATCGGGCGATCCGGATCTGATCTGCGAAGAACTCGGAGATGTGCTTTTCCAGATACTTTTCATTGCCAAACTTTTTGAGGAAAAAGGGCTGTTTGACATTGAAGACGCTGCAGCGCGGATCAGGGAAAAAATGATCCGGCGGCATCCCCATGTGTTTGGTGATACAACGGTGAAAGACGCGGAAGATGTGCGCAACCGGTGGCAGCAGATTAAAATGAAAGAGAAAAACAGCCTCGCCAAAGAATCGTTGCTGGATTCCATCCCCCATAAACAGCCTGCCCTGATGCGTGCCTACCGGATTTCCGAACGTGCAGCGCGCACCGGTTTTGACTGGGACGGCATCACAGGCGTAATGGAAAAAACAGAGGAGGAATGGGCGGAATTCAAAGCAGAACTGGATAAAAAACAGGATAGAGGGGATATTGATGAACAGAGCAGTAAAGACATCGCACTGGAGTTCGGGGATATCCTTTTTACTCTGGTCAATGTGGCCCGTTTTGCCAGCATTCATCCTGAAACATCTCTGGCAGCCGCAACCCGGAAATTTGAAGACAGATTCCGGTATATGGAAAAAATGGCAGCCGAAAGCGGCAGGAAAATTGATGAGGTTCCCCGTGCGGAAAAAGAGCGTATGTGGAATGCGGCCAAGTCCCGGTGACAGGGATTAAAGAAAAACCGGATTTTTTGGAAAAATCCGGTTTTTGCAGCGCACAGATCCAAGGCCGGCTGATCAGCAGGGAACATAAAAAGTGCAGAAAAACTGGATTTTTTTGGAAAAATCCGGTTTTTTGCAGGTCACAGATTCAAAACCGGCAATGCACAGGTACATTACCACGTTGAATTTTACAGAATGAAAAACTGAATTTTTTCAAAAAATTCAGTTTTTTAACTATTTCATCCTGTAATACCAATTCTCTATTGTAATGATCCGATTAATGTGTTATACAGGTGACAATTTTTCAGACAGCAATTTTTTTAAAAGGGGGGCTTTGGGGAAATGCCGAAAAAAGATTGGACAGTATTGGAA
>JBFXEJ010000192.1:0-4343 GCA_050180235.1 Desulfococcaceae bacterium
ACACCTCTTTCCAAAATCAATTTTTATTCAATAAAATAAATCATGTAAATTCAAATTTTGCAAGAAGTGTATTTTTATATCATTTCCTGTTTAATGTCAACAGTTACTTTTGAAAGAGGTCTAATATGTCAGTTTTTTTCACCGTTGCGCGTGTGCAAAAAACCGCTCCGCTTAATTTTTGCACTCCTCCGGATTGCATTCCGCATTGTATAAAATCAATGAAGAACTGGTATTATACCGATTCCCCATTGAAAATATACTTATAATTCGGTTTCCCACAGAGTACACAGAGAAAAAAAACCACAGAGAACACAGAGGAAACAACTCACCTTATTATATAAAATCAATGGAGAACTGGTATTATACAGATGGAAGCCGGTATCAGGAGTATTCCGGAATTACCGGCTTTCTCTGGAATGAGGGAAGCGCAGTAATCTGCTCTTTTTGAAATAGCTGCGAATACCAGAGGTTCAATCAGATTTTCGCTGCAAACTGGCCATGTACTGCTTGGAATGCAAAAGTTATAACATCCCTGATCCTTATGATGTTTTTGCAGATTCCGGAACACTGAGTTTTTTGTCAGTCCGGGTCAGGAAAAGCAGAAAAAACGTGAGGATCAGATAGGTGTATCCGACATAAACCACGCCTGCGCTGATATCTGCTGCGGCAACCAGGCCGCCGAACATCATGGGCCCTGCTGCCTGGCCAAAGCGGTTTACAAGGCGGAAAGTGGCAATGGCTTTTCCCTCTCCGGCTTCACGGGTGATTTTCATTTTCAGAAGATAGGCCACCTGTGCAACAAACACAAAGCTCTGGGACAGACCCAGAAAGAATATTGCAGTGAGAACCGCTGCAATGCCTTCAAAGAAATAAAAGGATATAAACGACAGACTTCCCAAAATGCCGCCTGCCACCATGAACATTTTTTTTCTTTCAGAAACATCAATGTATTTGCTGATCAGGGGGCCAGCATAAATGGTAAAAGCGCTGTACAGCATGAATGTTCTGCCGATATTGGACTGCGACACGCCGATTCTGTTCAGATAAACCGGATTGAAATATTCAAGAAAACCAATCATTGCCATGTTGGCCGGAATGCTGCTGAAGAGAATGACGCTCAGTACATTCCGATCCGCAAGAAAACGGCCAATTTTTGTGATGCTGAAAGGCTGGATATTTTTTGTATCCGGTTTTATGATGGTTTTGCGCATGAAAAGGAAAGTGCAGGCAACTGCGGAAAAAATAATGAGCGAACCCATAAGAAAAACAGGCTGATAACCTGTCCTTTCCGCTATCATGGCTCCGGTGGTGCTGCCGCAGATCAGGCCTGCATAAAGAGCAGAAGAAAGCGAGGCAAATCCGCGTGCTTTGGCATCCTTGTCCGTATAAGTGATAATAAAACCCTGTGCGGCCATAAAAATAAGACCGTATCCCATCCCGCTGACTGCGCGTGAGAGGATAAAATGAAGGGCATCGGGCGCGAGCCATGAATAAAAAAGCCCCATGCCTGCAAGAAATATTCCTGCAAAAAAAGGTTCATGCCATCCGCGGCGGTCATTCCACACCCCTGCAATGAAAAAAGCGATTCCTGTGAAGAACACGGATACAGATACCGGAAGACCTGACACAATATCTTTTGAAAGACCGAAAACAGGTGTGTAAAGTTTTTCCATATGCAGCGGCACAAAGGATATGGAAATATAAAATCCGAACATTAAAAGAAAAAAAACAGGTCTTATGGTGCTGTAGCGGATTTTCTCAGTCTGTTCCTGTGTTTTGAAAACCCTTTTTTCAATAAAACGGGAAAACACAATCAGTGCTTCAACAAAAAAGAAAATGGAAACCACAATGATCGTTGCGGCATCCAAAGCCATTCCGCTGAGATGCTCTGAAATCAGTTCCTTTACATACTGTCCTCTGATTTGCATCCAGTGTTCTTTGAATGCGGACATATTCAAAACGGAAAAGACAATCTGGGAAGCAACGACAGTGATAACTATCACTGAAAACATGATTTTTTTGGAGATCTGCTGCGGAATGGATTTGCTGAACAGCAGAAAATTCAGTGCTGTGATTAAAAACAGCATTCCGGAACCGATAATAAGGAAAACAGTTTTCATATTTTCCCTGAATACGGAATTCTCAAATTTTTTGATCTGTTTTTCACCAAAGGCAATAGCGATAATCATCCTGCGCGTGTTTTCACTGCTGACAGCATTTACTGTGGTAATATACCTGTTTTCATGCCAAATCCATTTGCCTTTGAAAGAAGGCAGCACAGTACCGATCATTTTCGCTTCCGTACTGTGGTGAATGAGACCCGTGTCCGAAGCCACTGATATGGAAACAGCGTTTTCATCA
The DNA here is from genome assembly GCA_050180235.1 of Desulfococcaceae bacterium. Classification (GTDB taxonomy): domain Bacteria; phylum Desulfobacterota; class Desulfobacteria; order Desulfobacterales; family Desulfococcaceae; genus JAABRU01. The sequence goes on from JBFXEJ010000192.1 coordinate 2,362, forward strand.
GAAAATTTTTGCAAAATGCGGTTTTTTGTCTGTTCAAGAATATCATTCAGACCGGAGACTGTATCAGCATCTTTTCCCGCATCCAGAGATTTCTGCAAATGTTTCCGGATGTTCACCACAGCAGCACTGTACTGTGAAACAGTGCTTTCCATATATACTTTTTTCAGGGAACCCGAACTGAGCAGCGCATTAAACCCAAGAACAAGAAAAAGCAGCACAAATATGGCTCCGGCAAGTTCCAGTCTGGCTGAAATGCCTGAGAGAAAATCATACAGTATCTCAGGAATGAATTTTTTGGCTCCCGCTTTTTCATCCTGCACATCATTTTCCCAGGAACCCGGTATCCCCAAAGGAACGGGAAAATGAAATACTGTGAAAGATCCGTCCGTATTCACTGAAAAAGAATCTCCGTACAATGATTGCATTTTTTCATCTTCATTCTCCTGCTCTTCCATACAGGAAGTGGAATCCGAAGCAGCACAGTATTCCAGTTCTTTTCTGCTTTCTTTGAATTCAGCAGTTCCCCTGAAAAGAAAAACCGGTGTTCCGTAAAGAAAGTAATCCTCTCCGGTTTGCTTTACCTGAAGCTTTGAATTTGGGTCGCGCAGGCGGCTGAGATAGGGTAATACAAGGATTTCATCCGTGCTGATCATGTTCAGATGTCTGGCAGCAAAGGATGAGGCAACCGCTCCTGTTCCGCATGCCCAGGTTTCCCGGTAAACTCCCCGTTCAAAAGTTCTCTGTTCCAGAATGCCTGCGCTGTCAGCAATACGGACGAAATTTATATTCAGACCTTTGGGAAAGATATGCGAATAATCATTGTTCAGGGTCATGCCGATTTCATGAACAATCCATGAACTGTAATCTGTTTTTCTTCTGTTTTTCTTATGTGCAGATGATACCAAAATCCGTTCCGCCAGTTCCGCGGGGGAAAAACCGGATTCTGTGAAGATCACCAGATGGGGCTCGCCTGTAAAAACTGTGAACCCTGAAAAATCAATGACAATATCATCAGTAAAACCGATTAATTCAGATTTTGGAAGAACAATTTTCAGATTCTTGACTGACATCAGACAATCATCATAGGGAGTTGCAATGGATGAATCCATCATTTCCGGGGGAATTTTCGTGGGAGGCCCCATGTTTGTCCAGCACATTCCCTTATCAGCATCCCGTCCGATTGTGACAATTTTGGGGGATGGTGTGGGAATTTCTGTCATGATTCTGGCATCATGAACTCCGAAGTTGCTGTACAGATAATCTGAAATGCACAATAAACCGTTACCGCAGCTGAAAGCCTCTTTTCCGTCCGGTTCAAACATTCTGAAAATATAATCGGAATATGCAGCATCCGGAATTCGGTCCCAGTAGTGATGTACATCATTGATCTCTTTCAGGATATCCGCTGTGCATGGCTGGATGACAAGAAAATTGTCTGAACCTATACCGAAATATATATCTGTTGCCTGAAAGGCAAAGGTCATTTTTTCAGATTCCGTAAGTATCTGTTCGCGTGTTTCATCGGCAATTACAAATTTGTTGCCGCATGAGGTGTATTTGACAAAAGGTACGTTTAGTGGCATAATGTTTTATCCTCATTCTGTGCTGTGCGGGAATGATGGAAATCTCTGGCAAAGGATTGCCGGACTGTAAGTCCGGGCAATCCCGGCATTGAGGCTCCCTGTTGTCCGGATCAAAAGTACGGATGGAATACTTTTATACCCTATTGCAGACCGGAAAGTCAATACAGAGAAAACATAGGCTGTTTTCAGCATGAGCAAATCCGCTGACAGGCACTCCAGCCGCAAAAAGCGCAAAGTTCACGCAGGGAATAAGGCGTTCCCGCTGACTCTGAAACCCTAATGTTTTTTGGGACAGACATTTTTCTGAAAACCGGAGAAATTTGTGAGATATATTTTTCATTTCCCTGTGTCTGGGTAGTGTGTCAAATCCGTTGACAAGGTCTCCCCTCCCTTGAGGGA
>JBFXEJ010000193.1:0-4043 GCA_050180235.1 Desulfococcaceae bacterium
TCCTGATCCGGGATAACCCGTCCATTTTATTTAATATGTCAGTTATGATTGTTTCCATGGCCGACATATCTGTATGAAATTATTCTGTTTGTAAATAATTTTTCAAAAAATTACCGGAGTATTGTTAAGGTGATTTCTGAAAATAAATATCCCGGTTCAGTTCACAGGCACAGGGCAAAAGCCGGAAGCTTTTGATACTTTGGCGGTATATTCTTTTCTGGAAATCACCTAAATATCTTTATATTATATTGTACAGGCAACTGTCAGATGCTGAATAAAAAATAAACGGAAAGGAGCGGAGAATGAAGTCATCTGTATTATTACATACTGATTATATTGAAAATATTCGTTTCGCAGACTCAAAAATGTATGTCTTACAGCACTGAAAAATATTGCCGAAGCCCGGAATCTGAAAAAACAGGATGAAAATATATTGTTTTCGGATCTGATTCATATATTGGATAATGCCGGATTGAAATTTATGTCTAACCATGCCTGAAAAGGTAAATGAAAACATGCTGCCGACTGAAATCATAAAAAAAATCAAGAAGATTCATATCAAAAGCTCCCGTGTGGTCAATACCATGATGGCCGGGCAGTACCGGTCTGTGTTCCGTGGGAGCGGTATTGAATTTGAGGAAGTGCGGGAATATTCCCCCGGTGATGAGGTGAAAAGCATTGACTGGAAAGTCTCTGCCCGCATGGGACGTCCTTATATCAAACGCTACCGTGAGGAAAGGGAACTGGTGGTTATCCTGCTGGTGGATATGAGCGCGTCCGGGAATTTCGGCACAAAGGAAAATCTGAAACGGGAGATTGCAGCGGAAACAGCCGCAATCTTGGCCTTTAATGCCATCCGGAACAATGACAAGGTGGGAGCCATTCTGTTTACAGATACGGTTGAGAAATACATTCCGCCACAAAAGGGTTCCGCTCATGTATGGCGGGTGATACGGGAAATTTTCACTTTTGCACCTGAGCGCAAAGGCACGGATATCGCGGGTGCGGTTTCCTATCTGGGCCGGGTGTGCCGGAAAAAGACCATCTCCTTTCTTATTTCCGATTTTCTGGATGCAGATTATCTCCGGCAGCTTCGCACCATTTCCCGCAGGCATGAACTTATCAGTGTCATGCTTTCTGACCCCGGTGATTTTGAACTGCCCAAATCTGGCATCTGCTGCATTCAGGATTTTGAAACCGGTCAAATTATGGAAGTTGACGCGTCCGATGAAAATACCCGGCAGCATTATCATGCCATGAAGAAAACCGAATACCGCACTGCTTTGGACATGCTGACCTCTGCGGATATTGACCGGATTGAAATCAGCACATCGGACGAAGCTGCCGACGCACTGACCCGTTATTTCCGTTACAGAGAAAAGAGGAAACGCTGATGATTCGGATTTTTATCTGTTTACTGTTCTTTTTTCCGGTATTGACGTTTGCAGAGGATAAACCCGTAACGCCACTGATTCCGCCGGATGCCATGAAAGAATTGCAGAACCGGAAAGTATCTCCGCCCCCGGTTCCTGCGCAGCCCGGAGCCGCTGACAATGCGGTTCCCATGACAGACATTCATGACATCAAACCGCCGGAGCCTGCGGGTTTTGATCCCGTGATTCTCTGGTATATCCTGGGTGCGATTGCAATTCTTGAGCTGCTGATTGGAATCATTTACTGGTTTACGCACAGGAAAAAACGGGTAAAGGCAATGACTGTGCCATCTCTGCCGCCCCATGAGGCTGCTTTGCTGGCTTTGAATGAACTTTCAGATGTGGAAAACATGGAAGGAAAAACCTTTTATTTCCGGCTGTCTGCCATTGTCCGCCATTATCTGGAAGGCAGATTTGGCATCAGTGCACCGGAAATGACCACAGAAGAACTTCTTCCCCGCATTGATCGGCTGGAAATGGACAGGAATTTGCACAAATCCCTGAAAAATCTGTTTCAGTCCGCAGACCCGGTCAAATTCGCGGGTGCATTTGCTGTGGCAAAAAATATGCAGGAACATTTACTTTTTGCCATAAAACTGGTAAAGGAAACATCACAGGAGACCGGGGCACAGAAAATGCCTGCTGAGGTGTGAAAATCTGTTTAAAATTTACACCAAAACTTTTGTCTGCCTGCTTATGATGATAAAAATGGCATAAGCTTCCAGCATGTGCTGCGGCTGTGAACAGGCTGGAAGCCTGTTCTTCTTAATTTTCAGTAAATAACAGAGGAGGTGATTTCATGCCTGACAGCAAAGGGAATCTGTATCTGTTTGAGGCGGTTGAACTGAGGAATGAATATGACCGTCATATAAAAATCATAGAAGAGCTTCTCGGTCTTGATGCAGCAAAAAGCAAAGACATGAGATTCTTCCATGACCCTGGGGGAGTGGAAGAGAAAGAACCCGCGCAGGGATTTGATCCAAAGGAACTGGAGGAGAAATTAAAAAAACTGCAGACCCGGAGGATAAAACTGAATCAGGCAATACAGATGGCAAATTTTGAAACCGAAATGGATTATAACGGCGGAAAGATAAGCATTGCAGAAGCCCTGGAGATCAGAAAAAATCTTCTTGCGGATAATAAAGCCATCGCGCAAAGGGTTTGCGATTCAGCTTACAAACGGATTATCCATAAAGAGGAAAGGGATATTGTGCATGAACCCAAACATTCCTTTTCAAAAACTTATGAGGATTTTCAGCACAATTTAAGACAACTGCGGCAACTGATCAATCAGGTGCATGTGCTTAATCATCAGAGTACGGTAAAATTCAGGGATGAATGAAAATCCGGCATACGGCTGAGACAGGGGGGCAGGTGCGAAACTGCCGTGAGGCAGGTTAGCCCGAAACCCAATCGCGCAAATTGGGGGTGATTACGCTGTTTATTCACCTGAAAAAAGAACAGCAGTTGGCTCAGAACCAATCCCTGTTTACAAGTTACCTGTAAGTGATTCACTGCTTACAAACTTATGATTTACCAATTACATGACGGCCCCGCGTCTCTTTTTTACATCATCGGAAGTTTGCAGGAACTGCTGAGATGGTATTAACAAACCCGGCTTAGGGTTTGTAAGGTGATTTCCATTAATGATTATACCGTTTTTCGTAGGGCGGGCACGGCTTTCTGTGCCCACCCTGCAATGATGGTACATTTTTTCATGGAAATCACCTTACTACCGGACAAAAATTTATAACATACTGAAATAATTAAAATGGGTACAAAAAGTTGCTTTTGATAACCATTTGATTTTATATGTTTTAGCAAAATGGTCAAATTTTTTGTCCGGTAGTAAGGGAAATCACCTAACAAAATAACCTGTACAATTTTCTGTCAGAAAAACCCTAAGGGTTTTGAAAACCCTTAGGGTTTGGAACAGCTTATTTTGATACAGACCCTTACTTCATTTTGGCAATCCATTCATTTTTTCGGAACATGGAATATTATGCAGAAAAGACAAATCACACCGGCCTATATCATTTTTTACATCCTGTTTCTGCCGGATACCTGGCAGATTCTCATCGGCATTATCGCAGCCATTCTTCTGGTTCCCCTTATTGCGGAGCCCGGCATGAAAACTGCTGCCATAGGAATGCTTTACATAATGATAACAACCATTGGATATGCTGCTTCCCGTGCTGTCGGCAGATGGGTTGCCCAGGGATTAAGGAAAATGATACTTGGCGGCAAAAAGCAGGAAAAAGTTTGATATAATACCAATTCTCCATTGAAAATATACTTATGATTCGGTTTCCCACAGAGGACACAGAGAGAAAAAACCACAGAGAACACAGAGGAATCAACTCACATTATTGTATAAATTCAATAGCGAATTGGTATAAAATCAGTACTCTGCCAACTTTGATTTTATGAGATGAAGTGTGCAGAAAAACCGGATTTTTTTGGAAAAATCCGGTTTTTGCAACTTACAGATTCAAGGCTGACAGAGTAGCAGTTTTATTTTTGGGAATCCTGCCAGAAAGAATTGGGAAACAGGAAAAAATGATTTGCTGAAAGGATTATTTCGCGGCTTCCATCATTTTCATCAGCAAA
>JBFXEJ010000194.1:0-3986 GCA_050180235.1 Desulfococcaceae bacterium
CACAGCCCGGCATCACACTTTTTTTGAAATGCTGGGCAATTTTTCCTTTGGGGATTATTTCAAGGAAAAGGCCATAGAATTTGCATGGGAACTTCTGACCGAAGGTTACGGCCTGAAAAAAAAGGATTTGTGGGTTTCCATTTTTCTTGATGATGACGAGGCGGATCGGCTGTGGCAGAAAGTGGCCGGAGTTTCAGCAGATCGCATTGTGCGCTTTGGGGAAAAAGACAATTTCTGGGCTATGGGCGATACCGGCCCCTGCGGACCCTGCTCGGAAATCCATATTGACCGGGGCGCGCATATGGCCTGCGGCCCAAACTGCAAAATCGGATGTGACTGTGACCGTTTTCTGGAAATCTGGAATCTGGTTTTCATGCAGTTCAACCGGGACGCGTCCGGCAAAATGACGCCCCTGCCCAAACCCAGCATTGACACCGGCATGGGGCTGGAGCGCATTGTTTCCATTCTGCAAAACGCTCCGACCAACTATGACACAGATCTCATGCGTCCCATCATGGAAAAAACCGGTCAGCTTTCGGGCAAAAATCTGGGCGAGGCAAAGGAATCTGATATTGCCATGAAGGTCATAGCGGATCATTCCCGCGCGATGGCCTTTCTTATCGGAGACGGGGTTCTGCCTTCCAATGAAGGCAGAGGTTATGTGCTGCGCCGCATCATGCGTCGTGCCATCCGTTACGGCAGAAACATCGGCCTGACCAGGCCTTTCCTGCATGAAACCGCAAAAGTCGTGTTTGACATCATGAAATCCGCGTATCCGGAACTTTCCGAAGCACAGGCATTTATCACCAATGTTATTGAAAATGAGGAAATCCGTTTTTCCGAAACTCTGGACAAAGGACTGACTCTGCTCAATGAAACTTTGGGGGAAATGGAAGCCAAAGGCCAGACACAGGTTCCCGGAGATGTGATTTTCAAGCTGTATGACACTTTCGGTTTTCCGGTGGATATTGTGCGGGATGTGGTGCGGGATCGGCGCATGAGTCTGGACATGGAAGGTTTTGACAAACATATGGACGGACAGCGGGAGCGTTCCCGCACTGTGGTCAGCTTCACTTCTCTTGCCGAAGCATACAAAAATCTGTCTGCCAAAGGCGTGAAACCGGAATTTGTGGGGTATCAGGCAACAGCGGCTGAATCGGAAATCCTGCTGATGGTGCAGAATGGAAAGGAAGTGGAAAAAGCCTTGTCAGGCGAAATTGAAATGGTGACTGCCAAAACGCCTTTTTATGCCGAATCCGGCGGTCAAATGGGCGATAAGGGAACCATTTCAGCCAATAATTTTGAAATGGCGGTAAAAGATACGGTCAAAGATCCCACCGGTCTGATTATCCACAAGGGACAGGTCATTTCCGGAACCGTGAACAAAGGCGGGAGCGTCATCATGGCGGTAGATACGGACGCGCGCAATGCCACAGCCCGGAATCATACCGCGACCCATATTCTCCATGCCATGCTCCGCAAAGTGCTGGGGGATCATGTCAAACAGGCCGGTTCTCTGGTATCTGCGGATCGGCTGCGCTTTGACTTTACCCATTTTTCTCAGGTGGACGCGGAAACGCTGGATCAGATTGAGGCTATGGTCAATGAACGCATCCGCAGAAATGTGCCTGTGCAGATTGAGGAAATGGATGCTGAAAAAGCATTTCAGACCGGCGCAATGGCCCTGTTTGAGGAAAAATACGGGGATCGGGTGCGTGTGATTTCTCTGGATACTTTCAGCAAGGAACTCTGCGGCGGAACCCATTGCCGTTTTTCCGGTGATATTGGTCTGTTCAAAATCCTGAGTGAATCCGGCATTGCAGCAGGTGTTCGCAGAATCGAGGCAGTTACCGGAGCCGGAGCAGTGGAAGCAGTTCAGAAAAATGCGTCAATTTTGCGCCATGCTGCGGCTTTGCTCCGGGAAAAGCCTGATGCCCTTGTGCAGAAAGTGGAAAAAACTCTGGCCGAGCAGAAAGCATTGGAAAAAGAGCTGGAAAAAATCAAGGCACAGATGGCAGTAATGTCTGTCGCGAGTGTGGATGAGGATATACGGGAAATTAATGGAGTAAAGGTTCTTTCACGGAAAGTCGCGGCAGACAATCCCGGTTCGCTGCGGGAGGCGGCAGACAAATTCCGGGACAAAATCGGTTCCGGCATTGTGGTGCTGGGCAGCGCGTCAGGTGAAAAAGCCATGCTCATTGTGGTGGTGAGCAAAGACATCTGCAAGAAATTCAACGCGGGAAACATTGTCAAACAGGTGGCTGCAATGGTAGGCGGCGGAGGCGGAGGCCGTCCTGATATGGCACAGGCAGGCGGAACCCAGCCGGAAAAACTCGATGAGGCATTGTCGGCAGTGTATGGCATTGTGGAAAAGATGTAACAGTAAGAGTAAACAGCGGGGTGGGTGCAGCGACAGTGTAACTCACCACTTTTCAGTGGTTATGGTTATGCTAATGGCAAATTTTGCAGCATTGAAATTTCTGAAATGTGCTGCACTCATCCTGCATACTGTTACCATTTAGATTCACTTACTTTAAAAGGATAAAATTATGAAAAAACGAATAATTACATCTTTAATGACCCTATGTTTTGTGCTGATTATCTTCAATCCAGTTTTCGGAGAGGAGATATTACTGCAATTGATTAAAAAGACAGATTATTCATTACAGGATTCAAAGTTTTATGAATCCTCATCCGGACAATATCCCGGATATGCACTTATCTATGGAGGAGATGTTTATTACATGGGGGAAAAAATTGGAGATTTTACTGCCAATTTCACTAAAACAACTTACACTGGCGATAATGGCAGGATAATAAATTATGATATTATCGTTCCTTCAGGAGGTTCCCTTGCCGAATTCATCTCTGTCAGGGCGAACATTATATCCGCCAAAGGTCCAGGGCATGGAACCATTTATGCAGCTTCGCCAGCATTCAAGTCCCTTATGGGTAATAATGTTGAAATTTCAGAAGATATAATGCGCATTCTTTATTAGACCTCTTTCAAAAGTAACTGTTGACATTAAACAGGAAATGATATAAGAAATACACTTCTTGCAAAATTTGAATTTACATGATTTATTTTATTGAATAAAAATTGATTTTGGAAAGAGGTGTGATAAAAAATGGGCAAATATGAGGAAATAAAAGACAGAAGCGATGAGCATTTCAAACGGCTGACAGGTGTCAGAAAGACGACATTCCGGAAAATGGCTGAATCTGTTGTAACGCATGAAAATGAAAGAAAAAAAATATCCGGCCGTCCGCTGAAATTAAGTTATGGGGATCAGGTTCTGATGACGCCCGAATATAACAGGGAATACAGGACATATTTCCATCCTGGTGCTGATTACGGGATGAGTGAGCCGGACTGCTCCAAACTGGTAAAAAAAACAGAAGATATACTTGTTATATCAGAAAATTTCAGACTGCCTGAGAGAAAAAAGCTGGCAAAAAAGGATACTGAAATCGAATCTGTGCTTGTCGATGCCACTGAGAAATACGATACAACATCCTGAAAAAAGACAGAAATTTTATTATTCAGGCAAAAAAAAGGCATACCCTGAAGACTCAGGTTGTTGTGAATGCAAAAACTCCTGAAATATTGGCATTAAATTTCGCGAAGGGCAGGCGGCATGATTTCAGAATTTTTAAAGAAAGCAGACTGAAAATTAACGGGAAAATCACTGTCAGGGCGGACAGCGGATATCTTGGTATTGATAAAATACATAAAAACAGCTTGTTACCTAAAAAAAGCAGCAAAAAAAAATCCGCTTTCCCGGAAAGATAAGCGGAATAACAAAAAATTGTCACGTCAGAGAGTTTTTATAGAACATGTCATCGGTAAAATTAAAATTTTTAAAATACTTTCAGATAGATACAGAAACAGAAGAAAAAGATTTGAGTTAAGATTTAAGCTGATCGCGGGTATTTATAATTTTGAATTGAAAACAAGAGGAAATGACTTTTGAAAGAGGTCTATT
>JBFXEJ010000195.1:0-3661 GCA_050180235.1 Desulfococcaceae bacterium
TTCCAATACTGTCCAATCTTTTTTCGGCATTTCCCCAAAGCCCCCCTTTTAAAAAAATTGCTGTCTGAAAAATTGTCACCTGTATAACACATTAATCGGATCATTACAATAGAGAATTGGTATAAGACTTTGTCTCCTTTTTTTATCCGTAATATTTTTTCAGCAGTTGCAGAGTGGCCGAGTTTTTCTTTCGCAGAACCTTGGATCCCCTGGTGATTTTGCACAGACTGATGCGGTGTTTTGCCGCAATATGCCGCTGGGTTTCGCGGGCAAAGAGATCTTTGAGCAGTTCCCAGCGCATGGACAGGTCCCTGAGCTCTCCGGGGGTAAGGATTTCCCGGAGAAACGCAGCCATTTCCGCCTCATCCCGGATTTCGGCAAAGACCTTCAGCAGTTCTTCGGAGATGGGTTCCTCTTTTATGTCTTGATGGGAAGAAATCATAATGCCTTCCTGTTTCTGTATGGAGAAACATTACAGCAAACAGAAAAAATATCAAGTTTTTTATGAAAAATGCAGTGGAAAATTCTTTGCTGTTGACATTCCCATTCTGAAAAGACATGAAGGGAGGTATCAATTTCTCTGTTTCCAAAATCGGCAGGGGATCAAACCGGATTTGACAGCAGAAAAATCGCCGGGGGAAGGAGTGCCAAACGGAAAGTTTTGCAAAAATCTCAAAGTTTTGCAACCTTTCCGTTTGGGACTCCTTAAAATGCAAAGAAAAAATTTTTTTTCAAAGGAGGTCAATGTATCATGAAAGAGAAAATCCGTATCGGCGCACTGATTTCAGGCGGAGGAAGCAATCTGCAGGCCATTATTGACGCGTGCGAATCCGGAAAAACTGACGGAAACATGGTGTTCACAGGCTCGGACAATTCCCAGGCCAACGGACTGAAGCGGGCCGAAAAACACGGCATTTCCCGTTTTGTGGTGGATTATGCCAAAATCATAAACAATTATAAAAAAAATCCCCTGGACAGTCTTCTGCCTGAAGATTTCGATTTGGAAGACATGCGGAAAAAGCAGTTTTTTTTCCCGGCTGATTATCATGCGGAAAAAGCGGATTTTTTTCTGAAAACCCGATCCATTGCGGAAGCCGCACTTTTGGCGGAAATGAAATCCTTTGAATTTGATCTGCTGGTGCTGGCCGGTTTCATGCGGAATCTGACGCCTTATTTCATTGACCGGATAAATACTGATCCTGCCCATCCCCGGATTATGAATATCCATCCTGCCCTGCTGCCCGCATTTCCCGGAACCGACGGGTATGGCGACACCTTCCGTTATGGATGCCGCGTTGGAGGCTGCACAGTTCATTTCATTGATTACGGAGAGGATTCCGGGCCGATTATCGGTCAGCGGGCTTTTCCCATTGAACCGGCTGATACTTTGGAAACAGTCAAAGAAAAGGGACTGCGGCAGGAATGGATACTGTATCCGGAATGTATTCAACTGTTTGCAGAAAAAAGGCTGAAAACAGTTTCCGCAACTGTTCCGGCAGGTGAACACGGGAAATCTGTCACCCGGACCATTGTGAAAATTCTGGAGAGATGAAAGCATAATTTCTTTCAGCGCAGCATGGTGATATTGGGACGGGAAACTGTTTCCGGGCCGGATGCAAAAAATTTCCCCATGATTTCCCTGAGAGAATCCGGATTTTTGGCTTTATTTACCTGTGAATAAAAAGTGTGCCCGAAACGGAAGTTGGATGCGTAATAGGGCGCAAATTTGTAAAAACGGCGCATGGCTGTTTCCGGCCCGAAATATTTTTCTATCAAAGCAAGCAGTTGCATGGGAACAGAAGCACAGGTATCAGAATCAGGCATATATCCCTGTGTCCATGACGCAAATATCCAGGGTTTGGCAATGGCCAGTCTGCCGAGGGAAACTCCGTCACAGCCTGTCATCCTGAGCATTTTCAGACAGTCAGCCGCGTCAAACACATTTCCGTTTCCAAATACCGGCACAGACACGGCATTTTTTAGCAAAGTGATATATTCCCATTTGGGCGGACGGGTGCGCCGATCCGGCGCAACACGGGGATGAAAGGTCAGAGCGTCTGCGCCCGCATCCGCAAATCTCTTTGCCAATTCCACAGCAGGCGCAGGATCATCCTGCCATCCGGTGCGGAATTTCACAAACAAAGGGATGTTTACAGCTTTGCGCACAGCAGAAACAATCTGCACAGCCAGATCCGGAGTTTTGAGCAGAGCCGCGCCGCAGTTGTCTTTGCACACGGCCTTGACGGAACATCCGAAATTGATGTCCACGCCGAACAGACCGGCCGCTTCCACCCGCCGCGCTGCCTCGGCCATGATGTCCGGTTCATCTCCGAAAAGCTGGCAGACCAGAAAAGGCAGTTCCTCCTCCCGCCAGACAAATCCGGTGTTCATCTTATTCCCGCTGGCCACTGACCGGGAACCTGCCATTTCGGAAAAAAGAAGTCCGTATCCGCCAAATCCAGCGACAATTTCCCGGAAGGCGATATTTCCCAGCTTGGACATAGGCGCAAGCACCAAACGGTTGCGAATGACTTTGCTGCCTATGGCAAGTGGGCGGTTGAGCAAAGCCGCCAAATTTTCTGATTCATTCTGCACAGAAGATCATCTCCCACCCTGTTTTGCAATTTTGTGCTAAGCATTTTTTCGGTTAATGTTTCAAATTCCTGGTAGGGTGGGCACGTTTTTTTGTGCCCACCTCTGAAAGTGTCCGTCCCCTTTAAGTCCTGGCATTGACTCGAAGCGTGGGAACAGGCCAGGCATCAAAGTCTGTCATATTCTTCCGGATCAGTATCAGGAATTTCTGACAGTGCTTCCTGAAACGACTGCTCACTGCTTCTGTCCGCCCTGTTCCGAAGCCAGTTAAGTGTCATAAATGCAGAAAGTTTCTCAGCAATTGCTATAGCAATAAACTGGTCAGGTGAAATGCCGTCCAGATGCGCGAGTTCCGAAACTTTTTTGTGCAAAGAATGCGGTAAAGCTATTTATTAAAATAAATATACCAAACTGCATAAATTAAAATTTGACTGATTTTCAACTTGATTTAAACATCATTATCTTACTACCGGACAAAAATTATTTCAAATTGCATAACGGATGAAATTTAAAGAAATACACAGCCGGCACAGAAAAAATTTTTGTCACTTTGCTGAACTCATCAGTATATTCATTCATATTGAGAAAGATCCGCCTGAGATGATCGAATCCGTTTCTGAAAATGCTTTTGGCGCGGTATCCATGTTTTTTTATAACTGTCTGTTTTTTATTTTCATTAATTTCACCGGTAAGATATGCCCATACGAAAGCTGTCACCACGATGCTGGGCAGCCTGTTTATTCTTTCAGGGTCTCTGAGCCGGGTGGATTCGAATCTGAATCCGCGGGTTTTGAGACAGGCAAACATTGTTTCAATCTGCCATCTTTTTGCATATATTTCAAATATTTTCTCAGGGTTGCAGAATGTCACCGCAATGAAAAATTCTCCGGATCGGCATTTCATTCCCCCGACAAAAACATCAGTTTCCCCGATTTTTCTGATCCCTTTGAGAATACGGTTTTCTCCGGGTTTCAGATTCCTGAAAAGGGAAGAAGCCGCTGTATACAGTCCCCTGGAATTGGTAACCTGCTGATTTTCCCTGATTCGGATTACGATATTTATGTTATTG
>JBFXEJ010000196.1:0-3652 GCA_050180235.1 Desulfococcaceae bacterium
TTTTGACTTATCAGAATCGGATGCGAATACCATTCTGTTGAAGAATTGTCTCAATCCCCTTCATAAGCGGGGCATGATTTTGACTGAAGCAACTTGCGACCATTGCAATGGTTCGGGACTTGTCTCAATCCCCTTCATAAGCGGGGCATGATTTTGACTGATAAAAACGACCGGCTAGTAATCAGAAAACAAAGGCTGTCTCAATCCCCTTCATAAGCGGGGCATGATTTTGACATGTTAAAGGGAAGAATGTTATCCTGAGCAGGGACCTGTCTCAATCCCCTTCATAAGCGGGGCATGATTTTGACGGTAACTCCCGGCGGAAGAACGGCGATTGAATTTTTGTCTCAATCCCCTTCATAAGCGGGGCATGATTTTGACACCGCCATTTTTATCATTAAAAAAATCCAATACTTGGACTATAGAAATCGATGTCTGCCAATTTGGGCCTGTTATGAGACACCCAATTTTTCCGAATTTTGAAAGCCATATCATATATTCCCCTAAAATAAAAGAAAAAAATCATTCCGAGGTTCCCCCCCCTTTTTGGGCCTTTCCGCGAACCTCGGAAATCTGTTTTGCCTGTCTGCAATATCCTGATACTGTTTGACAAAAACACTGAATCTCATTCAGTCAGGAAATATCCCGTATTCCCGGCATCCGGAAAAAATCATTGCAGATTTCCGGACACCGGTTTCTGAAAATCCATCTGCGGATATATCACCCCACCAGTTCCACCCTTCCGCACCCACCTGAAGTTCCCTTTCCGACATGCACAATCTCTGCGGCTTTCAGCAGGGGATAAAATGCCTGCACCGGACCCTGAAAAATGATATTTCCCCGAAAACCGCTCAGAGAAACCCCGCGGGACTGGCGCCGGGAATAGCGTTCCCGTTTTGACCAGTGCAGATCATTGTGCACAGTCCCCACTTTTTTCACTGCATGGTAAAAGGACTCTTCTGCCCGCCCCATATCACTGCCTTCACCAAAACGCCGTTTCAGATCCCGCAGCCGCCGGACAATTGCCTGAACAATTATTGAAAAATCAATATTTTTCAGGCTGTTGTCATTAAACAGTCTGACCGGGGTAATCATGCGCAGGTGCAGACGGGCAATATTCTCCTGTGAACCTGAACCGCCTGCCCCGCTTTCCTGAAGGGAAGGAGAAATAAACCGGGATGATGGACTCCCCTTTCTTTCAGGAAATGGATCGGGGGGCCGGTGTATCCATTCGGCCAGGGGAAAGGCCAGCGCATCCGGATTTTCCCCTTGTGCGGCACACGGAGACAGAATGCGGATGTCTTCCACCTGCAAAGGAAAGACAGACAAAGCAGAGACTGCGGCCTCCATGAACAGACTGCAATAGGATATGGCCGGGCCGAAAAGGGTCAGGGCTGCGGTTCCTTTCTGCCCCGGCTCCAGAAAATATTCATTGCTGTCACCGTCCAAAGCCGGAACAAAAGGCCGCACCGGATGCCGCTGAAGGGATTTTCCCTCTCCTGTTTTTTCCGGCAGGGAAAGCGGAGAAAACAGCCGGATATACAGGCAGTTGTCCGCAAGTTCGCACACTTCGCAGTCTTTTTTGCGGAATTCGGGAAAAGGGCAGCACAGCCTGCGCAGGTTCATGCCCATCAGACCGCGCAGAGCGGTTTCCCTGCCAAAAATTTTCCACTCTTCCCTGGCAGAAAAACGGATGCGGATTCTGGAAACCGGCAGTGAAAACAGCGGCGCAAACAAATCATTGTATTCCGGAAAATCCATCACAGCATCCTCTGGTAGCGCAGCGCATTCATCAGGTTGCCGTAAAGCTGCATTCCTATACTGGCAGATGCAACATTCTCAGGCAGACTGATCCGTTGTGGGCCGAAATAAAAACATATGGATTTCGGATCAGTCTTTTTGAAATAATTGTCCACTTCTTCTGTTGTAAAAACCTTATTCCGATCATTGATCAGAATGGCATCATAATCCTTATATTCCAAATTTTCATCAAAAATTCTGTATGCAACATCTTTAAAAGCCATTTTTTTGAAAAAAAGGCTGATTTTCTCTTTATCCGCTTCGGATTTGCTCAGTACCAGAATCTTTTTCTTTTTCAACTGGTGCTCCATATCATGAAGCATAATCAGTTCTTCCAGTTCATCCCTGCTTTTGCGAAGCACTTTTTCCACGCTTTCATCAAAGCGTTTTTCAAACAGTTCTTTGGCTTTTTTGTCCGCATAGCTGTAGATGCTGATCCAGAGAGCAGCAAGTCCTCCCAGAGTTATAATTCCCAGCAACGCGAAATAATTTTCTGTTTTGCTCACGCGGAGATCGGTTTTCTGAAAATCAAGAGCCATTGTTTTTTCCATTTCCTGCTGTTTTGCATTCACAATCTGCAGGTTCAGGTCAAAGCGTTTATCCAGATTGCTCAGTTTCTGCTGATAATCCACATCCAGCATTTTCAGATGGTTATCCAGTTCTTTCTGTCTGGCCTCATAGGATTCAGCAATGATTTTATGGCGTTCTTCCAGCAGTTGCCATTTGCCGCTGAAATCTCCGGCCTCTTTTTCCTGCGCAAAAGCCGGAACCGGCAGCAGACAGAGAAACAGTACAGACAAAAAGATTTTTTTCATAATCATCTCCTTACAGATTTTAAAAAAATTAAGTAGGGTGGGCACATGTTTTTCCGTGCCCACCAGCCGGAAAGGTGGGCACGGAAAAACATGTGCCCACCCTACTCACCCAATATCTCTTTGATTTTGCTTATCTTTTCCCATTGCTTGCCGGAACATTCCTTTTTCTTTCCCCACTTGCCTTTTTCCCTCATCCACCGCTCTTTGATGACAGCGGCCAGTTCTTTTTTCCGATCTGCCGGAAAAGAATCCAGCCCTTTGTAAATCTCCACCACCCTCTGCTCCGGAACTGCGGGATTCCGCACATCTGCAATGGCTCTGTCTTCTATGCTCATGGCCGCAAATGCAGCCTGTTTCCGTGCTACCTCTGCCGCGAGATCCGCCAGCTTTTGTGCCTCAGCTTCTGCGGCTTCTTCTGCCCTGCGGATTTTTTCCCTTTCTGCACGGGCATCAAGCAGTTCTGCCCATCCAAAGGGAATCAGGTTTTGTTTATTTGCAGGTTTGCGCTGTTCCGAGGCCAGCCAGAGCGTGGTCGCGTGATCCAGTTCTTTGGGACTGTTTCCCCTTCCCTGAAGAATCTTGATACTCCGGTATCCCTCAATGGTCAGGGATTCTGCTCCGCAATGGCGGCCAATGCGCAGCAAAGCCATTTTCTCTGCTGAAAAACCGGGAAAACTGCTCACACCGATTTTGCTGAGCTGATCATCTTCCCGCTTTTTTTCCCCCATGTAAAACATATCTGCGGAAGGCAGAAGTTTTTCCGCAGAAACCGGAGATTTTATGGGCGCATCCGGATGTTTTTCCTCCACTGTGATTTCTCCGGCAAACACGGCTCCGGGACAGATGATTTCAAAAAGCAGCGGAATATTCGCTCTCGGCTTTTTCGGAGGAGTTTTCGGTGGGTTCTTTTTTTGGTAGTGGGTCAAAAAGGTTGATTTATGTTTTTAAATATGTATAATTATTTTTATGAAACAGTATATTCAGATTAACTGCCGCCACTGCGGCAGTGATGACCTCGTCAGAAACGGACACAGTCC
>JBFXEJ010000197.1:0-3446 GCA_050180235.1 Desulfococcaceae bacterium
AAAAAGTGGCATTGACAGCATGTTCACGAAAATTGCTGCTCATTGCCAATGCTATGGTAAAGAACGATTCCCTCTGGGATGAAAATTATGCAAAAAAAGCTTGACTTTTAACACAGTCGCTCTGCGTGGAAACGAGTTGGAAGATGCTGTTCACGGACTGCATCCCTGTGCACAGGTTTTGACCACATCCTCATTCCTGTTCCGGGCAATGCCCGGATGAATATCACCCAGACCGCAGCCGTCAGTAGGCTGCATGTGCCGAACGCGGCTGCGGTTTTTATTTCACAGGATCAGAAAACATGGGAAATTTTTTTGTCAGATTCATACGCAGAATGCTGGATCAGGATCATCCGGACAGGGATGTAAAAATCAGTCAGATTCCGAGTGCGGAGAACAGGTCAGCAGAGGAACGCACCATAGAGCGGCATATTGAGCAGACAGGCATTGAATGCGCAGGGAATGCGGCTTATGCAAAGGATCAGGGCAGAGCATATCAGGTGACAAATTCCCAAATCGGCATTATCGGTGACAATGCCTCTGTGACCTATTATGACCGGACAGACCCCAAAGCCCTGCGGATGCAGTATCTCACAGAACTGGGAAATGAGGCTGACCATCTTCCATGGTCAAGTGTTGATCCGGATTATGCGGATCCGGGCCGCGGGGAATCTGTCCGGCTGGCCGATATTTACACGGCTTTGGATACTGCGGAACTGGAAAGACCCAAAACAGAGGATGAGGTAAGGAAACATCTGCGATATGAACAGACAGAGGCAAAGCGCATTTCCGCGCAGGATATTATCAGCAGGGAAAGCAGACTGGTTCTGCTGGGAGATCCCGGATCAGGGAAATCAACCTTTGTCAATTATCTGACCTATGTTATGGCGCAGGCCGGAATAAGTGAAAACCCGGATGCCTGGCTGTCCAGACTGAAAAAAGCCGGAGAATGGAAACACGGTCTGCTCCTTCCTGTCCGGATCATACTCCGGGAGTTTGCGGCAACTCTTGACAAACGTGCACAGCCCAAAGCGGATTTGCTTTTGTCCTTTCTGGAAAACACTGCAAGGCCGAAAGAATTCTGGAATCTCCTGTATGAAGGGCTGATTTCGGGAAAAACAATGTACCTGATCCTGCTTGACGGTCTGGATGAAGTGCCTTCTGATCTGCGCGGGACTGTGGTGAAAACCATAAACAGTTTTGCAGAAAAATACAAAGAACACCGTTACCTTGCAACCTGCAGAATTTACGCTTACATCGGACACGATTACCAGTTGCAGGGATTCCGCCAGGCCACCCTTATGCCTTTCAGCAGAGAGCAGACAGAGAATTTTGTTTCGGCCTGGTACGGGGAACTGCAAAAAAGAGGCAGATTTTCGGAAAAAGAGGCAGGGGAAAGGGCGGAAAGACTGAAATATGATGCAACAGAAAGGCGTGATTTGGCCGGTCTTGCGGAGCGTCCCCTGCTTCTGACTGTCATGGCCCTGCTTCAAACCTTCCGGGGTCAGTTGCCGGATGACCGGGTGGAACTTTACCAGTGGACTGTGGATCTGCTGATGAGAAGATGGGAAAGCAGAATAGCCGGAGAAAAAGGGATCATTGAAATTCTGAACATCCCTGATCTGAGAATGACGGATCTGGAGGCCGGACTCTATGATGTGGCCTACAATGCCCATGCCGGTTACGGTGAAGAGGACACGGCAGACATCCGGGAGGCTGATCTGAGGCAAAGACTGGCTCCCTATCTCAATGATGACTGGAACAAGGCAGGAGATTTTGTATGCTATGTGCGGGAACGCACAGGGCTGCTGATCCGGCGCAAACCGGATTCCTACACCTTTCCGCACAGAACCTTTCAGGAATTCATGGCCGCCTGTCATCTGACAGGAATGGATGATTATCCCGGAGAATCCGCAGGACTGATTCAGGAAGACAGGGACAAATGGAGAATTGTCTTTATCCTTGCGGCAGGGCATGCTGCAAGAACCCACAGGCTCAGTCAGGCCGTGGCCGCAGTCAATGCCCTTTGCCCGGATTCTGTGGCAGACAGTGAAAAACCGGACAAAGAAGCCTTTCAGCGGTCTGTCATCGCGGGGGAAGCCCTGCTGGAAATCGGACTGGTGGGAGTGAAAAGGGACAGGGCAGGCAAAGCGGTTTTGGAGAGAATAAGAAACTGGCTTGTGTCCGCTGTGCAAACTGAGGATGTACTGAACGCAAAAGAAAGGACAGAAGCCGGAAATGTTCTGTTAAAACTGGGCGATCCCCGTTTTGATCCGGAGATGTTTTATCTGCCAAAGGATAAAGATTTGGGGTAGTGGGATTTTTCATGCTGATAAAATTATGCTATACTGCTCCTGTTTTTTTCAGCATGATCTTTGCCGGAGGAGCAGAAAAATGATTGCAGCAAAATGCCGCCGCTGCGGCAGTGAAAATATCCGCAAAAACGGACGGACACCTGCCGGACGTCAAAAAATTCACTGTAAAAACTGCAGGTTTTACAGTACATTGGATATTAAATCCGAATAACGGGAATTCCGCCTGAAAACCGCCGGAAATCTTCAGACGGAAAGAGTTTCACAGCGCGTGATTGCACGTTCGCTCCGGATGAGCCGTACAGCAATCCGGAAAAATTTAAAAAAAAGTGATCCTCCCGATCTCCGAAACGGTTCCTGTCTCAAAAGAACGCCCGGTTTTGGAGATGGATGAAATATGGTCTTACGTCGGAAAAAAATCGGATCAGGTCTGGATTTGGCCGGCATTGGAACGTCAGACACGGCGTATTGTCGGAGTCGCATTCGGAGACCGTTCATCTGAAACATGCCGGAATTTATGGGAATCACTTCCTGCTGATTACCGTAAGCGTGCTGTCTGCTGCACGGATCTGCGGGAAAGTTATGCCGCTGTTCTTCCCCCAAAACGTCACCGGGCATCAGGAAAGGGAAGCGGGGAGACTTCGCACACTGAACGTTTCAACTGCACACTGCGTCAGAGATGCCCGAATTTGGTCAGAAAAACACTTTCTTTCAGCCGTGGTGATGATTTTCATGAAATCCGTATCCGAAGTTTTATTGATCATTATAATTTGACATTATCAGCATGAAAAGTCCCACTACCAGATTTGGGATTTGTGAAGATTGAAGCCGGGGAATTTTGGATGGGGAGTGACAAAAATCAGGATAAAGATGCTTATGATGATGAAATTCCGCAGCACAGGGTGACACTTTCAGAATACCGGATGGCAAAATATCCGGTGACTGTGGCACAGTTCCGGGCTTTTGTTCAGGACAGCGGATACACACCTGAAGGGGAGTGGGAAGAAGACAATAGACCTCTTTCAAAAGTCATTTCCTCTTGATTTCAATTCAAAATTATAAATGCCTGCGATCAGCCTGAATCTTAACTCAAATCTTTTTCTTCTGTTTCTATATTTGTCTGAAAGTATTTTAAAA
>JBFXEJ010000198.1:0-3420 GCA_050180235.1 Desulfococcaceae bacterium
AGCTTTGCTCTTAATATTCTCAGAGTAAACAAAGTAAAAAATATAGCAGATGAACTTTATTATAATTGTATCAATATGGTAAACATCCTCAGTTATAAAGGAATTGAAGAGAATTGAACAGCCCTGACCCACTACCTAATTTTTGTTGTTATTGAACAATTTTTGGTGGTGGGTCAAATCCGTTGATTCTGAATCCGGGATTCCGCCGTAGAGACAAGGCATGCCTTGTCTCTGCAACCTGAATCCTTGTTTCATCAACAGGTTTGACCCACTACCCTTATTTTGTAGTATTAAATGCAGTGCATAATGTAGCGGATAACATAGTTTGTTTTTAAGCGCTATAAAAATACTCATCTCTGTATAAATGCCTCCCTGTTGAACCTCATGAAAATTTTTCCAGAAATACGGTTAAAAAATCGCCCGGAGATATAATGCGGGTTTTTCTGAAGTTTTTGAACTGAAAGTGTTTTGTATTGCCGGTAATCAGGTAGTGGGCCTGTGCTGCCAGAGCGCATTCGAGAAACCTGTTGTCATCCGGATCATTTTTGATGACATCCAGTTTCTGTTCCGGTTTCACCCATATGCTTTTTTCCCTGAACTGGGAAAGAAATTTTCCGACTTTTTTCTGATCCAGGTATTTCCTGAATTTGCCATACCCCGGAACTCTTTTGTATTCACTGAAAATATCATCGCTAAGGCAGGGACGCACATGCCGGGTTTCCAGAATCATCATCAGGATCAGTTCCGGAGTGCTGTCCGGCTTTATGAGACCGGAAACAATGACATTTGTATCAATAACGGTTCTGAGCATAAAAATTATCTTTTCATGGCCTGACGGCAGGCGCTGATTTCCGCACTGATTTCCTCATCGCTCATTTCATCCAGACCCGCGCTGAGAGCATCAGCCTGAATCTCTGTCAGAACTGAGGGTTTCCGGATAATGTTTCTGAGGTAATCCTCAACACTGAGAATCACGACTTTGGGTTTTCCCCGGCGGCTGACAAGAAAGCGGATGTTTTCATTTTCCGCCCGGTTCATGACATTGCCGAACTGTGTGCGGGCAGACAAAGCGTCTATGAGTTTGGTGACTAGTTCTCTTTCCATAATAAATCTCTCCGGTATATGAACTGATTAATTAAATCATCAGTTAATAATATAGAGGAAAAAACAGGGGATGTCAAACGGGAACAAAAAAACAGAACCGGCTGCCCTGAAAAAAGGGGAACGTGCGGAAATCCGGGGGCTGTGTTCTTTTTTTGTGAAGAAATACAAAGGTTATACAGGCCGGAATCCCAAAACCGTGGAGAAAGTGAAGATAAAGCCGAAAAAGCTGCCGTTTTTCAAGTGCGGTAAGGAACTGCGGGAGAGGGTGGACAGATAGAGGAAATAAAAAAGGCATCCTTCAGAACAGAGATGGAAGGAGAGGTCAACTGCATGGCGTGCAAGTTGGCCGTACAGGCGTTTCCTCAGGATTCGTACATGACCTGAGAAATACCACAGTGCATACACGGCTCCGGGTAGGCTCCGGGTAGGTGCGGAAATCCCCGTCCGCTGTGACAGAAAAATCATGAAAATCATTCAGTCGGGTGAATCATGGTTCCCCGGCGGTGCGTTACGCCCGGTCATTGAGGGGAACGCACCTTATTTGCCGAAAATTTTAAAAAATCCTTTTTTTGAGGGAACAGAAGCAATAACCTCATCATTTTCGTTGAAACAAATGGAACCCTCTTTGCAAAGCACCCTCAATTTATCAGTGAAAATATCATAAAAAGATTGAGGAACGGACAATAAAATGGCAACATCTTCTCCGTAATATCCACCAAAGTAATTATTCATCTCCCAATAGCACAGCCTCCCCCATTCATCCCCACTCTCATCAATAATTATATACATTTCATCTTCCCGCAACCACTCCATATCAACCTCTATAAATAACTGAGGAGTGCTGTCATCAACGTAGTGACAGTATCGAACAATTCTGTTTGACAAATCATCAACCAGTCTGTTTAATTCCTTAAAAATTCTTTTGTTGATAAACTTCCCACCCGGAACCTCATCAGAATAATTGGTATTAACTACAATACTGACACTGTGGTTTACAATTTCGCTTTCTTCAATGAACAATCTCATAAACTCCGGTTCGTTTCCATCAAACCCCCGTCTTAACTTAATGGAGTCATTGGCAAAGATTGGATACTTCATTCTATATATCTCCTCCAGCTTCGGCTGTATCCTGACAGGTGGCAATTGTGTATTGCTCAATTGATACAGGCTCAAACCACTTGTCATATACATATTCAGTTACATTTTCGCCAGCCAAAAATCCACTGACCCCACCTGCAATACTACCACCTATCCCACCAACAATTGCACCTGGACCAGCGCCTCCTCCCCCGAAAAATGATCCGACAGCACCACCTCCTGCTGCACCGACTTTTCCTCCAGCCCAAGCTCCAGCTATTGCCCCAGTCCAGCCACCTGCCTCAATCACAATTTGACGTTTACGGTTTTCCGCAGCATATATATTAAAAGCTGTATTTGCCATACCTGCAATCAGGAAAGCTTTACCTGCATAACGAACCACTTTTAATGTTTTACCTGCGTACCGGGCAAAAGCTGAGGGTGTATGATCCGTTGCAGTTATCCCTATGCGACGTGCCACATCCAATTCATTAACATTCCAATGCCATTGACCAGGAGTATCAGATCCAGTTGGCAATGAATGAAAGTCAAGGCGAAGAAGATTAGACCCTTTGTTTCCGGATCTCCAAACATGCAGAATGGATGTTTTTGGCCCCCTGTAAGTTGTTGCCGGATTCGGTGAACCAGAAATATACAACTCAATTCCCTTAATTTTTGTGACGATTTGCCCACTCACATGGTATTGTATGCCTGCACCCGCTCCACTGACCACTTCTCCCCAGATCAAACCAAGTCTGTCCCACTTGTTGATTGGTGAATTCCCGACAAACCCATAAATGTTCAGTCCGCCATCTTCCCCAATCGGATCTCTTGATGTCCACCTCCCCAGATTCGCCGAATAATCCCTTAAGCCGAAATCATACAGCCCTGTATCCGCATCAAAGTATTTGGTGGAGAACCGGAACGGATTGGCATCGGCATATGCTCCTGATTTGGCGGTAAAATTCCCGAATGGGTCATACTCATAATGCGCCGCAATGGTTCCGTCTGCGGTATTTATGAGCTGCCCCACATTCCCGTTGGCATCATAAAGATAATGATACGAAGCGTTTGCGTCTGCCATACTCAGCAGTCCGCCGATGCCGCCTGCGCCCTGCAAAGATTGGGATAAATCCAGGCCCCAGACAAAATACCGGCTGCTGTCACTGCCGTTCACACGGGTGATTTCCTCAGTCATGTTCCAGTCGTTCCAAGTTATACCGGAAGTGTCCGAGATTT
>JBFXEJ010000199.1:0-3325 GCA_050180235.1 Desulfococcaceae bacterium
TCGCTGTGACCGTTTTTTACAGGGTCATCACTTCCGCAATGCCGACAAATTATTTTTATGTATTGCTCCATGATAAATATTATAGTAGATCATATATAAAAAATCAACAGATTTGACCCACTACCAACAGATTAAGCCCAGAATCGCATTTTTTCGAGGGAGAAATGATTGCCGGGCAGATGCCACCCCGGCAGACAAAGAAAATAAAAGAATTCATACTTTCCAATAAAACAGAATTAATGGAGATGTGGAATGAACTTTCAAAATAATACACCATGTATAAAAGCCGTGAGAGCCAAGCCTCACAAAGACTGCCTGCTTCATGTGACAATGGAAAATGATGAAAAACTGAATCTGGATTTAACTCCGCTGATTGCAAACCGGGAATCTTTCTGGCGTCTGAAAAATTTTCGTTACTTTCAGAAAGTTGCTGTTGATCCTTTAGGCGGATTATGCTGGCCTGAGGGTGAGGATATTTCTCCGGGCAGAATACCTTATTATGCTGTCAGTACGGAATCGGATGAACAAAAAATTCCTGCGGACTGAACAGAGGTTGACACAGCATGGCAGATATTCTGCCTTGTTAAATTACATGCGGAGAATCATTTTTTCCCGCTCGCTGAAATTTCTTTTTTCCGCAGTTCCAGAGCAGGATGCCATCTTTTGACACGGGGATCTTTCAGGTAGGTGTCAATCAGCGATACATCCCTGCTGTCCTGACTTATCGCCTTTTCCAGTCCCTCATGATAGGCATGATCAGCGGTTTCAATTTTCAGAGGATAGAGCAGCAGAGTAGCCGGTTCTTTTTCTCCCATCGTAATGATCCCGGTCACTTTTCCGTTTCCGGGTGGGATAAAAAACACATCCTGCAAAGAGGTTTCCGGAGTATCTGTATTTTCCCGGCTGCCGTATTCACCGCCCCATTGGAACATCATATGCAGAAACACACCGTTTTCGGATCGGTTTTGGATTTCGTATATAAGTTTGTATCCGAAAATGTCTTTTTGTCCTGCTCTGCCGGAAGTATTCTCTGCTGTTTCCTCATCCTGTTTTTCCCCAATTTTTCCATAACGGACTGTATGACGGAGTTCCAGTCTGTGCAGTTCCAGAAATCTGCGGGAAAGCGATCCTGTATCAATAACATCAGGATACAGCAGGGAACGGCGGAGCAGTTCCCTGTAAACAGGCGCTGTCAGTTCCAATTCTTCAGGCCGGATATTTTTCAAAAATTTTTCACAGGCCGGAGAAATTTTATGACGGATATTGTATTTGTAAATATGATGATCATCTCCTGCAAAAATCTGGTTCCGGAAAACAGCCAGGCTTTCTCCTTTAAAATCTGTTTCTTTGAGCAGGTTCATAGAGTTAAAATCATAAAAATGAATACCCCTGTTGTGCCGGAGTGCAATTATCATCACAGGCCCGGTCTGATCAGGAAGCAATTCCTCTGATGTGACAATCAGATCATCTACCGGAACAGTGGTTCTGATATTGTGAAGTATCCGTCCGTCTGTCAGATTTTTTACCGCAATTCGGTTATCCTTGTACTCTATTACAATATCTTTATAAAAAAAGACCAGGGAATTGGGCAGAATTTTCTCCCATGTTTTCACAAGAGCCCGGTTTTTTGTGTTCCATACAAAAATATGGTTCTCGCCCGCTGCGATCAGGCTGTCGTTGTGCGGAGCTATGGCAGTAATGCAGGGTTTGCTGTTGAATATTTCCCAGTCCGTATTGGGCTGGGTGCTGCTGGCATATATTCCTGCAAAGGAAAGATCCGGCATCTGCCATGCGTTAATCAGCCCCCCGCAGGATCCGATATACAGAATATCTCCGTCTGCAGCGGCTGATCCAACATAATGTCCCTCCTTCAGTTTCAGGCTGGTGATCTTACTGCTTCGGATATCCCATATCACAGCGGTATCCACATCCAGATCCGAACCTCCGGAAATGATGCGGCTGCCCGAAACCATCCTAATTCCGCCCTCATAGCGGGAAAAATCATCATTTTTCAGGGTGCGGAGCAGTTTCAGACTGTCCGCGTCAAAAACATGAATCTCCCCTGTGCCTCTTTCTCTGTTCTCAAATACCCATATCTGCCCGTCCACCGCAAAGGGGCGGCTGTAATATATCTCCGGCAGTCTGTATTTCACCATGTTCTGATGGGTGTTTTCCAGGATGAAATCAATTTCATCCCACATTTCCAGGGAGACATATGCTGAAAAAGGGATGTCATAAATGCTCAGCAGTTGTTCTTTGACAGCGTACCTGATTTTTTCCCTTTTTTGCAGGGCATCCTCTGTGAGAGCGGAACAACTGCTGCCTGAAAAAAATATCATAAACAGAAGGATCAGTAATCTGATGTGCACGGTGTTTCCATCCCTTGTTAAGAGTTTTGGGGCATTGTCTGCTGAATCACTGCTCTATACCATATTTTTTTTTATTATCAAACAGAACATTTTACTGCCGGATTTCTGAACTGCCGGAGGAGGTTAAGTTCTGACTGACAGCATTCCGGAAATTTCCCGCAGAGTATACAGAGGTTTTTCTGTTTTATCTGTGAATGGCATTATGAAAGCAAAACAGCGGGCAAAAGCCCGCTGTTTTAAAATACAGTTACAGATTTTTCAGTACCCGGAACCGAGCCTGGATGAGGCTCTGCACCTTTATTTTTTTGAAAACATTAAAAACATCTGTTTTTACAACATTTTCAGTCTTATACGACTTGCAGAGAGTGAACGTGCGATCCCCCCGCATTTGACATCCTCCCGTAAAGAAGTTTTTCCGTAACCTCTTCTGTTTTTCTTCCTGTGTCACAGGAGTGCCGTAAAAACTGAAGGCCCTGCAGTGATATTTCTGCGCCCCGGCCCTGTTTTCAGTTTTTACGTATATTCCCGCTTCCGCATATTCTGCACGGCAGGTTTGTCATATTTTCCGCTTCTTATTTCTCATAATAAAATAAGTTATAATACCAATTCGCCATTGACTTGATACTGATCCGGAGGAGTGCAAAAATTAAGCGGAGCGGTTTTTTGCACACGCACGCTGAACCTCGGAAAAACTGACTATATTGTATAAAATCAATGGAGAATAGGTATAACAGTCAAAAAAAATACCGGTGTACGTCATTTGTACGTCATTTTTCCCTGAAAACCGAACAGAAAAGGGCTGCGGAAAAACCGCAGCCCCTTTATTTCAGTGGCGCGCCCGGCACGATTCGAACGTGCGGCCTACGGATTAGAAGTAATCCGCTGTGTTTAATATATTCAGGCGGTTAAATGCCAGTGTACGTCTTCTGTTCGTAATTTGTGCCCGTTTTGTACGT
>JBFXEJ010000200.1:0-3067 GCA_050180235.1 Desulfococcaceae bacterium
TCCGGCAGCGCGTTTCGCGGCTGGTAAGAAAGACTCTTTCCTTTTCCAAAAAAGATGATAATCATATACGCTCAATCCGTTATTTTATCTGGAAATTCAATTCAGCATTACTTGTGTAGCACTACCCAAATTTTGTCTATTGGTTTCTGGTTCAATCTGAAATTATTGAAAAATTACAGACTATAGGGGAACACAGCACCTCAGCATATCCTTCGATAAAACCAAGTGATATAGAAGAATTAAAAATAAATTTACCATCTCTCCCCGAACAACGCTCCATCGCCCACATCCTCGGCTCTTTGGACGACAAAATTGAACTCAACCGCAAAATGAACGAAACTCTGGAAGCTATGGCACAGGCCATGTTCAAAAGCTGGTTTGTGGATTTTGATCCCGTGATTGACAAGGCCCTTGCTGCGGGAAATGAAATTCCCGAAGAATTGCAAGAAAAAGCCGCTGTGCGTGAATCCCTCGGAGATGCACGGAAAATCCTGCCCGAAGAAATCAGCCGACTCTTTCCAAGTGAATTTGAACATACTGAAGAAATGGGGTGGATTCCGAAGGGGTGGAAGTTTAAATCTCTTTACAAAATAGCAAATTATATCAATGGAGCTGCTTATAAATCTTTCCATTTTACAAGTGAACCGGATGCCCTGCCTGTTGTTAAAATTGCAGAAATAAAAAACGGCATTTCCGGTCAGACAAAATTTACCAAAACTGAATTGGCAGATAAGTATCTAATAAAAAATGGAAATATTCTTTTTTCATGGTCAGGCAATCCAGATACATCCATAGATACTTTTGTATGGACAGGCGGCCCCGGCTGGTTAAATCAACACATTTTCAAAGTTTCCCTAAAGCATGAAAAAGATAGAAATTTCATATATTATCAACTCAAAGCATTACGTCCTGTATTTGCAGAAATAGCAAGAGATAAACAAACTACCGGGCTTGGACATGTTACAATTCAAGATATGAAAAGATTATATGTGATTGACTGCCCGAACTCAATAATTCAGTCTTTCAATACATATGTCGGCATATTCTTTGATAAATGGTATGAAAATTTGCTGTCAATAAAAACTCTTTCCCACCTCCGCGACACCCTTCTCCCCAAACTCCTCTCCGGTCAAATCCGCATCCCGGAAGCCGAAAAACTGGCGGAGGCTGCCCTATGAAATTCACAGAAGAAAAATTGGAAAAAGCAATTCTTCAACTCCTGCAATCACAGGGCTATCCACATTTCAAAGGTCAGGATATTCCCCGCGAACCCTCTGAGGTTCTTATCAAAGAAGACCTGAAAACCCATCTTTCCCGGCGATATGCGGCAGACAATATCACTTCCGGCGAAATTAATTCCATTATCCGCAGACTGGAACTCTTTTCCGCTTCTGATTTGTATGAAAGCAACAAAACCATCATGAAAATGGTCTCGGACGGTTTTCTGCTCAAACGGGAAGACCGGAGCCAGAAAGATTTGTATATTCAGCTTATTGATTATTCTGATCTCGCAGATTTCCGCATTCCCGAAACCGGTAAACTGCCCACTGTTCTGGCCGATGAATCCCCTGCTTACACAACAGGCAGCAATATTTTCAGAATCGTGAATCAGCCTGAAATCAGCGGATATGAACTGCGTATTCCGGATGCCGTTCTTTACATCAACGGCCTGCCTCTGGTGGTGTTTGAATTCAAAAGCGCGATTCGGGAAGAAACCACCATCCACGATGCCTATGTGCAACTGACTGTGCGTTACCGCCGGGATATTCCCGAACTCTTCAAATACAATGCCTTCTGCGTTATCAGTGACGGCGTGAACAGCAAAACCGGATCATTTTTTGCGCCTTATGAATTTTTCTACTCATGGCGCAGAACCGATGGAAATGATCCTGTTGAAAAACATGGCATAGACTCCCTTTACACCATGATAAAAGGACTTTTCCACCCTGTGCGCCTGCGGGATATTATACGCAATTTCATCTTTTTTCCTGACACATCCGCAAAAAATGAAAAAATCTTCTGCCGCTATCCCCAGTATTACGCGGCTGTGAAACTCTGTGAAAACATACGGAAACACCGGAGACCTGAAGGAGATGGAAAAGGCGGAACCTATTTTGGGGCCACAGGCTGCGGCAAAAGTTTTACCATGCTTTTTCTCACCCGGGTGCTGATGAAAAGTCTGGATTTTTCCAGCCCCACCATTGTGCTGATTACAGACAGAACTGATTTGGATGACCAGCTTTCTGCCCTGTTTACCAATGCCAAAGGATTTATCGGCGATGATGCAGTCATCAATGCAGAATCCCGTGAGCATCTGCGGGATCTGCTCAAAGGACGCAGCAGCGGCGGAGTTTTTCTGACCACTATCCACAAATTTACAGAAGATACGGAACTGCTTACGGATCGCAGCAATGTAATCTGCATTTCTGACGAGGCGCACCGCAGTCAGGTCAATCTGGATCAGAAAGTGCGGATTACGGAAAACGGGGTGGAGCGCAGTTTCGGATTTGCCAAATATCTCCATGATTCCATTCCCAAAGCCACTTATGTGGGATTTACCGGCACGCCCATTGATGCCACTCTGGATGTATTTGGCGCGGTGGTGGATGCCTATACCATGATAGAATCTGTGAAAGATGAAATCACGGTTCCCATTGTTTATGAAGGCCGGGCTGCAAAAGTGCTGCTGGATAACAGCAAACTGCAGGAGATTGAAGACTATTACGCGCAGTGTGCAGAGGCCGGTGCCAGCGAATATCAGATAGAGGAAAGCAAAAAAGCCAATGCAAAGATGAATGTGATTCTCGGAAATCCGGATCGGATTCAGGCCATAGCCGAAGATTTTGTGCAGCATTATGAAAAACGGGTGGCAGAAGGGGCAACAGTCAAAGGCAAGGCCATGTTTGTTTCCAGTTCCCGCCTGATCGCGTATGATCTTTACTAAAGTTTCTTTACATTAATCATATCTTGTTAAATGTCAGATTGTTATATTGTTATTTATACTGAAATAATATGCAAGTTGTTTATTTTGATTGATTTATTTTTGATTATATGTTATTCTGACACA
>JBFXEJ010000201.1:0-2890 GCA_050180235.1 Desulfococcaceae bacterium
GTCTGTGTTTCAGTCTGATCTTTCACTCCCGGCTGCCAGGCATTATAACGATATTCAGTCTGAAAGCTTTTTTTACAATTATTACAGCGGTAACGCTGTTTGCCGTTTTCACTGTGACCGTTTTTTGCAGGATCATCGCTTCCGCAGTGTCTGCATATTATTTTAATATATTGTTTCATAAACGAACTGTATCAGATTATGAATCAAAAATCAATGGATTTGACCCACCACCATAAATTTCAGGACGGTTTATCAGCTTTTTGGCCTCTTCAGGCGGAAATGCCTCATAAAAAGAAGCGGTTTTATGAGTATTCAGATTATCACAGACAAGTCGGATCTAATCCGCATCGGGGTAGCGGTTTTCAACAAGGTCTCTGACCTCCTGCGCCCAGTCCTTTGCCGTTCTGTGTTCTCTCACACTCACATGACGTTTACTGTTCAGCGGTTCGGTGAACATAAATATCTCAGCCGTTCCTTTGCGTTCATATTCATAATCCTCCCTCTGCGGTTTCCCGGGTTCAGCTGGAATTATCCTCCTTGTTTCCCCGATAGGCTGAACGGGCTGCTCATCCATACAAACCGCAGGAATCTCAGGATCATACGGAAGACAGTACACATCAGGCACATCTTCCATGTTTGCCACAAATCCGGCATTCTGCCCGGGAGGAATAACCCGGCACCTGCGAAGATGGGGTTTCAACTCATTTTTTTTAAAGTCTGTCTCACGGTCTCATGGGAAACCGAATCACAAATTCCCAGTTCAGCAACCCTGTCAGCCAGCAGCCGTAATGTCCATCGGGCATATCCCGCCGGAGGATTGCCGCATCTGAGAGCGATCACTTTTGCCTCCTTTTCTCCGTCAAACTTCGGCATCTGCCGGGAATTTTCCTGTTTTTTACGGTTCAGGGCGGATTCAACACCTTCTTCAACCAGTCTCTGCCGGACTCCTGAAACTGTATTTTTATGCGCTGAAAAAGCTTCCGCAATTTGTCCGTCCGTCCAGTCAGGACCGTCTGCGTCAGTTTTCAGAAGAATATGCGCATGTCTGATTTTATATGCGGCAGTTTTCCCTTTTGCAATTATATCAGTCAGAAATTTACGTTCTTCACCGCTCAGACGCACAATATATTTCCTGTTCATTATGATCCTCCGCAAAGTGTATTTTTATATCTATAAACGGAAAATCATTTTATACTTTTCAACTCACAAAATCAACCTTGACAGAGTACTAGACCTCCTGCAAAACTGAAAAATTCAGACGGAATTCTGTATGAAAACTCTCCGGCTTTTTTCTTTTGACTTATGCGGCGTTCCGCAGCAGTCTTTTTTCTGTTTTCATATTCACAATTCCGGCAGCAATGTTCATTTTTATATTATGCCCCCTGTGCCTGTTTCTGTAAATATCTGATATTATTTTTAATATTTTTATTTCTCTTATGACATTTTCCACCTTTATGCGTTTTTTTGAAAGACTGCGGTTAAATGCCTTCTGTTCTCCGGTCAGATGACCGCCTTTGGGCTTTTTATAAGGAATTTCAGCATTTTTTTGATTTTGTGTATTCCCCGGTAACCGCTGTCCCCCTTTTCCGGAACACCCGGAAATCTGTGTCTGTTTTTTTCCTGATTTGCAAATGCTGAAATCATGAACTTTTCCGGGATGTGTGCCGGATACGGAACGGATTTTTTCTTTTTCACAGACGGTGATTCCAACTTTGTGCGTATGGCGTTTTTTCTTTCCGCTGCAATATTTTTTCTGTTTTTTTTCGGGACACTGCACGGTCTGTTCCGTCACATCATTAATAAGAAATCCGGCTTCCTCCAGGGAAATCTGTCTGTTTTTCTTAATATGAATGACTTTTGCTGCAATGCGTTCAATCCTTTTCACGGAACGGATCACCGTTGTCTCATTGACGTCAGAAAGGAACCCCGTAAAGACATATGTCACATAACACCGGTAATAAATGAGCAGGACCGGAAGATGATCCTCCGGTTCCGGAAGACTGTAATTTCTGCCCCCTTCATCAAAACTGTCCCGGCGGATATCCCGCAGGGGGCGGATTTTTTCGGTCATTTCAGAAAAAAGATCAATACTAGACCTCTTGCAAAACTGGGAGTTGCACCTTTGATTTTATTGGATTAAAATTGACTTTTGCAAGAGGTCTACTGACTCCTGTCAGACGGGAAAAAATTTTCGGATAACGGGCCAGTTTTTCAAAAGTGGGCATTCTGTCCTTCTGTAGCCGGAATATTTTTAAAAATCTGTTTAACTCAGGAGGAATGGTGTGTCAACCCCAGTTTTGCAGGAGGTCTAATCTTTCAAAGGTATCGGAGAACGCACGGCCTCCGGTCTGATAAGCAAACTGACTGAAATCGGAACCCTGAACAGAGGGAGTATCGCATCCCTTACAGGTACGGCACCGGTAAACCGCGACAGCGGTCATTTCCGGGGAAAACGAATGACCGGAGGCGGGCGGTGTGAAGTCATAACCCTGCTTTACATGCCCACTCTTGTAGCAATACAGCATAATCCGGTCATCCGTGATTTCTACAACCGACTGATTAAAAAAGGTAAAAATAAGATGGTCGCGGTTATAGCCTGTATGAGAAAAATCCTGGTTATCCTCAATGCCATGGTTAAGAATAATCAGGTCTGGAACCCAAAAACTGCTTGACTTTGATAACAGTCGCTACTGACAGATACAGTTTAACCGATTCGCCATTGAAAACATACTTATTAAACACCATCTGCCCCCTCTCAGGAGGCAGGGCTGTTAAGTTCTCATAATTTTCAGAAGTTTTCTGATATTGCCAGCAAAGTGGACTGATGCGTTTTTGACAGAGTCAAAACCGTTTCCGCGAACAATGTTTATTGCAATATTTCTGAACACTG
>JBFXEJ010000202.1:0-2647 GCA_050180235.1 Desulfococcaceae bacterium
TCATTTTTCTCCTCCTCACAATGTTTAAATTTGAGGAGCAGAATTTAACATAAAAAACAGGATTTGACAAATAAACTTTAATTTATTGTAATTATAAATAATATAATATTTTTGTCCGGTAGTAAGGGAGATGGCATATGCAAACCGCCCGAATTCAAGATGCCGGAACCTGTAAGCTATGATGTGAATCAGCTTGCTGAAATCAACAAATCTCT
Organism: Desulfococcaceae bacterium; assembly: GCA_050180235.1. Taxonomy (GTDB): domain Bacteria; phylum Desulfobacterota; class Desulfobacteria; order Desulfobacterales; family Desulfococcaceae; genus JAABRU01. Next base: position 216 of record JBFXEJ010000202.1, read on the forward strand.
TCAGGAGCGTTCTGAAAAACTGGAAGAAGAAATCAGACAGTTTCAGCATGTTCTTGATGAAGTGAAAAACCGGGAGGTATCTGAAAAAGAACTGAAAAATCGGCGCAAACGCTCATTCGCGGCAGCAAAAAATATAAAACTCAGTGAAGCCGAAACCCGGTATCTGATTGATGAACAGTTGAAAGCAGCAGGCTGGGAAGCAGATACCGCGAATCTGCGGTATTCCAAAGGCGCAAGACCTGAAAACGGAACCTGCAAAGCCATTGCCGAATGGCCCACTGCCTCAGGCCATGCTGATTATGCCCTGTTTGTCAATCATCACCTGATCGGCATTGTGGAGGCAAAGAGAAAAGAAAAAGATGCGGTTTCCGATTTGCTGCAGGCAAAACGGTATGCACAGGATATTGAAATCAAAGGAGATGAATCCTTTATCGGAGGGCCGTGGGAAAAATTCAGAGTGCCATTTCTTTTTGCCACCAACGGACGGCCTTATCTGAAACAGTTGGAGCATAAATCCGGTATCTGGTTTTTGGATGTCCGAAGACCTGCCAATCATCCGCGGGTGCTTCCGGCCTGGCATTCTCCCAGAGGGCTGCTGGATTTGTTCAGAAAAGATCAGGATGTATCGGAAATCAGATTGAAAAAAGAGCCTTTTGACTATCTGGGACTGCGGGATTATCAGATCAAAGCCATTGAAAGCATTGAACATGCTCTGGAGCAGAACAAACGTCAGATTCTTCTGGCAATGGCAACCGGAACCGGAAAAACACGCACGGCCATCGGTCTGATATACCGGCTGATCAAAGCAGAGCGGTTTAACCGCATTCTGTTTCTGGTTGACCGTAATGCTCTGGGAGAACAGGCAGAAGATGCGTTTAAAGAAGCCGTGATGGAAGACCTGCACACGTTTAACGAAATATTTGATATGCAGAGTATGAAAACCGCTGTGCCGGAAGAAACCACCCGTGTTCATATTTCCACTGTTCAGGGCATGATCCGGCGCATTATGTTCCCCCCGGATGATAAGGATTTTCCCACAGTGGATCGGTATGACTGTATCCTTGTGGATGAAGCACACCGGGGTTACACTCTGGACAAAGAACTGGGAGAAATTGAACTGGAATTTCGGGATGAGGCGGATTATATCAGCAAATACCGCATGGTACTGGAATATTTTGATGCAGTCAAAATCGGACTCACGGCAACGCCCGCGCCGCATACAGCAGAAATCTTCGGTTATCCGGTGTTCAGTTATCAGTACCGGGATGCAGTTCTTGACGGATGGCTTATTGATCATGAACCGCCGCACCAGATAGAAACCCGGCTTGCACGGGACGGAATCAAATGGAAAAAAGGGGAAACTGTTCCGGTGTATGATTCTGCTACCGGAACAGTCACCAATCTTACGGATATTCCGGATGATCTTTGTCTGGAAATTGATCATTTCAATAAAATGGTCATTACGGAAAAATTCAATGAAACCGTTGCAAAGGTTCTGGTGAAAGAACTTGATCCCGAAGGTGATGAAAAAACCCTGATTTTTGCAGCAGGAGATGATCATGCAGATATGATTGTCCGGATTTTGAAAAAAAAATTTGCGGCTGTGGGTATGGAAACCCATGATGAGGCAATTGAAAAAATCACGGGAAGCATTGATAAACAACTGGAAATGATTAAACGCTTCAAAAATGAAAAATATCCGAATATTGCCGTAACCGTTGATCTGCTGACCACGGGCGTGGATGTGCCGGAAATCTGCAATATTGTGTTTCTCCGCCGTGTCCGTTCCAGAATTCTGTATGAACAGATGATGGGACGGGCCACCCGGCTCTGCGAGCGGATAAAAAAATCCCGGTTCCGGATTTTCGATGCTGTCGGACTTTATGCGGCTCTTGAACCTGTCACCAATATGAAACCGGTTACGCCGAAACCTGAAATCACTCTGCGGATGCTTTCTGATGAACTTGCTGACATGCAGGCAAAACAGGCAGGTGAAACGGTTCAGAAACGTCATATGGAGCAGATTGTCGCAAAAATGCTTCAAAAAGCCCGGCAACTGGATGAGGACGCCCGAAAAGAATTTGAAAAAATTGCCGAAGGGCAGACACCTGAATCTTTTATTCAGGCTTTCAGGGGAAAAAGCATTCCCGAAGTCCGGGAGATTCTCAAAGGCAAACAGCATGTTCTTGCTTTTCTGAATGAAAACCGAAGCCGTGCAAGAAAACAGTTCATATCCCATCATGACGATGAACTGACTTCCCATACCAGAGGCTATGGCAAAGGTGAAAAGCCGGAAGACTATCTGAATAGACCTCCTGCAAAACTTAAAAATTTGACTGAAAAGGGAATTTATGATATTTATCTCTGAAATTTTACAATCAGCAGAAACGGAGATGAAAAGATTATGCTCACAGCGGAAAAATTGGCCCGCC